>MPML01000100.1 GCA_002238445.1 Caldilineaceae bacterium bin5
GGCGTTCCTCTTCGAGGATGATGCCGCGTTCTTTGTCTACTTCCTCCTGCGAAATGGTAGCGCGGCTGGCCCAGTCCTCCGTCACCTGGAATGCGGTGTTGATGATGGTGTCGTCATCGGTGGGAAACTCCAGGAAGTAGACGGTCTCGTCGTAGGATGTGTAGGCGTTTACATCCCCCCCGGATGACATGCCGATGCTTTCGAAGTAGTCGGCCAGCGCCTGCTTGGGGAAGCGCTCGGTGCCGTTGAACAGCATGTGTTCGAGAAAGTGGGCCAACCCGAGTTGGTCGTCATCCTCCTGGACGGAGCCGGCGTTGACGACCAGCATCAGGGTGGCGCGGTTGGACGGTTCGGTATTGTGACGGATGTAGTAGGTCAGTCCGTTATCCAGTTGCCCCTTGCGGATGCTTGGGTCCATGGGCAGGACTGCATCCATGTCCAAGGTTTCGCTTGCGAGGTCCAGGAAGGTATGCGCCCGTTCGGTCTTTATTGACGGCGTAGCGGCGGCAGGTTCGGTGGGTTGACAGCCGCCGGCGAGCAGTGCAAGCAGAAGAAGAATTCCAGCCAGCAGCTTCACCTTACTTGCTGTTCGGCCGCACCGGTTCTTTGCAGAGCTTGCGTACTGTGAAGTCACCGTCTCATTCATGATCGTCTCCTTGAGAATATGGGGGACCTGCGCGCAGTCTGCGGGAAGGCGACAGTCGGCCGTTTGCATTCGGCAACTTGCGGATGACCATGAGTCCGATTCTGTACGTGCGCGTCCTGGTTTTGTCACACTTTGAGCAGTTATTTTCAGGTGTCGATGCTCCCTAGCCTGGTCCTGCGGCGGCAATCCGCAGCGGCGGGTAGTGGGTGTTGGCGAGGCTGTGGTCCCCGGATTCAGCGACGATACCCCACATCTGGCGGGTCATGGCCTGGATTCTGTGAGCATGGGCCGGGTCCTGTGCCAGATTGTTCATCTCGAAGGGGTCTGCGGCGAGGTTGTAGAGCTCGTCGTAGTCGAAGCCGTTGTGGACGAATTTCCAGTCCTCGTCCCACAGGATGCGCTGGGTGAGCGTGTAGCGGCCGCCGTAGTATTCGGCGAAGCCCTGCCGGCGGTCGGCGGTGTCGTGCGGGCTGGTCAGCAGGGGCGCAAAGGAGTTGCCGTCGATGTCTTCCAGCAGCTGCGCGCCGGCCAGCTCCAGAAGTGTCTGGCCGACGTCCTGCAGGCCGACGCGGGCGTCGCTCACCGCCGATTCGGCTACGCCAGGCCCGGCCACGACGAGAGGAATGTTGTATATCTCTTCAAAGGCGCCGATGTTCTTGCAGTACGACCCGTGCGCGCCGAGAAGTTCGCCGTGATCCGATGTCATCACCACAATCGTATTGTCGATCCGGCTGGCGCGTTCCACCCGGTCCAGAAGGCGCCCGAACTGCCGGTCGATTTCGCTGATGGAGGCGTAGTAGCAGGCTGCGGCCTCGCGGTGTTCGCGGTCGGTCCAGTCGCGCCACACCTGCGCGGCCCGCTTGTAGAGGTTGGGCTGGCCGCGCAGGTCGTGGTGGACGTTAGGCTGCAGCGGGATCGAGTCCACATCGTACTGTGCGAAGGCGTCCTGGTGGCAGTAGAAGGGGTCGTGGGGTTCGGTGAAGCTGACGAAACAGCACCAGGGCGCGCTTTCGGCCAGGACTGTGTCCAGGTAGGCGAGCGCGGCGTCGGTCTTCTTGCCCATTCCGCGCTGGCCGGCGGGCAGATCACAGACGCCGTAGAAGCGGTTGGGACGGTAGCCGGACGGGCCGTGCAGATAGCGTTCCAGCGAGAAGCTGGCGGCGTCCCAGTCGGGGCGATCCGAGAGAGCGCCCTGCTCTTGCCAGCCGAAGCGGGCGAGGTTGTTGGAGCGTTCCACATGCCATTTGCCGAAGTAGCCGGTGTCGTAGCCGGCTGCGGTCAGCTGATCGGCCCAGTGGAGATAGGGCGTGCGCAGTCTTGCCTGGTCGGCGTCGACGGTATGCTCGACAAAGAGGACGCCGTGGTTGTGGGGCAGGAGGCCGGTCATCAGGCTGGCGCGTGCGGGCGAGCAGACCGCGTTGGGCGTGTAGGCGCGGCGGAAGCGCACGCCTCTGGCCGCCAGCCGGTCGAGGTTGGGGGTCTGGCAGGGGTTGTTCGGTTCGAGGACGCGGCCTTGCATCTGGTCGGTCATGAGGAAGAGGATGTTGGGAGAAGACATGTGCATGACTCCATTTGGTCTCACCGTTATCCGAAGATTCTCAAGAGAAAGAAGGTGAGCCCGATCAAAATAGTGCCCCCAATCTGTATCAGAAGCCATGCCATGCTGATCATGATGTAGATGACGAGGCAGTTCCAGATCCAGATGGGTAGTGGCAGCGGGTTCGTCTGGAAATCGGTGATCAGGCTCTTGATCGTTTGCCGGCTGGGTTGCCGCGATGGTCCTTTGTCGTCGTTATAGCCATCGTCATAGCCTGGAAATAGGGCGGATAAAGGATTCATTTTGGATGTTTCTCCCTTGCGCTTTGTCAACGACACGGGACAGTGATGTCATCAGCCGCGGCGCGAATTGTGCAGGTAGGGTTCATGTTTTGTTCAGGCGAACGTATCCGTCATTGCGCACAGTGCGCAGCGGGCGAAACAGGAGGTGAAGGGGCGACCGGGACCCCCTCGGGGTGTTGGTGTCTTTACTGGAGCTTGTAGGTAATTTGGAGTTGCATCGCCAGCGTGAGCTCGCCGGTGCTGAAGGCACCGGCGGAGTCGGCCATGGCCATATCGGAAAAGCTATTGCTGAAGAATCCGCCGCCGTGCCCGATGATTTCGCTGATTTCGGTCGCTTCACCAACGCTTACGTCTATCAGGGCGGCGAGTTCCTCCGCTTTGGCGCGGGCATCGGCGACGGCGATGGCACGGGCCTCAGACTCGACGGCAGCCGGATTTTCCAGACTGAATCTGACGCTGCCGATGTCGTTGGCGCCGGCTTCAATGGCGGCATCGAGAATGTCGCCGATGTTGTCCAGGTTGCGAATAGTGACGTAGGCGGTGTTGCGGACACGGTACTGCACCTGCTCCTCTGGCAGCAGGCCCTCCGGCCCGTAGCGTTCGGCGGAAATGTCGAAGTGTCTGGTCTGGATGTCTTTCGCCTCGATATTTTGGGCGAGCAGGGCGGCCTTAACCGCTTGCATGATCCCGTTGGCTTCTGAGCTGGCCTCTCTCACGGTTGTGCGGAGAACAACGACGCCGATTCTGGCGGTGGCAACGTCCGGTTCGATGTTGACAACACCTTCGCCGACAACGGTTACGGACTGTGTGGAGGCGGCAGCGGTCGTCTTTTCGCTTGCCAGGGCGGCGGGCGTCAAATGGGGGGCAGTAACGAAGTACAGGAGCGTCAGGGTGATTGCAGCGGTTGCAGCCAGGCAGATGGCTGTCCTGGTCCATTTTCTGGGTTGCATCCGGATGTTCTCCTTGTGTAAATATTTGCCCGACTTGCGTTACAGAATTACGGGGGGTCAGATCTTCTGTCTGCCTCCGGGGTACTGCCGGCGACCTCTGCAACCTGTTTGAACGGCGCAGGAAAGGGCTGCAACTCACTTACAGTGACAGACCTTATCAAAGACGCGAGAGCAGCCCATGATCGAAGTCGAGCAGGCTTGTGAGGACGATAACCACGACTGCGGCTCCCTCAGCCGGCGGACAGGAATCCTCACGCTTCGCTGTCATTCCGGTCTTTTGGCACATATGCTTTGAAAGGGCCAAACTGCATTACGCCAAGAACAGAAGCTATCCAAAAGATAAGGGCGTACTCTATAGGTCCCAAGATCTCGAACATCTTACGGGATCCGTATATATCGGGGCCATAGAGGCTGAATAGGTAGACAATGCCAATGCCAGTCGTGCTTGACATTCCACCGACGAGAATCGAAATAATATGGGGCCGGTACTTCCTCAATTTCTCTCTTCCATCCTTTTTCCCAGCATCACTCGCAGCTGTCATTTTCAGGGAGGGGAATACCCTTTTCAGGAGGGGAAAGGGCCGCAACACACCCACGGCAACAGCGATTACCGGCCACGCGTATACAGCCCACCAGATGTAGGGGATGTTGCCAAGCAGTTTTTCAAGGGTGACGCCAACCAGTGCGCCTGCCATGAGTAAAATGATAGACGTAAAGAGATGCGGCTGGTATTTCGATGGGACGGCAAAAGAGAGTACGAGAAGGATGGTGGGGATGAAAGCGAGCATGATCAGCTGCCCCGACCCCTGAAATCCCCAGATGAAGAAACTCAGCATTACGCCCGCGATTGCCAGTCCCCAGACCCTGTCCTTGCCTGAAATTTCCATTCCCATGTCTTCCTCCCTGGTCTTAGAGAGCCACTGGGAGTCATGAAGCGAAATCGCGGTGTGATGCGGCGAATCGCAGCCGCGGACCTGGGCCATGATTTTGCTGATGTCAAACACGTCAGCGCTACTGGACCCGAGCCGCTCCCAGGGGCCGAGCAGCCCCCAGGAGTGCGCCCACATGCCTCTCTATCTGGCCGGATCGAGGGCGAAGGTCGCTTTCAACGAGATGGCGACTCCCACTTCGTTCATGTTATTGGTTGCTGCGGAACCAGCATTGCGGAAGAAACTGTAGATGCCGGAGGATTCCAGGCTTTCGAGAGCAATGCATCCTCCTGCAGGAGCGGCTACACCGGACGATGAAATGTCTTCGGAAACGGTCCTGATTGGGCCCGGCGTCATCTTGAGCAGTCCGGCCATGCGCGCGGCGCGTGTGCGGGCGTCGTTGAGCGCGGTCTGCATGGCTTCTTCCTCGAGCGCGGCACAGTCTTCCACCATGAAGATAAAGCTGGCCGCCTGAATGTTGGGGCCTCTTCTGCCTTCCATCCCCTCCAGCACGGCCTGCAGCATTGTGCGCAGGCCGGCAACATCGGAATAGGTGAAGCTGACTTCTCCTGCCGGACTGTTGGAGCCGTAGGAGTAGTCGGTGCTCAAGATATTGACCTCGATTGTCTCTTCGTCAACGCCGTTTTTGACCAGGAGGTCCTGCACGTCCTCCAGATCGGCTGGTTGGACGAAGACCAGTTCGGGCCCGCCCGGTCCGTAGGTTGGTTCTTCGTTGATATAGAGGTCGACGCGCACGCTGTCGGGGGGCGCTGATGCGGTGCCGTGCCCCAGCGCGGTAATGGTTGCTCCTTTCTCGACGGTCGATGCGCCGTAACCGATTGCGGGGACAACCAGAAGCGCGAGCAGGCATAACATGACAATCATTTTGGTTTTCACTCTTTGTCTCCTTTGCGAATGTACTGCCCGGTTGACAACGAATCAGAAAATAGTGGACCATGATTCCGTTTACGCCAGCTAAAGCAGATTTACCAGAGTTTTCATTCTCAAGTTTTTCTCCCTGGTGGCAGAGATCCCCTGGGAGGCCATGAGGTGAAACAGCGGTGTGATGTTGCGTTGCGCCGTCTGAGCGGCAGATGGGGAGCAGGGCGTTCGTTGAACCGGCGTCATCGGTTTCAACCGGTGACCGGCGCTAAAGTGCCAACCACCCCCAGCACAGTCATCATGAATCCCAATACGGCCAGCACGGCCATCATGACGATCACGGCATGGCTGCGCCGTGTGGTGGCGCGCTCGGTAGACAGTTCAGATTCCAACTCGATACGCGTCATCCTCGTGTAGTCCTTGTCCATGCGTTCTTCTCCCGGGTCGTTTGCCTTGGTCCTGCCTCAGGAACGTCATGAAGAGCGTGATGGGACGAGCCGCGGCCCGGGCCCATAATGTCGCTGATGTGCAGTACGCCAGCGACCCTGAACCCGAGCAGCTCCGCCAGTTCGTCAGTTTTGGCGCGGGCCAGCGCTTGCGTGCGTTTCGGATTCAAGCGCAGCCGGATCAGGCAGGCTGAAGTCGACGCTGTATATGTTGTTGGCGCCGGCGGCGATCGCGGCATCCAGCACGGCGTCGATGCTGTCCAGATCCCGAATCGTAATGAGGAGGGTGTTGTTGGCGTGGTAACGCGTGTGATTTTCATTCAGCAGGCCGTCCGGGCCCAGGCGTTCGGCAAAGATGTTGAGGTGACTGATACGGATGTCCGATTCGTCAATGTTCTGGGCGACGAGCGCGGCCCATACATCTGTCATTACGGCTTGGGCGGCTGAAGTGGCTTCCTTCACGGTTGGGCGCAGAATTTCCACCCCTATGGTCGCGGTTGCCACATCCGGTTCGATGCTGACGGTTTCCTTGCCCGCGGCAGTCACAGCGTGCGAGCCTGTCGAGGCCGGGGACTCTGTGCCCGTCGACGTCAGGAAGGATACTTCTGCCAGCACGGGCGGCGTTCCGGGAAGCAGTACGAAGAGAGCAGTCAGGGTGAATGCAAGTATCATACCGAGGTCAACTGTCATTCTGAATGGATTGGTGTACGGCATTGCATGTCTCCTTGTCTTGGCCGCTATTGCCAGATTGTGCCGGCGCGAAAGGCACTATTGCAGTTGTGGGGAACAGTATACGCGCCTGCAACGGGGTCTGGCTCGCTCAAATGTACCGATATCGGCAGGTCGAATGTACCAAAATCGGTATATTGTTTGACGAAGGCGCGTTGGGTGGAGGAACCGGCGGGCTCAGGAGTTCAGACTGTTCCCTTGTTGGAAGTTACAGACCTCAAGATAGTAGATCAGTAATGGGACAGATCGCACCGATCTGTCCCATTACGTCTTGAAAAACCATATAGTAGCAATAATAGGGTTCCGGAGGTCCTGATTGCCTGCTCTGATTCGGCCAACGGTTGGGGCGCAGCTCTAACCCAAGACCGGTAGATAAACCCTCCTCTTACCCAATCCACTAAGAAATGATTCGACTGCTAATGTCTGCGGTTACGTGTCGCAATGTCGTACAAAGTTCTGGGCGGAGACGGACTGCTCCAATATTGGCATAATAATGACACCGGAAAGAAAAAAAATGACACGCTGATTACATACGAGCGTGGTAGACTTTAACTTATGGGGATCTGAATGGGAGCTACATCAATTCGAGAGCGCTGGCAACGAGGAGGGGGAGGGCGTGGAGCACAAGGCTTTCGGCCAGATCGTGACCGCGTTGCGCAAGGAGCAGATCGATTTTGCCAGCGGGCACAGCTGGAGCCAGCATCGCCTGGCCGACGAGACAGGGTTGACGGTGCGGATTGTGGGCAAGATCGAACGGGGCGAGCAGGCGCGGCTGGACAGGGAGATCCTGGAAGGACTGGCGCAGGCCTTTCAACTCACATCGTTTGAACGCCGGGAGTTCTTTGCCATGGCCAGCGAGGTGACGGACGCGGGGCTCGTGCGCGCGGCTCTGGGCAGTGAAGAGGTTTTCAGGCAGGTCTGGTCATTGTTGGACACCCTGTGCGCGCCGGCGTTCCTCATGGACCCTTTCGCCGATATCATCGGCGTCAACCGCGGTCTGCTCTCTTTTCACGACCTGGGCCTGGCCCAACTCAAAGCTGCCCGGGCAACTGCCGCCGGCGCAAATAACATCGTTTTTCTCCTGGCGCCTGATGGGCGCTTGCGGCAGATGTTGGGGCGCGGCTGGCGGCCGATCGCCCTCGCCAATGTGCAGCAGTGGCGGGCCATGACTCTGCGTTACCGGCACACGCCCCGCTTCCGGCAGCTTTTCAGCGCGCTGTCCGCCTATCCCGACTTTCAGAGACTGTGGGAGGACAGCCATGAGGACGGTTACGACGATTACAGCCGTCTGCGCAGCTATTCTTACATGCACGGCGCGCACGGTCCGGTCGCCTACACGATTTTTACCAACACCAGCCTCAGCGGCTATGGAGAACTGTATCTCTCCACCTTTGTGCCCCAGGACCGCGTCACGACCGCTCTTTTCCAGGAACTGGCTGGTAAGAGCGGTCAAGCGCTATCTCTTGCTCCGTGGCCGAATCCCAGCCTGGGATAAGGTGCGCGTAACGGCAGGGGGAAGGGAATAGGGGCTAGGGGCTAGAGAGTCGTGAGGGACCCCTCGCACCGCATAAGGGGACAGAGGCGGAGCGGGCTTCGTTCAGGTTATCAGTCGCGGTCGATATTGCAGGGCCTCGGCCAGGTGGGGCATGTCGATTTCCTCTTCCCCGGCGAGGTCGGCGATGGTGCGGGCCAGTTTGAGGACGCGATGGTAGGCGCGAGCGCTGAGGTCGATCTGGCGGATGGCGGTCTGCATCAGATTCTTGCCGTTCTCTTTCAGTTGACAGTAGCGTTGGACCTCGGCCGGGCCCATGTCACCGTTGACGACGATTTGGACTTTGTGCTGTTGGGCGAAACGGGATTGTTGACGGACGCGGGCCTGTTCTACGCGGCGTCGAAGGTGGGCGGAAGGCTCGCCCGTTTCGAGGCCGGAGAGCTTTTGGAAAGGGACGCGGGCTACGTCGACGTGGAGGTCGATGCGGTCGAGAAGGGGGCCGCTGATGCGGCCCTGGTAGCGCTGAACGGTCGACATGGAGCAGGAGCAGGGTTTGCGTTCGTCGCCGTAGAAGCCGCAGGGACAGGGGTTCATGGCGGCCACGAACATGAAATTGGCGGGGAAGGAGAGTGTGCCGGCGGCGCGGCTGATGGTTATGACTTTGTCTTCCAGGGGTTGGCGCAGGCTCTCCAGGTTTTTGGAGCCGTACTCGGGCAGTTCGTCGAGGAAGAGGACGCCGCGGTGGGCGAGGCTGATCTCTCCGGGGCGGGGTATGGTGCCGCCGCCGACAAGGCCGGCGTGGCTGATGGTGTGGTGGGGGGCGCGGAAAGGACGGGCGCGGACCAGCGGGCCAGCGCCGTCGAGTTCGCCGGCGACTGAGTAGATGCGGGTGACTTCGAGGGACTCGGAGAGGGTGGCTGCCGGCAGAATCGAAGGCAGGGCGCGGGCCATCAGGGTTTTGCCGCTGCCGGGCGGGCCCACGAGACGCACATTGTGGCTGCCGGCGCAGGCGATTTCAAAGGCGCGTTTGGCATGTTCCTGGCCGCGAATGTCCTGAAAGTCGACGGCGTAGACGATTTCTTCACCGGCTTCGAACGTCGTCGCGCTCTGGGGCGAAATCTCTTGCTGGCCGGACAGATGGGCGACGAGATCGCTGAGATGCGCGACGGGGAAGACGTCGATTCCTTCGACGAGCGCGGCTTCGGATGCGTTGGGTTGGGGTACGAACAGGCGGCGGTAGCCGGCCTTTTGGGCCATTGCCGCCATTGAAAGGGCGCCGTTAACTTGACGCACGGAGCCGTCCAGACCCAGTTCACCGACGACGAGCGCGTCGTCCATTTCGGCCAACAACTGGCGGGTGGCAGCCATGATGCCGAGGGCGATGGGCAGGTCGTAAGCCGGGCCGTCTTTGCGCAGGTCGGCCGGGGCCAGATTGACGGTCAGGCGATGTTGGGGAAAGAGGAAACCGCTGTTGGCGATTGCGGAACGAACGCGTTCACCGCTTTCGCGCACGGCGGCGCTGGGCAGGCCGACGACGGTGAGCCGCTCGAGCCCGTTGGTGATATCGACTTCGACTTCGATCTGTTCGGCATCCAATCCTACAATGGCACAACTGCGCACTTTGGCGAGCATTAACGCCTCCATTGGGGGATAGCGAGGTGACAGCAGATTTGGCCAGGGGTCGTTGACAGTTCCAGAGGCCCGGCGTTCTTAGTGTAGCCAGATGCAACCGCCGGGGCAACTACAAGGGCTGCCCAAGGCATACGCATCTTATCGGGAGAGGATTTTTTGGGAGACAGACAGTCAGTTCTCCTACCGGCTTGATTACGTTTGGCAGCAATGCCGATGGTGGCGCTTTTCTCTCTGCGCAGGAGGTTGAGGGCCAAGCGGCGCAAGACCAGTTTTGAACAGGATGTCCAAATGCCGACGGAGCCTGATAACCGGCATATTCAATGTTCAACCTCGACCCACAGCGCTTCGACGCCCCGCAGTACAATCTGGTCTTTGAACACAGGATCAGAGGCCAACCGTATTGAGGAGAACCGCTCCAGCAGGCTTGTGAAGGCCATGCGTCCTTCCAGGATCGCAAGCGGAGAGCCGAGGCAGTAGTGAATGCCGCGGCCGAAGGACAGGTGGCTGACTTCGTCGCGCCCGATATCCAGTTCGTCGGGGTTGGCGAAAACTTGCGGGTCTCGATTTGCGGCCCCGACTATCGCCAGTATCCGCTGCCCCGCTGCAATCCGTTTGCCACCGATCTTCACATCGTCGATGGCGTTGCGCGAGTCGATCTGTACGGGGCTGTCATACCTGAGCAGCTCGTTGATGGCCGAATCCAACAGTTCGGGACGATCCCTGAGCCGCTGCAGCTGCGCCGGATTTTTGAGCAGGGCCAACATGCCGTTGCCGATCAGGTTACGCGTTGTCTCGTTGCCTGCGACCAGCAACAGCATAAGTGTTGACAGCAGTTCCTCGTGCGTCAGTCTGTCCCCCTCCTCCTCAGCAGCCAGCAACGCGCTGATCATGTCATTCTGGGGCGCCTGCCGCCGCTGCTCGATGATACCCTCGAAATAGTCGAAGAGTTCCTCGGTCGCCTGTTGGACCCGCTCTATCTGTTTGCTGTTGAGAAGTGGATTGACCGAGAGCGCAATGTCGTCGGACCATTCCCGGAAACGCGCTCGATCCTCTGCTGGAACGCCCAGCATCTCGGCGATGACAATAACCGGCAACGGGAAGGCAAAATCGCTGATCAGATCGATCCGGCTTTTGCCGGCGACCGCGTCCAGGAGTTCGTCAACAAGTCCCTGGATGCGCGGCCCAAGCTCCCTTACAGCGCGCGGGGTAAAGGCTTTGGAGACAAGCCCCCGCAACCTGGTGTGATCAGGGGGGTCCAGATCCAGAAATGTTCGATACTGCATGTAGTCGTAGTTGCGCTCCGCGTTCGTAAAGCGCTTGTGGTCAATCAGAACGTCCTGCACATCTTCATACCGGGTCAACGCCCACGCCTCGATTAGCCGCATGCGGTGGACGGGATCCTTCCGGCGCAGCTGTTCGTAGGTGCGGTATGGGTCCTCTATGAACGCGTTGGAGGTCAAGTCGTAACTGACCCCTGACTCCATACGCTCCCACGCCAGCAGAATCCGCTTTACGACCGGTTTCACCACATTGCGCACGATTTTCGACATGTCAGCCACCTTATTTTCCTCGCAGTGGGCATCACAAGCATGACAGCCAACTGCAGAATACTCTCCCCTCTCTGGTGCGTCAAGGCTTCAGAAGCCGAAGCGGCCGGGACGGCAGTTCTTAGTTTTTAGTGAACTGCCGAGTACGGAGAACACCTTTTTTATCCGCGGAGGACGCGGAGGGGCGCGGAGAATACCAAAGGCGGAGCGGATTTTCTTTGCGCAGCTGCGCGGGCCGGGCGCACTTTGCTCCTGCAAACCGCTGTTCGGGCAAACGTCAACGCGCTCCCTCATTCCACATGGCGGCGCGGCGCATGAATACGGCAGGGTCTTCCCGCCAATTTGCATAGTCGATGCGCCGGTCATCGGTCAGCCAGTCGATCATGCGGTCGAGGCAGGAGGCCAGTTCGGTATTTTCCGCGGCGAGCGCAAAGCCGCCATGTTCGACCTTTTCATCGAGGGCTGTGACCACGAAGGCGTCGCCACGCGCATAGGCGGCGTCGCGGTTGCCGATTTCTCCTCTGGCCACTGCGTCTATGGCGCCCGCTTCGAGGGCGTCGAGCAGCTCCAGTTCACCGGTCTGGTCCCCGAGATACACCAGTTGCGGCATGGTATGTGAAGGCGGGTGGAGGCGCTGTCTTCCGGCAAGAACGGGAGATTCGCCGGCTGCGGTGATGAGGTAGTCCGGACTGCCATCGGCGACCACTGTGCCGGCGGGCGTGTCAATGCGTACGCCGGCGGCCAGAACACCATTGGCATCGACAAGCCCCGTCAGTTCCAGCAGACGGAATTCGCCTGTGGTGCCGGCAAGGGCGCCGACGCGAACGTCGCCGGTCAGGTCGTCATGCGAGGCAAGGCGCGCGGCGTCTGCGGCGCGCACGAGAAGTGATTGACGGAAGTTGACGTGCCCCGATGTAAAGGTGACGACTTTCTTGCCGGCGGCATCCCGGGTACGGGCGTCGAGAATCGTGATACCGCCGGTGATGATGTCGTATTGCGGCGTTGCCGCTTGCAGCCAGATGTCATCCCAAGCCGCGATCGGGTGGCGGGAAAAGGAGAGGCCGGCGCCATCGATGGCTTCGAGCGCGGTCAGCAGATCGGCTTCATAGCCAAGATGGGTGTGAAATTCCTTGGCATCCGGATCTTCGCTTGCGCTGTAACTGACGGGCGCGAAGAAGGCGTAGAAGCCAACGTTGAGAACGCGCTCGTCATCTACGCAGGCCGGCGCCGGGGCACTGGCCGGCGGGGCGGCAACCTCGAAAGTGCAGGCGGCGGCGAGACAGAGAGAGGATAGCGCGAGTACGGCGGCCCTTGCGAGGGTGGAAGGCGGGGGCGAGGCGGTTACGTTCATGGCGTTTTCCTTATGCGCGTTGTGTAGTCAAAGCCGGCAGCTCTGTTCAGGTCACGGTCAACTTCCACGGGCCGCGTTCCGCTGTCCGCTCAACGAAGCCGCGTTCCTCCAGCCGCTTGATGAGGCGGTCTATCGGAATACGATTGTAGCCCCATTCCGGGCCCTGCATGGCCAAGGCGTTACGGATTTCAGCTGCGTGCAGGGCGTCCGGGTAGGCGGTCCTGAGGAGATCGAGAATCGCCTCTTCCCAAGGTGTCAGGCCCTGCTCGGTGGTTTTGCCGGTTGCTGTCATTGCGATTTCCGCTGCTCATGCCGGATCAGGGGCAACTTTCAGTGTTTTCTGCCGGGCCGTTATCTCGATCGTCTTACCGTTCTGCGAAGAGGTCTGCAGGCGTCCTTACAGTCGTCTTTTGAGCCGTGATCTGAACCGGGCAACTGCAGATTCAGCCAATACGGGGAACCGCGGAGAACTGCTTTTTTTCCACGGAGGAACACGGAGGGACACGGAGAACTGCTTTCTTGTCCGCGAAGTCACGCGAAGGGCCGCGAAGAAGACCAAGGGCGTGTCGGATTTTCTGTGCGCACCGTTCGCGGATCAGCCGCATTTTGCTCCTGCAAATCGCCGTTCGGACAGACGGCAACGAGCCCTGGTCACCTGGGCGGGTAGACGCATGACACCGGCACTGCAGATATGTTTATCTGGAAATATGTACATACATGACTTAATACAACTTTTGACATTTTTCTTCCAACCACGCGGGTTGCCCTTCCCCGACCGGCAGGCTGCTGTCTTCCGAATCTGCGATTCCGACATATGATTTCCGCATTTTTCCGGAAGCGTGTAGTGCAATGGGTCAGACATAACGGTCCCTAAATCAGAAGGATGAGCTTGCGTCCGAGACTGGACCCCAGGCCAAGGTGTATAATGGGGCGAATTACCAACCCTGTGGGCGGACGGCAAGCTGCGCGTCCCGGGGCGCACTCTCATTTTTCCCTATTTGCGGTCCAGGCAACGGGACCGGTTGTAGAAAGCAGTCATCCCCCTTTTTTCTATCGGAATCACCTCAGTAGACAGTCCGGCAGTGGGATGTGCGGTTGTTCTTGTGAATTCTACATGTCCTGCCATCCGGGCGAGTGGCTGGGGATCTCAATGAAGTGCGCTAAAGGAGGATCGTCATGCGCAAGGTTTCTTTTGTGAGTCT
>MPML01000101.1 GCA_002238445.1 Caldilineaceae bacterium bin5
GGCAGCGGCGCTGACACCTACCTTGGCATGGTGCGTACAAACGTGGAACGCATCGTCGGGGCATTGAGATGAACCCCGCTCCGAACGTACACGGCGCGAGCATGTCGCTTCAGGACGTGACTGTCGAGGTAGTCATGTACCCCCATGGGGCGGTTGATAAAGATGCATAGGGTGTGTGCGGTCAGCTTAATGTAGAGCCGAGCGCAAAGGCACTGGAAGGTGTGTGCATGGTTGGTTTCGGTATTGAACTGTGCGGCCAACTGACCGTTGACGGTTTCGATGCTTGGCACTCGTCGTCAACGAGCACATGCACCCATAGACAAGAGAAAATAAAGAGGACAAAGATGTTGAATTTGCCCGTTGATTGGGGAACGTTATGGTTAGGGGGCTTCTGCCCGGTGGAGGCGCTCGGTGGGTTGCCGGTTCGTGGCGCAGATTATGCCGCGCATCCACCGCTGGATGATCGGCTGACCCTACCTGCTAACGCAGCTTTACACGCCGAAGTGACGCTTGAAGCGGCAGAAGCGACATGGTCGGAACGCCTGGGCGGCGCGTCGGTTGTACTGGTGCGCGATGCCTACCGCGCTCGCCGCTTACTGCATCAGGCGGCGGGAATTCAGCCAGGCGAATGGGTCGGTGTCCCGGCGAATGCCAGCCATGACCTGGCAGAGTCGGTCAGGCATCATGAGGCGCTGCTGCGCTTTCTGGACTTTGACGCGCATCTGCGGCTCGCGCCGTCCAGTACGCGCTTCACCTGGACGCAGGTGGTGCGCGGGTTGTGGCAGCCGCAGAACGCTATATGGCTCGACTGCGCTGACACCCTGCCTACGCCCGGCGCGGCAGAACGCCCGGCGGTTACGCTGTACGGCTTACATCTGCCTGATGCTGATGACCGCCCCGGTGCGCTGCTGGTATTCAGTGATGAGGCACTCTATGCAGAGGTGATAGCACTGCGTCAACCGGTTGACTGCCCGAACGCAGCGCAGGCATTGGCACAGTGTGAACGTCTGTCAGAACTGGCAGAGAAGCAAAGCGCCAATCTGGCGGAGGTGCGGCGCGGTCTGCGTGAAGCCGCCGGGCTGGTGACACATGAGCCGAACAGGCTGGCGCTGGCGACCGCAGTCGCGGTGCAGATTCCGCTAGAGAGCGATGTCGCCACGTTTTACGCCTACGTTGAGCAGGAAAATACGCCCGTGCGCTGGCTGCCACAGATTCGGCCTTTGCATTATGCCGCGCTGGGTGCTGACGGCGCGCCAGATCACCGGGGAACGGCGACAAACCTCGCCCGCTGGATGTGCGTCCCGGTGGGGCCAGATTACACCTTTGAGGAGATCAAACACGGTGTGCTGGGCATCGTCAAAGCGGCGGAATATCTCGGTGTGCGCTGGCGCACCAATCCCGCCTTTGCTGCCGAGTACGCTTCCTTGATGGATCGAACCTATGGCGCAGGGCATGATGCCTACCGCCCGATGTTTGCGCTGGGTGAAGCCATCGCAGCGGGACATTAGCCATGCAGTTGATCGCTATCACCGGGATGCTGCATCAACCCAAGACCGCGCTGACGCAGGCGCTCATTGAAGCGCTGTCCGCCGAAAACGAAAACGACAGTTGAACAGAGGAGACAGGAACATAATGAACACACTTGAAACACGAGTGCCAGTGACCGTTCTGACGGGCTTTCTGGGGGCAGGCAAAACCACGTTACTCAACCGCGTCCTGACCGAAAATCACGGTAAGAAAATCGCGGTAATCGAAAATGAGTTCGGCGAGATCGGCATTGATAACGATCTGGTCATTGGAGCGGAAGAAGAGATCTTCGAGATGAACAACGGATGCATCTGCTGCACCGTTCGGGGTGATCTGATTCGCATTCTCAGTCATCTGATGAAGCGCCGCGATAAGTTCGATTACATCATGGTCGAAACCACCGGCATGGCGGATCCCGGTCCCGTCGCGCAAACCTTTTACGTGGATGATGATATGCAGCAAAAATTGACGCTTGATGCGATTGTCACGGTGGTGGATGCCAAACATATCTGGGAACACATCGACGATAGCGATGAGGCAAAAGAACAGGTTGCCTTTGCTGATGTGATCCTGCTCAATAAGATTGATCTGGTTGCCCCGGAGGACCTCGACAGACTCGAAGCACGCATCAAAAGCATGAACCGCATGGCGAAAATCTGCCGCACCCGCGACGCGGTGGTCGAGATGGACAAGATTCTAAATGTGGGCGGCTTCAACCTCGACCGGGCACTGGAAATCGACCCGAAGTTCATGGAGCCAGAATACCCGTTTGAATGGTCGGGTATCTATGAACTGAACACCGGGACTTACGAATGGGTGATGGGTGAAGGCCCTGACCCGGCAATGGGGGCCGCACTGCTGCCGCTGGCAAATAATGGATTGGCGGCGAAGGAAGCGACCCTGATGGGAGCCGTACTGACCTTCTCTGAAGATGAGCAGGCAGTACAGGCAGGCGAAACGCTGCACCTTGGCAAAGGACAGCACAACCAGCTCGTGCTGAACAGAAAAGGCGAGACCGTCTTCAACTTCGTGATTCAGCAGCCGGGCTATTACATGCTGTTCACCGAACATCACCCTGATGAATTCGACGCGCACCTTTGCGGCACGGATGCCGTGCTTGTCCCGCTCGAAACCCGCGAGTACAAGCCCGATCATGAACACGACGAAGAAGTGACTTCTGTTGGTATCACCCTCCCCGGTGATTTTCACTTGGAGAGGCTCAATGATTGGTTAGGTCAACTGCTGACCGTGCATGGGCTGGACATCTTCCGTATGAAAGGTGTGTTGAGCGTGCGCGGCTGGGATGAACGATTCGTATTTCAGGGGGTGCATATGCTCTTTGACGGCCGCCCGGATCGTCCGTGGGGGAATCAGCAGCGTCGTAACAAGATGGTTTTTATCGGGCGTAACCTGGATCGGGCTGCACTGGAAGAAGGCTTTCGCGCATGTCTCGTGTCATGATGCTGCGCAAAGACAAACCCAAACCGCCGCAGCCATCGCTCAAGGCAATATGGCGTACCCACATTGACGATCATCCGATTGGGCTGGCATGGTCGCCGGATGGCAAACTGTTGGCAGTGGCGGGTGTGTCTGGACCCATCACGCTGTTTAATGGTGCAGACGGCACGGTACAGCACAAGCTACCCGGCCATACCCTTCTTGGCACGATGGCAATTTCGTGGCACAAAGACAGTCGTCTCCTCGCCAGTGTCGGGCAGGATGGCAAAGTACGGCTGTGGGATACCGAGACAGGAACGCAGACCTGTGAAATGGCAGGCGGCGCAAGCTGGGTGGAGCGTGTCGCTTTCAGCCCTGCGGGCGATTTGCTTGTGTCAGCCGCCGGGCGCAAACTGCGACTGTGGAACACCACCGGGGAATTGAACTACGAATATCCCGATGCGAACAGCACCATTACTGACATCAAGTGGCGCTATGATGGCAAACAGTTCGCCATCTCTGCCTACAATGGCGTCGTGCTGTATAGCCCCACAAAAGCGGAGCCACTCCACCGTTTCGAATGGCAGGGTTCGACACTCACACTGGAATGGAGTCCCGATGGAAAGTACATTGCCACTGGCGACCAGGACTCGACGGTGCATTTCTGGCTCGTCGATTCAGGGCAGGATTTGCAGATGTGGGGCTACGAAACGAAGGTGCTGGAACTGGCATGGAGCTTCAATAGTCGCTATCTTGCGACCGGCGGCGGGACTCAGGCGGTGATCTGGGACTGTTCCGGCAAGGGGCCAGAAAACACTCGACCGATCATGCTGGAAGGGCATAAGCACCTCATCAAGCACCTGAAGTTTCAACGACGGGGTAAGCTGCTGGCTTCCGGTGGTAACGATGGTCTGCTAGCAATCTGGAAAATCAAGAAGAAGAAACTCGTTTTGCTGGCGGATGCTGTGTTCAAAGCCCCAATTGCCGGCTTGGCCTGGTCACCGGATGATCGCTATATCGCGGCGTCAGACGAGAGTGGTACCCTGTCGATAGCGGCAGCGCAGCGATTATGAGAAACGTATTTCATATGAAATAATCCCCTCTGTTGGTGAGACGTTTTGTCTCGATGATAATGGCGGCCGCGGCAATAGGGACCGCAGCCGCCGTGACCGGCCTTTACATCTCCCACCACTTCAATTTGCCCGTCGGTCCTGCCATGCCCCTGGCACCAATGGGAATTCGACATCAAAACCGGCCAGGCCCTCTACGACCCCAAACTCCGCGTCCGTACCTACCGCGTCGAAGTGGACGGAGACCAGGTGATGCTTCACACCTAAGGAGAGTAAGGTACATTTTTGGCGGAATTTCCAGCGGATCCGAGACGATGACGCATCAGAAGCCATCAGTCTGTTTATCTCTTCCCACTGCGGCAAGTGACGCCGTCGAACGAATGGGGAAAGCATGAGAATATTTGGCATACAACCAGATGGCAACTTCGTTGAGTATGGCCAGGAGTCTTTCCATGCGGGCCACACTGAGGAGACTCTTCACGATTGGCTCGAGTCAAATCCTGAGGGCATTCTCGAAGACAATGAACTTCTAATTATCGGGCGCGAAGTTCTCACCGACCTGGGGGGCTACATCGACTTGCTGGGCGTGGATCCCGCCGGCAATGTAGTTGTGGTCGAACTGAAGCGAGGTCGAACGCCGCGCGATACCGTCGCGCAGGCTCTTGAGTATTCGGCCTTCGTTGAACGTCTCGATGTCGACCAGCTCGAGACTATTTCCCGCACCTACATGGACGACGAATCGCTCAACTTTGCCGAACATCACCGGCAGCATTTCGATCTGAGCGAATCCGACGCAGTAGCGTTCAACAAGGACCAACGCATAGTGATCGTCTGTCAGGAAGTCGCTCCGCAGATCAGTGAAACGGCAAAGTTTCTGAATTCGAAAGGGGTCAATGTGACCTGTGTTGAATTCGCATTCTTCCAGGCTCAGGATGGGGCTCGCCTTATGTCCCAGGAGATCGTCGTCGGCGAAGAGTCTCGTCGACCGGTGCAAGTAATTTCAAAAGCTGCACCTGCTATAGACGAAGAGAAGTTTCTCGCATCGCTCGACGAGAACGGCAGAGCGGTATTCTCTCGCCTACTTGAGTGGTCCAAAGAGAAATCCATGTCTATCTCTTGGGGGGTAAAAGGGTTTTCTTCGGGTGTCTTCGTTGATAGTGTACGCGTTCCCGTCTGCTTTGCATATCCCCCCAACTCAGTTTACAAGCAGAGTATTTATACCGCATTCGGGGGTGCAGGCAGCATAACGTCGAAAATTGCAATGCCGGATGAAGTAATCAGCGACACTAAGGCCGAAGCCCTGAACACGGGCTTGTTCAAGGCCGCAGGGCAGGATGTCAAATGTCTGATTGACCGGAGTCTGACAGACGACGAAGTGAAATCCCTTCTCAACGTGTGTGATTCTATAGCCTCTGCTATCAAGAAATACGGTTTGAAATGATAACCGACGGCTCCCGGCAGAACGCTCCAGGAGCCGCTGGTGGGAAGGCCATTTGCTGTCAATTGGCTATCCCCTCCCCATTTTTCTACAATTCTTCACTCGACGTTCGAACAAGATAGAAGAGCGTTAGGAGGCGTCACACTCTTCCATCTTTGTGCCTTTCCCCTGCCCCTAAAACTCCCCCTCCCTCACATTCCCCTTCCCTAACCTCTTCACCACCTTCGGCTCCACCGCCTCATTATCCGCCAGCACGCCCTTACCTTTCTTCAGCTTCTTCACCGCAACACTGTCCAACCCCGCCAGCTTCTCCGCCCCCGCCAACGCCTTCAAATCCCCACCATAATAGTCGAACCACGGCAGCCCCGCCGCCGTGTACTCCATCGCCGTCGGCGGCTTGCTCGGCGGATGAGCGCCAGTCACACTGAAGAACTGCACACTGTTCACAATATGCACGTAACAGCGCGAGCGCACCGACGTCTCCCACGCTTCAAAACTGTACTCGTCCTCATATATCTCTTGCCGCATGAGACCGCCAGGAGCCAGACCCATCTCCTCAACTGGCTCCGAGAAGGCGCGTAGTGGAGCATAGGCAATAGGCATGAACGCCTCTTCTTCTCTCTCGTAATAAGACGGCTTAATGGGAAAAACCACGATCTGCAACCCACCGTGCTCCGCCTCGCCCGTCAACTGCTCCTCGGCCGTGTAGCCTTCCCCCAGAGGCATCGCCACAAACTGCCGGATCATCCCCTTCATCACCGAAAATCCGTCCAACCACGGCTGATCCGGGATCACGACATAGTCCTGTGGCTCCCTCGACAGCTCGTTCTCCCAACCCTCACCCGTCACCGCATTGATCTTCCCGGCCGCCACCTTCACCGCCATCGGATAAGAACCGCTGAAACTGAGCCACATCGCCTCCGCCTGGTACATCGGCAGAAAGACGCCTCCATGCGCGTTCCACGCATTTGGTACACCGCTCGCATAGTCGTCTACGAGATTCAAGGGGAAATCTCCCAGGCCCGGCGGCAGTGAATAGGCCCGGTTATCGTCCGGAATACGCAAAGTGCGCTGAAAAGATATCCGGCACTCAGCATCCTTATGTACCTCCGGGAATCGAAATATCAGGTGATCGTTCTTCAGTTCAATCATGACTGGTCCTCCTGGGTCCTTTCTAAATGAGGGACTGGCTACTCACCAATCTCCGTCCCGTATCTCCCGCGCCACGCTATGAATCGCGTGGTCCGGCGCATCCCTCAGTTTCCGCAAAAGTTCTGCGAACAGCTGCGGCCGCTGCAGAATGATATCCCGAAGGTCACTCGAAACCTTGCCCGCCATCGCGAGCAGGAGGTCAGAATCCTCGCCGAGTTCCTGTGCTAAGCGGGTGATAGTCGCCTCCGAAGGCGGCGCGACCTGGTCTCGCTCGATCTTGCTCAAATACGACGGCTCCACCCCAATGCGCTGCGCAACCTGCCGCACCGAGTAAGAACGGTCTTCCTTGAATATCTTTTCGCGGACTGTACGGATATACTTGCCGAATGTCATGTGTACTACATAGTACACAATAATCAGACAACTGTCAAGAGGGTAATTCTATGTCCGTGGAATTTGATGTTTGAGCTATCCCAAATTGGGAAAGAATAAGAGTAACTACTCAGCCGCAACTGATTCGCAACCCTGAACGAGGGGACCAAAAGTGTTTTTCTCCCCTCATTGTTGTATTTTGGGCGGTCGGCCGCAAGCGGCCTCCCTTGTGCAGGGGCTGCCCCCCCGCACCGCCCCCCTCCAAAACCATCCCTCACCGACCGTGTGCATTCTTCGCAACGTGTCGGCTGGCGAGCACGGCGGCGGCTGTACACCGGTTGCGTCACCAAGAGCCTGAACGGTTCCAAGGATGACTGGCTGGTCAACCACTGTGGCTTAGTAGCTACGAATAAAATAAAGTGGACAGTGGCGTCCAATCGTTCCCGCCGTCGCAAAAAGTAGCTAAATAGAGTGGTTTCCCAGAGTCACTATCCTCACGCACTCTCCTCTTCCGCCCGCGCCTCATGCAGCGCACCCAACCGCAGCAACTGCGGCGACAACGCCGCCGCCCCCGCCACCACCAGAATCGTCCCAATCCCCCCACTCACAACCGAAATCACCGGCCCGAAATACTGCGCCACCAGACCCGACTCAAAGCCGCCAAGCTCATTCGACGCCCCGATGAAAATCCCGCTCACCGCCGACACCCGCCCCCGCATCCGGTCCGGCGTCAGCAGTTGTGTCAGCGTCTGACGCACCACCATGCTGATATTGTCCAGCGCCCCCGTCAGAAATAGCATCACCCACGAAAGCGCGAAATTCTGCGAAAAGCCGAAAACAATCGTCGCCACGCCGAAACCCGCCACTCCCAGCAGCAGCCCCCGCCCCGCCCGCTTCATCGGCGGCAGATAGACCATCGCCACAGCCATCAGAAATGCCCCGACCGCCGGCGCCGCCCGTAAGTACCCGAACCCCGTCGCGCCCACGTTCAGAATATCCTCGGCAAAAATAGGCAGCAGGTATACCGCCCCGCCCAGCAGCACCGCAAATAGGTCCAGCGCCATGATTGTGAACAGAATCCGTTTGTCCCACACAAAACGGATCCCGCCCAGCAGCGTCTGCCAGTTGGCCGGTTCCGGCTTCTCGTCCGTCGGCCGAAATTGGATGCGGGTAAGGATAAACGCCAGCCACAACGAACCCGCCGCAGCCACAAAATAGGCACTCTGTGCGCTGACGGCAACCACGATGCCGCCCAGTGCCGGCCCCACCACCGACGCAATATGCATCAGGCTCATGTTCCACGTCACCGCGTTCGGAAAAACTTCCGCCGGCACCAGCTGCGGCAGCAGCGCCGTCCGTGCCGGACGTCCCACCGTCATCATGCTGGCGTCCAGGAAGAGCAGCGCATACATCCATCCCACCGGCCCTTCCGTAATCGAGAAAGCAGCCAGCGCCAGCGACGTCACCGTCATCCCCAGCAGGCTGATAATCGACAACCGCCGCCGTTCATAGCGGTCGGCCAGCAACCCCGCTGGCAGCGCCAACACCATCAGCGGCAGCGCCTGCGCCAGCCCCACCAACCCCAGCGAGAGCGCCTCTCCCGTGCGCTGGTAGATCTCCCAGGCGATCGCGATACTCTGAATATAGGTCCCCATCCGCGCCACCACCCAGCCAATTACATACAGCCGGTAGTCGTGAATGCGGAATGCGGCGTAGGGGTCTTGCGAGCGGGACAAAAGTATAACTCCAGTGTACAGGTGGGCAGAACCCTATTGAACGTCAAAACGCCCCCATTGTCCAACCCTACATCGGGCGCGCCCGCCCGACGCCCGCGCATGCGGGCCCGGTAGTACTTTCAAATAGGACGGCGGCTGTACAACAAAGAAGTAAGGGGAGCGACTGCGATGCAGGCGGATCTGCCTAATTTTTCGTGTCTCTCTGCGAATTCACTGACGTCAACCTCCCTGCCTTCGACGAGGGTGGTCTACCAGCTCTCTTACTGATCAGCCGATCACTTTCGCTGCGTGATGCGGCACTTCTCGTAAACGAACTCAGGGTCGAGGTCAGCGCCAGTCTCCCAGCCGATAGTGTCAAACGAGACGCGAACCGATCCAAAGACCTTTGGGTCTCTGATCTTACCAAAAATACCGAAATCCAGGTATGGCCTCATGTCAAGTAGCCCCTTCTCACCACTCTCAAAGGCCACCGACAGGACATAGTCCTCTTCACACTCGACAGAAACTACCACAGGGCAAATCAAATTACGCAGCCCCTAACCCCCGCAGCTCCCCTGCCGTTCCCCTGCCGTTCTCCCGCAGTTCCCCCGCAGTTCCCCCGCAGTTACACCCCCCCAATCATAACCCCGTCCACCCGAATCGTCGGCGACCCCAGCGCACCCATCATCGGCACAAAGGTCAGGTCGTTTCCGACCGCCTTGACATTGTGCAGCAGCTCCTGCATCGGCAAAGCAATCGTCACCTCGTTCACAGGATGGCTCAGCTCGCCATTCTCGATCCAGTAGCCCTTCGCCGAGATCGAATAATCGCCGCTGATCGGGTTGATGCTCGCCGTGTTCATCACGCTCTCCACATACAGCCCCTGCTCCACCCCGCCAATCACGTCTTCCGGCGTCTCCTGCCCCGGCTGGAAGTAGAAGTTGCTGGCATCCAACGTCGGCATCGTTGAGTGGGAGCGTCGATTGGCGTTGCCCGTCGAGCTCGCCGTCCCATCGCGGGTGGCCGTGTAATGGTCGTACAAGGCCGTCTGCAGGACCCCTTCGTCGATTAAGCGCGTGGCCGCCGTGGGTATGCCCTCATCGTCGAACGGCCGCGTCGCGATCCCACCCGGCAGCCGCCCGTTGTCCAGCACAGTGACCATATCCGCCGCCACCGTCTCGCCAATCTTGCCCTCCAAAAAGGACCTGTTGCGCTGCATCGCATCCGCGCCCAGCGCACGCGACAGCGCGCCCAGCACACTCGTCGCCGCCATCGGCGAGTAGACCACCGACGCCCGCTGCGTCGGCACCGGCTTGCCGCCCAGCATGCCCACCGCCTTGCGCGCCGCATCCTTCCCGACCTCCGTCGGCTTGAAGTCGCCCAGCCGCGAGCCAAAGTCGAATCCATACGCCACCGACCGATCATCCTCGTCCGCAGCCATCGCCATTACAAAGCCGCCGATAAAGCTCTTGTCGTAACTGCCGGCAACACCTTTCGAGTTCGCAACCGCCACCGTCCCGTACTGGCTGATCAGCGTGCAGCGATTCGTCAGGACGACCCGTTGGTCATAGCGCAGAGCGCCCTTCTCAATTCGTCGCGCCATCTCCACCTTGCGTCCGATCGGCAACTCTACGATCGCCTGATCATAAACCTCCAGATCATCCTCAGGCAGCGGCTGCGGCGCCGGCAGAGATCGGTACTCGTCGCCGTCCGCGACGTCAGCCAGGCTAACCGCCGCCTCGATCGTCTTCTCGATGCTGCCCGCCCCAAAATCGGACGTGTAGGCATAGCCCATCTTACCGTCCCGGACCACCCGCACACCCAGGCCCTTCGAGCCCGCCTGCGAAAGCTTTTCCACCTCTCCCCGGTCTACATTGACCGACGTATTCTGCCCCACACTGATATAGGCTTCCGCCTCCACACCCCGCTCAACCGCCCTGGAAACCACGTCCTTGGCAAATTCAAGATAATCCACGTCTATACTCCTCGTCCCGCTCCCAAAAACGCAGGATAAATTAATGTCTCAAGGTACTATCCACTATCCACAATCCACAATCCAAAGACCACCGACCACTGCCCTTTCATTCCGTCCCGCCGACCGTCAGCTTCGGCACGCGCACCGTCGGCTGGCCGACGCTCACCCGCGCCCACTGCCCCTTGCCGCACATGCCCCGCCCCGGATCCAGCGACATATCCGTTCCGATCATGTCGATCAGACGCAGCGTCTCCGGCCCGTTGCCTACCAGCGTCGCGCCCCGCACCGGCGCCGTCAGCTTGCCGTCCTCGATCAACCAACCCTCAGTGATGGTAAAAACGTAATCCCCGCGGCCGATCTCCACCTGGCCGCCGCCCAGCCTCTTGGCGTACAGCCCCTTCTTCACCGAGCCGATGATCTCCTCCGGGTCGTGCGGGCCCGCGTCAATATACGTATTCGTCATGCGCGGCATCGGCATATCACGGAACGACTGCCGCCGCCCATTTCCCGTCGACGCCCGGCCTGCCCGTCGCGCCTCCGTCAGGTCCCACATATACTCCTTCAGAATGCCATTCTCGATCAGCACGGTCCGGTTG
The DNA here is from genome assembly GCA_002238445.1 of Caldilineaceae bacterium bin5. Taxonomy (GTDB): domain Bacteria; phylum Chloroflexota; class Anaerolineae; order Caldilineales; family Caldilineaceae; genus Bin5. The sequence continues at coordinate 11,283 of MPML01000101.1, forward strand.
GTCGGCGCGCCCTCATCATCGAAGCGCATCGTCCCCCGCCGCCCCGGGATCGTGCCGTCGTCGTAAGCGGTAAGGAAATCCGGCCCCACCTTCTCGCCCACCAGCCCCGTGTAGGCCGAGGCGCCCTTGGTGATAAAGTCGGCCTCCATACAGTGGCCGCAGGCTTCGTGGAAAAGGACGCCGCCCCAACCATTGTTGATCACGACCGGCATCTCACCGGCAGGCGCAGGCCTCGCGTCCAACATCAGCAGCGCCGTGTCAGCCGCCTCCGGCATCATCCCCACCGGGTCGCGGTCGTCGAAAAATTCCAAACCGATCTGCCCGCCGATCCCCGTCATGCTGGATGTGCGCACTTCTCCCTTCTGCGCGGCCACCTGCCCCTGAAACTCAATAAAGGCACGGTCATCTTCCGCCCAAACACCCTCTGTGTTGTATACCCAGACCCGGCGCCGCGTCTCCGTATAGCCGCACTGCACACTGACAATATGCGGGCTGTGCTGCCGTGTGACCTCGTCCATCTCCCGCAAAATACCGGCCTTCTCCTGCGTCGACATCTCCTCGAATGGGCGTTCGATCCGAGATTCGACCGGGCTCTCTCCCTTTGTAAGGTCGGCGCACACAGCCGCATTATTCGCGTTCTGGCCCGCGGCCGCTGCAACCCCAGCCGCCTCAACCAGCGATTCCTCCGTAAGATCATCAGTGTAGGCGTAAGCCGCGTTGTTCCCATAGAAGACCCGTACACCCCCGCCGATGTCGTTGCCTTGCGTCGCCTTCTCCAGGCGGCCCTCATCCAGGATCAGCGAAAGACTCTCCTTATTCTCCAGATAAACTTCTGCCAGGTCGGCGCCGTTCGCAAGCCCGGCGTCCAATACCCGGCGAACAGATTCATTGGGAAGCATAGGTTCTCCTGTCACTTCAGTCTTAGTGGCCTGTAGTCCGAGGCCTAATTGGAAACCTGATTCAGCCGCTGGACATCCTCTTCATCCAGCGCCAGCGTCAGCGCCTCAATATTCTGCCGCAAATGGTCACGATTGGTCGACATCGGAATCGTCACCACCTGCGGCTGCCGCGTCAGCCAGCGAACCGCCACCTGCGCAGCCGTCGCGCCATGCTTGCGCGCAACCGCCTGAACCGTCTCGTTCTGCATCACGCCGTCTTTCAGCGGAGAATACGCGGTCAGGACGATACTGTTCTCCTGGCAGTAGCGCAGCAGCCCGTTCTGCTCCGGCTCGCGCGTGTAGAGATTGTAGCGCACCTGATCGGTCACCACCGGCGTCTCGCACAACTCCTGCGCCTGCCGCAGCAGCGCAACGTCAAAATTGCTCACACCGATCCGCTTCACCCGGCCCTCCGCCGCCACCCGGTTGAGCGCCCTGAAAGTCTCCTCCAGCGGTATATCGGGATTTGGCCAGTGAATGAGGTACATATCGGCATAATCCGTCTGCAAATGTTCCAGGCTGCGGTCCAGCGCCCGTAACAGATCGTCGTAGCGTAAATTGTCGGCCAATACCTTGGTCGTCAGGAAAATCTCCTCACGCTCGAAATCCTGCATCGCCCGCCCCACCAGCTCCTCGCAATGACCGACGCCATACAACTCCGCCGTGTCGATGTGCGTATAGCCCATCTCGATCGCGTCTCGAATCAGGGCAGTCATCTCCTCATCCCGCGAATAGTCGCGGCTGCGGCCGCCCCCCATCTGCCACGTGCCTAATCCCAATACAGGAAGTCGTCCACCGTCATTGAGCGTCAGAGTCTCCATTCTCAGCAGTTCTCCTTGTGCGTTGCTTCTACCACCGTAACTACTCAGCCACAACTGATCTGCGAACCTGAATGAGGCGAGTGAAGGTGTTTATTCTACCCACATTCTCTGTTTTATGGGCGGTCGGCCGCAAGCGGCCTCCCTTGTGCAGGGGCTGCGCCCCCGCAACGCCCCCCTACAAAAACATGCCTCATCCACCGTACGCCTTATTTCCAGCGGTTTGTCCCGTCCAAGGTGGCGGCGGCCAACGAGTACACGATGAGATAGCCCGAAGGTCGGCGGGACTGAAGGTCTGGTCCGCACAGGCGCTGCATATGGCTTAGTAGTTACCTACCACCTTAAACGGGATTGCGCCCGCCGAATGCCTGCGCACCCTGTCTGTTTCTCCAGCAAAGTATACGCCAC
>MPML01000102.1 GCA_002238445.1 Caldilineaceae bacterium bin5
ACCGGATCAGACCGCACAGCTCTCTGGGCTACCGGCCGCCGGCGCCTGAGGCCCTCTTGCCTGCCGACCCTGTCCCCTTGCTTGAAGGACTAACATAACAAGTGGTACAAACGTCGGGGGCAGGTCAAAGGTATCCTGCCACGTAAGATTGACACTGGAATAACGATCCATAAATGGTTGTCATGCCTCCTAGGATGTAAGTTCTAGGAGCGGCAAAAAAATCTGCTGAAACATTACTGCTTGCTTCAATTTCTTCACCGGCAAAATTGACAAATGCTGCTACTTCGTCGGTAGACGTATTACAGTTGGATGCTACCTGAAGAAGCAGATGGTACATAAGGTAAGTCATCTTTACCCTGCTGCCAGAATCAAAGTTTCCAAACAATACTTCTGGCCTATCAAGAGTCACCAAGGCATAGGCCATCCCCCAAGCATTACAATCATCAACATCAGGACCAGGAGAAGGGATTGCTGGCTCAGTTTCAAACACACATCTTGTCCTATCAGGCAACTGTAATCTACGTGTTGCTGTAGGAATCGCAGCAACTACCCTAGTCGATGTTGGAGCAGCAGGAGGAGCAGGAATTACTAGGGCTACCTGAATTCTCTCTGCATTGACTGCTGTCACCAGTTCACCGAACACCCAACCTTCGCGTCCGTTATACATGACCTGCCACCAATCACCTCTAGGACTCTTGCCAGTGACAGGGAAGTCCTGTCCAACAGATGCCGCCCCGATCACTGGATAATTTGTACCTGGCCCCTCTCGAACATTCATGTTGTGATTAATCGTTGCAAACGAGACTTGCGGTGTTGGCGTGGGATTCATGTTCTTTACTGCTGGAATAGGAGTAGGCGGCATTGAAGTCGTGATTACAGTAGAATCTGTTGTACGCTCCTGCCGGATTTCCTGAAACGCAACTGCCGTATTTGTCCACGTTGGAACTGGTGAAATTGACTCAATTGTACCTAAGGTCCGTGATTCAGTCGGCTCTCTCTTACCTGAAAACACTACCCAGATTGCCATCACAGTCACTATGACAAGAAACCATGTAGCGACCAGTCTCATAGTGCCCCCTTGCTGACTGAACGGAGTAATTGTTTGCCACAACGCATACCCAGTCGCAGAGCAAGGGGACATAATGTCCCCGCTCAATCTGGCGTCCGCAAAAACGTATACGTTGTGGCAAGACACATTCTATAGTTACCCTCACCAATCGTCAATCCCTGTCTCCCAATAGAAAACGTCCCGATAGGTTCCTGTCGGGACGTTTAACTTTTCTTCCATTTAAGGAAAATGGTTACCGGCTCTTACTCCGACGCCACTCTTCTAGTTCAGAAGGCTTTGTTCTGAGAACCGCTACCCCCTCCTGATAATTAATGCTCCGATCTCTCGTCTCGCCCATCATACACCTCCTCTGATGCTATGATAGGAGTAATACTCTCGAAACAGAGAGCATACTCTCTTGGTTAGTATCGTGATTAATTCCCTGATCATTGGACCGCCTCTCCCCCCACCTGGTGATCTGCCCCATTATACCTTAGCTCATGGTCCAGCTTCTTGGGACCTGCCTCAAGCCCCGACATCGGTCCCCCTTTGCATAGTGCGTATCGCCCCTGGCCAATAAACGCGCTATACCTGAATCGCAATAAGCAGTAAACTAAGAACATCAAGCCCGACCTGCCAATATCCCCCACCCCAACCGGAGGCCACCCCATGAACCTCAACCTCCCCACCACCCCCCACCCCGACCCCGTCTCCACCACCCCCCCCCCCCCCCCCACCCCCGACCGCGTCTCCATCCCCGGCCCCCTGCCCGCCAACCAGCGCACCACCCACGCCCAACTCGACGGCCCCGGCTGCATCCAGCACATCTGGGTCGTCCTGACCAGGCCGGAGCGCCTCCCCTTCGCCAGCCGCAAAGCCATCATCCGCATCTACTTCGACGACGAACCCGTCCCCTACGTCGAAGCCCCCGTCGGCGACTTCTTCGGCGTCATGCACGGCCTCGGCTGGTATCCCATCGACACCCACTACCTCTCCGCCAAAGCCTGGATCGGCTACAACTGCTACTTCCCCATGCCCTTCGCCCGTTCCGCCCGCATCGAGTTCGAGGCCGGCCCCGAGGGCAACCACGCCTACCTCCAGGTCGACTGGCACCGCTATCCCGGCCAGACCCTCCAAGAGCCCCGCCGCTTCTGCGCCCGCTGGCGCCGCGAAATGCCTACCCAGAGCTACGGCGAAGAATACCTGATGCTCGACGCCGACGGGCCCGGCCAGCTCCTCGGCTTCGTCTACGGCGTCCGCCTCCTCGACGACACCGACCGCTGGAGCCACGGCGGCGCCGAAAATATCTACATCGACGGCGAAGGCGAGCACCCCGCCTTCCTGCGCGGCATCGGCGGCGAGGACACCTTCGGCTCCGGCTACGGCGGCGCCCTCCACCCGCCCGAAACCCACCACTACGCCGCCATGCCCTACTACGTCCACGACGACGTCGGCGAAGCCCGCCCCGCCCAGCGCCTCGTCGGTTACCGCTTCTTCGAAAAGGACACCCTCCCCTTCCAGCAGTCGATCCACATGCGCTTCGGCTGCATGGCCAACGACATCTGCTCCACCACCTACTGGTACCAGGAAGACCCGGTCCGCCCCTTCTTCACCATGCCCGACTGGCCCCAGCTCCTCCCCGGCGTCGTCCTGCCCCGCGGCACCCACGACCTCGCCCTCCCCGAAAGCGGCGAATGGTGGCTCTGCGGCCCCTTCGCCAACCACGACGGCCAGGCCATGGCCGCAACCCTTCCCCCGGAGACCGCCTTCAACCCCGAAGCCACCTACGACGGCCTCCACGGCCCCGAATCGTCCTGGCTGACCGAAGGCTCGCGCCAGCAAGGACGTGACAGCGCCCGCTGGCACCGCCGCACCGCCCACCACGGCTTCCTCGACTTCAACCACCTCTTCCGCCCCTGGGGCCGCGGCGTCGGCAAAACCGACACCGGCGCAGCCCTCGCCCGTTGCATCCTCCACGCGCCCACCGACACAGAAGCCACCCTCTACCTCGCCTGGGACGACGCCCTCGTCCTCCGCGTCAACGACGACCTCTACGACCTCGGCCAAAACTACGCCTTCCGCAGCCGCAGCCAGCCCGTGCAACTCCGCGCCGGCGCCAACACCATCCTCCTCAAACTCAGCAACGAAACCGGCTCCAACCACGGTGGCTGGGCCTTCGCCTTCCGCGCCGAGGCTGCTGATGGCACAGTCCTGACCCCGCGGGCAGACGGCGAAGCGTAAGCGCTTCAGCAGCAGATGGCCGCCTCCCTGAAGATGAGACCGGCAGGGGCAGGCCTTGTGCCTGCCCTCGTACGCCGCCTAAACTTTCGAAGGCATCGCGTTGACCGGCCTCAAAGGCTGATGTAGGATATCGAAGACTGTACACTTCTCAGGAGGAACAGCGAATGCTAGCAGAGGAATTGGCAGTTGACGACCACGCGCGAACCCGCTTCCAGGAAGACGGCTACTGGCTCGGCCCCCAGATCTTCGACGCCCACCAGCAAGAAGAGCTGGTCTACGCCGTCGACGAAGTCAACGCCGGCCGCTACGAGACCGGCCGCGAACCGATGTCCCGCTTCTGGAACCCTGGCGACGACCCCTACGCCCTCCACAAGGTCGACAACGCCCACTGGTGCAACCCCGTCCTCGCCGAAGCCGTCATCAACCCGCATATCGGCCAGCTCGCCGCCCAGCTCCTCAACACGCCCGCCGTGCGTCTCTGGCACGAGCAGCTCCTCACCAAGCCCGCCGGCGGTCACGAATCCGCCAACGTCGCCTGGCATCAGGACTACAACTACTGGCGCAGCAGCGACCGACCCCAGATGCTCACCGCCTGGGTCCCGCTCCAGGAGGTCAACCCCGAGATTGGCACAATGTACTTTGTCAAGGGAAGCCACAAATGGGGCTGGCACGCCGAGTACAGCCACTTCGGCCGCTACGACATGGCCGAACAGGAGCGTGTAATCCGCCAGTACATGCCCGAAGATGCCGAGTACGAGACAGTCCCGCTCAACATGCAGGCCGGCTGCGTCAACTTCCACCACTGCCTCACCCTGCACGGCTCCGGACCCAACCTCGCCCACCGCCAGCACCGCCGCGCCATCGCCATCCACATCCAGGGCGCCGCCTGCCTCTGGCGCAAAAGCGCCGCCCGCGCCCGCCCACTCGCCTCCCCCAGCCGGCCCGACGCCTGCCTCTGGCGCAAAACCGGCGACCGCGCCGACAACCACCAATGCGCCCAGGAAATGCAGCGCCTCGGCAAAAATTACGGCGAAAAATTCCAAGGCGCCTTCTGGCCCGAACTCTTCAGCTACTAGTTTCTGTTGGCATTCGCAGAATCCCGTTCAATTCCAGACAAAAACAGGACGCAGACGGACAGATTTCGGACTGCTCTCAGCGTACCTTCGCGGACCACCGCCGTCAACCAAACCGCCAAACCCAACAGACTCGCAAAATGAAGTTCTTCGCGCCCCTTCGCGTCCCTTCGCGGATCATCGCCGTTAAACAAAAGAAGAGACCCAACCTTCCCGCGAAATGAAGTTCTTCGCGCCTCTTCGCGTCCCTTCGCGGATCACCAGGAGTCCTTTACAAATCGGCCAAGGTGTTGGCAAAACGCTTCCACTCCAACTTGCCAGGGCGGCCGAAATTGATGAGAACACCGACTTCGTAGCTAGTCGCCTTCAAATAGTTGAGAACTTGGGCTTCTTCATTTCCGGAGAGACGGCTAAGCGCCTTCAGTTCAACGATAACTTGGCCAAAGCAGACCAAGTCCGCATAGTAGCGGTGAGTCAGACATTGCCCCTTGTACTCAATGTCGATCGGCTGTTCCGCCTCAAAGGGAACGCCTCGAGCGGTCAATTCGAGTTGCATCGCATCCTGATACACACCCTCCAGAAAGCCCCGACCAAGCACGCGCTGCACTTCCATAGCCGCGCCGACAACGGCATACACCTCATCCTTCAGAATCAGATCCACCATTTCCATCCTAAGTTATTTCCATAAATGAAGTTCTTCGCGCCCCTTCGCGCCCCTTCGCGGATCACCGCCGTTAAACAAAAGAAGGCACCCAACGGCCCGAGAAATGAAGTTCTTCGCGCCCCTTCGCGCCCCTTCGCGGATCAACGCCGTTAGACAAAAGAAGAGACCCAACCAGCCCGCGAACTGAAGTTCTTCGCGACCCTTCGCGCCCCTTCGCGGATCACCGCCGTTAAACAAAAGAAGAGACCCAACCGGCCCGCGAACTGAAGTTCTTCGCGTCCCTTCGCGCCCCTTCGCGGATCACCGCCGTTAAACAAAAGAAGGCACCCAACCGGCCCGCGAACTGAAGTTCTTCGCGTCCCTTCGCGCCCCTTCGCGGATCACCGCCCTTACGGCCGATAACTCTCCTTCGGCGCACGCGGCAGCACCAGCGCCTCCGCCGAAATCAACATCGCCGCCCCGCTCGCCGCCTGTTCCAGCGCCGCCTTCACCACCAGCGTCGGATCAACGATCCCCGCCGCCATCATATCGCGCACACACCCCTGCCCCACCTCATACGCGAACCCCGGCCCCCGCTCGCGGCAAGCATTAACAACCAGCGGCGGATGCGCATCCGAATTCGCCGCGATCGTACGCGCCGGCTCCTCCAACGCCCGCGCCAGCGCCCGCATCGCCATCGCCTCCTCTGAATGACCCGTCGCCGCCGCCTCCACCGCCGGGGCCGCATCCAGATAGGCCGCGCCGCCACCAGGCACAACGCCGCCCTCCAGCCCCACCTGCACAACCTTCACCGCATGCGCCGCCCTCTCCACCAGCGCATTGCGCTCGCTCTCCGTATACGCGCCCACCCGCAGCTCACCGATCCCGCCCTGCAGACGCCCGATGCGCTCACGCAGCAGCTCTCGTTCCTCCCGCTCCTCCACCCGCGCCAGCCGGCTCTGCAGCACATCGATATGCGCATCCACCGCCTGCGCATCCCCACCGCCGCCGATCAACGACACATACTCCCCCGTCGCCACCAGCCGCTCAGCGCGCCCCAGGTCATCGGCCGTCAGGTCTTGCGGCCCCATACCGGCCACGTCCGTGATAAAACTGGCGCCCGTCAGCAGCGCAAAATCGCGCATCATATCCCGCCGCAAATCCTCCATCGGCTTGATCCGCGCCGCATACGTCGTCACCGGCCCGCGCTGATTCGCCGCCACCAGCGCACTGATCGCCCGCTCCCACATATTCTTGCAGACGATGAACAGCTTGTCCCCGCCCGCCTGCCTCACCAGATCCAGCAGATGCAGCACATGCCCCGGCTCCTCAAAATGGAAATCGGCCACCACCACATGCGGCTCGTCCAGCGCCGCCACATACCTGAACCTGTCGCTCACCAAATAGCGCGAAATATACTCGCCCGCAAAGCGCGACCCCTCGCGGAACCCGTACGTGTGCCCCAGCCCGTACCCCGGCTGAATCAGAATATTCCCATACGGCCCCAGCACATCCATCATCTCCGCCAGCAGCTGCGCCACCCGCGCATCACTGATCACCGCCCTCGCCACTCCTGCCACATGCTCCGGCTCCGTCAGCGGGATCGACATCTCGTCCAGCGCGCCGACCGCCGCCGCCACCCCCTTCTCCAGCCCCCGCTGCAGCAGGACCGGATCCGCCCCGCCTGCGATCAGACGGTGCAGCTCACGCGCAATGCCCCGCGCCAGCACCGCCGCCGTCACGCTCCCATCGCCAAACCGCTCGCGCATATGCCACACAATGTGCCGCATCATCATCGCGCCCGCATTTTCCACACGGTCCGGCAAATCCGTAAAGCGCCGCGCGATCGTCGCCCCGTCCTCCAGCGGCTCAAAACCGGTCGTATTCACCCGCTGGCTCACGATATTCCCGCCCAGCGGGCCCAGCGTCAACGACAACAGCCGCGCCAGCGTGTCGAACCCGCGCCGCATCGGCTCGCGGCACTCCGCCCCGAACACAACCGACGGCACCCTGAGCGTCTGCGCGGCAGAGCCGCCCGCCGAGGACCGCGAACGTGTCGACATGGCTCAACCCTTCAGGGCGCCGAGCGTGATGCCGCTGACAAAAAAGCGTTGCAAAAAGGGGTATACAATCAGAATGGGGACAACCGTCACCAGCGTCTGCGCCGCCCGCAGCGACCTGTCCGAGAACATGTCGAAATCCTCAGGGTTGCGCATGAACTCGTTCATGTCCATCTTAACGACCACCGTGCGTAAAAACGTCTGCAAAGGGATCAAATCCCGGTCCGCAATCAAAATCATACCGTCGAACCACGCGTTCCAATGGCCGACCGCGCCGAACAACGTCAGCGTCGCCAGCGCCGGAATCGAGATCGGCAGATAAACGTGCAGCAGGATCTGCCAGTACGTGGCGCCGTCGATAATCGAGGCCTCCTCCAGCTCCTTCGGCACCCGCCGGAAAAAATTCATCATCAGAATCACGTTCCACAGCGGCAGCGCCTGCGGAACGATCAGCGCCCAAATCGTGTTCAACATGCCCAGCTTGCGAATCACCAGGAACCACGGAATCAGCCCGCCGTTGAAAAGATAAGCGAACACCACCGAGCCCATGATGATGTTCCGAAATGGCATCTCATCCTTGCCCTTCGACAGCGGGAACGAGATCAGGACGATCAGGGTCATCTGCAGCGTCGTTCCAATCACCGTCCGTATCACCGAAATCCAGAAGGCGTTCAAAAAGACGCCCGCCTCCAGCACCTTCTCATACGTGATCGCCGTCGGACGCACCGGCCACAGCGTCACCAACCCGCCCGTCGCCGCCGCCCGGTCGCTGAACGAAAGCGCCAGCAAATGAATCAAAGGTATAATACAAGACAGCCCCAGCAGCAGCAGGAAAAGATAATTAAAAACATCAAACGTTCTTGACCAGATGCCCCTGTATTCGGACCTGTTCATCGTAATTCCCTATCTGACCACTGACCACTAACCACTGACCCCTGCAGTTCCGACCACTGACCACTGACTACTATCGTGACCGAAGTCGTAATGCAACTCCGTGCCGGCGCCGACTGGGGGCGCCGGGTCCCGCGCGCCGCAGGTCACTCCTCGTCGATATAGATGCCGGAGCCGATGACCATCTTCTCGTCGGTGTTGGGCAACTGGAGGCTCACCGCGTAGCCGAGCTTCGGCGAACCGGTCTCCTCGTCGCCTTCGATGGCCGGGTTGTCGTAGTGATATTGCAGGAACTTCCTACCTTCGCGCCGGGCGCCTCCGATCAGCTCCTCGGCGATCCTCACCCCCTTGGAGTCGGTCCTCATCATATCGGTGGGATTGCCTTCGCGAAACGGCTCGGACCCGTGAAACAGGGTGACGCCCCCGCCACTCACCACAAACAGGTAGATGGGACCTGACTTCCAGTCCCCTCCTTCGACCCGGAAAGCGTTCTTGATCTCGACGAGGGGGATACCGCCCTCGAACTTAAGGGACTCCTGGTAGATCCTGGCCGCCTCTTCGACAAAGGTGATGAGTGTCTCGCGGTCCACGACCTCGGAGGCGGTGACGGCAGGCCTGGGGAGATCGGCGATGCGGACATTGACATGGGAGACGTCCTGCGAGTAGCCGCCGACGAGCACGAACCGTCGTGTGAATGCGACGGCGTATGCGGTCTTCGGCCCGTCGTCGTAGTATTCAACGAAACCGCCGCCCTGGGCAGCCGCCGCCAAGAGTTCCTCGACGACCTTGGTTCCGCGTTCGTCCTCGACGTCGAGCAGGTTTCTGTTTTCGGCGTCACGGTCGTTCCCGTGAGCGTAGACGTTTCCGTTTTCGGCGAAAATGATGAGGAAGGTCGACCCGGATTTCCAGTCGCCCTCCGTTTTGACCCACTGCTTGAGCTTCGCCGCTTCGTCCAGGTTTGTGGCGATCGCTTGGATTTCGGCCTTGGCTGCGAGGACGAAAGCCTTGAGGCTTTCAGGGTCGGTGACCTGGGCGGCGGTGACCTGGCCCATGGCCGGTTCTGCGTCCTCAATGGGGGGTATTGGCTGGCAGGCTGCTAGGGCTATCCCTAACGACGCGATAGTTGCGGTCTTGACAAATGAGCGTCGGGAAACTGAATGGGCTGTCACTGTTTCTTTCCTCAAAGTGGTGAAGCAGGCGTTCCAGTGTGCGCCTGCTTGAATTCGGTCAACAGCTCCACTTACGTTCTCACTCTTACAGGCCTTCGTGCACGCACATGCATCAAGCTAAAAGCACATACCCTTTACATTTGCACCAACCGCCTGCAAGGTTTCCTTATTATCTTAATTGGTAACTACGCAGCCGCAACTTATACGCGACCCTGAACGAGGCGAGCAGAGGTGTTCGTTCTCCCCTCATTGTTGTATTTTTGGGCGGTCGGCCGCAAGCGGCCTCCCTTGTGCAGGGGCTGCGCCCCCGCAACGCCCCCCTACAAAAACATGCCTCACCGACCGTGTGCCTTCTTCCCCAGCATCATGTCTAGCCAACAGTGTCTCCACCCCCACACCTTCTCAACCCACCAACCACGGCCGTTCGCAGTTCACTAAAGACTACCCACCAAAAACTGCCCTTCCACTAAAAACTAAAAACTGACTACTAAAAACTGCTTTTCCCTAGTAAAGCTGATAGTCGGTGAAGCGGGCGATCAGCCGCAAGCTGATCACAATCAAAATCAGCCCCAGCACCGAGCGCACCAAACCCACCGCCGTCGCCAAACTGAAACGCGCGCCCAGCAGACCCTCGCGGTAGATCCACGTGTCCAGAATATCGCCCGTCGAATAGACCGCCGGGTTATAGAGGTTCAGCACCTGGTCGAAACCGGCCGCATTAAAGAGCAACCCAAAGTCCAGGCACAGTACCAGCAGCAGCGTCGGCAAAATGCCCGGCAGTATGATATAGAGCACCCGCTGAAACCGCCCCGCCCCGTCAATAGCCGCCGCCTCCAACAGCTGCGGGTCGATACTGGTCAGTGCCGCCAAATACAGAATCGTCGCCCACCCCACCTGCTGCCACAAATGGCTCAAGACCAGAGCCGGCACAAAAGTCCGGTTGTTGCCCAAAAAGATGACCGGCTGCTCCACCCCCCACAGCTGCAATAGCTGGTTCACCACACCGGACGAGCCCAGCATCTCCAGCATGATCCCGCCCAGCACAATCCACGACAAAAAGTAAGGCAGATACACCAGGCTCTGCACGCTCCGCTTGTAGAACAGCTTTCGCACCTCGTTCAGCAGCAGCGCCAGGATCACCGCGCAGAACTGCAGCGTCACGATCTTCGAAGTCGCGATCACGATTGTGTTGCGGAAAATCTGCCAGAAAGAGGGGTTTTCCAGCATCAACTGAAACTGCTTCAACCCCACCCATGGCGACTTGTCAAAGCCCAGCGCCGGCTTGTAATCCTGGAACGCGATCCGGATCCCGTACATCGGGTAATAGCTCAACAGCACCAAATGGATCAACGCCGGGATCACCATCACGTACAGCGGCCACAACCGCGGCAGATAGCGAACAAACCTCGAGGCCTGTTCCTTCAGATCATCAATAACCGGAGATAATGCTTGCATAATAAAAAAAGTGGATAGCGGGGAGATGCCCGCTATCCACTATCACTATCCACTCACCACTATTTTGCCGCCCACCACTCATTGATCTCAGCCAGGACTTCCTCGCCGCCCTGCGCCAGCCATGTCGTCACATACTCGTCGAACGCGTCCATGGGGACCTGGCCGGTGATGATCGCGAAGTACGTCTCATCCGTCAGCGTCTGCAGCTGCGTCCACTTCTCCTTCTGCAGCTCCGTCGGCGCCGCGTTCCACTCGTTGCGAATCGTGTCCTCAAGCGAATGCTCCGCCAGGAACAGCCAGCCCTCGTCCTGCATCGTCTGCAGACCCGTCGGGTCGTCCAGCAGCAGCTCCATCATCGCGTCCCACTCGCCGCGCGGCACCGTCTCCTTATAGTTCAGCTTCCACTGAATATTGTTCATGTTCGAGGTCGGGCTGATGTTGGCGCCACCGCGCGTATTGATGATGCCGTACCCATGCGTGCCGCCCGACTGAGGCACAACCCTGTCCTCACCCTCGACCCAATCATAGTTGTGCCCTTCAAAACCGTGATAGCGCCGCTGCGGGCTCAACACGATCTCCGCCTCGAAGTTCGCCTGCATCAGGATCTTGTCGATGTTTTCGGAACCCTTGCGGAACGGGAACACGCCTGTGCGCAGCGGGCTGAAATAGTTCTTGCCCTTGCGCACCGGCCCTGCCGGCACGTCGAACCAGTCCCAGGTTGCCTCGGGGTCGTTCGCCATGCTGCCAATCGCCCCGGCCACCACACCGCCCCAGGGATGCGTGTAGTTCATGCCCACGCGGTTGCCCTCGACCTCGGTTCGGTTCTCCTGGTAGCCCTTCGTGAAAAAGTCGGGGCTCAGAATCTTCTTCTCGTACCAGCGGCGCACTAGAGTCAAAGCGTCCTTCATCGCCGGATCGATGCCGTCGAACTTCAGACCGCCCTGCCCGTCCTTCGTGAACGTGCTCACGCTCGTATACCACGAAGGCAGCACGCCAAACCCGCCGAAGACCGGCCCCAGGCCGCCGTACCAGCTCTGCAGATCACGCGACGCCATCACGCCGACCGTCGAGCCGGGCGGGCCCGCGCCCAAATCGTTCGTGACGAAAGCCTCCGCCACCGCCTCCATCTCCTCCAGCGTCGTCGGCGCATCCATGCCCACCTTGTCCAGCCAGTCCGTGCGGATGAAGAGGATCTGCTCATCCTGGCCCGCCTGGGCAATGCTCGGGAACGCCATCTTGCGGCCGTCCACCTCCGCGTACGCCCACAGCTGGTGATCGCCCCACTCCTGCGACTCTTTGACCCACTTCGGGTGCGCAGTCGCCTCGTAGACATCCGTAATGTCTGCCACCAGGTCGCCCGCCACCATGTCCTGGAACATCGCCAGCCCGATCCCCGGCATCAAGTCCGGGATATCGCCGGCCGCCATCGCCAGGTTCATCTTCTGGTCGCGCTCATCGCCCTGCACATACGTCCACGGGATATCGTACTCGATGCCGAACAGCGCCTTGATATAGCGCAGGCTGATATTGTCGTATATGTCATCGTCGCCCTGGAAGCGCGTATCCGCGTCCGTCCGTGTAAACGAAGTGATCGTCACCGGCGGATTCAGCGGCATCCCTTCCGGCACGTCCGGCAGCTCCGTCGTCCAGCCCTTCGCATGGTCTGGCGAGCCTGGCATCAGCCCCAGCGGCGTCAGGATCTCCTCCGCCGTCATCGCCACCATCGGCGCCGACTCAGCCACCGCCTCCTGCGCAGCCGGTTCAGACGCACAGCCGGCCAGCAGCACCCCGCCGCCAGCAACAGCCGCCCCCTTCATAAACTCACGACGTGAAACCGAAGATTTCGCCATAGTGCATTCCTCCTTGGCGCAAAGCCGCTATGTCTTCTGTATAGAACTGTACTATTTCAATCTATCGCGCTGGTTGAAACCGGTGGACAAAACAGTGGAGGCTACTACCGAGCGACTATAGCACGCCTCCCCAGCAGTGTCAAACACGTTTCGCCCGGAGCATGCAGCCCAATACCGGGATAAACTTTCGCATACCCCAGGCAACGACTAAGCCAAATCCAGTCCTCACATCCATCCCCGACTGATTGCCCAGTCACTGACCACTGACCACTGCAGTTGTGCGGTCGGCCGCAAGCGGCCTCCCTTGTGCAGGGGCTGCGCCCCCGCAACGCCCCGCCCTGGCTAGCGACCGTGCTCACTCTTCCCCAGCAACGTGTCTAGCCAACAGTATTCCCCCCAAACGGTCCGGTAGGGGCAGGCCTTGTGCCTGCCCTGTTCCTCCCCCTAAGCCGGCAACCAACTTTAACCTTCGCCGACACGAATTCCCCTCCAGACGATTTCGACCCCAATCGTAGACTGCACCCTCCCCCGGCACTTCACAAAACAACCTATAGACAGTCTCGACCATCACCCGAAAGACGGCGCACACAAAAAAGTGGTTATCGGCCACCTCCCCGCTACTCACTATCTACCAGAAATCAAGAACTAATGTAAGTTCACGATGATACCAAGAGTTTTTCGTACACTGGGTCGAGTTCAAATCTAGGCCATAGACGAGTTACGACCTGGCAGGTATGGGCATTGATACGGTTGATGAAGGCTTTGCAGGCATCAAAGAGGCGGCGCATGGACGGATGGTGCTGTTGCGAGTGACCTCTTCTCGCTTCCAGCGCCAGAGATTCTCAATCCGATTGAGGTCGGGACTATTGACCTGCCCCCCAAAAACTGGTCCAGGTAATATGTTAGTATTGGGCCGTAGAAAGGGGGAAAGATGGCCAGGAAGAGACATACGCCGGAGCAGGTGATCAACAAGCTGAGAGAGGCTGAGGTGGCG
>MPML01000103.1 GCA_002238445.1 Caldilineaceae bacterium bin5
CTTCGCCGCGGCTCTCCGTAACGCTGCCTGCACTCTGGTCGGTGCCGCTCTGTCCCCTCTGTGAACAGCCGGCGGCCACCAACATCGTGAGAATCAGAACCAGTATCGCCAACGTCTGCGCCACTCTAAACTTCGTTCCCTTGCCTCTCATTTTTTCACCTCGTTTCACTATGGCTATCTGAGGGCCTGTCCCTCATACACTGCCCATGATAGAGGTGAAATGTGTCACAAATATGTCAGCACGGGACAAGATTTCAAATTGTCAGAGAGGTTGCACGGTCTGGTCATGGACTTGCTTGCCTTCCTTGTAGATGTGCGTTGTCGCTGCCGGTGATGCCATCTCCGGGGTGAAGACGATGCCGATGCACAGGAAGCCAGCAGAAGTGCTGTTGGAAGAATGTCCGGAGAACAAAGAATCGAGTCGTCCTACTGTGTGTGCAACTGTGAATCCCCTTCTAAGAATCGGTCATTCCCGCTGAAGGCATTGTTCGGATCATGGCTATTCTCCCGATAACGGTTCATGTGTCGGCAAAAACTCTAATTTCTTGTAACTACTAAACCATATACAGTGCCTGTCTTGACCAGCACCTAATCGCTGCCGCCATTCAGGCAATCTGATTGCGTATTCGGTTGGCGGCAGCCACGTTACTGGAGCCGCACAGCTGGAATGAGCACACACGGTCAGTGAGGGATGGTTTTGTAGGGGGGCGTTGCGGGGGCGCAGCCCCTGCACAAGGGAGGCCCGAAGGCTCGACCGCCCAAATGCAAAAAGAGAGTATAAAGGAGTGAGGAGAGAGCAACCACCTTCGCTCGCCTCATTCAGGATCGCAATTTAGTTGCGGCTTAGTAGCTTCAATTTATTCTTTAGGTGCTTTTTTCAGGCTGCGGTGCTCTCGGCGATGTGCTGGCGGCCGCGTCCTGCGCCCCAAGGCGCCCTCGCTTCGGACACTGTGACGCCCTCTGCTGTTTTGAAGCGATACACACTCTGCGACCGGCTGCGCCAAGTGGAATTCGGAGCGCTCTGGTGCGCCGTTTTGTAATGCAGCCCCGGTGCTCGTGGCACTCGTCAACCAGGTCGGACACATCTTCGGCGGCGCCCAGATTCATGTAACTCTGCCCCAATCCGCTCCGGCAAACGCCGCGGCCCTCCAGGGTTCCGTTTCCCGGTTTGTCGGGCAACGCAAGGGGCGTAACAGACGCGCCTTGCCCCTGCCGGCGCAGCGACCGGATGCGGGCCCTGGTTGGCGACGCGTAGGGACCAAACACTCTTCATTCTATCGTTTTCAGGGCAATAGTCATGATATTGCCACAATACTGCCATAAGAAAAGTGTTGAATCACATGCAAATTATATTTCCAGGTTGTATAATTCAAGCAGATGAATCAGGAAACCGACGTGGAGCGCAATGCAGTCTGCCCGGCATCGTCATCAACAATAGCAGCAAAACCATCGTTGTAGTGGGAGACCTTCCAGGCGCATCGCGCGACTGGCACTGTTACTGGTTAGGGCCCGGAACGGTTTCCAACGGAGACACCGACCCCAGATTTAGCGACGCTGATTGGATGACCTATCAGCAGGGAAATTTCTGGTGGCGAGCCCATCAAGTACAAGAGCCATTAAGGCGAATCAGTGGGCCCCTTACATGTTCAATAGAACATACGAATGCAAAGACTATCAGCCAACCTGGGGGCCTACGGTAGGATGCACCTGCCTACGTCAGAACTGGGACCCGCAAGATTAGTTAGGAGGTTGAAGCAGTAAAGGAAATCCTTAACCGCTTCTTCGTTGTTTCCATTCGGAGGATGATTGTTGAAACAAAATCGACGGAAACGATTGCTAAGAAATATCGCTTTGACGTTAATAGGCGCCGCAGTATTATTTATCCTGTTTTTTGGGATATTTGCTCCTCCTGGGGCGTTTGTCGCTTTCATTGTTGAACCGTTAGAACCAGTCTGTTTTTTTGGACTGATCCCCTTGGCAGTTTTGCTTCTGGTAGGGGGCTTCGTTTATTCAATCTTTGATGCAATCACAAACAGAAAGGGTTGATTGGAAGATAGCCACCGCCGACGCACGGCTTACGGCGCGCTGTAAGCCGTTGCGCAGAATACCCGCCCTATAGTATCCTGCGACCAGGATACGTTGGCTCCCAAACAATTTACAACAACGGGCCAGGGATAGGGGAGGCATACCGGGGCTACGACCAAAACAACGCGCTGCTCTAGGTGTCGCATTGCTTTGGCCGTAGCCCCGCTTGCATACAACAGCACGTAGTGGGCTGATGACGGCCAATGGACAGACGTTACATGCCTGCCATTCGCAGAAAGGGGACCAACCATCGTACCCGAAACTAAGGGTCTGACATGACCGTTGACCTGCCCCCGAATTCGATAGGCAAAGGGGCGAGTTATCTTGCGGCACTCTGACCCGCCCCCGTAACCCCCGGACGAAGGGACTGGAGCACGGACACCCCGATGCAATCTCCCCGTCGAAGTAATGGTTAAGAGGCGGCGAAATCACGAATTGGGCGGAGGAGGTTCGTCCGCCGGAACCATTCGCAGCCCGTATGTCGGTTGTCCTGCAATTTCTGTTCTAGTTCTCAGTACAAACACCTGCTTACCCATCCAATGGTCGCCGTAAACCTCCCTAAGAGACTTTTTGCTAATGGGATTGCAAACTACGCGTTCTGGGATTTCCGTGAAACTTATTTCGCGCCAACCACCCGTTATGAGTGCGCCCGGATAGTGAACTCCCGCAATGGTCAGTTTGACCAACTGGTGCTCGTGAAAATCAGACGCGCACAGGTAGCCAGGAACTCTCATGGCGTGAACTCGGTTTGCGGGGACGCGTTGTTCGGCTGTTGCAGTATCTCGTTTCCTAAGCAATTTCGCGAGCAACCTTTTTCCATCTTCCTTTATTTTGTTAGGGAGGACGGATCGCATTCGTGGATCAACTGGTGTGTTGGCGCGAAGGCTTGTGTCGATCGTTTTTTCCTGGTTTTCCAGGAATTTTTTGAGATTCATCGGATTTTTTGAGCAACGTTGTTGCTCATAGTGGCCGCCTGGAGGGTTGTGGTTGGTTGGGGCATACTATGGTCCGGGACGTGCTGTCCCTCCACAGGTGTGGTGTATTACTTCATTATACACCATAGCTCGTGCTCCAGTTTTTGGGGCCCGCTTCATAGAGCAAGAACCGCGAGCTCATTCGGGGCACGTCGCCCGCCAACTTGCCAGCCGCAGCATACGTACGGCTGGCAAGTTGGCGGGCCTGTTGCGGCATTGCCCCCTGGTGGTGGAATTGCTGGGTGGTATGCTCTTCAAATGAGCGATAATCAACCTTAACGTTCATTCATTCAGGCCAGTATCCACCGTAAAGAGAAGAACTCGAAAGGCCAATTTAAGACAATTTGCGAGGTATCCCAGCTACGCCCGTGCGATTTCAGGTGCTCTACGGGCCTTCTGCGGCGTTCTTTTTTGGATGAAGAGGACTATTGGGGCTACTGAATTGACTACGCGAAGAAAGCCAGTCTCTTCCAAGATAGCGGATGCGGCTGATCCGCGCAAGGCGGCCCCCACTCGCGCAAAGAGAACCCGGCGTGCCCTTGCTGTTCTCCGCGTGAGTCAGTCCGGGTGAGGATGCGAGAGCTGCCCCGGTGTCGTTGAAGTTTCCCGCAATGACCATGCTATTCCATATGACAACCTATAACACAACGTTATAGGTGTGTCATGATTCCGGCAATATTGCCCGACGGCAACCTGCCCCCAGGTATTCACTGGACAACCCGGCTCGAATTCCGTGACCTGTTTGGGACGACATGGAGGCGTCGCCGACTGCTCGCCGGTCTTCGGGTTGCTTTGGCGAACCTGAAAAGTGCCGGATGTCTTACGGCTTATGCAGACGGCATTTTCGTCTCCTCCAAGTCGGAACCTGGTGACCTCGACGCGTGCCGTGAGTTAGCGGGCATGGATCTCGAGAGACTCGACCCCGCCCCGCTGACATTCGACTACGGCCGCGCTGCGCCGAAAGCGAAGTATGGAGGTGAACTCCTTGCGGTATCCGCGGGTGCCGGTGGCTAAAGCCGCGGCTACCTGGAACTCCATCAGACCGATAAGGATACAGGTGACCAGAAAGGCATCGTCGCCTTAGATCCAGGAGGCCTTACATGATCAAGTATGAAAAGTAATATGGACTCAACAAGGTTCAGGCAGACCGCTTTTCTGAGGCGCTGCGCAGACTTGACGCCGATGCTGCAGATCAATCCGAACGCCATCCACCCCTGCTCGCCGTACAGAAAGAGGCGCTGCAGAGCCAGGTCTCCGACCTTGAGGAGGATATCCGGTAGTTTGAGGGTCTTAAGGCCGGCAACTTTGCTTTTGGGCGGTTGGCGACTATTTCGGAACTTCCCGGACTCCTGATCAGCGCGCGCATTGCGAGGGGCATCAGTCAACGGGGCCTGCCTGACCGCCTTGGGTTGAGGGAGCACCAGATTCAGCGCTATGAGGCGAGCGACTACGCTTCCGCAAGCTTTGCCGGAATTAAGAGGGTGGTGTCTGCTTTAGGCATGGAGTTGGACGGTGCCTTGCCGAACGGCGAAGAATACCGCGAACGCGGAATCGAATCACCTCCGCCAGGTGAACAGGAAGAACCGGTAATCCGCAAGGATTAAGGGAACCGGAACTGACCATTGCCGCGCTTGCAAGCGGTGCACGCGAAGGGCCGCGGGACTTCGGGGCGGACACAGTCGCTCAAGGCGCCGTTTCCCGGTCGGCCGCCCGCGAGGACATTAATTTCCCTGCCGCCAACAGCGCAGGGCGGACTCTGCGCGTTGCAAGGTACCTCAGAGGTATTCTAAGGCGATTCTAGACGCTCTACGGGCTTCCTGTGGCTTTTCTTTTTGGAAATTCCGTGTGAATACTGACAAAATGCCGTCACTGCGCCTCTTGTTCCATAATACCGACGCCAAACAAATTTAGCCGACCACCTCTTCACAAAGAGAGGATACAGAGACTGTGTCAGCATCCGTATGCAATAGCCGGCTCCACGGCTCACAGCGCTTGGCGATACGCCAACCAGGCCCAATGACGTCTGCCTGATCAGCGAAATGCGGCCGTCTCGCGCAAAGAAAACCCAAGACGCCTCTGACGTTCTCCGCGCCCCTCCGTGTGACTCAGCGGATCAAAAAAGGCGTTCTCCGTGTTCTCCGTGGATCAAAGAAGACGTTCTTCACGACCTTCCCAAAATGTCAACGAAATTTGAACTGTACGCACGGGGAGTAAAGTAGAACATGATGATGGACCCCGAACTGTTCGAGGATGGCCTGTATGCCACGCCTCCGCTGGACGTCGTGGAAACGCGCATCCTCGAATTGCTGGCAGCCGGATGGAACGAGTTCGTCCCGATTTCAGTGTTGCACGACGCGAGCGGCCTGCCCCACGGCTCGTTCTTCAACGCCTGGGGGCAGCCGTGGAGAAAATTCTGCGACGCCTGCGACTGCAGCCTGTGCCGGACGAAGAGGAAGGACAAGATCTGCCATGTCCTTGATGGCATGCGGCTGGCGGATTTCGATGAGTTCTCTTACCGGCTGCCCGCGCCGCTGCGTGAACTGGTCAGCGAATGGATCGATGACGAGAGCGTTCGCACATCCAAACAGGTAGCCGCCAATCGGATGCGGTGACGGCAGCAGCGCCAGCTGACGCGCAGATAATGCCGGCACGCAGCCCTGCGGGAAGGCGGTTCGCACTTTCGACTGGCGCGGCGGCCGCTGTTACCGGTATGTGGTGAAGCAGGACCGCGATTTACCGCACCAGGTGATGACGCTGATCATAGAGGTCTGAGCGCCGGCCAGGCTGCTGAGTGCGCAAGCGCGGGCGCCTTGGGGGAATGCACAGTGCAAAAAAGTGGAAAGTATGGAGCCCCACAACCTTAGGCGAGGGGAAGTGCTAGATGCGCTTCGCTTCGATCAACCGACACTTATCGTACAACTGCTGCAGTTCGGCCCCGATCTATCAGTAACGAGGAATGTTCTTGCTGCTGACTACAAGGAATGGCACAGGATCAAGGATTTCTCTTCTGCTGATATGAGAAATCTCTACTCTTTGCTTGTGTATCTCGGCGTAGTTCAAAACGAAGCCACCAAGACATTCAGCGGGGTAAGATTGCCCCTCTAGCCGCGGTTCCCCCCGCCAGTTGGCACGGGGCATGGCATGGCGAGGTCGCGGAAGCGCCCATGAACCACCATACGGCTCTACAGAGAGTGAGCGCCGAAAGATCCATGCCGCTGCGAAGCAGGGTACCCCCTGCCCGTTTACGGCGCTCTACTGGCCTCCTGTGAGGGAAAATCCGTTCTAGTCAGTTGAAAACTGACGACACCGGGCAAATCTCACCGTTCTCAGCAATCTTGGAGACGGCAGGATGGACGAGACGTGGTTGTGGTTGGGGTGTCGGCGCCGGCGATTGTGGGTGCCAAACAATTCCCGAAAATAATAGTGGAACACGTCCCAGGATTCATTCATCACGCCTGCCATTCCATTAACCTTATGGCTTGAGAATATATCCCTGCCCTTCCTCCTTGCGTCTCGTCCCACCCGCCTACCTCCTCTCGACCAGTATCCACGTCGTCTTGTGCGCCCCATCCGGCTCATCTTTTTCGCCCGGGCAGACCGTGAATCGCTCATGCCAGCCAAAATATTCCTCGACTAACGGAGGTTTCCTGCATCTGTACCAACCTGGATCACGGCAGATTTCGTCCGTCTCTTCATAGATGCGGAATGTCGTGTGCTCTCTCCTGCTTTTACCTGGCCTCCCCCCGTTCCAAGGTTCTTGAACTTGACCAGGGGATTCTATCTAAGACCGGGTTGACGCTTGCGCGCACAAGGGGACTGGCCAGGTTCCACAGAGGCCCGGGCAGATAGGATACACGGGCCCCAGAGGAAGGAGGTGCGCCCCTGGATTAGAGTGCGCTACGGGGGCTCGGAATCTAACAGGCTCACCAGTGCGTTGACGGGCAAAACTACCAAAGATAAAAGTGTGGTGCTGATTAAATCTCTGACAAAGAAGAAGGAAAGCAGTACCAGCGGACGAAAGAATATAGCGACTGCACGCAGAAAGACTACGTTGTAGGCATGATGGGTGAGCTCCAGCAGTTTGCCTTCAGTTTCAATCTCCTCAAGGGGTTCCGTCCATCTCTGCCAGCACGCTGTCGAGCGCGCCGCTCCAGATGCCTCGCAAGCTCGCGGTGAATGTTATGAATGACTGGGAGCAAGACAACGGCGGTGATGCACACCGCCCAGTGCTGGCGAACCTCATTCCGGTTGCACGACCCCAATACCATGATCGAACCTTCGCACCTTTCGGGGTAATTTGAGCTTTCTCACTTATGGTGCCGCCATGTTCTTAAACTCCACGCCCCTGAATTCGCAGTTTTGCCATTTCTCGACGATCTCAATGTCATATGTCGAGTACGGCATAACGAAGCGCATCTCCAACAGCCCGCTTTCAGGAAAGATTCCTGCGTCCTGCAGGCTTATGCCCTCGGGCAGTTCCCCGAAACTGTTCAGATTCCTGTCGATCATTTCTGAACGCAAATGGAAACCGGCCGGACCGTGCATCCCTGTGTTCGCCGACACAACACGGAACTCGTCGGCGGGTATGATCTGATCTGCCTCCAAAGCCGTCACCCGGTCTTCCAGCCTCCGAAGCTCCTTGGCGAGAGTAATCAGATCAGTGGCCAGCGCGTGCATCTTGTCGTTCAGACCTTCAGTCGTAACGTCACCCTGAGCGAATAACAGGGCGGGCGCGGCGAGAGCGAGCTATGCGATCAGGATCAGTGCGCGTTTCATAGTGAGACAATCACTCTCCCCGTATGCACGAGACAGTACTCGGGTACGGGTATTGGATCCGAACAGGTGATTATGCCGGGCGGATAAAGCACTTCCCGCCTGGCGTTGCACTTGCTGCAGTATTCAACCTCGGTATAGCGGCCCGATTCTTGACGGTCCGTTCGCAAAACCTCCCAAGTGTGTCTGCGAAAGCGGTCTCGTTCTTTCAGCTTTCTGATATCCCTGTGCACTCCTGGCGTAGGTATTTGGGCCAGCCTGTTCTTAACTGCCTACAGTCGGAAAACGAGTAGAGCGGCGGCTTCGCCGCCAAAATGCTTCTCCTCGGTGGCGGCCGCGGCGGGCCTAGCCTCCCGCTTTGGCATATGCCCTACCCCTCGGCTGCCATCCAGTCGCTGCTGCCGCGGAATTCGCAACCGTGCCAGCGTTCGATCACGTAGAGCGGTCTTTCATCGTGGGTCTTGTAGAAAATCAGAATTTCGCTGCTTTCGGGGTCGCCCTGGACAGAATACAGGCTGTATTCGGCGGGCAAGGCGTCGAACTGGGCCATGTAGCGGACAATGGTTTGGTGCTGCAGGGCGAGGAGGGGGCCGCCAGCGCCGGATGTGGCGAGGGTGCAGTGCCCGTTTTCGCCATAGACAGGTCCAGGCCCGTCCCAGACGGCTTCGAGATCGGCCAGTCGATCTGACATATCTCCGAAAGAGAAAAGTTCCCGTTCGAGGTCTCCGACGAGGAGATCAAGGCTATTTGTCCTATCCCACAATTCGTCCTGCTGGTCTGCGTCTTCAATGCCGGTTATGCGTTCGTCAAGCTTATCGACACGGGCAAACAGCTCATCGATGAGTTCGCCCAGGCGAGTGACGAGATTCTCGTCGTTGTCGGCTTCCTGGGCATTGGCGCTGATGGAGGCGAAACAGAAAAGGAGGAAAACAACTGTGACGAAAATCAGGGCGTAAAGGTTGATGCGCTTCACGGGCGGTGTTTCCTTGTTGGGTTAGGTTCCGTGTGGTGGATAGTGTGTCTTATGCCTGGTCCCCTGCGGGGCCAGGCAGACCGTCATTTCGAGGAGACCGTCACCAGGATGATTCGTGACTATTGGCTCGACCGGGTCTTCTGGATTTGCCGTGAAGAATCTCCCATATAAGCCTCGAGAGATGCTCACGCGGTGTCGCCCCGTCCTTGATAACAATGCCGGCTTCCTCCACAGCATCTTCATAACAGCTAACCAGTTTTGTCATCTGTCCATACGATAGGTCGCACTGTTCACCGTCGCATGCCAGCAAAGTTGGCCTGCAGAAAAAAACTTTCTATGCGCGGCCATGGACCGCCCTACTCACACATTCAAGTAGTCAGCCGGGACCAACGCACCGATTGCAGTTTTCAGGTCTAGGGTGAGGGCAGTAGTGTCATTGTCTCTCACACAGCTTCAGTTAAGAGTAAGCGCATGGTTCCTGGCCGAAGCTGGGCATTTAATCGTCCGCGGGGATGCCCACGGCCACTGCTGAGCTTCCAAAAGGACATTCAAGGCTACTGCCTTCATAGGTTAAGACTTCCGTGGATATCACCTTCCCCGTTGTCCCGCAGTTCCTCCGAAATAAGTGGATAGCCCAGGGTAGGCTGGTCCTCCATATCGCGCTTATCGCTCAACCTCTACCCACAGGTCCTCCACACCCTACAACACAATCAGATATCTTGGCGCAGGTTCAGATTCCAAACGGATCGAAGAAAAACGTTCAAGCAAGCGAGCCAAGACGGTCCACGCTTCCAGCGTCATCTCATACAGACTGGAGGGGGAGGCCGTTACCGCACGCACAGCCGGGTCATAGGTCATACCAGACTCCAGGTGTTCCCAAGTCAGCAGCATCCGCTCTGCTATCGGCGCCAGTACAGTTCGAACAACTACCGACAAACGATGGACCTTCTTGTCGCCTCTACTGGCCTTGGGTGTTTTCCGCATTAGATTCCCAATCTCAATCGGTGGCGCGACTAGGCCCGCACCCTGAGACAGATTCGTGCGGAGAACGATATCTGGTAACCACAGAGGTCTCTACTTCCTCAACGGACCTTCGGGCAGCAGGAGGGACTGGAGAATCTTAGCCCTCAGCCCGAAACAGGTCGATTCCCCGCGCAAACTCTTCATCGGCCTGGTACCGGATCCGCCACTGACTCAGGGTGCTGGGAGGCACAACCGTCCTCTCCGACACCCGCTGGTTATCGTTTATCTCACGCAAAATCTGTAAGGCTTCCGCCTTCTGTCTGTCGGTGTACATGCGCAGCCTCAATCTGGGCGGAAACGTCAATCTGCGTTCACCTATAGCCTTCCCTATCACATCTCTAGCAAGCCGCATCTGCCCTTTCGACCATGACACAGCCCTTCCACTGTTCCAGGCCACCCTGCCCTGACAGCGCTAACGTTGACGATGAAGCTGCCGAAAATATGAGCAGCAAACGCGTCCGTCTCCCTTCACCGAGCGCGAATTCAATACTATACAGTATCGAAACGTCATTTGTATATAAATGATCCTTTTTCTTGTATCAGTATTGTGTCATTTTGCCGTAAATGGTAGAATAAGGACCGTCTGCGCCATATGCGGCTCAGTTCAGGGCCCGTAACCGGCCCCTGAGCCGGCGTCTGACTTCTGCAGCGCGTCTTCTTACCAGACAGGGAGACATAGATGAAGCCCGCCGACGAACTCATACAGGAAAATGAAGCATTGCGGGACCGCCTTTCCCGGTTGAGCAGGGCCAGCCTGCGCATCAACGAGAGCCTCGAATTCGACGCCGTTCTGCAAAGCGTCCTCGACTCCGCCTGCTCTCTGACCAGCGCCGGCTTTGGCGTGCTCACCCTCCTCGACGAATCGGGGCAGGCCGACGACTTTCTCTCCTCCGGCATAGATTCTGAAGACGCCCAAGGTCTGTGGGATATGCCTGATGCGTTGAAACTCTTCGAACACCTCGGCAATATCCCGGAACCGATTCGCCTTCCTGATTTGATCGGCCACATCAGAGCCTTCAACCTGCCCGAACCCCCCTTGCCCAGAGGCTTCAGGATCCCGGTCTCCTTCCTGGCGGCGCCTATCCACTACCGCGGGGAACGCGTTGGCAACATCTTTCTCGCGGGGACAAAAGAGTTTACTGCCGAAGATGAGGAGACCCTGGTCATGTTTGCGTCCCAGGCCGCGCTCGTCATCACCAACGCCCGCCGCTACCGCGATGAGCAGCGGGCCAGGAACGACCTGGAAACCGTGATCAACACCTCGCCTGTCGGTGTGGTGGTTTTTGATGCAGAAGCAGGGGTACCGGTTTCTCTCAATCAAGAGGCCAGAAGAATCGTCAGCAGCCTGCACATGCCCGGCAGCTCTCTGGAGGATCTCCTCAAGACGATTACCTGCCGCCGCGCCGACGGACGCGAGATCGCCCTTGACGAGTTCCCCCTGGCCGAGTTACTCAGCACCGGCGAGACCGTGCGCCTTGAAGAGATCGTGATGAAGGTCCCCGACGGCCGCAGCATCAAGACACTGATTAACGCCACGCCGATCTACTCAGAGGAGGGCGTGGTCGAATCGGTTGTCGTGACGATGCAGGATATGACGCCGCTTGAGGAGATGGAGCGGCTGCGAGCCGAATTCATGGGGATGGTGAGCCACGAGCTGCAGACCCCGCTGACCTCAATCAGAGGCTCTGCAAATACCCTCCTGGACGAAGCATCCTCGCTCGACCCCGCCGAAATGCGCCAGTTCCACCGCATCATCTCAGATCAGGCCGACCGCATGCGCAGCCTGATACGCGACCTGCTGGATGTGGCTCACATCGAGACCGGCACGCTTTCCGTCGCCCCGGAGCCGTCCGATCCCGCCACGCTCGTGGACGAGGCCCGCATCATGTTCATGAGTTCAGGCCGCAGGAACAGAATCCACCTCGACGTTGCCGCGGATCTGCCCCAGGTCATGACCGACAGACGCCGTATCGTCCAGGTCGTCAGCAACCTGCTCGCCAATGCGGCCAGGTATTCCAACGAGCTGTCCACCATCACCGTGCGCGCAGAGCTGAAACAGTTTCAGGTGGTCGTCTCAATCATTGACGAGGGCAGAGGCATACCTGCCGAGCGGCTGCCGTTCCTGTTCAGAAAGTTCTCCCGCGTTGACGGTGAGGACCGGCAGGGGGATCTTGCAGGGTCGGGGCTGGGCCTTGCGATCTGCAAAGGCATTGTCGAGGCGCACGGGGGCCGCATCTGGGCCGAAAGCGACGGACCCGGCCAGGGCGCGCGCTTCATCTTTTCGGTTCCAATCGTCGAGAAAGAGCCAGCCGCAGGCGCTGCCGAACCCGCGCCGTTCGCCGCCGAACCCGGCAATGGGACACAAGAGCGGACGCGCATCCTCGTCGTGGACGACGAGCCCCACGCCCTCAGATACATCCGCGACGTCCTCTCCAAATCAGGCTATGACCCGATCGTGACCGGAGAACCGGAGGACGTCGATCGTCTGATAGCGGAGAGGGAACCCCATCTCGTCCTGTTGGACATGATGCTGCCAGGCGTCGACGGGATCGATCTGATGAGGGAAATCCTGGAAAAAACCGCTCTGCCCGTCATTTTCCTGTCCGCCTACGGCCAGGAGAACGTCATCGCCAAGGCCTTCGACACGGGGGCCGCCGACTATGTGGTGAAACCTTTCTCGCCCACGGAGCTGGCCGCGCGCATCAGGGCGGTCTTGCGCCAGCGCGCCGGCATCGGGTATCTGGGACAGCCCGAAAACTATGTCCTGGAAGATCTGGTGATCAACTATGCGGAACGCCGCGTGGCCGTGGCCGG
>MPML01000104.1 GCA_002238445.1 Caldilineaceae bacterium bin5
CTGGGTCAACATGGCGCCAAAAAAGAGGGTTGATGGCATGAAAACTGTGCTACAACAGTCCTGTCCATTCCCCTATCTGAGTTCCTTGTACGGGTGGGGTCACAAAAAATGAAGAACTGACTATTCTAGATTCAGACAGCGGCTGTCAAGAAATCTGGGACGCACCCTGCAGTTCCCATATGCTGGACAGATTCGGCCAAAGCAGGTATAATCGATCAAGAGACGCGAACAAAAGTTCGATACACTCGAACTCTCCGTTACGGAAATCAGAACCTTGTTCAATCACCGTCAGGCAGCCCCTCGGCATGCGCCAAGAGCGCAAATTATGTATGATGTTATGACTCCCCGTATGACACGCACCCGGGCCGCGCCGAAAGTCTCTAGCCCTTGTGGAAGACGGTGAAGCCGATTCACGAAGTACATTTGCATCAGATCTATGGAGCCGGAAATGCCGCCATTTCAGGTAGTCAGCGACTTTCAACCAATGGGCGATCAGCCCCAGGCCCTCGCCAAACTTGCCGCCGGCGTTGATGCCGGGATGCAGCACCAGGTACTGCTTGGCGTCACCGGTAGCGGCAAAACTTACACGATGGCCAAGGTCGTCGAAATGACTCAGAAGCCGACCCTGGTTATCGCCCACAATAAAACACTGGCCGCGCAACTCTACAGCGAGTTCCGCGAGTTTCTCCCCAATAATATGGTCGAGTACTTCGTCTCCTACTACGACTATTACCAGCCCGAGGCCTATATTCCCCGCAGCGACACCTACATTGAAAAGGATGCCCAGGTCAACGAAGAGATCGAACGTCTCCGTCTGGCTGCTACCAGCGCCCTCTTCAGTCGGCAGGATGTCCTAATCGTCGCTTCGGTCTCCTGCATCTACGGCCTCGGCAGCCCCCAGGACTATGGACAGGTGGCCCTGAAACTGTCCGTAGGCGAGATGGTCCGCCGCAATCAGGTCTTGCGCCACCTGGTCGACATCTTCTACGAGCGCAACGACACTGCCCTGCTGCGAGCGAAATTCCGTGTCCGCGGCGATGTCCTGGAGGTGCAGCCCGCCTATAGCGACAACGCCTTGCGCGTCAGCTTCTGGGGCGATGAAATCGAACGAATCAGCGAAATCGATACACTCACCGGCGAAGTCCTGGACGACCACCCCGAAGTGGAAATCTTCCCGGCCAAGCATTTCATCACCCATCAGGATCAGGTTCGGGAAGCCATCGTCGACATCGAAGAAGAGCTCAAGCAGCAGACCACTTTCCTGGAGAGCCAGGGCATGCTGCTGGAGGCCCAGCGCATTGGCCAGCGTACCCGTTACGACATAGAGATGCTGCAAGAGATCGGCTATTGCAATGGCGTCGAAAACTATAGCCGCCACCTGGCGCGCCGCCCTCCCGGCAGCCGTCCCTGGACTCTGCTCGACTACTTTCCGGCCGACTGGCTCGTATTTATCGACGAAAGCCACATGACCATCCCCCAGATCCGGGGCATGTACGCCGGCGACCGCTCTCGCAAAGAGGTGCTGGTTTCGCATGGTTTCCGGCTCCCCAGCGCTTTGGACAACCGCCCGCTGACTTTCGATGAGTTTGCCGAAGTCGCGCAGCAGTCGATCTACGTCAGCGCCACACCGGCCGAATATGAATTCAGTCACGCTGAACAGGTGGTGGAGCAGATCATTCGCCCTACCGGCCTCTTGGATCCGATCGTCGAAGTGCGGCCAACCGAAGGACAGATCGAAGACCTGCTGCAGGAAGTTCATCTTCGCGTCGCCATCGGTCAGCGCGCCTTGATCACCACGCTCACGAAACGTATGTCCGAAGACCTGGCCGAATATCTGGCCGACCTGGGCGTGAAAGTCCAGTATCTCCACAGCGAAATCGATACCCTGGAACGCGTCGAGATCCTGCGTGACCTTCGCCTGGGCGTCTACGACGTGGTTGTCGGCATCAACCTGCTGCGCGAGGGGCTGGACTTGCCGGAAGTTACGCTGGTCGCGATTCTCGACGCCGACAAACAGGGCTTTCTGCGCAGCCAGTCATCCCTGATTCAGACCATGGGCCGCGCCGCCCGGCATGTGGAGGGCCGCGCTATTCTCTACGCCGATAAAATGACTGAAGCGATGGAAAATGCAATCGGCGAGACAAATCGCCGCCGTCAAATTCAGGAGACCCACAACCGGGACCACGGCATAGAACCCCGCAGCATCGTCAAGAGCATCCGTGACCTCACCGACCGCATGAAGGTCATGGCCGAAGACCAGGCCGACTACAGCGTCGAGAGCGGTGACGACGCCCGTGCGGTCTATCTGCCTGCCCTATCCCCGGATGAGCTGGTCAAGAAGATCGCCGCGCTCGAAGAAGAGATGCAGGAAGCGGCCCAGAAGCTGGAGTTCGAACGCGCGGCCTCCCTGCGCGACGAGGTGATCGAACTCCGGCAGGCGCTGAAACTGGAGAGAGTGTGACCGGAGCGGCGATTCAAGTGCAGGAAGGACTGATAGGAACGTGAAGTACACTTCTTCAAGTCGTCTTGTCCACCTCTGACACCAATATCCATTTTCAGACGGAAGCCGGCCGTCCTTTTGTGAAGGACAACTGCCGCCGCCTCTCTTGACGGGATTTCCGCCCTGTGAGAACATTTTTTATGGAGACAATGAAACGAAAGCCGAATGGAGTTCCAGGCACTGCTCAATCGCCATTGCGAACTCTAGAGCAGGCTGGCATTTCAATATTCCGAATTTCGTGCGCATATTGCCAAACGGTAGCGCTCTCAAAAGCGAACTCGGTATGACGCTGCGCAGTCTTTCTCAAATGCACAGGAATCAGTGTCAGCTGGTTATCCGAGATTCAGCGAGGATACAAACCTGCCTTTGCGTCCGTCTTGGCCCGAATCGCCGCCGCGCTTAGTAAACACCTGGGCGCCCAGATCTACGAGTAAACGAACAAAATGATAGGAACTGTCCGCGAGATTGATATAACCACCGAGATGAACGCGGCATATCTTGACTATGCCATGAGCGTTATCGTCGCCCGCGCTTTGCCCGATGTGCGCGACGGCCTCAAACCAGTGCATCGTCGTATCCTCTATGCCATGCACGATATGGGCCTGTCCAGCAACAAGCCCTACAAAAAAAGCGCCCGTATCGTCGGCGAAGTTCTGGGCAAATATCATCCCCACAACGATACCTCCGTCTATGACGCCATGGTGCGCATGGCCCAGGAGTTCAGCCTGCGCTACCCGCTAGTCGACGGCCAGGGCAACTTCGGCTCCATCGACGGCGACAACGCTGCCGCTATGCGCTATACCGAAGCGCGTCTGGCAACCATCAGCGACCTGATGCTGGCCGACATCGAAAAAGATACGATCGGCTGGAACGATAACTTTGATACTACGCTCAAGGAACCGGCCATCCTGCCGGCCGCGCTGCCCAACCTTTTGATCAATGGCGCCAACGGCATCGCCGTGGGCATGGCAACCAATATCCCACCTCACAATCTTGCCGAAGTCGTCGACGCCACCGTCTATCTCATCGATCAATGGGACAAAATAGACGACGTCGGCGTTAACGACCTTCTGCAATTCATTAAAGGGCCGGACTTCCCCACCGGCGGCATCCTCTTCCGCTATCGCCAAGGCACCAAAGGCGAAGAGGAAATCGATGCCATCTCCCAGGGATATGCCACCGGCAGGGCGCGGCTGATCATGCAGGCCAAGGCCCATTTCGAAGAAATGAGCCGCAATCGCAGTCGTATCGTCGTGACCGACCTTCCCTATCAGACGAACAAGACAAATCTTCTCGAGCGCATCGCCCTCCTCGTACGCGATGGCAAGATCGATGGTATCACCGACCTGCGGGACGAGAGCGATCGCACCGGCATGCGCATCGTCATCGAGCTGACACGCAACGTGGAGCCCAAGACCGTACTCGCGCGCCTGCTCCGGCTCACACCAATGCAGCAGACATTCGGCATGTCGCTGCTGGCCCTCGTCAATGGCGAGCCCGTCACCCTCACCCTCAAGCGCATCCTGCGTCTCTTTATCGAACACCGCCAGGAAATCATTCGTCGCCGCTCGCAATTCGACCTTGCCAAGGCAAGGGCCAGATCACATATCGTCGAGGGTCTCCTAAAGGCGCTCGACATCCTCGACGAAGTCATCCGGACGATTCGCCGCAGCCAGCGCGTCGACACGGCGCGCACCAACCTGATGCGCGAATTCGGCTTCACCCAGGTGCAGGCACAGGCGATCCTGGATATGCCCCTGCGTCGACTGACCGCGCTCGAGCGCAGACAGCTCCAGGATGAACATAAAGAACTTCAACAGTTAATCACTTACCTGGAAGAACTGCTGTCCGACGCCGGCAAGATACTCGGCGTCATCCGCGATGAACTCCTGGATCAGCGCCAACAACACGCCGATCGCCGTCGCACGCAGATCGTCGAACGCCCCCAAGGCACCCTTACGGCTACCGATCTGCTGCCGGACCGGCGCGTCTGGGTTGCGCTTGGCGCCAATGGCTCCTTGCGGCGCCTGGATTTCGCCGGTATCAGCCGCGCCAGCCTGCGCCAGGCTGCCCAAAACGCCGCCGCGACCCTGCTCACCGCCAACACGCGCGATCGGCTATTCTTCTTCGCCGCCGCCGGGCGCTGCCTCCGCCTCGGGGTCCACGAACTTCCCCAAGAGGGGCGCAGGCATCTGGCCGACCTGACCGATTTCAGCCGCCGGGACACGATCTCCTCCATGGTGGCGCTGCCGAACGCCGCAACTGAGGGCTTCCTCTTCCTGGTCACTCTCCAGGGAACTGTCAAGCGCATCACACTCTCCGATCTTACGGAGGCGGCCGTGGTCGCTCAGGATGTGATCAGCGTGAATGGCAAAGACCGTTTGCGTTGCGCGTTCGTGACGCCCGGCAACAGCGAGGTCCTGCTCATCACCCGCCAGGGCCGCTCAATACGTTTCCCAGAGGAGACAGTGCGAGTGATGGGTCCGGCAGCACGCGGCGTCGCAGGCATCAACCTGAAACAAGGCGATGAGGTGGTTGCCGCGCTGCCAGTCGCGCCCGACGGTGAACTGCTTTCCGTTACTTCCACCGGCTATGCTAAACGCACGAGCATGAACGAATTCAGCCTGCA
Organism: Caldilineaceae bacterium bin5; assembly: GCA_002238445.1. Lineage (GTDB taxonomy): Bacteria > Chloroflexota > Anaerolineae > Caldilineales > Caldilineaceae > Bin5. Next base: position 5,130 of record MPML01000104.1, read on the forward strand.
GGGCCGCGGTGGCGGCGGCATCATCGCCCACAAGCTCAGCGAGCGCACCGGCGATCTGGTGGGCGCTGCCATGATGACGCCTGAGCATACCTTCGCTGCCTTCGTGACGCAAAGGGGCGTGGCAAAACCGCTTGGATTGGACGAAATCCCGTCCAGCGGACGCAGCACGATCGGCGCGCGCAAGGTGGACTTGGCCAGCAGTGACGCGGCAGTAGCCGTACAGGCAGTCTCACCAGTCGTGGCGGCCATGGACGGCCAACCGCCTCCGCTCGGTCCACAGTCAAATGGCTTGGGGAACACCGAGGCCGCGCCTCCGGCAAAAGAGGTCCAGAAGAATGGCAAGAAAGCCCCTGCAAAAGGGAAGCGAACAGCCGGGTCCGCCTCTGCAACGCCCGCCAAATCGCGCGCCCAGCGCAAGTCGCGCAAGCTCGACAGCGAAACGACCAGAAAACGCAAACCCGCAACCAGTGAAGGGACTGCTCCGAAGCCGGCCGCTGCAGAACCGGCGAACGGCGAAATCGCCAAACGCAGCGCAAAACAACGCCGCAAAACCCGCCGGAATGGCGCGCAGGAAGCCACTCCCCGGGTCGACACCAACAGCGCATCAGACCAGCGCTCAATTTCCAGTAAGTCAAAAGAGTCCGCGCCTGCTTCGAGGCGCGCAACAACGCCCCGCCAGGCAACGCCGACGAAGAGCCCCGGAAAGGATGCCCAGCCCAAGGACAAGCGGGCCGCGGCTGACTCGTTGGACCAGTCCGTGCAGGGGAACCTGCTGGACGAGCCAGCCGCAACACCGAAGCCGTCTGCCGGGAAGACTTCCGCACCATCAGCCGGTAAACGCACCGGAAAACTGAACCGTGTGAGCAGCGTCACCAGCGGCCAGAAGCGAAAGCCGCGTTGACTAACAGCGCTTCTTCTCTTCTTCTGAACTTCACGTGCACGATAGCCTGATCCAGGGGCAGTATCCGTATTCTAGGTTGGTTCTCCCCTAACTGTAGAAATACTCCAAGACCAGTATATAAGAAGGGGCCGCTGTGTTCAGCGGCCCCTTCAGTTTGTCCTCGGAATGAACGCCTCCCAGTCCGATCACTCATCTGCTTCTCAAATGCCCCCTCCCGCAAGAAGGATTCCAACTGGGCGGCCATCTCCGAGGGCCGGCATCCAACTACTGGCAGAATTCCAGACGGAGGTTGCCCAAGTCATGCTCGGGCACGTTTCGCAATGCCCCCGGTATGCAACCGCTCAACTGATTGTGTGAGACGTACAACTCGTACAGATTGGTCAGACGGCCCAGTTGCGGAGGGATCGCCCCGCTCAACTGGTTACCATAGAGCCACAAAGACTCCAGGTTGGCCAGGTTTCCCAACTGTGGAGGGATCGTCCCACTCAGCGCGTTGTCGAAAACGTTCAAGTTTTCCAGTTTGGATAGGTTGCCCAGTTGCGCGGGGATTGTGCCGCTCAACTCGTTCTCGGCAAGTCTTAGAGACTCCAGGTTGGCCAGATCGCCCAACTGCGGCGGAATTGGACCGCTCAAAGCATTCTCAGCTAGGTTCAGGTTCCTAAGCCTGCCCAGGCTTCCGAGTTCAGGCGGAATCCCACCGCTCAACTCGTTGTCGGCTAGAAACAGAGACTCCAGTCTGTCCATGTCTCCTAGTTGAGAAGGAATCACACCGCTCAGTCTGTTATAGGATAGAGACAGGGATCTCAGTCTGTCCAGATCTTCCAGTTGTGACGGAATTTCTCCGCTCAACTGGTTGCCGAAGAGATATAGTTCCTCCAAGCTGGACAGGCGACTCAACTGCTGCGGGATCGGGCCGCTCAGTCCATTATTATGTAGCGCCAGAGATCTGAGTTTGGCCAGGTTGCCCAATTCCGGCGGGATTGGGCCGCTCAACCTGTTACCGTTCAGCGACATCGTTCTTACACTGGTCAGACTACCCAACTCTGGCGGGATCGGGCCGCTTAGCCCATTGCCATGCAGAAACAGGCATTCAAGATCCAGGAGCAGTCCCAATTCCGATGGAACTGTTCCACTGAGACTGTTCCATGCCAGGTCTAGTTCGACCAATTTGGTCAGGCGCCCCAGTTGTGGCGGAATGGTTCCCCGCAACCCGTTCTCCCTTAAGTCCAAATCGACCACACGACCACTGTCATCGGTGGTGACTCCGTACCAGGTGCCGATCGGCGTGTCGCTCATCCAGTTCCTGCTGTTGGTCCAATTGGCGCCGTCGGCGCTGAAGTAGAGGGCAATCAGTGCCGCCTTCTCGGAGATATCGACCGTAGCCGTAGCCGTCGGCGTCGCTGTCGGCAAAGGCAACGTCGTGCTCGTAGGCGACGGGGTTGCTGTAGGCATAGGCGTCGCTGTAGGCGTGAATGTAGGTGTAGGAGATGGTTGCGCCTCAAGCACTATCGTCGTGCCATTGCCGATGGCGAGGCCCCCAACATAGCGAGCGCCCTGAAAAACTGCCTCTTCGATAATTACCCTGACTTCGGTGGAAATGTCGACGGGCGCGATTGCGGCCGCCGCGCTGCGGCTCTGGCCGGCTCCAATTGTAACTGTGGTCCGGGCAGGTGCCCCGTTCTGCGCCGACAATGTGATCGACAGGTCGAACGGCGCGCCCTCAGCGACCGTCGCGACGACCCCCTCGTTTGACCGCTCCAGCCCCATTCTTAAGATGAAAGGATCCGTCCGATTGCCCGCGAAGCTCACAACTTCCAGATGGGACAGACCGCTGAATATGCCGTCAGGCAGCGAAGTTAAATCGTTGTCCGACGCGATAAGATGCGTCAGATTGACAAGCCCAGTGAAGATACCGACAGGCAGCGAAGACAGGTTATTCTTGGCAAAGGACAACTTACTTAGACTCGACAATCTGTCAAACACGCCGTCGGGAAGGGAACTAAGGTCATTTTCCTGCAACGCCAGTGTCTGTAAGCCGGTGAGGTCGTCGAAGACACCGCCGGGCAAGGAAGAAAGACCGCTATCCTCCATCCAAAGTATATGCAGATTTGAGAGACCGTCGAAGACATCCGCAGGGAGCTCCCTGAGGTTATTCTCTTGCAAGTTCAGCTCGATCAAACCCGTGAGACCACCGAAGTCGCCGACCCGCAAGGAAGTGAGGCGCCTGCCAATGCCGCCTCTGGTAAGGTCTATTCCGAAGATTCTTGTCAAGTATTCGTCGGTCACCTCGCTGCAATGCCGGATGTTTAGGCTGCCAAGGTTCTGGCTGTTCAGGAGGCCAATCATATGGTTACGTACCTGCTGAGTGCGGTCACAGATACCTCCCGAACCGCTCTGAACTTCACTTTCGCTAATAGCAGGTGTGGGATTACGGGTAGGCGTGGCCGCGGGCGTGAGCGCCGGCGTGTCGGTCTGCACAACCGCAGGCATGAGCGTCGGCGTGCCGGTGGCATCTTCCGTACGCACAGGTGTCGACGTATCAGTCGGCGCTTCCGCAGGAAGGAGCATCGGCGTGCCTGTGGGCTCTTCTGTAGGCACAATCGTCGACGTGTAGGTCGATGCCTCAGTAGGCACGAGCGTCGGTGTGTTAGTTGGCTCTTCCGCAGACACGAGCGTCGGTGTGCCGGTGGCATCTTCCGTACGTACAGGTGTCGACGTATCAGTCGGCGCTTCCGCAGGCATGAGCGTCGGCGAGCCTGTGGGCTCTTCCGTAGGCATAAGCGTCGGCGAGCCTGTGGGCTCTTCCGTAGGCATAAGCGTCGGCGTGCCGGTGGTATCTTCCGTACGCACAGGTGTCGACGTATCAGTCGGCGTGCCGGTGGTATCTTCCGTACGCACAGGTGTCGACGTATCAGTCGGCGTGCCTGTGGGCTCTTCCGCAGGAAGGAGCGTCGGCGTGCCTGTGGGCTCTTCCGCAGGAAGGAGCGTCGGCGTGCCTGTGGGCTCTTCCGCAGGAAGGAGCGTCGGCGTGCCTGTGGGCTCTTCCGCAGGAAGGAGCGTCGGCGTGCGTGTGGGCGCTTCCGTAGGAAGGAGCGTCGGCGTGCCTGTGGGCTCTTCCGTAGGCACAAGCGTCGGCGTGTTTGTCGGCTGGGAAACTTGAACAACAGATTCGACCGGTTGCGTCCAATCGCCCGCGCCATCGCCGTACCGAGCGCGCAGCCTCACTTTGTAACATGCTCCCTCTGTTAGACCGGCGATCGTATAGGAAGGGCTTGTCGGATATGCATTCCCTTGACCATCATTCTCCGACGGAAAATCTTCCCCTGCGGGCGCCCAACTGACACGGTAATCGAGCGGCGTCTCTGACGGAGGATCCCATGAAAGTTCAAGAATCCCGGGCTGCCTGTTCCTCACGCGCACAGCAGCGATCACCCGGACGTTTTCCTGAGCGTATACAGCGCGAAGGAGCGCGAAAGAACCGGAACACATGGTCAGCAAGAATATTGCCAGCCTGACACCCAACGCCTTGGCGGCTGACCGTCCGTTGCCGAACAGGGCTCCATTGACCTGTTCTTGGTGCAACATTTTTCTCTACCTCCTCTGTGTGGACGTTCTGTCTATCACTTCTATTTCGGATCCGACCGCAAGGTCGCACAAAAAATGCGGTTGCGATGCGGAAGGAGATTTGGCTGATTCTAAGTACAGTCCCTGCCGGATGCCTGCTCCAGGTCGAATGAAAGCTGGGAAATGGGCATACCGCGCTCGCCGGCGTTGCCATACGCGGCTCGGCACGACTGCTCTGCTCTACACAGTTGGCAGACAAGGGATCATCTTGACCATCGTGTCTCAGGATTCCGTACGCACGCGAACCTCTTCTGCCGCCCAATGCGGGAAAGATCGGCCGCGCCGCGCCGAATACAACATGCGGATCGTCAGAAACTGGAATTACTGGAGAGGGACGGCCACTACGCGATAGCGGTCCAACAGGTAGCGCTGCAGAATGTAAAATTGGGAAGGAAAAGTGAGGAGAAAACTTCGCGCCTGCCCTTGTCGGAGGGAAAGGGGACGGTGTGAGGCCGTTCCATTTCCTCCCGCGAATTCGTGCTGTTTGGGGAGGGTCAGACGCCTGAGCGGCAAATCGTCTTTGATTGCCCATGATTCGATTTTTGTGGATGTTTGCAGTGATTTACCCGTCAATCTCCTGTGATAACGGGCGCAATATCCCATGATTGGTTGGCCTCATTCTGCAACTGCCTGTCCAATGCCAGGGTCTTGCTGGGCCGCAAACAAACCGTTGTTCCTGAAACTAATATACTCCTCAGAACCATGTCTGTCAATAGCAAACGTCAAATTGCCCTGCTAAATTGCCAAACTGTAGTGTGCCCGAAATCGGAGCACAGACCGGCACAGGTACACCTTGTACGTACCTTCTGTTTACGGAACTGGCGCGTAAGTTTGTGATACTACTGTCTTCCAGGGAACCACCGAGAGGTCAGATGGAAACGAAGCACCGCAGACATTTGGCGCGGCAGCATTGATGGCCGCACCGCAGCCTGTGGTGGAGTCTGGAGCTACCGCCCCACGATCGTGGATACCAACTGCTCATCAGAGCGATGACTGCGCCGCCACAGAATCGTTGCCAGCACCCCAATCAAAAGAGGCACGGTCGCGGCGAGAGACCACCGCCACGAGATCCCGTTCTCCTGCGGGGCCGGAACTGCCGTCCGGTAGGCCATCCGTTGCCGGTGCTCGGCCAGCAGAGCCTCCTTCAACCGCGCCCGGAATGCCGGTGATGGCCGTACAAAAGGGAAGAGTCTGCCCAGGGAAGTTACCATTAGCTTGAGCTGCTCCTCCTCTTCCCGCGTCAACTCCGCGGCCGCATCCTCAGTTTCCGTACTGGTATCGGGCGCCTGTAGTTTGGCAATGCCAAAGACTCTTGCAACCGCATTCGTCGTGTATCTGAAAAAGCCGGTGCAGCTCACAACCACCACCCCGAACTGCTGCCACCAACCCAGAAACTGACCCTTGACCGTGTCCATATCGATTTATTTTGCCTTCCGTCCGGCAGCGGCCTGCGCCTCTTCGCTGCCGGACTGTTCGCTTAGATCCTTACGTAGCGCCGTTAATGTGCGAAAGTAGAGCGATTTGATTGCACCCTCGCTCTTCTGCATCAATTCGCCAATCTCGATGTTTGTCAACTGATCTCCGAACTTGTGAAAGAGTAACAAGCGCCGTTCCTCCGGCAGCCTTTCGATCGCCGCCCACAACGCCTCCTCACCTTCTCGCCGCTCTGCCGTCGCCTCCGGCTCGTCCCGCCGTTCTGCCGGAAATACGAGCCCGTCGACCGGGACGAAACTGCGGCGACTCTGATCCCGGTGCCAGTTGGCAACAAGATTGTGGGCGATCCGGAACAGCCATGCCCCAAACGGCAATCCCCTGTCCTCGTACCTGTCCAGGCGATCCAGCGCCCGGTAAAAAATGCGTGCGGTCAGGTCTTCCGCGTCCTGAACATTCTGCACGCGGCTGTAGACATAGGAATAAATGCGATCGATATAACGCTCATACAGTTCGCCGAACGCATTCGAATCTTTCTGCGCCTTCGCCACCAACGCCGATTCGATCGCCCTTTCGTCCTCTGGCTGCGAGGCAGTTGGGCCGCCCGGTCGGCTCCCATTGGCGCCTTTTTCAGGTCCGCTCAGAGTGTTCCCATTCATTAGTAGGGCCTTATGCTAGTTGGGAAAGGCCAATTGCTTGATTTGCAGATAGTCAGGTACGCCCAAGAGGCGGTTGATATAAATGCAGAGGGTATGTGCGGTCAATTTTGTGTATAAGCGTGCACA
>MPML01000105.1 GCA_002238445.1 Caldilineaceae bacterium bin5
GAGGCATGTTTTTGTAGGGGGGCGTTGCGGGGGCGCAGCCCCTGCACAAGGGAGGGCCGAAGGCCCGACCGCCCAGAACTGCAGTGGTCAGTGATCAGTGATCAGTGGTTAGTGAAAATCGCTTTCGCTCGCCTCGATCAGGGTTTCGAATCAGTTGCGGCTGAGTAGTTACCAATTTCCTATGAAGATATCGATAGGCGCAACAGTGCAAGGAAGCTGAAAGTGGGCGCGTATCGTTACCATGCGGTGAAAGGATAGAGCCGATGTCAGTACACTCTGTAGACAGGCTGTTTGAATACAACAAGTGGGCTTGGCAGCGGGTCTTTCCCAGCTTGGAAGCGCTCCCGCAGGAAGAATATTTTGCCGAACGCCCCTTTTTCTGGGGGTCACTTCATGGGCTGGCGTCCCACGGCTACGGCGCAGAGAAGAGATGGCTGCAACGAATTGGGGGTGAAAGCCCGTCACGGTTGGCAGGGGACAATGACTTCGAAACCTTCGCCGATTTGCGAGAGGGGTGGTTTCAACTGTGGGCGGAATGGCAGGAGTTTGTTGACTCCCTGACAATAGGCATGCTTGACGAAACTCTGCAATCCCGGAACTTTGAAGGACCCCAATCTGTGCTGAAATTGGATGAGGTGTTGCGTCACGTATTTAATCATGCTACTGAGCACCGCAGCCAGATGACGCCTTCATTGGCCCAATTGGGACATCCGACGGAGCCGCTTGACTACGCCTATTTTGCGATAGCCGAGAAACGGTGAGCTGTTCCCTATTGGTCAGATTGGCAGGTGCAAGAACTGCGGACATGGGCATCCGCACCCGCCTTCTAATTCCCTGAAAAGTATTGCAGACAGAGGTAGGTTTTCGGCGAGCGTGCGTTTTCCAGGCGGCGGCGGGCACTCGCGCGCGTTGCCGCGATGGGGAATCTTCCCGCTGTTTCGGTTACTCTAAAACCCGCTAAAATGGTTGACATTTAATTCTACGCGTGCTATAAGTTGCCAGTGGTTGCTGCAGGCGCCGGCCATGTGGGAACGGGGCGGGCCAAGCTAGCCCCCATGCCCCACACGCACATAAACATATCGTTCGGCACAACAGTGTAATGAGGCCGCAACTGAGCGCGTCCCGTTTTGATGCTTTGAAAGGATGAAGTCGATGTCTGTTTATTCTGTAGGCAGGCTGTTTGAATACAATAAGTGGGCCTGGCAGCGGGTCTTTCCAAGCTTGGAAGCGATCTCGCCGGAAGAGTACTTCGCCAAACGCCCTTTTTTCTGGGATTCAATTCATGGCCTGGCTTCCCACGGCTACGGCGCGGAACAGACCTGGCTGCAACGCATCGGGGGCGAAAGCCCTTCAAGTTTGCCAGAGGCTTCGGAATTCTCAACTTTCGTCGATCTGCGAGAGGATTGGTTTCAACTGTGGGAGGCGTGGCAGGCGTATGTAGGCTCGTTGACCACTGGCAGTCTAGACGAAACTCTGCGATACCGGAACATTGAAGGCATCGAATATGAGCTGAAGATGGATGATGTGTTGCGGCACGTATTTAATCATGCCACTGAGCACCGCAGCCAGTTGACACCTGTACTGGCTCAGTTGGGACACGCGACCGAGCCGCTCGACTATGGACGCTTTGCCATGACTGAGGTCAAGTAATAGTTGCTCTCATGTCCGGACGATTTTAGGCCGACTCGATGAAAGAAGGTGAGAATGCGATATACGGCAGACAACATGCTGGTTAGACCGCAGGCCGACAGCGGGGACACCGATCTTATCCTTGAGGTAACGCCGCAAAGTGCAGGATGGGAGTATATCTCCTTTCAGGCGAGACGGCTGGATGAAGGGAAAACCTGGTCATTCGACACGGGGGAAAACGAGTTTGCGTTAGTTAATCTTAGTGGGCGCTACCTCGTCGAAAGCAACAGAGGTTCGTGGGCCGGGATCGGGGGACGGGAGGATGTATTCAGCGGGGGCGCGCATGCCCTTTATTTGCCGCGGCGATCTAGTTTGACCGTCACAGCTGAGGAGGCGGGCGAGTTTGCGGTGACTTGGGTGCCAACAACTGAAGATCACGAACCTTGGCTTATCAGGCCGGAGGACGTCGCGGTCAGCGTACGCGGAGGTGACAATGTAAGCCGCCAGATCAATGACCTGTTGCCCCCTGGGTCGCCAGTCCACCGGCTTGTGCTGGTCGAGGTGTACACGCCGAGCGGCAATTGGAGCAGCTATCCACCGCATAAGCATGATGTCCACATTGAGGACGAGGCGGGCGGGGTGATTGAGGCTGACCTTGAGGAGGTTTATTTCTATCACATCGACCGGCCTGAGGGATTCGCATATCAGAGAGTGTATACGGACGACGCTTCGCCGATGCAGGCCGCGGGCAATCCGATCGATGCGCTGGTACGGGTCGGCCACAACGAGGCGGTGCTGGTACCGGAGGGATACCATCCTGTGGTCAGTATGCCCGGCTATACTACTTACTATCTGAATGTCCTGGCGGGCAGCGCGCAGAGTCTGGCCAACCAGGAGGACCCGAATTACGCGTGGGTGAAGGAGAAGTACGCCGGGGTGGACGAACGACTTCCTTTGTATTGAGGGCAGGACTGGCGTCAGAAGACTCAAGCGGTACGCACTAGCGACGGATCGGGCCAGGGGAAATCAGGAACATGACATCAGAAAAAGAAGCGAGAACTTACGATTCTCTGCATATGGGGCGATCCTCGATTGACCTTTATAGCAACGATGTTGGCGCGCCGTTTGCGGAAATAGGAAGCTTTGCGGCCTATGTCGGCGGTTCTCCGACCAACATCAGTGTGGGCGGCGCCCGTTTGGGACTAAAGACGGCGCTCGTAACCGGTCTGGGTGAGGACCCGGTTGGGGATTTCATCGCCGACTTTCTGGAGAAGGAGGGGGTCGATTTCAGTTTCAGCCCGCGCAAGCCGGGACACCGCACAAGTGCCGTAGTGCTCGGTATCGAGCCGCCGGACCGTTTTCCGTTGGTCTATTATCGAGAGAACTGTGCTGACATCGAGCTGACTATCGATGACGTGCTGGCATCTCCGGTGGCGGATGCCAAGGTTTTTCAGTTTGCGGGCACGAACCTGAGCAAAGAGCCGAGCCGCAGCTCGACGATGTTTGGGGCGGAGTTTTCGCAGCAGGTTGGGACGACAGTCGTATTCGATCTCGACTTTCGGCCTGACCAGTGGCATGACCCGCGGGCGTTCGGCGTTGTGGCGCGTTCGGTTCTGCCCAATGTGGATGTGGTGATTGGCACGGAGGATGAGATCAACGCGGCGGTGCTGAGTGACGCCAGCCAGATGTCCCTGACCCATTCGCAGGTATCGGACGCGAAGGTCGAGGGCGATGTAAAGGCGGCGATTGACTGGCTTCTGAAGTTAGGTCCGGAGGCTGTGGTTGAGAAGGTGGGGGCGCTCGGCTCACGCGTGCATTTGGCCAATGGCGAGGTACTTGAGGCGCCGGGCTTTCCAGTCGAGATCTACAATATTCTTGGGGCGGGTGACGCGTTCGGCGCCGGTTTCATTTATGGCTTCGTCAACGACTGGGGCTGGCAGCGCTCGGCGCGGCTGGGCAATGCTTGCGGGGCGATCGTGGTGTTGGCGCACGGGTGCGCGAATTTCATGCCCACTTATGACGAGGTGATGACGTTTGTGGAGGAGCGGGGGGGGTTTTGATAGCGGCAACGTCTATGTTGGAAAGAGGGCAGAATGCCACAGGATCGAGCTTTAGACTGGACACTGTGATTGCAGACCAGGCAGGGATACTATGAGCACAGTTTCAGTCTCCAGGATTGTCGCAAGGAATTACAAGAATATCCGCCTGGAAGACGGGATCGACTTCGGAGCGCTGACCATTCTCATTGGAGCGAATGGGTCCGGCAAGAGCAACCTGATTTCACTCTTCCAATTTCTCCAGGAAGGCGTTAACGGTTCCGGAACGGATGATCAGCGAGGGCGGACAAGCTTCGAGGACGCGGTATTCAGCTTAGGAGGGACAAGGATTCTAGATGAATCGCTTGATACACCGGCTAACGTCGGTTTAGAATATCAATTCGCTATAGACGAAAAAGAAACAACCCTTGGAATCGAACTGCTTGTTCAAGACTTCCATCGTCCAGTTATCATAGAAAGGGAATTTCTAGATAGCGGTCGTGGTCTGTCCAGCCCTCCTGCCTACTACCGTGTGCATAGCGGAGGGAATGGAGGAAGTGGCTCCGGTGTTGTTTCCGTCTTGGGTTATCCACCCTACCGGAGGCCAATAAGGAGGAGTCCCCCACCCCACACAGAGACTATAAGAGACATTCCAGTCAATGAACTAGCTTTGACAGCTATGCCCCGTTTGCTTGAAAACAGTCATTTCCCACCGGAGGCGGTACCGCTGTACAAGCCACGCGGAAAAATTATTGATTCTTCATTTAACTGGAAATTCTATAATGCAAACAATATGGATTTGGAACGGATAAGGCTGTCTGAACCTAAACTAGGTCAGTCCGACTTCTATGTTTCGCCATCAGGCGATAACTTGGCACTTGTCCTATACAACCTGATTCAAGTTGACTTTGAATTTGAAGAATTGCTGAATCAGATGCTCAAGGAAATCCTGCCCTTAACCAGGAAGTTGCGCGCTGTGCCGGCAGGAAGATTCTCACTTGCAGTAGAGTGGAATGTTGAAGGATGCCAGGAACCTTTCTTTCTCTATGAAATGTCTGACGGAACTGTTCGGATGTTATGTTGGGCTGTCATTCTGCACTCTCCAAAGCTACCTTCACTAATCGTTATTGACGAACCTGAACTTGGAATCCACCCTGCTTGGATGCCGATTCTTGCGGAATGGATAAAGAGAGCAGCGCAGAAAACGCAGGTCATTGTGACAACACATAGCCCGGATCTACTGGATCATTTCACCGACCAACTTGATGACGACGGTTACATCTATACTTTTCAGCAGGATTCCGAAAGCCAGAATCACTTCAGGCCCAAACGCCTAGATCGCGAGAAAGTTTCTGGTTGGATCGAGGATGGCTGGCAGGTGGGCGATTTGTACAGGGTTGGGAATCCCGCGGTTGGGGGGTGGCCGTGGTAGTTTGGGTCTTTGCAGGAGGGGGAGAGTCAGAAGTGCGTGGATTAGTTCCCTTGCTCGAAAACATGTGCATAGATCACACATTCGAACGCAAATCCCCTGTGAGACGGAAGCCTGGGCCACGCCCTTCAAATGTGCCAGGCTATGGCAGGACAGGAAGGAGCCTGGCAGAGCAGATTGAAAAGCTCCTCTTTGAATCGCTGAAGGCAAAGGAGTGCTGTGATCTGATACTTGTCATAGATGATCTTGACTGCCATGATCGGGACGTAAGGCATGAACTTTTCGACAGGTCGATAGGGAAAGTGGATCAAGCAGCCACCATCGAACACTATATTGGGTTTGCCTCTCCAGAAGTCGAAGCGTGGATTGTTGCCGATTGGGACCAATCGGTTGCCAAAGATCCGGATTTCCGCGGTTGTCATGCTCAGATGCGTCACTGGCTAAGCACGCAGAAGGCTGTCCCCTTTGACCTCCCTGAGACCTTCAGCAATTATGACCGGGAAAAAGACTCGTGTCGCGACAAGCTCTCTGATGCAATTATCGAGTCTTCAATTCACTGCGGCGCGCAGGCACGATATTCCAAGGGTGATCATACCGCAAGGTTTCTGCGGCAGATTTCGCCAGAAGTCGTGAGTGGGAAATGTCCTCTCTTTCGTGCGCTGCACCATCGCTTGTCTCAGACAGAATAGGATTGGTAAGTCATGAAAGTACGAGTCGCGACGGCCCCGGTTTCCTGGGGCGTTCTGATGAAGGACACTCCAAACGTTCCTCCTTACGGTCAGGTCCTGGACGGGATACAGGAGGCCGGTTATGTGGGGACTGAATTGGGACCATACGGCTACTTGCCTTTTGAGGTCCCAAAGCTGCGCGATGAGCTGGAGCGGCGCGGGTTGACGCTTATTTCGGCGTTCACGATTTTCAATTTTTTGGCCGGAAAAGAGGACGAGACGGTCTACCGGGAGGCGTTGGAGACGGTACAGGTGCTTTCGGCGATGGGCTGCGGCCACATCGTTTTGTCGGACGTACTCTTTACGGTGGAAAATCGCGCCAAGCGGGCCGGACGCATACGCCGGCAGGACTCGCTCAGCGACGCGGAATGGGATCAGGCGGCGGCGAATGTCGACGCCTTCGCTAAGATCGTACTTGAAGAGTACGGAATGAAGTGCGCGGCCCACCCACACATTGGCGGCTATCTGGAGACGGATTTCGAGATCGACGCCCTGCTAGAGCGCACCGACCCCGGATTGGTCGGTCTCTGCTTTGACATGGCGCACATTGCTTACGGCGGCGGCGACCCGGTAGCGGTGCTCGACAAGTGGCGAGATCGTACTTGGTATCTGCATATAAAGGAGTGTAATGGTCACGTTCGCGAGGAGGTTATCGCCCGCGGAGGTGACTACTATGACGGAGTGCAGTCGTGCGTCTTTCCCGAACTGGGTCAAGGGACAGTTGACTGGCACGGGATCAACCGTATTTTGCATGAAATCGACTTCGACGGCTGGGGCACGGTTGAGCAGGATATTCTGCCTGAAATGGATATCGATGCCCTGGAAAGCGCCAAGCGCAACCGGGCTTTTCTGCAGGAAGAGTTAGGGTGGTAGGTGTGCGCACAAGATTCGAAATCAGGTGGGAGTGGGCTACATAGTTCACAGCCTTTATGGACACACTTGTCAGGATTCGTCATCGGCTCGCAGATTCCTCAGAGTTGGTCGTACTGATCAGCTTTCTGCTGGTGTTTCTCTTCTTTTCCATCCGGGCGGAAAACTTTCTGTCGCTCGTCTCACTTACGAACATTCTCACGATCGCCAGCATTAAAGGCATTTTTATCGTGGGCGTGGCAATGTTGATGATTTCCGGCGAGTTTGACTTGTCGGTTGGATCGATACTTGCGGTGGCAACCTTCGTCTTTGCGTTGAGCCTGGAGGCGGGCATGGCGCCGCTGTTGGCGTTCGTGTTTGCGATGGCCGTCAGCGCGGGTCTTGGCGGCATTAACGGTCTGATTGTCATTCGTACGGGCATACCATCTTTCATTGCGACTCTGGGGACAATGCTGGCTTTTCGGGGCATTGCCCGGGCCATCGGCGGCGCTGACTTTGCCCGCTTTACGGGGGAGATGCCAGCGTTGTTCACGGGCCTGAACGGTGAGTTTACCTTCATCAATCGACTGGCGGAACCGGCAGGCAGCGCCCGTATGGCGATCGTATGGTTCGTGTTGTTTGCTGTCCTCGCCGCAGTGGTAATGAGTAACACACGTTTCGGCAGCTGGGTCTACGCGACCGGCGGCAACCGGGCCGCTGCCATTGCTCAAGGTGTCAAAACTAAGAACGTAATTGCAGTCAACTATATTGTCACCGGTGTTCTTGCCGGCTTCGCAGGGATTGTACAGTTTGCCTCGCGGCCGGCTGTGGACCCGTTGCGCGGCGAGGGGTGGGAGTTGACTGCTGTAGCTGCTTGTGTAATTGGGGGTATCTGGCTCAGCGGAGGCTACGGCACGATTGTCGGTGCGATGTTAGGCATGCTGCTCCTTCAGATGGTGGAGCAGGGCCTGATTCTGGTGGGCGTCGATGTTCAGCTGTTCCAGGCCACAATTGGACTTATTCTCATCTTGGCGGTGATTAGCAATACTTATCTGAGTCGTCAGTAGACTCCATCGCCAGCAGTCATCAGGTAGTCCTTTATGTCTTTGAACCATGTATAGAACTATAGGAGGAAAGTCATGCAACGACGTATGTACCTTTTTACAACCCTGATATTGATCGCTTTGCTAGCATTGGCGGCCTGTGCGCCAGCTGCGGACAGTGGTCAGCAAGAAATGTCGCAGACTGAGGAAAGCGGGGGCGACTCCGCTGGTTCGGAAGGAGGACTGAGTTTCATTGCAGTCCAGCACGCTGAATGTGCTTGGGATTCGTTCTGGTGTACGGTGCAGAGCGGCATAACCACGGCCGCCAGCGATCTTGGTGTGGATGTTACTATCCTGGCGCCTGACGAATTTGATTTGGACAAGACGGCTTCGCTTATTGAGCAGGCTGTGGCGGCCAACCCTGACGGCATCATGTTGACCGTCACCGACCCGATTCTCTTTAGAGAACCGATCATGAAGGCCATCGATGCCGGGATTCCGGTCATCGCATACAATGCGGGTTCAGGGCCAATCGCCGATAAAATTCCTTACTACACTTACCTGGGTCAGGACGAGTACCAGGGCGGCTATCTCGGTGGTCTGCGCCTGGCGGCAGGCGGCGGAACGCAGGGTGTGTGCATCAACCAGCAGGTCGGCCACACGGGCCTGGATAAGCGCTGCGCCGGCTTCTCAGACGCTTTGGCGGAAAGCGGTATTCCCGCTGAAGTTCTCGCCATCGGCGATGATCCGGCGGAGGCCGCCACCATTATAGGCGATTACTTCACGGCTAACCCGGACACCGACATCTTCCTCACGCTCGGTCCCAACGGCGCCAATCCGTTCTATGTTTTCGTCGAGAATGAAGGACTTACTGCCGACGACATCACACATGGCACTTTCGACCTGGGTGATGAGATCAATGCCAATATAACGTCCGGCATGACTATGTTCGGCATCGACCAGCAACCCTTTTTGCAGGGCTATGGGGGTGTTTCGACACTTAGCATGATCGCCCGCTACGGTATTTTGCCTGCGCTTCCGGTGTCGGCCACCGGTCCCGGATTCGTAGATGCTGCCAGCCTGGCATCGGAGCCGGACGCGGAGGCTGCGGTGAGCGTAATCGCGGTCCAGCACGCTGAGTGTGCCTGGGACTCCTTCTGGTGTGTCGTCCAGAATGGCATTAATACCGCGGCCGACCTGATGGGCGTGGATGTGACGATTCTGGCGCCGGATGAGTTCGACCTTGACAAGACGGCTTCGCTGATCGAGCAGGCGGTAGCGGCCAATCCTGATGGCATCATGCTGACTGTCACCGACCCGATCCTGTTCAAAGAACCGATTATGAAGGCCATTGATGCCGGCATCCCGGTTATCGCCTACAACGCTGGTTCCGGCCCGATCGCCGACAACATTCCCTATTACACATACCTCGGTCAAGATGAATACCAGGGCGGCTATCTCGGTGGTTTGCGCTTGTCGGCAGGCGGCGGAACGCAGGGCGTATGCATCAACCAGCAGGTCGGACACACGGGCCTGGATAAACGCTGCGCCGGCTTTAGTGACGCACTTGCTGAGAGCGGCATTCCCGCCGAAGTTCTTGCCATCGGCGATGACCCGGCAGAGGCCGCCACCATTATCGGTGACTATTACACGGCCAACCCTGACACCGATATCTTCCTCACGCTCGGCCCGAACGGCGCCAACCCGTTCTATGTCTTCGTCGAGAATGAGGGACTGACGGCTGACGACATCACGCACGGCACGTTTGACCTGGGCAAGGAGATCAATGCTAACATCGAGTCTGGCCTGACGATGTTCGGCATTGACCAACAACCCTTCCTCCAGGGCTTCGGTGGAATCCAGGCGCTGAATCTGCTCGTGCGCCACGGTATCGTGCCGGCGCTTCCCGTAACCCCGACAGGACCTGGTTTTGTAGATCGGGGCAACCTGTCTGTCGTTCAGGAACTTGCTGGTGAGTACCGTTAGGCGGTCCTTGTGAATGCGATGGTGTAGGTCCTCAACCAGGTACACCTGTGAATCTCTTCGGTTCGAACGGGTGTACCTGGTTCCTTTACTTTTGTACTGGATGCGTTGAACTTGAAGTTGCGTAACTACTACGCCATATATAGTGCCTGTCTTGACCTGCCCTTTATCGCTGCCGAAATTCAGGCTATCTGATTGCGTATTCGGTTGGCGGCAGCCACGTTGCTGGAGCCGCACTGCTGGAATGCGCACACACGGTCGGTGAGCGATGGTTTTGGAGGGGGGCGTTGCGGGGGCGCAGCCCCTGCACAAGGGAGGGCCGAAGGCCCGACCGCCCATAAAAGGAAGAGAGTTGAGAGAGCACTTTCGCTCGCCTCATTCTAGGTTGCAGTTTAGTTGTGGCTGAGTAGTTTCGAAGTGGCTAGAATCTGACATGCGAAGTACAAAGATCCGATTCGACTCTATTTCACAAGTATTCGATACCTCGCCGGTGGCGGGTCCTCTGGCAACATTCGTTGTTGTCCTGCTGTTGTGCCTGTTTTTTGTTCCCAATTTTAGTTCATGGCGCACTCTGTCCGGCATAGTAACAGCCGTGTCGATTTCCGGTTTTGTGACAATTGGAATCACTTTCCTGATGGTCTCCGGAGAGTTTGATCTATCTATCGGCCCCATGATTGCTATGAGCGGTTATCTTTACGGCGCTATTTCGGTTGGCGCCGACTCCCGGATTACACGCGGCCTATCGGCTGTGGGTATGCCGGTTGCTGAGGGATCGGGCAACTTGTGGCTGGCCCTGTTGCTGGCGTTGGCAGTACCGGCGGCGATGGGACTGGTAAACGGATTGTTGCTTATCTGGACAAGAATACCGTCATTTATCGTGACCTTGGGGACGCGGCAGATTTTCCGGGGGCTGGCATGGCTGACGGCCGGAGGCGTTCTTTTGCAGACTCTTGAGAGACCGCCGATCTTTGGTGTTTTCAATGGTCGATTCGACCTGTTGAACGACCTGCCTTTTCTCGACGGCGCAAACTTTCGCACGGCGACCCTTTGGCTCTTGGCGGCCGCGATAGTGGGCCAATATCTGCTTGTTCAAACCCAGTTTGGGAATCACGTATTCGCGGTCGGAGGAAATGTCGGCGCAGCGACAGCCCAGGGGATCAGAACGGCGCGCGTCAAGGTACTTTGTTTTGTTTTCAGCGGCCTGATGGCGGGCGCTGCCGGGGTCATTTCGTTCAGCCAGTTCCGCTCCGTGCGCGTGGCCGAACAGGCCGGTGTTGAACTGACAGCGATAGCTGCCTCAGTTGTTGGCGGCGCATTGCTCAGCGGCGGGTATGGGAGCGTGTGGGGTGCGATTATCGGCATACTCATGATTAGTTTGTTGCGTTCCGCCGTTATATTGCTGGACATTCCATTCATTCCAGCAGATAATTTCCCGGCAGTAATTGGCGCAACGATCATTGCATCTGTCATATTGAACAACTACTTGCGCACTCGCGCGTCCTCCTAAGAGGCGGACGGCGGGGACAAGCAGCCGGTCGGGAGTTGACATTACAATGCGGCAAGGAAAACTTCATTAGGGTGCAAATGGGCGGCAGTCAAAGTAGAATCTGAAGGGTTTCGGGTATGGGTGAAGAGAACGGCCAGACGGTTGTGGTTGAAATGAAACAGATCGAAAGGCGTTTTGGATCTGTTGTGGCGCTGCGCGGTGTCGATTTCACTGTGCGCAAAGGTGAAGTTCGGGCACTGATGGGCGACAACGGCGCTGGAAAATCGACGCTGATCAAAGTGCTTACCGGAATCCATCCGCCTACCAGAGGCGAGATTATATTTGATGGGCAGGGGGTGGTCATTAATTCGCCGGCAGACGCACGCGCACTTGGCATCGAGACGGTCTATCAGGACCTGGCACTGGTGCCATTGATGAGTATATGGCGCAATTTCTTCCTGGGCCGCGAGTTGCACAAGCAGGTGGGGCCAGTGCGGTGGTTGCAGAAAAAGGAGATGAGCGAGCAGTGTCGCCAGTCCCTCTCTGACATTGGCATCGAAATCCGGACTGCCGAGGACAAAGTTGGAACGCTTTCAGGCGGTGAACGG
>MPML01000106.1 GCA_002238445.1 Caldilineaceae bacterium bin5
TATTTTGGGCGGTCGGCCGCAAGCGGCCTCCCTTGTGCAGGGGCTGCGCCCCCGCAACGCCCCCCTACAAAAACATGCCTCACCGACGGTGTGCCTTCTTCGCAACGTGTCGGCTGGCGAGCATGGCGGCGGCTGTACACCAGTTGCGTCACCAAGAGGCTGAATGGTTCCAGGGACGGCTGGCTGGTCTACTGCTGTGGCTTAGTAGTTACCAATTTCAATGCATTTCCCCGACTTCGTAGTAAGGTAAATGCAGGCATTAGCATCCGGACAAGGAGGATCAAGAGTGAATGGCACATTGCTCCAACCCGTTGTTTTCAATATCATCACAATTGCAGCGATGTTGTTTTCCCTATTCCAGATTATGATAGGGGAATCGGGACGCTTAACCAGGGCCTCTGAGGCTATCCAGATACTTGAAGAGTTCGCCGAAGATGGCTCCCTTGAGGACGACTCCATAATCTCAGTCCTCTCGGCCGACCGCGACCAGCGCACTCGGCTTGCCAACTACCTGGTCGTGACCATGGTCGTCGCAATTCTGGCCAATGTCGTCGCCAACTATCTTGGCAGAGGAAGGCATTTCACCAATATCACCAGGATTCGCGAACTGGAGACTGAACTGCGAGTTCTTCGAGGGGATTAGCGCATCGTACACCGTTGGTCAGCCCTTGAAACCTGGCGCTGGCCGCAAGCCTGTTTTCTTCGCGGAAAATGGTACGAACATAAGGGTAACACTGGAGTAGTCAACTAAGTTTCGGGTTACCCGCGGCGGACGTACATCCGAAGAAGCGTCGGCGCAACTGCCAAACCTACAGCATCGAGGCCCCGGAATCTCGATGCTGTCCGGGAAAGTACCATGTAAGAAGCCAGTTTCCTAACTGCTTCTCTTACGACACCACTCCCCAAACGCGGCCCGCATCTCGTCGTTAGGAGGACAGATGCCTGGCTGGTTCATTTCTCTACCCGCGAGCCTCGCATCTGAAGCTCGAATCCCGTTGCCTTCTTGGGCCTTCAATGTAGACCCGCACCCTCTTGCCCAACAAGACCTTTTACTCCCTGCATTCCGACCTGTTCAACAATTTACTGCGAACGCAAATTCCCGGGGACCCGTGAAGCCGGCTTTCGTTCCTGGGTAACAGCGGGTATGGTGGTACGTGTAAACGGCGCGAAGCACTTGTATGTTGTCATGCGTCAGTTACATGTCTTACCTTGTAACGTGAAGTTCAATCGCGGCGCTTGGACAAGGAGGATAAAAAATGAAAGGCAACCTGTTGCAGCCCGTGGTCTTTAATGTCATTACGATTGTGGCGATGTTGTACGCCCTGGGCCAGTTGGTATTTGAGGGACCAAAACTCCTTACAAGCTCGACTGGACTTATTGTGATGCTTGACGAACTCGCTGAAGAAAGCGATCTGGTGGATGAAACCGTAGTCTCCTCCTTTACAGCCGATCAGGACCAGCGTAGGGCAATATTCAATAACGTAATCGTGGTTATGGTAATCGCGATTGCGGCCAATGTCGTCGCGAACTATCTTGGCCGGGGAAGGCATCACACGAATCTGTCCAGGATTCGAGAACTTGAGGCGGAACTGCGCGGATTACGAGGGGGTTAGAGTCTAAGGCCTTTTTCGGCTGTTACTGGGATGTAGCTATGGCTGCGATCAGTTGACTCTCAGCCGCACATGGATCGGACGTTAGCGGAACTGGAGCCTTCAGTTTAGTCAGAATAGAGGAACCGCATACGGGGATCACAAGAACCGTCGGTGAGGTCGGCAGGAATTCTGAGAAAACTGCCGGAAACTCGACGCGCACCCGGAGAAGCACAAATTCAGGAGTGGTTTGCTAGTCGCCCCTCGCCCGACGCCACTCCTCGTACGCAGCTAGCGTCTCGTCGTTGGGCGGATAGACCCCAATGATGCTGGCCCCGCCAGCCACCTTCTCCTGGAAAAACTCCTCCCTGATCTCCTGCTCGTACGCCCTGTGGGCAACCTCTTCCGCCAGGTGGGCCGGTATTATCACCACGCCCTCCGCGTCGCCAACGACCACATCGCCCGGCGTCACCGCCACACCAGCGCAGCCGATAGGTACCTGCATGTCGACCGGATGGTGGGCCACAAATGAGGTTGTGGCGTGCGGTGCCCGGATATAGGTCGGCAATTCCAACTCCCGAAAACCAGGCGTATCGCGCAGAGCGCCGTCGGTGACGAAGCCGGCCGCGCCCCGCTGCGTGATGCGCGTCCCCAAAATGTGGCCCAGCGAGGCCGCGCTGACATCGCCGCGCGCGTCTATGACCAACACATCTTCCGGCCCCACCGCCTCCACTGCCAATCGCTGCACGTTCCTGGTATTGTCATAGCGTTCATCCGCCAGATCTACGCGAGCCGGAATGTAGCGCAATGTGAAGGCGTAACCTACCATGGGCACGTCGGGCCGCAGCGGGTACAGACCGGCCAAAAACGTGTTGCGAAAGCCATGATTCTGCAGTTGGCTCGTAAGCGTGGCCGTCGAAACCGAACGCAGCTTCTTCTTGGCGTCCCCTGAAATCTCATGTGTTCGGACTGATTTCGTCGTCATTCTTCCCCAATTCGTCTATCCGTAAGCTGTCCAATAACGTGAATCTGGCCCGGTGGACACATCGCTAAAGCAAGATCCGATTGTCGCCCCCTACTGCTCAAGCCATTTGGCCCGACCGTACTTCGCCTGGACGTAGACGAACTCATCCTGCCGCGGCGCGGCCACATTGCCCGTGGACGGATAGCGGGCGATAGCGTCTTCCACGATATCCACGCCCAGCCCCGGCGTATCCGGCACCACGATCGAGCCGTCTACGATCTCCGGCTGCGGCTGCATCACTTCGTACCGCTGCGGCGCGTCATCCTCCAAATGTTCCAGGATCAGAAAGTTGGGCAGCGTGGCCAGCAGATGAACCGCAGCCATCTCCGCCACCGGCCCCAAAGAGCCGTCATGCGGCGCAAAGCCGATCCCGTGGGCCTCCGCCATCGCCGCCATCTTCTTCATCTGCATCAGACCGCCGGCCCGTCCCGTGTCCGGCTGGATCACATCCACAATCTCCCGCTCGATTAGCTCCCGCACGCCGTAAATATGCGTGTGCCGTTCTCCAGCCGCAATCGGCAGATTCACATGCCGCGCCACCTTGGCCAGATTTTCGACATGTTCAGGCGGCACCGGATCCTCGTAAAAAAGCAGGTCGAACTCCTCCAGCGCCTGTCCAACCCGAATCGCGTCCCGCACAGTGAACCAGGGCGGGCCGTGCACGTCCGCCATCAGGTCGATCTCTGGACCGACCGCTTCCCGCAAAGTGCGTATCTTGGCGATCGG
Source organism: Caldilineaceae bacterium bin5 (assembly GCA_002238445.1). Classification (GTDB taxonomy): domain Bacteria; phylum Chloroflexota; class Anaerolineae; order Caldilineales; family Caldilineaceae; genus Bin5. The sequence continues at coordinate 3,340 of MPML01000106.1, forward strand.
GTTCTCTACGCCTCCCGTCTTGAGGCCGCTGAATCCCCGTTCCACCAACTCCTGCGCCCGTTCCGCCGTCTGCGCGTGCGCATAAAGCCGGATACGATCCCGGATCTTACCCCCCAATAAATTCCAGACCGGCACGCCCAGCGCCTTCCCCTTGATGTCCCACAGCGCCATCTCAATCCCGGTCAGCGCGCCCCCTCCCACGATGCCCGTCATGCCGTGCCCCATCATCGCCAGATACATCTTCTGCCAGATCCGCTCGATTAGGAAAGGGTCTTCACCGATCAGTACTTCGCTCAAGTCGTGAATTGCGGTCTCCACTACGCGCGGCCAGCCGGATGCCTCGCCCACACCGTAGATGCCCTCATCGGTGAAAACCTTGACGAACAGCCAGTTGCGCTTCGTCCAGCCGCCTCCCGGCACACCGGCATGCATCAAATATGTCTTAATTTCAGTGATCTTCATGGCGATTCGGCACTACCCTCCGTTGATTCCAGGCCAGTCCCGCCACATGTCATCCGGCGGCGGCTCGTCCTGAACAGTATCGAGATCGGCCCGGCAAAAGTCGTACAATACCGCCTGTCGCACCTGGCTCGACCGGTTATGGCCCGCCCCGTGCCCCATGCGATGGTGCCACAGCACCACATCGCCGGCAGAACCGTACGTGTGCACCGGGGCGATCTTCTGTACCGCCTGCCAGGCTTCTCTGTCCTGGACCTCTTTGTTCTCATCCAGCGGATTGAACGTGTAGGCCGTCTTGAACCTATGATAGAAATGCTTGTGGCTGCCGGGCCAGACCGTGAACCCGCCGCCGTCTGGAGGGACGTCGTCAACGTAGCCCACCACACCCAAATGAAATGCGTGCGCGTCAACGTGAAAGTGTGCCGGCCGCGGCTGCTTGTCCGTATCCGGGAAAACGCAGTAGATGCCGCGAATTCGCTCTGGGACTTTCAATTCCGGCCCGAGTAGCTGCTTTGCGACCGCTTGCAGCTCTGGATTGCCGTAAAGGAGACCGATCATCCAAGGCTCGAAACTGCGGTCGCGGTACTTAAGTGTATAACGCGAGTCAGCGAACGCGCCCACCCACGTCTCCGGATCGTCCCGCTTCAGCTCCGGCGGCGCCACATCCCACCACGCGTCCCGCGTCTGCGCCATCAACTCCGGATCCAGCACCTTACGCAGGATCAAGTAACCGTTGTCTCGAAAAAAATCGACCTGCTCGGCAGTCAGTGGTTGGTTCATATTGACTCTTACCTTCTCTCCCATTTGTCTGAACTTCAAGCCTCAGCTCTAAAGAGCGTCGGCGATCGCCGCAATTACGAAAAACGTAACTACTCAGCCGCAACTGATTCGTAATCCTGAACGAGGGAACCAAAAGTGTTTTTTTCTCCCCTCAATGTTGTATTTTGGGCGGTCGGCCGCAAGCGGCCTCCCTTGTGCAGGGGCTGCGCCCCCGCAACGCCCCCTACAAAAACATGCCTCACCGACCGTGTGCCTTCATCGCAACGTGTCGGCTGGCGAGCATGGCCGGCTGTACACCAGTTCCGTCACCAAGAGCCTGAATGGTTCCAAGGATGACTGGCTGGTCAACCACTGTGGCTCAGTAGTTACCGAAAAACTGAAAACTCGAAACCAAAAACTACCCTGGCCCTGCAGCTGCCATCCGCATCGACGGATAATGTGTGTTGAAGAGACTGTGATCCCCCGATTCAACCACGATCCGCCACATCCGCCGCGTCATCGCTTCCAATCTCTCGGCATATGCCGGATCCTGCGCAAGATTGCTCATCTCGAAGGGATCGTTGGCCAGGTTGTAAAGCTCATCGTAATCGAAGCCATTGTGGACCAATTTCCAGTCCCCGTCCCACAGCAGCCGCTGGCTGATAATATATCGCCCGCCGTAGTATTCAGCAAAACCCTGCTGGTAGCCCGACGTGTCATGCGGGCTGGCCAGCACCGGCGCAAAAGAGCGCCCGTCTATCTGGCCCAGCGGATCCGCCCCGGCTAACTCCAGCAGCGTCTGACCAACGTCCTGCAACCCCACGCGCGCGTCGCTCACCGCCGACTCCGCTACCCCCGGCCCGGCCACCACCATGGGGATGTTGTACGCTTCTTCAAACGCGCCGATATTCTTGCAATACAGCCCATGCGCGCCCAAAAAATCCCCATGATCCGATGTCAGCACCACGATCGTGTTGTCCAGTTGCCCCGCGCTCTCCACCCGCTCCAGCAGACGCCCGAACTGCTCGTCGATTTCGCTGATCGAAGCGTAGTAGCAGGCCGCAGCCTCGCGATGTTCCCTGTCCGTCCAGTCGCTCCACACCTGCGCGCTCCGCTTGTAGAGATTCGGCTGGCCGCTCAAGTCGTTGTGAACATTCGGCTGCAGCGGAATCGAGTCCACATCGTACTGCGCGAACGCGTCCTCGTGGCAATAAAAGGGGTCATGCGGTTCGGTGAAGCTGACAAAGCAACACCAGGGTGCGTCCTCCTCCAAAGCCGTGTCGAGAAAGCCCAGTGCCGCGTCCGTCTTTTTGCCCATCCCACGTTCGCTGGCCGGCAGATCACAGACCCCGTAAAAACGGTTCGGCTCATAACCAGGCGGGCTGTCCAAATAGCGCTCCAACGAGAAGTTGATGTCGCTCCCGTCGCGGTAGCCGCCCAATTCTCCCTGTTGCTGCCAACCAAACTGGGTCAGTTCGTTCGAACGCTCCACATGCCATTTGCCGAAGTATCCGGTCCGGTAACCGGCCTCCGACAGCCGCTCCGCCCAGTGCGGATGTTGCGTCCGCAGCACCGCCTGATCGTCGTCAACCGTGTGCACGACATACAGCACACCGTGATTATGTGGCAGCAACCCGGTCATCAGGCTGGCCCGCGCCGGCGAACAGACCGCGTTCGGCGTATAGGCCCTGCGGAATCGCACACCTCTGGCCGCCAGCCTATCCAGATTGGGCGTCTGGCACGGATTGTCCGGCTCCAATACGCGACCTTGCATTTGGTCGGTCATCAGAAAGAGAATGTTGGGAGAAGACATCAAACCATATCCTTTAGTCAGAGAATTGCATACCGCGCAGTTTCGGCACACCCTGCGCCATCAATAACCCACCGCATACCCATCCCGCCGCGGATCGGATCCGCCAATTAGCGCGCCCGACTCCGGATGCACCATGATCGCCTGCGCGCTGCCCGGGCCGCCCCAATCGCCCACCAGTTCAAGCTCGTGCCCTCTTGCCGCCAACCCCTCCCGTACAGCGTCCGCAAAACGATCTTCCACCTGCAAGTTGTTGGAGCTGACATGCGGGATCGTCGATTCCATCGGGTGCTGCAAGCTGCGCCAGCGCGGCGCCGCGACCGCCTCCTGCGGTGTCATGCCAAAATCAAGCATATGCGTAACCAGCTGCAGGTTCGTCTGCACCTGCGTATCCGCGCCCGGCGTCCCACAAGTAATCAGTGGCTTGCCATACTTGGTTATGATGACGGGATTCATCGTATGACGCACCCGCTTGCCCGGCATCAGGCAGTTCGCATGCCCCTCTTCCAGATGCCAGTAGGTCATGCGGTTGTTCAGCAGGATGCCGGTCTCGCCCGCGATCAGGCTCGAACCAAAGCCCGATTGGATGCTCTGTAAAATGCAAACCAGATTTCCCGCCCGATCCGCCGTACAGAAACAGGTAGTGTCCTCGTGCGCTTCTGGTCCGCCCGCCGGAACATCGAAGGCTGCCCGCTTCAAGTCGATGCGCTCGGCCTGTTGCGCGGCATACGCCTTGGACAGCATCCCCTCCAACGGGATATCGACCCACTCCGGGTCCGCCATATACTTTTCACGGTCAGCAAATGCCAGCTTCTTGGCCTCCACCATCAGGTGGATGCTTTCGGCCGTATTGCAGCCCATACTCTGCAGATCGAACAGCTCTACAACATTCAACTCCTGCAGCAGAATATGCCCGCTCGAATTGGGCGGCATCTCGTAGACCTCATAGCCGCGATAGTTGACGTGGATCGGCTCCGCCCAATGCGCGTGGTAGTTACCAAGGTCCTCTTCTGTCAGCAAGCCGTCGCGGGCGCGGCTGAATTCTACTATCGCTCTGGCGAGCTCGCCCTCGTATAGTGTCTTGCGTCCATCCTGCGCGATCTTGCCCAGCGTCGTGCCGAGGTCGCGATTGCGCAGCAATCCGCCCGCGCAGATCGGCGCGCCATCGTCGGTATATATAGCCCGCGTGTACGGGTCGGCCGCGAAACGCTCCTGTTCCGCCTGCATGCCATTCGCCAGCAGATGGCTGACCGGAAAGCCGTCCTCACACAGCGAGATCGCCGGCCGGAAGACCTCCTCCAGCGGCAGCGCGCCGTACCGTTCATGCGCCAGCAGCCAACCATCAACCAACCCCGGCACCGAGACGCTCCGGATCCCCTTCATCGGAATGCCGCCGTCTGCGAGATAGCGTTCGCGGGTAGCCGCCCCGGGCGCCGGTCCTGTCGCGTTCACAGCCGAGACCTCCCCGGTCTCCGCCCAATAGATCAGAATAAAACCGTCGCCGCCAACCCCGGAACCCGCCGGCTCAACCACGCCCAGCGCCGCCGCCGTCGCAATCGCCGCGTCCACTGCATTGCCGCCGCCCATCAGCGCCTGTATTCCCGCCTGCGAAGCAAGAGCCTGCCCCGATGTAACCATCCCGTTCCTGCCCATCACCGACGGCCGAAAAGCCGAAGCCGTTACTCCATGTGGTGATTGCATTCCCCACCTCCAACTATCTGCTGCGCATTAATTGTTGACTGCCATGTCTAACAACTGACCACTAACCACTGACCACTGCAGTTTACCGCCCCATCGCATACGCAATCTGCCCACGCGGCGACGCGCCGGCAGAGATAAGGCCGCTCTTCGGGTCGAACGTAATGCCAAGCACTTTGCCGTGGTTCCACTCTCCGCCTACCGTCACCTTGTGACCGCGCGCCGCCAGCGCGTCGCGCACAGATTCAGGGACGCGCGCCTCCAGCGTAAGGCTGCCCGGCTTGGCGTTGTGCGGATAAAATGAGTTGGGGAAGTGGTTGGTATGGAAACTGGGCGCGTCGATCGCCTCCTGCAGGTTCATGCCGAAGTCGATGACGTTGAGGAAGAACTGCAGCGTCCACTGGTCCTGGCTATCGCCGCCAGGCGTACCGAAAGCCATGAACGGTTCGCCGTCCTTTGTCGCCAGCGATGGCGTAAGCGTCGTACGCGGCCGCTTGTGCGGCACCAGCGCGTTGGCGTGCTTCGGGTCCAGGTAGAACATCTGCCCCCGCGTCCCCAACGGGAAGCCCAAACCTTCGACTACCGGTGAAGAGGGTATCCAGCCGCCGCTCGGCGTCGCCGCGAACAGATTGCCCTCGTGATCCACCGCATCGGCGTGCGTCGTATCGCCCGTGTAGACGTTCGGATCCGCTTCCGCATGGGTGGGCGTGTTCGCGGGCGCATCGCCCGGCCGCAACTCCATCGACGCGCACTGCGCGTCAATCAGTTCTCTGCGAGCCGCCCCATAATCCTTCGATAGCAGCCGGTCGAGCGGTACGTTCACGAAGTCCGGATCGCCGTAATACTGTTCGCGGTCGGCGAATGCCAGCTTGGACGCTTCGACCACCGTGTGGATATAGTCGGCTGAATTGTGTTCGAACGCGCCGAGGTCAAAGCCTTCAAGCAGCGCCAGCTGTTGTAGGAAAACAGGACCTTGGCACCATGTGTTGCACTTGTACACATCGTAGCCGCGATAATTGAATGTGACCGGTGTCTCCACTTTGGTAACGTATTCGTGAAAGTCGGCTTCTGCCAGCAGACCGCTGTTGCACTTCCCGCTGGCGTCGCGCACCTTCGTCTCGCGTTGGAATGCCACCATCTTTTCGGCGATAGGCCCTTTGTAAAAATAGTCGCGGGCCGCCTCAATCCCCGCCTCACGACCAAGGTGGCTGTTGCGTATCTCGGCGTCAACCGTTGCCTTGAACGTCTTCGCCCAATCCGGATTGGCCAGGATCTCGCCCACCTCCGGCGCCCGCCCGTTCGGCAGATAAGCCCGCGCCGAACTGGGCCATTCATTCTCGAACTTCTCCTTGAGATTGGTCAATGAACCGTGCAGCCCCGGATAGACCGGAAACCCTTCCTCTGTCAGCTCGATCGTCGGCTCCAATACATCCTTCAGCCGCAAGCGACCAAACTTTTGCAGTGCAGTCGTCCACGAGCCAAAAGCCCCCGGCACAGTCGCCGGCAGAAAGCCATCGCCCGGTATGATTTTGATGCCCTGCGCCCTGAACCACCCTATCGTCGCCGCCTTAGGCGCGTACCCTTGTCCGTTAATGGCGTACACCTGCTTCTGCCGCGCGCTATAGATCAGGATCGGCACCTCGCCGCCGATGCCGTTCGACTGTGGCTCAAGTACGTTAAGCGCGAGCCCCGCAGCCACGCCGGCATCGATCGCATTACCCCCTCTATCGAGCATGCGTGCGCCGGCCTCCGCCGCCAGGTAATGTCCCGCTGTGACGACACCGTGGCGGCCCATGAAGACCGGGCGTGTTGTAAAGGACATCGTTTTCCTCCCCATGCGCTGGCAAGTGACCAACTCTTGGTGTGCCTAGACTAGCGCTACTCGTCCCAATCTTCGCGCGGCGGCCAGAGGACAGAAGCCCCAATCGCTTTGCCTTCGGGGCGCTCAGCCACCCAATCTTCGGTAGTATCGCGCCACCTGATGAAGTGGGGCGTCTGCATGTGCGCCTGGAATGCAGCCTCGTCCTCATAGACCTCATACAGCCAGATCTTGTTCGGATCGTCGCCATCCCGGATCACGTCAAAGCGCAGACAGCCGGGCTCATGTTGCACAGAACCCTGGGCATCCAGCAATATCTCTTCGATGAACCGTTCCGTAAACTCTTCCTTGATCTTCAAAGGGGCGATGATGACATACATGACCGTCTTTCTCCTCTAAACAATTTGGGAAATGTAGGGACTGTCGGGTGACCGCTGGTGGGTGTGGGGGTTGCCTGCAGTGGGTAGCCTATCACAGTTCAAGATTGTTAGCGACCCGATTAACGACGCCATCGAGCGACGCCCGTCGAATGTCGTCCAGTTCGTCAGCGCCGAGAACACCTGCCTGGTACAAATTGCGATACTCGTCCGAGACACTCTGATCAAATATCATCGGATCGTCTGAATTGATCGTGACCGGCACACCGTTGTCATACAAAAGACGAATCGGGTGACTTGCCATGTCATACGCCGCATCCAGCATCACATTGCTCGTCGGGCACACATTCAGACGAATCCGGTTCTCCGCCAGCCAGCGCATGACCTCGACCGACTCGGCCGCGCCGATGCCGTGCTGAACCTCCTCCAGCTCCAGCAGTTCGACCGTCCGCCGAACCTCCTCCGCGCCCCCGAACTCGCCGACATGCGCTTTCAGTTTCATGCCCGCCGCGCCCGCTTTCGCGTACAACGGCTCAACCGCCTCCGGCGCACACGCCTCCTGATGGTCGTACAGGTCAATCGACTGAAAAAAGCCCAACTCAATCGCCTCGTGCGCCCGCGACACCAGTTCCGGGTCGGCCGCTGCTTGACGGGGAATACCCAGCTCCGGGCGAAAACTGATCTGTGGCCGGTATCTCGCGGCCAGCGCTCCGATATGCCTGACTACCCCCGCCAGACCATCTGTATAATACGCAGCCCGTCGGACGTCGATGCTCATCTCCAGTACAACTACGCCGTCTTCGATCGCGTCGCGCACCGCAGCATCCACCACGAACTCGATCGTCTCGCGGTTTCGCAAGTGGGGGTCCAGAACATCCATAGCGTAAACAATCATTCCCCCCAGCTTGTTCATCTTGGCCGGAGGGGGCTCCAGCCTGCATCCCAGACGCGTCTCCAGGTTCTTGCGGCGTGTGCTGAAATAAGCATGGCAGTGCAGGTCGACTTTGGGAGCGGTCCGCAATCCCGCCTGATCATCCTCTAAAAGAGCGTCAACGAAACAGGTCTTCATTTCGAAGTTTAGGTCACTCCGGTCTCTTGTCAATGTCCAAATGTAGTTACGAACACACAATTAATTCGCAAGCCTGAATTAGGCCGGCATTTGTGTTCTATTGTGCCTGTCTTTTGGGCGGTCGGGCCTTCGGCCCTCCCTTGTGCAGGGGCTGCGCCCCCGCAACGCCCCCCTCCAAAAACATCTCTCACCCACCGTTCGCCCTGTTTCCAGCAGAGCGGCTCATCCAACGTGGCGACTGCCAACCGAATACGCAATGAGATGGACTGATTGACGGAATGGATAAAAAGCTGGTCAAGACAGGCACTTTATATGGCTTGGAAGTTACGTCTAACTCATACAGGCAAACCTTCCTCGCCGGTTCTCACGAACTCCAGTCGGCATCATCGCCAAGCAGCGCTTCAAGATAGTACCGACTCATCCCTGCTGCCTCC
>MPML01000107.1 GCA_002238445.1 Caldilineaceae bacterium bin5
GAAAGCGACGGGCTCGGCCAGGGCGCGCGCTTCATCTTCACCATTCCGGTGGCTGCGCGGGAGGACATTGGCGGCACTGTCGAACCTTTATCGCCTAGCGCCGGGACCGGAAAGGCAGCAGAAAATCGCGCGCGCATTCTCGCCGTCGACAACGATCCGCACGCGCTCAGATACATCCGAGACGCCCTCGCCAAATCAGGTTATGAACCGATAGTGACGGGGGAACCTGAGGATGTCTACCGCCTGATCGAGGAGGAGAAGCCCCGCCTGGTCCTTTTGGACATGATGCTGCCGGGCATCGACGGGGTCGATCTAATGACAAGCATCTTTAAGAAAGCGGATCTGCCCGTTATCTTCCTCTCCGCCTACGGACAGGAGAGAGTGATCGCCAAGGCATTCGACATGGGGGCCGCCGACTACGTGGTGAAACCGTTCGCGCCAACGGAGCTGGCGGCGAGGATCAGGGCCGCCCTGCGCAGGCACGCGGGAGGGAGTCTGCTTGTGAAGTCCGGGGCTTATACGGTGGGAGAGCTGGCCATCAATTATGCCGAACGCCGTGTCTCTGTGGCCGGGCGTCCGGTCGTGTTGACCGTCACCGAGTATGCGCTGCTCGTTGCGCTTTCGACCAGTGCGGGCCTGGTTGTGACCCACGACCAGCTGTTGCGCCGCGTCTGGGGTGAGGGGCATTCCGGCGACGTGGGGCTGGTTCGCACCATCGTGAGAAGGCTACGCGTCAAACTGGGCGATGATGCATTCAACCCTGAATACATTTTCACCGAAGCCCGCGTCGGCTACCGCATGCCAAAAGGGGAGAGTCCGGAGCCGGTCCGGACTACGGCCGGCGCAGGTTGAAGCGGGTTTCAGAGATTGCGCAGCTCATCGATATGTGCGGCGAACCCGCTGGCGGTGGGGTGCTGTCCCTATGGGCTTTGAGGGAGTCTGGCCACGCGGGTGTCTGTCAGGCGCAGAAAGTCCTCGAGATACCCGACCCAATAGAAGTCCCCGTCACGGTATGCCGCATCCTGCCTGCCCGTTTCGGCCCTTGCGCCGGGTTCGCTCTCGTAGGGACCGAAATCCACCTGACACGACAGGGCCAACCGGAACCACGCCAGAGCCTGGAACAGTTCCTCGCGGGTCTCGCTCTCTTCGATGTACTGCCTGACCGCGCCCTCGATGGCCGAACCGAACGCGTCGATTTCGTCCGGGTCCATGAACCGCCGGGCAATGGCCGACGGCCCCCACCGCTCCCAATCCCAAAGGTCATCGAGGGTCACCAGACAGGGACTGGCCGCCCTCCGGGGTCGGGCCGTCCGCCCTCTGGTCAGGACCGCCGACACAGTGTCAAAATCACCAACTTGGTTAATTTGCGGGTACTGCCGGCGTAGCCGGATAAAGCGGTTTGCGGTCGTGCAGGCGATGCCCCGGTCTTTGCGTGCTGGCAGCCAGGCCCCGTATTTGAGAGCGTGTTGCAGGCCCACACCTACAACCAAATCAGGCACTGCGCCGGACGTGTAGGCCTGGGCCACAACTGGGCTTCCGCTCCGGGCAGGTGGGCTCGTGGCTATATGGGATTGGACTCGGTACGCGTGTGCGTGATTGTGGGGCGCGTGACCGGCTTTTCGAGACTCCGAGTCACGTGTCGGCGGGACTTGAAATATTGCACTGGCCCGAAATTTCAAGAAGGGCCGATTTTGGGAAGAAAAGCAGGGTCAGGACAGGCGGGCATGGTCCGGCACAGCTGGCGCGGCGCGTATTGGTCGCGCCTGGTGGATGCCGGCGCGCGCCGGCGCGAAGCGCCACATGCCCGACCTGCACTCTGCCCGACCGCACCTGCAATCACACAGTATGGCGGCATATTTGCGACAGTAGGGGCGTAGCGACAGATTGTGTGCGAGGAAGGGGCGTTCCATGCTTGACTCGACCTTTTCTCCAGAGTAGGACGCCTACTACCACAGCGTTACATCCTTATAGTTGGCCGTAAAGGGATGCGTGGGCGCGTTGCGCCCCCTTGCTGGCTATGAGGAGATGGACGCTGTGGTGGCAACCATTCATCCTATTCCAGCAAGGGGGTTCCGTCTATGGGACATCTGATGCCGGGTGCATCCCAGATTTGGGGTGGGAACAGTCGGGCGGGGAGATTGTGCCGGCGGCGGCTGGAATTGTTTACCGGCTCTTGGAGAGACGCAGGGCAGGCGCCAGACCTGGCCTTACGGGGGGTCGGTTGATTGGGGGTGCGAGGTCAGGCACAGGGCCTGCCCCTACCGGACCGTTGGGGGGAATACTCTGTTGGCTAGACACGTTGCCGGGGAAGAATGAGCAAGGTGGCGAGACAGGGCGGGGCGTTGCGGGGGCGCAGCCCCTGCACAAGGGAGGGCCGAAGGCCCGACCGCCCAAAGGTCCCGGCGATGCACCAGACGCACTCGCAGCGAGTCATCCGGGTGGGGGAAGGTGGCGGCTTGGTTTTCAGCGGCCAAGCGGTTTGCGCGATGCCGCCAATTTGGGGCCTGAGGCACTGCCGGCGAAGAGATGGCGTCGCTTTGGAAACGTGCGGTGGACAGAGGCCACCATGACAGGCGCACCGTTACGGTCGTGGACACTGCAGCAGCCGTCTTCCCGTTGGAATCACTCATCGGGATAGAAGCCGGAAGCGAACAGCAATCCGTCATGGCGCACGACCCAGGTATGCTTACGGGCGTTCTCGCCTGTTTGCGGATGACGAAAGATGTAGCTGATCCACTTGCCCGCCCCGGTTGCGCTCATCAGGTCATCGCCGTAGAAGTAACCGCTTGCATCGACGCGCAGCGCCGGGTCCCGGCCGATCATGTCCGGGTTGGGCGAAGCAATGGCATACCCATACGCATCCACAATGAACACGTACCACTGACCATGCACGCTGTCTTCCGAACTGTAATAGTCGACGGCCGCATCCCTGCCGTTGCGATCATAGTAGCGGATCGCATCCTGCACCATTGACCTGGTGTAACCCGCCGCTTCATTTTCGGTTGGAATGGCAACACAACCGGCAACAAAGAGCGTAAGGGCGAAGACCAGGATTGTAAAACGAACCATGTTTGTCTCCTTTATGTGTCCAGGCGTTCATTCATCGCCTCAGCCTTTTGGCTGTTATTTTCGTATTTGGTTCCATGAAAGAGCAGAGCGGTGAATTCGCCAGCGTGGCTGATGAGTGGAATCTGTCAGACGCATATCCAGGCTGCGGGGTCGTCCACCCGGTTTGGCTGCGGGAATCAGATGCTGATCAATAAACCAATGGCTGTCAGTCAAATCTGTTGGGTATCGTTTTGTTTTCACAAAAACTACGTATGCCACAATTTGGCCGACAGCCTTTACTTTTCGACCGGCCGCCTCTCTATTCCCGAACAGGTTTCATTTCAGGCTCCTCACATACCCGCAAGAAACGTCACGACATAACTCAGAAAGTTGAGCAGGCCCATCACTGCAACGCCGAAGTAGTAGAAGAACGCAAAGGTCGGCTCTACGTACAGTTCCATAAAATTGGCGAAATCCTTCATGCCCTGCGTAAGTTCCGGCTCCATCATGCGCCTCCTCTTTGTTCAGCCCTACAGGTTTTGACAAAAGCCTGGGCCGACATTCACGCCCGGGCTCTTGTTCTTGTTAACCGCTACCCGGAGCCGTGATCAATCGGAACCCGGGGTGTAATTGTACTCCACAGAGTTACACTGAACGGTATGGTGTTCTCCGGGGTGATCTACACATTTCCACGTCTTTGTTGGCAGGGGATTCGCGCGGAAACCGTCGCACATATACCTTAGCTCATGGTCCAGTTTTTGGGGCCCACTTCATACAGTACTCGCAACTGCTAAGCCTGGGAGGTCCTGCAGGACCTGAACCGCGCGCAAAATGGGAGATCCGTTCATAGCTCACCCCGATCCCCTGTTCTACGTGGTCGTATGTTAGTTGGCTTGCCAGCTGGTTACCCGCGGGGCAGACGCTTGCGCGTGCAGGGGGCTGAGCGGGCGGTTAGTCTTTCTCGCAACCTCGCCTTATTTCCCGCACCAGTTTGTCAAATTCCGCTTGTGAGTAGTCGCGATCGAACTGCTTCATGATCAGGTGTTCGATCTCCTTTTCCGGCGTCCACCCGTTGCGTGCAGCCGAACGCAACAGGCGGCGGTATACATCGTCCGGCAGATCGATCGTCACAATCCTCTTCACGCTTGTGCGTCTCCATTTCGCTCCAGGCGCCCAAAATTGGGCATGGTCATAAAGGCGGCGACGTAGTCATGACAGGCCGTCTCTCAGATTCGGCGCTTTTTCTCTGCCATCCTCGTCGACTTTTGATCCGGCAATCAGATTCAGAGCCTCCCGCCCACGTCCAGACCGGACGATGCGCCTTCCATTTGAAATGCGGCTGAAGATGGTCGACCATTTTTCCTTGTTGCGCAACATCAACTCGACAATATCATCGTTGGAAAGCGACTCGTCGGAAAGGGCGGAAAAGTATTTGACGAAACAGGTCTTCCCCATAGATTTTAAGGCGTTTTCCAGGCTCCGTTGCCATTTGGGGAAGGCTGGTCAACAAGAACGGAAAGCCTGCAGGCCTGTCAGGGATGTTTCTGGCTTGAATGTTGAAATAGACAAAACCAAATAATCCGCGAAGTCACGCGAAGGGTCGCGAAGAACACCTTTTTGTCCGCGGAGGACGCGGAGAACATCAAAGGCGTATCGGATTTTCTTTGCGCAGCTGCGCCGCCCTGCGACGATCAGCCGCAATTTGCACCCGGAAGTCGTTGTTCAGACAAACGTCAGCGATCCCTAGTTGATCATCGTCCATAGTCGCTACCTCCTCTCCTCCTCAGCAGCGCGTGGCCGCGCTTATGGCCAGATGCGGTACTGGCGAAACGCCGGCTTCACCTGCACGTATGGCGCCAGATTGCGCCCTTTGCTGATCTCTTTCGCCATGCTGGTTGTGCTCCCACCAAGCACAGCGATATACTCCAGTTCATAGATCTTCATGCCGCGTATTTCGTCGGCGTACAGGATGCCGAACAGGTGGTGAATGGCGCTCTTTTGGCCCACCGACGCCAGATCCAACATGACCCGCAACTTTTCGGCCAGCTTGACATGAAGCGCATCAACTCGTTCAGTCATCGCCCCTTTATTCTCCTCACAAGCCAGAGCATCCCGTCCATCAGGCAGAACCCGAGTGCCAGATTCAACGCCGCGTCACCCAATCCTTGCAATCAACTTTCATCACTTTCCTCTTCCCTCAGCCGCCGGCGGTTCCACAGGGTTGAATGCGCATTCGATTGGACATATCCCCGGGTTACACGCTCGTACGCACCACCGGCTGGCCGGGCATGGCATCTAAACAGAATCAGATGGAACTTTGCGTTTCACTTTACTATCTGAACCAGCTTGTTCTCAGTGCCCAATCGTTAAACGATGAGCAGAGCGACGGCCTCGCGGCGTATCGGTCCCCCCATGGTGGTGGCCGCCGCGGGCATGGCGTACCTCTTTGGCAGACGCCCTACCCCTCGGCCTCTATCCAGTCGCTGCTGCCGCGGAATTCGCAGCCGTACCAGCGTTCGATCACATAGAGCGGCTTTTCATCGCGGGTCACGTAGAGGATCAGGATTTCTCTGGTTTCGGGGTCGCCTTGGACGGCGTACACACTGTATTCGGCAGGCAAGGCGTCGAACCGGGCCATGTAGCGGACGATGGTCTGGCGCTGCAGCGTGAGGGGGGGCCCGCCGGCGCCGAATGTGGCGAGGACGCAGTGCCCGTGGTCGAGGTAGGCAGGGCCAGGCCCGTCCCAGATGGCTTCGAGATCGGCCAGACGATCTGACATATTTCGGAAAGAGTGCAGGTCCCGCTCGAGGTCGCCTACGAGGCGATCAAGGTTAGTTATCGTATCCCACAGTTCGTCCTGCTGATCTGCATCTTCGGTGCCGGCTATGCGTTCGTCAATCATGTCGACACGGGCAAACAGCGCATCGACGCGTTCGCCCAGGTGCGTGACGGAACTCTCGTCGTTGCCGGCTTCCTGGGCGTTGGCGATGACGGAGGCGAAACAGAAGAGGAGGAAGATGGCAGTTATGACAAGCAGCGCGTAGAGGTTGGCGCGTTTCATAGATTCTCCATTGCTGGTGTCAGGCAACTGCCGCTTCAAGGCGCATAGCGACCGGCTGCGACAAAGAACAAAGGCGCTGTCGCACACCATCTGCGTCTTCATCAACTTGCAACTCGGTGGTCGCCCTCTTGACGCCTGGAGGGCGCTCGTGGCGTTTCGTCTGCTCTCACGGGCGCCCCGTTTTCAAACGCCCCCTGGGGAAACGCGGCTACCAGGCCAGTTGTGTCACCTCATAGCTTGTGTTGACGGTGAAGATATAGGGCTTGTTCTTACTGTAAGGCGTATCCGCGTAGTAGGTGCTGACCCGGATTACCTTCTCATTGGGCAGATAGTCGATTGAAACCGACTTACCTGTCATGGGATTGGTCCCGCGGTACAGTTCAACCACGGCCTGAACCAGCGAATGCGTCTCCGCCAGCTCGCTGAATGAAGAGAGATACGGCCCTGTCTGAACACCGTCTGGCCCGATGAAATAGTACTGAAACCCCTGGTCGGTTACGCACAGTTGCGCCGGCGTAGCGGCATGCGTCACGATGCAAGGCGTGCTTGGCCTTGGCGCCGCTGCCGGCCGTGGCATGGCGGTGTTGGTTGCCGTTGGCATGGCCGTGCTGGTTGGAGCGGGGGTATTGGTTGGGATGTCTGTCGGGATGTCTGGCGGGATGTCTGGCGGGACGGTTGTGGGAGTAGGTTCTGGCGTGCGAGACGGAATCGATGTGCTGGTCGGTCTCGGTGTCGGTGTGTCGGTCGGTCTCGGTGTCGGTGTGCTGGTCGGTGTAAATGTCGGTGTATGCGGATCGCACCCCTCCCCACCACCCACAGGATCATGTTGGGGGGGGGAATCGTCAGCACACTGATGCGCCATTACAGTTGTCGCGTCGTGCGCCATCCAGACCAGGCCGAGGGCAAGGGCAAGGGCGCCCAGGATCATCAGCGTCAGCGAACGTCTCTTACGTTTCTGCATCAAAAATTGTCTTTCCTGATTTCATCAGATGTGGCTGTTGGTATCGGATCGGAACGGAACGGAAGGTAGACGGGTGCGTGGAAGCCGAGCAGCCAACCTCTGGCAAGTCCAGGCAACAGTCCAACAACGACTAATCTGTGTCAGTCGTCAGGGGGATGTTCTTGTCCAGGCCATCAATACAACGCTCTTACCTGTGTGTCTGCACACGCAGCCGCCGCGCCCGCTGTTTCAAGCCTGGGGCCGAGTATGGCTCCTGTTCGGCCAAAGCGGTGCACGACTACGGCTTCAGAAGTACTGGCATTGAGGCACAGCAGTAGGACAAATCAGTATACAGCATTTTGGGTGACATGTGTGTGAAAAATGGTTGTTTCAGAGTGTCAGTTTCGCGTCATACTTGCGCCAGTGGGTTCGTGCGGGGTAGAACCGGGGCCCGGAACGGCAGTTTTCAGTCGTCAGTTTTTAGTTTTTGGTGAACTGCCAAGTACGCGCGGAACACCTCGTTGTCCGCGGAGGGACGCGGAGAACATCAAAGGCGTATCGGATTTTCTTTGCGCAGCTGCGCCGCCCTGCGGCGATCAGGCGCATTGTCCCTCCGGGGATGGATACTATCTTCGCCCTTCTCCGTGCCGCTTCGTGTCCGGCGCGGACAGATCGCCGTTCCCCTTTCTTCGTCGATACCCCTGCCCAGGAAAACATCAACGAGCCTGAACCGTCTTACTGACTGTGAGCGCCTGATCTTTTCGCCCGGAAAAGGCCAGCGGCTCGTGGTTTTCAACACCACGAGCCGCTGTAAGGGTCAACAACATGCGCCGTCGCCGCGGTCATGACACTTGCGGCGGTCTTCGCCATCAAAGAAGGCCGCTTCAGACACCGGGCCGCTCACATCGTCCGCGTAGATCTCCAAAACCACCGCAAAGGCATCCTCTGCGTTGACCAAACATTCAGAGATGGTGCCGCCTCCGGTGATCAGGTCCGGCGGCAGGGGAGAGGTAACGGTGTACCCGTGCCCGGTTCAGCGCGGCGCCCTCTGTTCAGCGACGTCTACTCCGGCACGGTGGCGGACGGGTAGGGCTCCAGCAGCCAGTCGCTCGTCTCGCCGGCGGCGTTGACGGCACGGATGGAGTAGTAGTAGGTGGTCCCGGAGGCAAGGCCGGTGTGCGTGTAGGAGGCGCCGGTCAGGTTGTCGCCTCCGATCTGTTGCCAGCCGGTGGCCTCGTCCCACCACGCCATTAGTTCGTAGCGCGCCGCGCCCGATACCGTTTTCCAACGCAGTTCGACTGCGCCTGCGGCCGCCTGCGCTGTCAGCGCCGGCGCGGTCAATTCTTGCGCTTGCGGCGTTGGTGTCGGTGTGGGCGTCGGCCGCGTGCTGCTGTCCCTGACTTGCCCCCTTTGCAAACAGGATTTTGCGTTCAGCCGGCCTAGGTTCAGGGCGGCGCCCGACTGAATGTTGAAGCTCAGGGCGCACAGAACGAGGGCAATGTCGCGGCGCCGAACACCTCCCCAACCAGCTTGGCTGCTGCCGGATCGTGATCTGCGAGTTTCTTCGAATCGCTGTCAGCCGGTATATGTTTCGCAAACTCGCTTGTCGAAAACCAAAAAGTGACTGTCTCAGCCCAGTATTCTTGGACATTCTTGCTCGCGTACTGTCCCGTCCACAGACCTGCCTGCTTTGCAGCTCGGTACGCGGTCTTGAGTCGTGAACTGAACTCCGGACCGCCGGATTGCAGTTCTTCACTGAACGCGAAGTCCACCAGGTGAGCAATTTCGTGGACAATAACGGAACGACACTTTGGATCGCTATCCGGCACGACTGCTGCCGCTCCTACTAACCTCCCGTCGCTATGCTCCTGCGCGGCTACGCCTCCTCCTTTCAACCATGGCTTGATTGACCATTCGGGCAAATTGACGATACTTCCCGTCCCATCACTAACACTATATATAACGACGCGAAAACGGTTGGCGGCCATGGTTTGAAGCAGGTCGGGCCGGGCGGAGAACATACTGGTGACGATGTCCCGCGCCTCAAACAATTTCTCATCAGCCACCTCAGAGGGGGCGACCACGGCCACACCACCGGCGTCCACGTATTTTTGATAGAACAGATCAAGTCCGAGGGAGAGAGGGGGCGGCGGCAGCAACCGCTGCGAGGTCAGGGATGCGTACACCCGATCCGTCCATGCGCCCGGCTGGCCGTTGGCGCCTACCGCGCGCACCTGGTAGTAGTACCTCCTCCCGGCCGTAACGCCGGCATGGGTATAGGACGTGCCTGTCAGGGCGCCGCCAATGCGGCCCCACCGGCGGTTGACGCTGTCCCACGTCTGGATCTGGTAGCTGGAGGCGTTCGCCACCGCTCCCCATGTGAGCGTGATCTGCTTGTTGTCGGCGGTTGCCGTCAGGTTCTGCGACCTTCCCGGCGGGGTCTCGCCTGCGCAGGCCGGCAAATTCAGGCGTTTCAGGTAGGCGGCCACAACACTGTTTGAACCGAACGAGCCTGAGCCTTCAGGCAGGCATAACCGATTGCTCCGACTGCCTGCGTTGTAGTTTGCGAGGTGTAGACTCCTCAAGTTAGTGAGGGCGCTCGGGTCGGGGATCGGCCCGGTCAACCGGTTGCCGTAGAGGTACAGACTTTCCAGGTTGGTAAGGGCGCTCAGGTCGGGAAAAGCCCCGGTCAGCTGGTTGTTACCGAGGCCCAGCTGTACCAGGTAGGTGAGGGCGCTCAGGTCGGGGATCGACCCGCTCAACTGGTTGTCACTGAGGATCAGCAATCTCAGCTTGGTGAGGGCGCTCAGGTCGGGGATCGACCCGCTCAACCGGTTGCCGAAGAGGGACAGGCTTTCCAGGTTGGTAAGGGCGCCCAGGTCGGGGATCGACCCGCTCAACTGGTTGGCACTGAGCCACAGCAAAGTCAGGTTGGTAAGGGCGCTCAGGTCGGGGATCGACCCGCTCAACTGATTGTGATAGAGGTTCAGCCGTACCAAGTTGGTGAGGGCGCTCAGATCGGGAATCGACCCGGTTAACTGGTTGTTTTGGAGGAGCAGCCATCTCAGGTAGGTGAGAGCGCTCAAATCGGGGATGGACCCGCTCAACTGGTTGAACTCGAGCTCCAGATGCGTCAGCCGTTGGAGTTTGCTCAGGTCAGGGATGGACCCGCTCAACTGGTTGGAATCGAGGCGTAGCTGTAGCAGGTTGGTGAGGGCGCTCAGGTCAGGGATGGACCCGGTCAACTGATTGTGGCTGAGGTCCAGCCCCCTCAGCCTGGTGAGGGCGCTCAGATCGGGAATCGACCCGTCCAACCGGTTGAAGCGGATGTCCAGAACTTCCAGATTGGTGAGGGCGCTCAGATCGGGGATCGACCCGCTCAACTGGTTGTCACGTAGCCACAGCGATCTCAGGTTGGTAAGGGCGCTCAAGTCGGGAATCGACCCACTCAACTGATTTCCGGCTAAGGACAGGCTGTCCAGGTTGGTAAGGGCGCTCAGGTCGGGGATGTACCCAATCAACCCGTTGTTGGGGAGGCGCAGCGTAATCACGCGTCCGCTGTCGTCCGTGGTGACGCCGAACCAGGTCGCGAGCGGGGCGTCGCTCAGCCAGTTATCGCTGCGCTTCCAGTTGGCGCCGTCCGCTGCCTCGTAGAGCGCCACCAGCGCAGCCCTGTCACCGGGCGCGGTCGTCTGCGCTGTCGGCGTGGGTGTGTGCGTTGGCATGGGCGTGGGCGTTATCGTGGGCGTCGCCGTGGCTGTATGCGTGGGCGTGGGCGTAGCCGATGCAGTCGATGTCGCCGTCGGTGTATGCGTTGGCATGGGCGTGGGCGTCATCGTAGGCGTTGCCGTGGCTGTCAGGGTCTGCGACCTCCCTGGCGGGGTCTCGCCTGCGCAGACCGGCGGATTCAGGCTCTTCAGGTGGGCGGTCACAACGTCATTGGAACCGGACAAGTCTGAGCCTTCAAGCAGGCATAACTGATTACCTGTGAGGTTCAGCCGTTCCAGGTTGG
>MPML01000016.1 GCA_002238445.1 Caldilineaceae bacterium bin5
CCCCCGCAACGCCCCCCTACAAAACCATCCCTCACCGACCGTGTGCCTTCTTCGCAACGTGTCGGCTGGCGAGCATGGCCGCGGCTGTACACCAGTTGCGTCACCAAGAGCCTGAATGGTTCCAAGGATGACTGGCCGGTCAACTACTGTGGCTTAGTAGTTTCAAAAGGTGTTCATAGCTGCCATTCATGACCGTCCGCAGACAGACCACATCCCATTCCCGCAAATGTCAGTTCAGACAAATCTCAAAGAGACTTAGTGTGTTAACGGGAACCAAGAAAGAGTAGACGTGAGCGAAGAAAACGAGAAGGAAGGCCTGAAAATGATCTGGCCCGCGGATCTACTCAACTCGCCGCCCGCCGTCCACCTTCCCGAGGGATACACGCTGCGCACCTTCCAACCCGGCGACGAAACCCCCTTCTACGAGCTCATGGGCCTGGCCGGTTTCGGCCATTGGGACGACGAGATCATGCAGCCCTGGCGCGACATGGTTCTGCCGGACGGTTGGTTCCTGATCGTCGATGAGACCGGCGGCCAGATGGTTACGACCGCCATAGCCCATCACAGGCCCGACGCTCTCCACCCCTTTGGCGGCTCCTTGGGCTGGCTTGCAGGCCACCCGGACCATGCCGGCAAGGGCTTGGGCATGGCCATTAGTGCAGCCGTAGTGCGTCGACTGCTCGCGTTCGGCTACAAAAATATCTATCTCAACACCGAAGATTGGCGTTTACCCGCCCTCAGCATATATCTTAGACTGGGCTGGGTGCCCCTCCTCTATCTGCCCGACATGGAGGAACGCTGGCGCGACGTCTGCGCCAAACTCGGTTGGCCCTTTACGCCGCAAATGTGGCCCGCGGGCCATGCCGAGTTCAGTTAAGCACGTTGTATGACTATTCCAGGAGACAAAGCTATGCTTGCTTCAGTAGAGGGAGTCTACAGGGACGGCAAAATAGAACTGGCTGAGATTCCTAACACCATCGCTGAAGATACACCGGTGATTGTAACTTTTCTGACTTCGGGCTACGTCGATCTGCGCGAGCGGGGGATCGACGAGAGTCTGGCTGCCGAATTGCGTGCGCGATTCGCTACTTTTGCCGAAGATTGGGATGCGCCTGAAATGGACATTTACGATAACTATGAGACATACATAAATGAGGCTTAAACGTGGAGACGTCTACCTGGCACTATTTCCCAACTCTGATCTTCGTAGCGCCAAGAGGAGACCCGTAGTTATAGTTCAGGATGATGACCTCGAAACAGGTTTGCCTCAGATTATTGTAGCCATGATAACGAGCAACAAGCTTCGAGCGGATCGCCCTTGTCGAGTAACGGTATCACACAGTTCAGTTGAAGGCAGACGATCGGGGCTTCTGGTCGACTCTGTGATTATGACGGACAACCTGGCTACTGTACACGAAGGAGCTTTCGACCGGCGCATAGGTTCCTTGAATATGGGAACTGTTAATTCGGCTTTGAAACGCACACTCGGCTTAGAATAGTTGATACCCGCGGTTGAACTGTTGTGATAGTGTTCCTCATCTACCTGAGGTTGGGAGAATTCCAATTCAATGACCGATCCCAGAAATCGAACGCATGATCATCGCATGTGAATTAATACTTGCTTCCGAGCCCATGGCAGAAAGGCCATAGAGTTGGCATGACTGAAGTCAGTACTATAAATATCCAACCAGCCGAAGCGGATGAGGTTGAGGCCATAAAGAAGGTTCTAAGCGAAACCTGGAAGGACACTTATAGCCCTTTCCTACCCGCCGATGTGATCCAAAAAGTGACGGCTCTCTGGCACAGCCCTGAAACGCTGGCCGCTGAGATAGAGAATGACAGGGTCTTTTTCCACGTCGCCAAAGACGACCAGGGCGCTATCGTCGGGCTCTTGACAGCAGGCCGACCAAGCGACGAAATCGTAAGCATTGGACGCTTGTATGTATTACCCGGCTCCCAGCGCCAGGGCATCGGCGGCAAGCTCTTGGACGCCTGCGTAGCCGCATTTCCCGGAGCGCGGAAACTCGTCCTTGAGGTAGAGGCGCAGAACGAGAAGGGTCTGGCCTTCTACCTCAAACAAGGATTCAGAGAGGCATCTCGCAAAGAGGAGGAGTTGGAGGGAATTGCGCTAACGGTGGTCGAAATGGAAAAGCAACTTCATGAGAATCCAAGGAAATGACAATCTCCCATTCGTAGCCGATTTATAGCTTGTAACGATAGAAGAGAGGGAACACACCATGCTCACACAAGAACAAATCCAGGCCTACCACGACGATGGCTATCTCATCGTCAAGTCTTTCTTCGATGCCGATGAGATCGAATTGCTGCGCCGCACCGCCATTGCCGACCGGCAGATGGACCAGAAGTCGTTCGGCCGCGAGGACGGCGAAGGTGGAACCGTCCGCCTCACACTCTGGAACCATCCCGGCAACGGCATCTACGGCATGTACGCCCGCTGCAACCGCGTCGTCAATGCGATGGAACAGCTGCTCGGCGGCGAAGTCTACCACTACCATTCCAAAATGATCCTCAAGGACCCGGAAGTCGGCGGCGCCTGGGCCTGGCACCAGGACTACGGCTACTGGTATGACAACTACGTCCTCTATCCACTCATGTCGAGCGTCTCAATCGCCGTCGACCCAGCCACGCGCGAGAACGGCTGCATGCAGGTGCTCAAAGGCTCGCACCACATGGGCCGCATCACCCACGTGGAGACGGGACAGCAAGCCGGCGCGGACTTGGAGCGTGTTATCGAAGCCGAAAAACGGCTCGAACTGGTCCACTGCCAGGCCGAGCCGGGCGACGCGCTCTTCTTCCACTGCAACATCCTCCACCGCTCCGACCAGAACCGCTCGAACAACCCGCGCTGGTCCCTGATCTGCTGCTACAACGCCGCCCGCAACAACCCCTACCGCGAAGCCCATCATCCCAGCTACACACCACTCGAAAAGGTGCCCGACAGCGCCATCAAAGAGATCGGGATGACCCGTTTCGAGGACGATGAAAGTGATGTCGCCTTCCTCGATCCCGACACCGTTCCCACCGCGGACGCCTAAATACAAAGGACGGAACCAGTATGAGCAAATACAGATTTCTGATCAGCGGAGGCGGCAGCGCCGGACGCAGTGTGGCCCAAGTGGCCGCGGCCAACGGACGCGGAGAGATCGCCGGCGTCGTCGACCCACAGCAATCGATGCTGGACAGAATGAAAAAGCTGTATCCTGAGACCGCCACCGGCAGCGACTTCGTTCAGCTCCTGCACGATACCCAGCCCGACGTAGTCGTCGTGGCTGGCCCAGACCACCTGCACGCCGATCAGACGGTGATGGCGCTGGAGCAGGGCTGCCATGCCCTCGTCGAAAAGCCGCTAGCGACGACAGTAGCCGACTGCCAGCGCATCCTCGACGCCGAAGCCCAAAGCGGTACACACGTCATGACCGACCAGACTATGCGCTACATGCATCCCTGGCACCAGATGGCGATGATGGCAAAAGGAGGCCAGGTCGGCGACGTCTTCTTTGTTCAGGGCGACTACATTCACGACATGTGGAGCCACTACTCCCCCGAGGGCCAGCATCACACGCCCTGGCGCATTGACCAGCAGAACCCACAGAATATCCTGCTCGGCGGAGGCTGCCATCCACTCGACCTGATCCTCTGGACCGTCGAATCCCCTGTCACCGAGGTCTACGCCTACAGCAACAAGATGAGCGTCCCCATGTTCCCTGACGACGACTGCTACATCGTCATCCTCCAATTCGAGAGCGGCGCCGCCGGCAAAGTCTACGTGACCAGCGGCTGCTCCGGTCATGGCATGGGTGAGGGCATGGGCGGTGGCTTCCTGGCCGTCTACGGCACCGAGGGCACGCTCTGGAAGGGCAAACTGTACCGCCGCGACCACGAACCGGCCGACATCGAGGAGCCCGCGACCGATGCCGTGGTCGGCGGTCACGGATGGGGCCGCTCAGTGATCGATTATCTTGACCTGCTCGACGGCAAGATCAACAATCCCATCCCTGCCAGTAAGGGCGCGAATATCGTGTCGGTCTGCGCAGCCGCGCTCGAGTCGATCCGCACTAAACGGCCGCAGTCGCCGCATTGGTTCTGAAAAGCATTCCGGGGAACAAAAAAATGCTATCCCACGAACAGTTACATCACTTTGCAGAGCATGGCTGGGTGCTGGAGGAAAACGTACTCAGCCCAGAGCAGATCGAAGCCTACAAATCTGCGCTGGAACGGCAGTCCCAGTATGTGCGCCCGCTCGCCCACAAAGACGACGACGAAATCGTCCACATCGACTGCATGGTCAACGGCGACCCGATCTTCCGCGAGTGGCTGATGATCCCGCAGGTGTTAGACGCGAACCGCCAGCTGATGGGCGCCGAAATCAAGTACGAGACATGCCACGCCATGATCAAACGGCCACACCCCGAGCGCGGCACCCAGCACGACCCCTTGCGCGATCCCGACAAAATGGGTTGGCATCGCGGCTTGCGCCCCAAGTGGGGCACCTTCCCCCACGACACCGATCCCGACCTGATCAACTGCGCATTTCTCAACAACATCACCTACCTGACCGATGTCGCGCCCGGCGACGGCGGAACCATGATCCTTGACGGGTCGCACAGACTTGAAGGAACCTACGAAACACTGAAGGATAAGTGTCCCGTCGTCGAAGCGACCGCATCGGCCGGCGGCATCCTCCACTTCACCGAGACACTTCTGCACGCAGGTGTGCCGATTTTGAGCGAAAATGTGCGGTATACTATGTTCTACGGCTTCACGCCCAACTGGTTTGTCAACTGGCCCGGCACCGAAGTCCCCGACTACGTCCTCAAGACGGTCCGCGATGATGAGCTGCGCGGCATCCTCGGCGGCAACTCGGGGTACTCCGGTCAATACCCAACGCTCTGAAATCAGGAGCGTAGGCGCGCCCCACACCGGCGCGCGAGGAGACGATGATGGCGAGACGCAACTTCTCGATGCAGGCTTACTGGGAAGACCAGGTCGAGAACTTTACGCCCAAGCTGCACTTTGACAGCCATCAGATGGACTTCGAAAACTGGCGTCGCACCGCGCACACCAAGTATATGGAGCTTTTGGGCATTTTCCCCGACCCCGTTCCGTTGGAAGCCGAAGTCGAGAGCAGTGTCGAGGACGACGGCCTGATCCGCGAGCGGGTAGTCTTCAACTCAGAACCGTTCATGAGCGTGCCCTGCCAGGTGCTGCGCCCCAAGTCAATGGCCGCCGACGGCACAAACGCTGCCATCCTCTGCTCCCACGGACACGGGCCGTTCGGCAAAGATCCAGTGGCCGGGATCCGCTCCACCGACGAAATGCAAGCCAACATCGAACTGCATAACTACGACTACGGCTTCCAGATGGCCAAGGCCGGCTATCTGACGATTGCACCCGACCTGCGCGGCTTTGGCGAACGCCGCGACGGCCGCAACCCCTTCCCCGGCCGCGACCCGTGCAATGTCAACTACATCCGCGGCACCATGCTCGACCGCTGGCCGCTGACCCTCAACATCTGGGACATGAAATGCTGCGTCGACTACCTTGAAACCCGTCCGGAGGTCGATCCCAAGCGCATCGGCATGATGGGCCTCTCGCAGGGCGGCACAATGACAACATTCGCCGCCGCCGCCGAGCCCCGCATCGCAGCCGCCGACATCATGGGCTACGTCAACCCGTGGAAGGGTTTCGCCTTCGAACGCGTCAACTTCTGCGGCTCTCAGATCGTCCCCGGCATCCACGCCTGGTTCGACACTGACGACATAGCCGGCCTGATCGCGCCCCGTCCGCTCATGCTCGACATGGGCATGTACGACGACTGCTTCTACATCCACGACATGCTCAAAGGGTACGAGGGCGTGAAACGCATATACGAGGCCGCCGGCGCAGGCGACCTGCTGTGGAAGCTGGTTCACCCCCACGGTCACGGATGGGGCGGCGTTGAAGGAACGGCAGCGTTCTTCGGCAAATACCTGTAGGTCCACCACTCTTAAGAGAGAAAAGAGGAGCGAGGAAAGAGAAACCTTCGCTCTTGCAAAAGGCTCAGGTGACAAAAATGGCCAATGAGATCAAGGTCGCCTTCTCGGGGGCGCGCCGCGCGGGTTCATTTTTCAAAGCATTTCAGACCCACCCGGAGACGGAGATCGTTGCCCTCTGCGATCCCTACGCGCCTACCCTGGCCGCGTCGGGAGAGGCCACCGGCGTGACGCAACTGTATAACGTATTTGAGACAATGCTGGATGAGGCGAAGCCGGACGCGGTGGTGGTATCGTCGCCGATGCAGTACCACGCGCCGCAGGCAATCGCCGCATTGCAACGAGGTATCCACGTGCTCAGCGAGGTGACGGCCGCAGTCTCAGTCGACGAGTGCCGCTGGCTGACCCAAGCCTGTAACCAAAGCGACGCCGTCTACATGATGGCCGAAAACTACATGTACATGAAGCCCAATGTGCTGGTGCAGGCACTGGTCGAGGCCGGTCTCTTCGGCGAGACCTACTACGCCGAAGGCGAATACATTCACGAACTCTCCGTACTACACCACATGCCGGACGGCAGCCCGACCTGGCGCTACTACTGGCAGGTCGGCGTCAACGGCTGTACCTACCCCACCCACAGCTTGGGACCCTGCCTCATGTGGATCAAGGAGCGGCCCGAACGCATCAGCTGCATCGGCACCGGAATCTGGACCGACCCCGAGCACGCCATGGAGGACACCGTGCTGCTCCTGTGCAAGACCCGCAGCGAAAAACTGATGCGAATTCGCCTGGACATGCTCTCCAAGCGGCCCCACTCGATGACCAACTACACGCTCCAGGGCACGAAAGGCGCCTACGAGAGCAGGCGCCGCCCGGGTGAAGGCGACTGGATCTGGCTGGAAGATTTCTGCGAGGACCCCGATGTCTGGGTTCCGCTGGAGCAGTTCGAGGCCGAATACATGCCGGAGATCTGGCGCGACCCGCCGGCAGAGGCCGTAAGCGCCGGCCACGGCGGGGGCGACTACTTCGAGGTAATGGATTTCGTGGACGCGGTGCAGGGACGCAAACCGCCGCCGATCGACATCCACGCTGCCATGGACATGACCCTGCCGGGCCTGGTCAGCCAGGAATCGATCCGCCGCGGCGGTGAGTGGTTGGAAGTACCCAACTCCAGAAATTGGGGCAACAACGGCTAGTGGATAGCGTCTGGTGGATAGCGCAGTTACTGGCCACAGATCACTGAACATTAACAACTGAATAGAGACGTTCGAGGACCCCGGCTGAGTCCATGCCGCCGCCGATCGACTTCTACGCGGCGATGGTCATGACTCTGCCGGGTTTGGTCTGCCAGGACTCGATTCGCCAGGGCGCCGAGTGCATGGAAGATTCCAACTCCAGTAGGTGGGGAATCAGCGTCTGGAGGCCAGCGCCACTATTGGGCACAGATCTCTTGCCACTTAATTGAGGCGTTCGAGGACCCCGGCCGCGCCCATGCCGCCGCCGATGCACATCGTAACGAGGCCAAACTGCTTGTCCTGCCGCGCCATTTCATGCAGCATCTGTACCGTCAGTTTGGCGCCGGTGCAGCCCAACGGGTGACCGAGCGCGATGGCGCCGCCGTTGACGTTGACGGTCTCTTCGTCCAGCCCCAGTTCGCGAATGACTGCCAGCGCCTGCACCGCGAAGGCCTCGTTCAACTCGACCAGATCAATATCGTCCAGGCTGACGCCGGCCAGCTTGAGCGCCTTGGGCACGGCCGCCACGGGGCCGATTCCCATGACTTCAGGCGCGACGCCGCCAACAGCAAAGCCCCGAAAACGGGCCATCGGTTCAAGCCCAAGCTGCTCCGCCTTCTCCTCGCTCATCACCAGAACTGCAGCGGCGCCGTCACTGGTCTGGCTGCTGTTGCCTGCCGTGACCGTCCCCTGCGCATGGAAGACCGGCCGCAGCTTGGCCAGCGCCTCGGCCGACGAATCGCGGCGGACACCCTCATCCTGGTCGAAGGTCGTCCTGTAAGTCTGAGAGCTGCTGCCCTCGCCCAAGGTGATCTCCACATCCAGCGGCACGATCTCATCGTCGAACTTGCCGGCGTCCTGCGCCGCGGCCGCGCGCTGGTGGCTGCGCAGAGCAAAGGCGTCCTGCTCTTCACGCGTCACCTCATACTGGCGCGCCAAGTTCTCCGCGGTCAGCCCCATGCCGATGTAGACGCCGGGATGCTCTTTGGCCAGCGTGGGGTTGGCCATGAACTTATTGCTGCTCATCGGCACCTGAGACATGGTCTCCACGCCGCCGGCAATGACAGCCTCGCCCATCCCGCTCATGATCTGCTGCGCCGCGAGGGCGATCGTCTGCAAGCCACTGGAACAGAAGCGGTTAACCGTCTGCGCCGGCACCTCCACCGGCAGGCCCGCGCGCAGGCTGGCGATGCGGGCCACGTTCATGCCCTGCTCCGCCTCCGGCATGGCGCAACCTAGGATCACATCGTCGATGTCTTCGGCGTCCACCGCCGGCGCCCGTTCCATCACGGCGCGAACCGCCGCGGCGGCCATCTCTTCGGGACGAGTCGTGCGCAAAGTGCCGCGCGGGGCCTTGCCTATAGCCGTGCGGGCGGCGGAAACGATAACAGCGCTAGTCATGGTAATGTGCTCCTTTGCGTATTTCGCATTGCCAATGTATCCGTAAGTTTATTTGGGCCAGACCGATCCAGACGATTTGAAAGATTCGCCTCCGCTGACGTTCGCAGAAAGAGGTCAAAAGGGGCAGCGGGCGGGATTCATGTCACACTGACTACGAATCAGTCTAAGATCATAAGCTGCTGAGACTGGGCAGTTGCCTTAACGATGTTCCAAACACAGGCGCTTACTTAAGGGGCTGCCGTAGGTGTCGGCGACGGCGTCGTACAGAATGGCAGGCCAAGCTCATCCAAATCATTTTTGAAGACGTTTTTCCAAACGCCGGGTAGACATCCCTCCAGATGGTTTCCTGAGAGATACAGTTCTTCAAGATTGGTGAGGTTGCTCAACTCTTTCGGGATCGATCCGCTCAACTGGTTGCCGGCGAGATTCAGGATCTCCAGGTTGGTGAGACTACCTAATTCCGCCGGAATCGAGCCGCTCAATTCGTTCTCTGAGAGATCCAGTGTTCCCAGGTTTGTAAGGGCTCCAAACTCTGACGGAACTGTTCCACTCAACTGATTCTTAGAGAGAACCAACTGTTCCAAAACGATGAGCTTGCTGAGTTCAGGAGGAATCGTACCACTCAATTCGTTGTCCCGGAGATACAACCCCTTCAAGTCGGACAGATCGCCCATCTCTGACGGAATCGCTCCACGCAACCCGTTCTTAGGGAGAATCAGGCCAACAACGCGACCTCTATCCGTAGTGACGCCATGCCAGCCTTGAAACGCTATTCGGTCCTTTAGCCAGTTGGTTTTCTTTCGCCAGTTTGTGCCATTTGTAGCATTGTACAGTGAGACCAGCGCTTCCCTGTCCGAGCAGAGCGGCAGCCCAATATTGTCCAGATCATTTTCTACAGTATCTCGCCACGCTTCAGGCACGCAGCCGCTAAGCGGATTGTCTGAGAGGTACAGCTTTTCCAAGTTGGTGAGCCTACCTAATTCCGGCGAAATCAACCCACTCAACTCGTTACCCCAGAGGTACAACTCTTTCAGATTGGTGAGATTGCCCAACTCGGACGGTATCGAACCGCTAAGCTGGTTCGCCGGAAGGCCCAACACTATCAGTTCAGAGAGCTTGCCCAATTCCGGCGGGATCAAACCGCTCAACGAGTTCTCTGAGAGATAGAGCTCCCTCAAGCTTGCGAGTTCGCCCAACTCGGACGGTATCGAACCTTTCAAATCGTTGCCCCAGAGATACAGAACTTGCAGATTGGCGAGATTGCCCAACTCGGACGGTATCGATCCGCCCAACCGGTTTAGTGATAGGTGCAAATCTTGCAAGTTTGTGAGATTTCCTAACTCGGAAGGGATCCGACCGTTCAGCTTGTTGCCTGAGAGGTCCAGCGATTGCAGGCTCACGAGATTTCCTGACTCGGAAGGGATCCGACCGTTCAGCTTGTTGTCGCTGAGGCCCAGCGATTGCAGGCTCACGAGATTACCCAACTCCGGCGGAATCGAACCGACCAGCTTGTTTCCTGAAAGGTACATCTCTTGCAGGCTCGTGAGATTACCCAACTCGGACGGGATCGACCCGTTCAGCTCGTTGCCCCAGAGATAAAGCATTTGCAGGTTGGTGAGATTGCCCAATTCGGACGGTATTGAACCGCTCAGCTTGTTATCTGAGAGGTACAATTCTGTCAGGCTGGTGAGATTGCCTAACTCGGACGGGATCGAACCGTTCAACGCATTGCCCCACAAGGATATCTCTTTCAGATTAATGAGATTGCCTAACTCGGACGGGAGCAAGCCGCTCAACTGGTTCGATGACAGGAGCAGCAATTCCAGTTCATTGAGCTTGCCCAGTTCTGGCGGTATCGAACCGCTCAAACCGTTCTCTGAGAGATGCAACTCCCGCAGGCTGGTGAGGTTGCCAAACTCGGTCGGAATTGTCCCGGTCAACTCGTTGGCCCAGAGGGACAACCTCTGCAATTTGACGACACGACCCAACGAGGACGGAATCGGACCGCTCAGTTGGTTCGTCGAGAGGTCGAGGTTTTCCAGGCTTGTGAACTCACCCAGGTCATCTGGAATCGAACCGCTCAACTCGTTATTTTCAAGATAGAGATCTTTCAAGTTGGTGAGCCTGCCCAATTCTGGCGGAATCGAACCGCTCAACTCGTTATTTGAAAGGTAGAGCTCTTTCAGGTTGGTGAACCTGCCCATTTCGGGAGGAATCGAACCGCTCAACTCGTTATTTGAAAAGTTAAGCTCCTTCAGGTTGGTGAGCCTGCCCAATTCCGGCGGAATCGGTCCATTCAACTCGTTATCGGAGAGGTAGAGCTCTTTCAGGTTGGTGAGCCTGCCCAGTTCCGGCGGAATCGAGCCGCTCAGATCATTTCCTGGGAGGTACAGCATTCTCAGATTAGTGAGATTGCCAAGTACTGGAGGAATCGAACCGCTTAACTCATTATCTGAAAGATACAAGACTCTCAGGTTGGTGAGCCTGCCCATCTCCAATGGGATCGTCCCACTTAACTCGTTTCCCCAAATGTACAGATCGGTCAGGTTGGTGAGTTTTCCCAATTCTGAGGGTATCGGTCCGCTTAATTGGTTTAAGGCGAGGTAGAGTTCTTTCAGGTCGGTGAGCCTGCCCAGATCGGGCGGTATCGTTCCGCTCAACCGGTTTCCATAGAGGCCTAACACTTCCAGTTTACTGAGCCTACCCAACACAGGCGGTATCGTTCCGCTCAATTCGTTCTCTGTAAGGTGCAGCTCTTTCAGGTTAGTGAGCTTACTCAACTCGGAGGGTATCGTTCCGCTCAACTCGTTGCCCCAGAGGTACAACTCTTCCAAGTTGGTGAGGTCGCCCAGCTCTGACGGTATCCTTCCGTTGAACCGGTTCTCAGCGAGGTGCAACTCTTTCAGTTTAGTGAGCTTGCTCAGTCCTTGCGGAATCGAACCGCTCAGCTCGTTCTCTCCGAGGTGCAGTTCTTTGAGGTTGGTAAGCCGGCCCAGTTCTGACGGTATTGTACCGCTCAGCTCGTTCTCTCCGAGGTGCAGTTCTTTGAGGTTGGTGAGCT
Source organism: Caldilineaceae bacterium bin5 (assembly GCA_002238445.1). Taxonomy (GTDB): domain Bacteria; phylum Chloroflexota; class Anaerolineae; order Caldilineales; family Caldilineaceae; genus Bin5. Next base: position 11,691 of record MPML01000016.1, read on the forward strand.
GGCCCAGTTCTGATGGTATCGAACCGCTCAGCTCGTTCTCCTGGAGATACAGCACTTTCAGATCGGTAAGGTCGCCTAGCTCTGACGGTATCGTACCGCTCAGTTCGTTCTCTTCGAGGTTCAGTTCTTTAAGGTTGGTGAGCTGGCCCAACGCTGATGGTATCGTACCGATCAGCTCGTTGTCCTGGAGATTCAGCACATCCAGATCGGTAAGGTCGCCCAGTTCTGACGGTATCGTACCGATCAGTTCATTCTCTTCGAGGTTCAGTTCACTCAGTGCCGTGAGCCGGCCCAGTTCCGCCGGTATCGAACCGACCAACTCGTTCCGCGAAAGATCCAGTGCAATTACGCGGCCGTTACTGTCCGTGCTGACTCCGTGCCAGTCATCGAGCGGCACATCGGTCAGCCAGTTGTCGCTTTTCAGCCAGTTAACTCCATTTGTAGCTTTGTAGAGCGAGACCAGCGCATCCCTGTCTGTGTCGGTGGTCGCGAAAAGCGACGATGCAAACGCATGGGGACTTCCTATACTAACTGTCAAGGCACAACCAAGTACTATGGCAATCAGAATTCTAGAGACAGAATTCATGACGTTCCTTTCGCTGGCAGAGTTTAACATTCCCCTTCAATCATTTACGCAAACAGGAATTGTCAGCGGATACAGGTTATCCCGTTGCCCGGAATCAAAAGAAATGCAACCTCAGTTTCGCAACGGCTTCCCACTCTTCAGCATGTGCCAGATCCGCTCTTGACTCTTGGCGTAGCCGCACAGACTGATGAACGCTTCCCGCTCCAGATCGAGGAAATACTGCTCGTCCATCCACGCGGGCTGACTGAGTTCGCCGCCGCACAGGACGTAGGCCAAATGGTTGGCGATCAACGCGTCGTGCTCGCTGATGAAGCCCGCCTCGCGGAACGAATAAATGCCGACCCGCAGGTTGGCGAGATGATCACGGCCGCCAGCGTAGATGTTACCGGTAACCGCGGGCGGTCTGTAGCCCTCGTCAGCCATGCGCAGAACCTCGGCCTTGGCCTCGGCCAGCAAGTGATCGTAGTTCATCACAACGCGGTCACGCGGTCCCAGAAAGCCCATCTGGCGCGCTTCCTCGGCCGAGGTCGAAACCTTGCCCAGAGCTGTCAATTCGAAGACCTGCTGCAGATAGGAGGCGGGGTTGGCGTTCAACTCGTGCATGTGGGGACTGACCAGCCGGCGCACCAGTTCCTTGCAGCCGCCGGCCGCCGGGATCAGACCCACGCCCACCTCGACCTGGCCCATGTACAGTTCAGCGTGCGCGACAATGCGGTCGGCTCCCATCGTCACCTCCGAGCCACCGCCCAGGGCCAGCTGATAGGGCGCTGCCACGACCGGCTTGGGCGCGGTGCGCAGCTGCTGGATCATCTGCTGCAGGCCGTTGATGGCCGCGTCCAGCTTGTCCGCCTGACCGGACTGGGCCAGGGAACCGATCAGAAAGAGGTTGGCGCCGGCGCTGAAGTTGCCCCCCTGGTTGCCGATCACCAGCCCGGCGGCGTCCCCGTGGAGGCGCTCGATAGCCGCGTTGGCGACGGCGCCGATATCCATGTCGAGGGCATTCATCTTGGTGTGGAACTCCAGCAGCAGCACACCGTCGCCCATGTCGAGCAGACTGGCGGAGTCGTTCTCCGCCAAAGGGCCTCGGCCGCGCTTGAGTGCCGCAATACTGACAAGCCGATCGCGCTCGTCGGCAGCCTGGAACTCTCCGCTCTGAGGGTTGTACGCCAGTTGGCCGGGGGGCATTGTACTGTCAGCAGGACTCTCTTCACTCTTGTAGAAGGTGGTTTGCCCGGCGTCGAGCATATCCTGCACCCAGGGGGCGACTGTGAGCCCTACTTCCGCCATGCGCGCAGTCGTTTCCGCTACCCCGAGCGCGTCCCAGGTCTCGAATGGCCCCATCTCCCAGCCAAAGCCCCACTTCATGGCATTGTCAATATCGCTGGGGCTGTCTGCGATCTCAGGCAGACGCTTCGAAGCATACGCAAACGTGTGGCTGAGCGTGTGCCAGAGCAGCGCGCCGGCGCCGTCATCGACGGCAGACGAGTCGTCGGCGCTCCCCGCTGGCGCCGCCAATCGGCGCAGGCGTTCGGGCAGCGGCTCTCCCTTAACTGCATCGACGCTTGCCCAACGGGGCCGCGCTGGTTCGACATAGTCCACCTTGCCACCAGCGGCCGCCTGCAGATCCAGACCCCAGAAGCTCCTTCTACCTTGCTCGTCGCGGACGGTCTTGTAGAAGCCCTGGCCGCTCTTGGCGCCAAGAAGACCGTCATTGAGCAACGTTTTGAGCGCGGCCGTTCCGAGCGGCCCGCGCAGAATTTCGCGGTCTGCGTCGCCGGGGATCAGGTCATAGAGGTTCTCGCCCACCAGCGCGGCCACATCAACGCCCACAACATCGAAGAGACGGAAAGTGGCGGTCTTGGGCCGCCCGATCAGGGGCCCGGTCAAAAGGTCTACCTCTTCGACGCTGAAGCCCTTCTCGATGGCGTACTCCAGCAAGCTGCTCATAATGTAGCTGAACATGCGGTTGCCGACGAAGTTGGGTACGTCCTTGGCAACGACAACGCCCTTGCCAAGCCGTTTCTCGGCGAACGCCTTCAATCGCTCAAGAACGGCCGGTTCCGTTTCAGGGCCAGGAATCAGCTCGAGCAAGCGCAGGTACCGGGGCGGATTGAAGAAATGGGTGCCGAGAAAGCGCCGCTGAAAGGCCTCGCTTCGGCCGGCGCCGATGATTTGGACGGGGATGCCGGACGTATTGGTGCTGATAACTGTGTGCGCTGGCGCAACGGCCTCTAGTTTCGCCATCAGTTCCTGTTTGGGCCGGGGCCGCTCGACAATGGCCTCGATAATCCAATCGCTCTGCGCGGCCGCGGCCGCCAAATCGTCCTCGACATTGCCCAACGTGATCAGGTCGGCCTGTTCAGGGCTGAAAAGACTGGCCGGCTTCGCCTGCGTCATGCGCTCGTATCCCGCCTGTACGATCCGGTTCCGCACAGCGCGGTCCTGCAGCGACAGCCCTTTGGCCTTCTCTTCCGGTGTCAGTTCAGTTGGCGCAACATCGAGCAGATGGGAAGAGACACCGGCGTTTGCCAGGTGACCGGCGATGGCAGCGCCCATTGTGCCGGCGCCGATGACGGTTGCGTGGCTGATTGTTTTGTTCATAGGTACGCTCCGGAAAATTGCTAGTTCTTAGTTGTCAGGAAACTACTCAGCCACAACTGATTCGCGATCCTGAATGAGACGAGCAGAGGTGATTGCTCTCTCCGCACTACCTGTTTTTGGGCGGTCGGGCCTTCGGCCCTCCCTCGTGCAGGGGCTGCGCCCCCGCAACGCCCCCCTCCAAAACCATCGCTCACCGACCGTGTATGCTTATTACAGCAGCGTCGCTCCAGCAACGTGGCCGCCGCCAACCGAATACGCATTCAGATAGCCTGAATGGCGGCAAGCATAAAGGGCTGGTCAAGACAGGCACTGTATATGGCTTAGTAGTTCCGTTGTCAGTCTTAGGTTGTCGGTAGCCTTCGGGTCTCAGTAGTCTGGGAAGCGGAAGGTAGCCCAAGCGCCAATACCAAGGGCTGGACCGTCTCAAAACAGGCCGAAAAACAGATCCAGCAGACCAAAGAAGCGCAGAATCGAGTAGATGACCACCACGATCAAGAGATAGCGCACCCAGCGGTTGGCGTCCTTGACGGTAACGGCGAAACGCACCGCCGCCCAGGCGCCAATGCTTTGGCCAACAGCCATCAGCGCGCCAATGCCCCAGTTTATTTCCAAGGGCGACAAAATAAAGACGACAAATGCGACGATGTTCAGAGCCAGCACAAAGATCAGTTTCACGGCGTTGGCATGAACGATCGTATAACCAACACCTAACACAAGTGCCGTCACAAGAAAGACGCCGACCCCGGCCTGGATAAAGCCGCCGTAGATACCAATAGCGAAGAACAGAACCAGGACAAAAAGTTCAGGCCGCTCCTTACGCACCTCCGACTTCTCTCGCAGCCATTTCGTCGGATTGAAAAAGATCGTAACGAGGACGATGATCAACATACCGCCGATAGCCAGATTCATGGCGTCCTTATCCAGAAGCGTGGCCACATAGGCGCCGATAAGTGCCCCCGGCATGCCCGCCGCGCTCAGCCAGAGACCGAACCGCAATGAGTCGGCATCAAGTATGTTTTCCTGTTGCTGTTTTGCAGTCTCCCCTCCACGCAGCTGCATCCGTCCACTGCGGGCAAATGTGGTGATGCCCACCACATTTTGGATGATCACACCGATCCGGTTGGTAGCGTTGGCGGCTCCCGAGTCCAGCCCGAGGAATACCAGCATCGGCAATGTCACGGCCGAACCGCTGCCGGCCAAAGTATTGATGATGCCGGCGACGATGCCGGCGACGATGGCCAGAACATACTGCAGAAGCGAAATATCCATGTCGGCGCTCACAGACCCGGCACAATGCGGGCTAGACGTTCGACGGTTTTCTCCAAATCTGTCATCGCGGTGGCAAAGCTGAAACGCACATGGCCTTCGCCTGCTTCGCCAAAGGCAATGCCCGGGGTCGTAGCGAGCAGGCCATCCTCCAACAGGATCTGTGAGATTTCAAGGCTCTTCTTGTCGGTCTGCGTGAACTGGGCGAAAAGATAGAAGGCGCCTTCGATCGGGCTGCTGCGGACGCCGGGGATCTCATCCAGCGCGTCTAGGAGGTAATTGCGCCGCTGGACATAGGAGGCCACCATCTGGTGCACACAATCCTGCGGACCGTTCAGAGCGGTCGCGCCGGCCACCATGGAGAAGCTGGCCGCGGAGGTTACAGTCTGAGTCTGGTAGGTGCGGGCCAGTTTGGCAACGGGCAGTGGCGCCGCAAGCCACGCCAGCCGCCAGCCGGTCATAGCGTAGCTCTTGCTGAAGCCGTTAATGATGATGGTGCGTTCAGCCATACCAGGCATACTGGCAATAGAGCGGTGACTGGCGCCGTCGTAAAGGATGTGTTCGTAAATCTCGTCACTGAGGACATACAGATCGTGCTTCTGGGCCACGGCGGCAATGTCGTCGAGTTCGTTTTGGGTCAGCACGCGGCCGGTCGGGTTGCTGGGCGAGCAGATCATGATCAGCTTGGTCTTCTCGCTGACATATTCCTCCAGCTGCGCGGCGCTTACCCGAAAGTTGTCGGCCGCCGGCAGGGGCACATGCACCGGCACGCCTCGGTTCAATTGCACCATCGCCGCGTAGCTCACCCAGGCAGGGTCGAGAATCATCACCTCGTCGCCGTCGTTGAGCGTCGAAGCCAGAGCAGTGTAGATGGCCCACTTGCCACCAGGCGTTACCACCAGTTGCTCGGGGACGGCCTGCACATCGTTCTCGCGTTCCAGCTTGGCACAGATTGCCTCCAGCAGTTCAGGCTTGCCGAAGGAGGGCGGGTAGTGGGTGTCGCCGGCGGCGATGGCGTCGAAGGCCGCCTGTTGGATATGTTTGGGCGTGTCGGCATCCGGCTCGCCCCCTGCCAGATTGATCACGTCCAGGCCTTGCGCGGCCAGTTCGCGGCCTTTCTGCATCATCAGTGTCGTCGGGCTACCCGGCACCGACTCGACCAGTCGAGAGAGGGATTTCATCAAGTTTCACCTATCTGTTGTGGTATACTTATGGTTGAAATGAGAAGGAGTCCAATATGGAAATCGAACAATATTTTAGCTTTCTGAGTGAAGATGACATTCGCATCGCCGGCACGCGCGTGGGCATAGAGACGGTCCTCTACGACTACATATATCGCTCGCAGACGGCGGAGCAGATCGCAGATACCTATCCCTCCATCAATCTGGAACAGGTTTACGCGACAATCCTATACTACCTGGCAAATCGACAAGAAGTCGAAGCGTATATAGTAGACTGGCTTGAGCACGGCGAGAAAATGCGACGCGAGCAGCAAGAGAATCCTTCACCCGTTACGCTGCGTCTCCGCCGGATAGCGGCCGAGCTTGACGTTTCGTGATTCGGTATCGTTACTTGCTTGATGAAAACGTAACCCCGATTCTGCGCGATGCGCTCAACCGAATAGAGCCTGAGACTACCATATGGCGTGTCGGTCATCCTGGCGTTCCAGAAAACGGCACACCCAATCCCGTCATCCTGGAATGGTGTGCGAATCAAGGCTTTTCCTTGGTCACAAACAACCGAAAATCCATGCCAGGACATCTGCGTGAATTCATTGCGCTGGGACGGACTGCGCCGGCCATCTTCGTGCTCAACCCTCGCCTGACAGTTGGCGAAACCGTGTCGGAACTTCACCCTATTTGGGCGGCTGCCGAGCCTTACGAATACCAGAACAAGACCAATTTCATGTCCATCGTTGCCTGAATCTGGACCCGCATTCCCTCACTTCAGAACATCGGCAATGGCCGCGCACAGGTATTCCATATTGGCTTCGGTCATGCCTGCGACGTTGATACGGCCGGAGCCGACGATATAGACGGAATGGCGCTCGCGTAGTGCCTGCACTTGGGCCGGCGTTAGGCCGCTGTAGCTGAACATGCCCCGCTGGCGGGCGATGAATGAAAAGTCGCGTCCTGCCCCCTGCTGGTCCAGCGTCTCGACGAAGAGATGGCGCATGTCGTTGATACGGTTGCGCATCTCGGCCAACTCGACCTCCCAACGCTGGCGAAGGTCAGGATCCCCCAAAATCTCGGCGACGATCTGGCCGCCGTGGGCGGGAGGATTCGAGTAGTTAGTCCGCACGCAGATTTTCAGGTGGCTGTTGGCGGCTTCCGCTGCATCCGCACTTGAAGCAACCAGCGTTAACGCGCCCACGCGCTCATTGTACAGCCCGAAATTCTTCGAATAGGAGGTGGCCACAATAAACTCGCGGCAATGGTCGGCGACAGTCCTGACACCGGTCGCGTCCTCTTCCAACCCGTCGCCAAAGCCCTGGTAGGCGAAATCCAGCAGCGGCAGAATGCCCCGTTTGGCGCATATGGCAGCGACAGCCTGCCACTGTTCCGGAGAGAGATCGGCGCCGGTGGGATTGTGACAACAGCCGTGCAGCAGCAGCACATCCCCCGCGGGGATGGTCTCCAGGGCAGAGATCATCCGCTCGAAGGCCACACCGTTGCTGTCGGGCTCGAAGTAGGGATAGGACTGTACCTGCAGAGCCGCCGAACCAAATACATTGGGATGATTCGGCCAGGTCGGGTCACTCAGCCAGACCGCAGCTTGGGGCGAAATTCGCCGCACAAAATCGGCGGCTACGCGCAAAGCGCCGGTGCCCCCGGGCGTTTGCACAGTGGTAGCGCGACCGGCCCTGAGAATGGTGTGGTCGCTGCCGAAGACGATCTGCTGGCTCAACTCCCCGTATGAAGCCAGACCATCAATCGGCAGGTAGCTCTTGGTCGCCTCCGACCGTAGCAGGCGCTGTTCGGCCTCCTTCACGGTCGCAAGCACAGGCGTCTGACCACTGCCATTCTTGTACACGCCTACCCCCAAATTGATCTTTTTCGGGCTCGGGTCTTTCTGAAATGCTTCCGTCAACCCCAGTATCGAGTCTTCAGGAGCCGCATTTATCGTTTCGAACATTTACATTGCCTCACTGGTACAATTTGCCGTGATATGTAGCGGCCCCCGAGAATGGTGGAGTCGCTGTAGTAAGATTTCCTTACTCCTCAATAAACAGATCGACGAAGCTGAAGGCCTCGACATCGACCAGGCCCTGGTCCGTCAGCTTCAATTTTGGGATCACTTCCAGGGCCATGAAACTCATCGCCATGAATGGGTCGTAAATGGTTGAACCGAATTCGTGGGCCGCATCCAGCAGAGCATCATAGTCGCTGCGGATTACACCGAGCGGCCGGTCGCTCATCAGACCGGCTACGGGCAGCGGCAAGGCCGCCAATGATTCCGAACCGTCAGAGATAGCCAGCCCACCCCCCATCTCGGCAACTGTTCGAGCTGCAGTCGTCATCGACTCGTCATCGACACCGATAACAATCAGATTGTGATGGTCGTGGGCGATTGTGCCGGCGATGGCCCCGCGCCGCAGACCGAACCCCTGGATGAATCCCAGCCCAGTGGACCCGCTAGCCGTGTGCCTGTCGACTACTGCCATCTTCAGAATGTCCCGGGTCGGGTCGGCCACCGCTTGACCGTCCTCGATACGCGCCTTTAGAATGCGCTCTTCGGTCAGGACTTGATTTTCCACCGACCCAATGACCCGCACGTGCGCGCCGGTAGCAGGAATACGCAGATCAAAGCCATCCCAAGCAACTCTGACAGAGGATGAAACCGCCGCGGGCACAGAAGCCTGCGCAAGGCTTTTCTCGTTTAACAGACGACCACCCTCAGCCCACAGCCGGCCGCCCGCATAGACGTGTGTAGCGGAGGGGGCACGAAGGTCTTCAAAGACCATCAGGTCGGCCCGCCTTCCGGGCGCGACGGCTCCGCGGTCATGTAGACCGAACCATTCAGCACTGTTGAGGGTAGCCATACGGAAGGCGGTTACAGGCTCGATCCCGAAGGAAATCGCCTCCCGCACAATATAGTCGATGCTCCCCTGAGTCAACAGGTCTCCGGGCATGCGGTCGTCGGTGCAGAAACATATACGGCGGTTGTTGCGCTCGTTGACCAGAGGCAATAGCGGGCGCAAATTGCGGGCGTTGGTCGCCTCGCGAATCAAGACATAGAATCCGCGCGCCAGTTTTTCGGCGGCCTCCGCCACAGTCGCACATTCATGATCGCTGCCCGCCCCCGCGGCCGCGTAGGCGTTGAGGAGCTGTCCACTGAGTGCAGGGGCGTGACCGTCCCTGGGCCGTCCGCTGAATGCAGCGATCTTGGCAAGCACCTCGGGGTCGCCTTGAACTGTGCCGGGGAAATTCATCAGTTCGGCCAGCCCGTGTACCGTACCTTCCTCCAGCAGGTCGGCCAGATCCTCGGCAGAGAGAGCCGCGCCGCTCGTTTCCATGTGTGTGGCGGGTACGGCTGAAGGGGCCATCAGCACGACCTGCAGAGGTAGGTTTCGGCTGCATTCGGCCATATAGCGGACACCGGCCACACCCGCCCCGCTGGCGATTTTCTGGGGATCTGCCGCGGCCCGGGGGCCCCCGCCCCACCCGGCCACGTTGGCGATTTCGTGGGGATCTGCCGCGACCGTGGTCACCCCGCGCGGCACCACTGCAGCGGCGAATTGAGCTGGCAGGCAGAGGCTGCTTTCGATGTGAACATGCGCGTCGATCAGGCCCGGCGCGATGAAGGCGCCCTGCAGGTCTACCTCTTCTATGGCTGCGTAGCCCGCGCCGACGCCGGCAATGCGCCCACCGTAGAGTGCTACATCGGTGACTTCGATATCCCCGGACAGAACATTGACTAAGCGTCCGTTGCGCAGCACCAGGTCGGCAGGCTGTTCGCCGCGGGCGACTGCAAGTAACTCAACGTTATGCAAGGTTCACTCCTTCAGGTCACGGAACATCCAAGAGCAAGTACGGGAAAAACGTAGAGTCTCATATCCACAGGTTAGCGGGCATTATAGCACAGTAGGCGGGGATAGAGGTCTCTTTTGACTGCCGAAATCTCAATGTTACAATTCAATGGAAAGTACCAATCTTCCAGCCATCTGAACCATGCCTATTCTCGTTTTCGGCTCACTCAACATTGACCACGTCTACCAGGTCGAGCATCTTGTACGCCCGGGAGAGACGCTGCCCAGCACGGAGTACCACCGTTTTCAGGGTGGCAAGGGCGCGAATCAGTCGGTTGCCCTTGCGCGCGCCGGCGCGAACGTCTTTCACGCAGGAAGAATAGGGCCTGAGGGACTCTGGATACGGGATGCTATCGCCGCAGAAGGCGTCGATGTAACGCATGTCGGTCTCGATGACCAACCCACGGGGCACGCCATCATTCAGGTAGACTCCGACGGCGAGAACTCAATCCTTCTGTACGGCGGAGCAAACCTTACGGTGACTTCCGATGATGCTCACTACGTGCTGTCTCATTTCGGCGAGGGCGACTGGCTCTTGCTCCAGAATGAAATCAGCTCTTTGCCCGCGATCCTGCGTGAAGCATCCAAACGAGGGCTGAACGTCGCTTTCAACCCCGCGCCAATGACGCCGGAGGTGCAGGGTTACCCGCTCGACGGCGTCTCTTTGTTTGTGGTCAATCAGACGGAGGGCGCGGCGCTGGCTGAGGTAGAGGACGCTTCGCCTGCATCAATTGTGGGGATGCTGCACGCCCGCTTTCCCGATGCCGCGATCCTGCTCACCCTGGGCGGGGACGGATCCCTCTATGTTGGCGGCGGGGAGAACATCAGGACACCGGCGCAAGCGGTCGACGCTGTCGACACGACCGCGGCCGGCGACACTTTCATCGGCTATTTTCTGGCCGCATTGCTCGCCGGTGAATCAACCAAGCAGTCTCTGGATCTGGCATCGCGGGCGGCCGCGCTTTGCGTTTCCAGGCCCGGCGCGGCTGCTTCGATCCCAAGACGGAGCGAGCTCAAGGAGACACCATTTGCCCGAAAGGAGTAATCTCTTGGCGCCTGCAACGTGAGTCTCGCTTATGTCCTTCCACAAAATGCAACTGCGGTGAGCGCATAGACTTTGGCGACCCGCACCAACTCGTCCACAGGCACGGCCTCGTGAAGTGTGTGCGCGCCGGTAGCGGCGGGTCCGTGCGTCAGCGCGGGGATTCCGGCCGCGGAGGCATAGATGTTGCCGTCGTCAACGAATGGCTTGGCCCCCAGGGGCAATGGCGAGCCGGCGACAGCAGTGTGGGCTTGCTGAAACGCGTGCACGAGGTGGCTGTCCGCATCGATCTGGTAGGCCCCACCCTGTTCGGTGTATTCGACATCGATTTGCGTGCCGGTTTCGGCTGCGACCTCGGCCAACAGCTGCGAGAACTCTTCCCGGACGGCGGCGCCATCGCCCGGCGGGATCCAGCGGCGCGTTCCCTGTACCAGGCACTCTGTCGGCGACTGGTTGTAGATTTCGCCTGACTGAATGCTGCCTACGAAAGTTGAATCATGGCCGGCAAAAGGATGGGCGTTCTGTCTTAGTTGTTCATTCCAGGCGTGCAGACGGGTAACCAAATGAGCGCCGGCTGCCACCACATCGGGCGTATCCGGCGGACGCAACACTTCATGCACGGGCGCGCCCGCGCGGCGAATCGTCACCTGGAAGATTGCCACGCCCCGGCCGGCTACAGGCAGTGGATTGGCCAGATACTCCGGTAGCATGACAGCGTCGCCGTGAAGGCCCGCACGTATCATAGCGCGCACCTGGCGGCCATCCCCCCACGGCCCTTCGTGGTGGTCATGAGCGGTCAGCAACACTCTGCCTCCGGGCAGCGCGTCCAAGGTCCGCAACACGCGCACTGCCTCCAGGGCTGCGGCGATGCCACCCTTCATATCAGCCGAACTGGACCCGTAGAGAGTGTCGTTTTCCACACGCGGCGGCACGAAGGGGAGATGCACGGTATCCAAATGGCCGTCGAACTGGAGTGTGGGACCAGGTCTGCCGCTATCAAGCGTTGCGATGACAACCGGAGTTTGCGGCCAGTCGGCATCGTGCCGCATGACGGAAAAGTCGTCGGAGGCCAGGATCTCTGCCAGGCGATCGGCGGCCGCGCCCGCGCTGCGGGTTGGGCTGGGCACCTCGACCAATGCCACGGCTGTGTCAACCAGCCGCTGGCGGTCGATAGATTGGACCACCTGGTCAAGCAGCGTGTTATTCATATGTTGAGGTGGGCGCGATATTGACAGTTAGTCGTCAACCACGCGCCAGTCTCCGGGGATTGTTTTGTCGTCCTCGTCCCAGATATCCCAGACCTCCCGGTCCGGTTCGTCCGGTGAAATATGGCCAAGCCGTATTTGCGCACGCCGCACTGCAGCCTGCGGAGCCATTTGCACAAAGAGACGCCCTGCCAGGACAACCGCGGCAATATCATCGAGGGGCATGCCCGGCCACAGATCGATCGGCGATAGCCAGTAGAGAATTGCCAACACGGGAAAACCGACTCTCAGCAGAATTGATACCTGCGGATCGCCCATCAATTGCCATACAACGGCAAAATCGCGTAAAATATCGGAAAAGCGCCAGCCGCCGCTTTGGGGTACAAAGGATGAATCGCGGGTCATTTCAACAGACCTCCAGTCGCTGTCAGATTGCCGCTTCATCTAAGTGTCTGGGCGCATTGTCTCACAAAGGCCCCCGATCTGGCAAGGCGCGGCAAGGCGCCCGGCCGGGTAGTTGTTGAACGCATCTTGGCATTCGTCCAAAGCAGGCAGCCCCGATGAGCGGAAATGATCGCTACAGAATTGGGCCGTAAGTCTGACAGTTCAACTAGTTGCAGACACCGGACTTTGGAATTCAGTGTAACGGCGATTCAGGGAAACACAGATGCCGCAAACCAACCAAATGATCGCCGAATATCCGGAAATCCTGTTGCAGGTAATTGCAGAAATACGCGGAGCGATCCTGGACGGGGAAAAAAATGTCAGGGCGATGATCGATAGCTTGGGCGGCCAGATCACAGAACCTACTTCGGTGTTGATGGCCTTCCAGGAAATCACTGATTCCTATCCCCAGGCCAAGACAGCTCTGGACCTCCTGCTCGCGGAGGGGGGCGAACTACGAGAAGCGCAGTTCAGCCGCGAATACGGCAGCATCCGCCAGATGGGCCCGGCTATGATGGAACGTGAACAACCCTGGAACACGCCGGAAAGCGTTGCCGAACTGCTATATTACTACGGGCTGATTGGCCGCGGCTTCAAGGGCGCGGGCCAGAACGCACACACCATCGTATACATCCCCAGTGATATCCTCCCCTGGCTGCCCCAGCCCAAAACAACAGATGGCGAATCGGGTCTGACTGCACTGCCGGTGCCTCCCCCGCCATCTTCGCGAATGCTGCAACTAGAGGACGCCTTTCTGGAAGATGCCGGCACGCTACTGGGTTTCCTGCATACCGAAGGACTGCGACTGCAGGCAGATGGCACACCCGATCCGGAGGACATCGACCAGCTGAAGATGCGTTTGCAGTCGACAGATGGGTACGTTTCTCCGTTCGTCGCGCCTGTCGCATCCGGCAGTATCGAAGAGGTTCGCGTCGCTCTGCTCCTACACCTGGCAAAGCGGTTGGGCTGGCTGCGGCGGGCCGACGATGAACGCGTGCGCCTTACAGGGAATCGGGTCTATGCCTTCCTGGAACAACCGCGGCCGGAGCAACGCTTTACGCTGTGGGAGGCTTGGCGCACTTCGCCGGAATGGAACGACCTGGAGCGCATTCCGGGCCTCGACTGCTCGGGAGGCGATTGGCAAAATAATCCATTGCAGACGCGTGAAGCCATGCTGCAACTCATGGGCTTGTTGCTACCGGGCGCCTGGTACAGTCAGGCAGATGTAGTCAATGCCATCAAGGAAGCCAAGCCTGACTTTCAACGTCCCACCGGCGACTACGACAGCTGGTACATCCGCTATGAGAACCAGGAGGAATATCTGCGCGGTTTCGAGCATTGGGAACAGGTGGAAGGAGTGCTGCTTCGTTTCCTGCTGAACGGTCCTCTCTACTGGCTATCGGTCATGGACCTGGCCGAGCCTTCTGCGGGCGACGACCTGTTGTTTTCGCTCAGCGGCTGGGGTGCACGATGGCTTGGCCACGACAGCGAGATGCCCAATGAAGGACGCCGGCAACCGCTAATTGTCGAGGAGAATTTCACTGTAGAGCTGCCCGCGGGAACGCCGCTGATGGATAGATTTCGGGTGGAACGATTCAGCAGTTGGCAGGCCAGTTACCCCCGTTTCCTCTATCAGATCAACCAGCGCAGTTTGAGCAGAGCCGCCGGCGAGGGCGTCCAGCCTGATCGCATCCTGGCCTTTCTGAACTCACGCACCAGCGAGATACCAGAAAAGGTCGCAGTGGGGCTACAGAAATTTGGCGAACAGCTTTCAGACGACACGTAATCAAGTTCCACTGGCAGCTTGTTTCCTATTGTATTCCATAGAAAAGAATGGTAGGATACAGGCAGTACAAATCGTAGAAGCGAGCCCGCAATCTTGCGGGCCGATTTTTCGATGCAAATGTGCTTAACCAATCCCCCAAATGGCAACATTTGCCGCTAATGAACTTGCTGCTTTGCAATAGTCCACTTAGTTGGATTGTAGGACGCTTGCGCGCAGCAGAAGAGACACACCGATTTTCAAGACCAAATGGTGAAAAGGAGAAGTTCATGATGGGGAAAAACATTTCATCCTTGCGAATCATTGCGCTCTTACTGGCAATGGCATTCTTGCTGGCAGCCTGTCCGGCGGCGGCGCCAACCGGCGGCGAGGGCATGGCTGCGGATGAAGAGATGGCGGAAGAGGAAGTAATGGAGGAAGAGAGCAAGGTTCTGACCATACTCTACTGGCAGGCCGCCTCTTTGCCCGGACCTTACCTGTCAGGCGGCACCAAGGACCAGGACGCCGGCGCCATTACGCTGGAGCCGCTGGCCAACTACGACCCTAACGGTACAATCGTGCCCAGGCTGGCAGTGGAAATCCCAACGATTGAGAATGGCGGCGTCTCGGAAGATCTGATGTCCATAACGTGGACACTGAAGGAAGGTCTGCTGTGGTCGGACGGCAGCGACGTGACCGCCGAAGATGTTGTCTTTACCTGGCAGTACTGTTCCGATGAAGCCACTGGCTGCACCGCCAGCGAGGCTTTTCTGGGCATCGAGTCTGTCGAAGCGCTTGACGACCGCACAATCAAGATCACATTCGATTCGCCGACGCCCTATCCGTATAACGCCTTTGTCGGCGCGAACACGCCGATCATCAGCAGCGTTCAGTTTGCCGACTGTGTCGGCGCTGCTGCCCAGACGTGCAATGAGCAGAATACCGCCCCGCTGGGCACGGGACCCTATCGCATCATCGACTTCAAAGTCAACGATGTCGCTGTATATGAACGCAACCCACACTACCACGGCGAGCCGACCTACTTTGACACTGTGATCTTCAAGGGCGGCGGCGATGCCGCGTCCGCGGCCCGAGCTGTGCTGGAGACCGGGGAAGCCGATTATGCCTGGAACTTGCAGGTCGAGCCGGACATCCTGCGCGACATGGAAGCGGCAGGGCTGGGCAGAGTAGTTTCCGCCTTCGCCGGTTATGTCGAGCGAGTCCTGATCAACCAGACCAACCCACATTCCGATTTGGGCGATGATCGTTCCGAGTACATGGAAGGCGACAATCCCCATCCCTTCCTGACATTCCCGCCGATTCCCCAGGCGATGTCGATGGCAATCGATCGCAACCTCATATCCGAACAGCTCTACGGCTTTGCTGGTCAGCCAACCTGCAACGTGATCCCGGCCCCGCTCCACTACGTTTCAGATTCAAACGACAGTTGTCTGACCCAGGACATCGACGGCGCCAATGCACTGTTGGACGAAAACGACGTCCTCGATACTGATGGCGACGGCATCCGTGAATACAACGGCGTACCGCTGAAGCTCTCCTACCAGACTTCTACGAACTCAGTGCGTCAGAAAACGCAGGCCCTTCTGCGCCAGTGGTGGCTCCAGATCGGGATCGAGACCGAACTGATTAATCACGACGCCAGCGTCTTCTTCGGCGGTGATCCCAACAGCCCTGACACCTATCAGAAGTTCTATACGGATTTGCAGATGTACACAACCGGCCCGACGATTGACCCGCAGCAGCATCTGTCAAACTGGATCTGCGAACAGATCCCGATGCGGGAAAACTCCTGGGGCGGTGGCAACATCTTCCGCGGCTGCAGCGCCGAATTTGACGCTCTGTTTGAGCAGCTGACCCAGACTCCGGTCGGGCCGGAGCGCGAAGCATTGGTGAAGCAGCTAAACGATATTAACGTTCAGAATAACTACCAGATTCCGCTGGTATACCGAGGCGAAGTCTCCGCCCACTTGGACACGCTCAAGGGTGTCTGGATCAACGGTTGGGACAGCCAGATGTGGAATGTCGGCGAATGGCATCGCTAATTTGATTGGAGTAGGGAGGAGAGAAAGACTCTCCTCCCTCTTTTTCCTCTTTCCCCTTAAACCGCCGTGGGCCAATATCTCGTCCGTCGCGTTCTCACAATCATTCCGACCCTCATCGCTATCAGCTTTGTCATATTCGCGGTGCTTGACCTCGCGCCTGGAGATCCGACCAGCGCCTTGCCGGAGACCATTCGCCCCGAAGTCCGCCAGCAGATTCGTAAGGCGATGGGGCTGGATGAACCTTTCCCGGTCAAGTATGGGTTGTGGTTGCGCCAGTTCTTTGTCAATGAGCCGTTGTCTCTGATTGAGACCGCGTTCGACATTCAGATCGGGGATGGCGAGAAACGGCTACGGGTGACCTCCTGGGGCAGTCGCGGCGTTCCGGTTATGGATATGATCGTAGAACGCATGCCGCAGACGCTATGGGTTGTGGGGATGGCCTATCTAGTCGCGATTGCGATCGCGGTGCCGGTCGGCGTTGTATCTGCAATCCGTCAGTACTCAATCTTTGATCAGGTCGGGACCTTCCTTTCGCTTATCGGCTATTCGATCCCGACTTTCTTCACAGGCCTGCTGATGATTCTGTTATTTAGTGTGAAACTCAAGTGGTTTCCCATGATTTATGACACGAATCTTCAGATAGTAGATTGGAACAGTCTTGTCCAGCAGCTGAAACAGATCGCCATGCCGGTGGCTGTTCTGGGTTTCTTTCAGGCGGCGACGCTGGCCCGATTTACACGCTCGTCAATGCTTGACAAC
This sequence comes from Caldilineaceae bacterium bin5, assembly GCA_002238445.1. Taxonomy (GTDB): domain Bacteria; phylum Chloroflexota; class Anaerolineae; order Caldilineales; family Caldilineaceae; genus Bin5. The sequence goes on from MPML01000016.1 coordinate 28,448, forward strand.
ATCCCAATGGACTACGTACGCACGGCGACGGCCAAGGGATTTCGCGAACGATATGTTGTGATCCGCCACATTTTGCGAAATAGCCTGATCCCTGTGGTCACACTGATTGCGTTGGGCATTCCCGCCATTTTCAGCGGGGCAATTATTACCGAACAGATTTTCAGAGTAAATGGGTTAGGCGCCCTCCTGATCGGCGCGATTCAGCTGAATGACATCCCCTTGGTACAGACCGTCACTTTTATCTTTGCCTTTCTTATCGTTGTTTTCAATCTCGTTGCCGATGTCATCTATGGCATACTCGACCCGCGCATCAGGTACAGTTAGACTGCACTAGCCGATTGTCACTGTGCAATCAGGCCAGCTGTCATGAATCGCTGGCCGTTGGAGTGAACATGGCTGTCCGCACGCAAACGGCATCCACTGACAACCTGGCAGTTGAACTGCCGGAACGCCGGTATCGAACCTTGTGGGGGGATGTGTGGCTGCGCTTTCGCCGCCACAAACTGGCGCTCGTTGGGGTAGTCGTGCTCGGGCTTCTGGTTCTGGCGGTGCTCGGCGGTCCGCTCATCTATACGGTGGACCCGGAGTACAGCTTTATCGTCGATGACATTGACTCGATCAACCAGCCGCCGTCTGTGAAATACCGACTTGGCACCGACGACTTGGGGCGGGACACACTGGCCCGTAATCTCTTCGGGGGGCGCATTTCGCTGGCGGTGGGCGTGTTCGCCATGTTCGTCTCGATCACCTTTGGCACCCTGGTCGGCGTTCTTTCCGGTTTCTTTCGACGGCTGGACAACCCTCTGATGCGCTTCACCGATCTGATGCTGGCTCTGCCCAGCCTTCCGCTCCTGCTGGTCATAATCATGCTGTTCCGAGACTCGCTCAAGGCGTTGCTCGGCCCGGAACTGGGGATTTTCCTGCTGGTCGTCCTCGTGATCGGCATCCTGGGTTGGATGCCGACGGCCAGGGTCGTGCGCGGCTCGGTGCTGTCGATCAAAGAGAAGGAGTTCGTAGAGGCCGCGGTCAGTGTGGGCACGCGCGAGCCAGTGATCCTGTGGCAGCACATCCTGCCCAACGTTCTGAGCCCGATCATTGTTTCTGCAACGCTGGGGGTGGCTGCGGCGATACTTACCGAGTCGGCGCTTTCATTCCTCGGCCTGGGCTTCCCTTCCAACGTCCCTACGTGGGGGCGGCTTCTGTTCGAAAATAAAGATTTTATCACCCAAAATCCATGGCTGGTCATCTGGCCAGGCCTGTTCATCTCCCTCACGATACTCAGCATCAACTTCATCGGCGACGGCCTGCGCGACGCGCTCGACCCCCGCCAGCGCAGGTAGGGTGTGGCTGGTTGCAGAAAATACGCTTCCGACCTCCTCTCGGCAGATTCTGGTCCCTCAACGAAGGCGACTGATCACCCTGCCCAGCACAAGATTTATTGCCACCGGGCCGAATACGCGGCTGTCTGCGCCTGCCCCGGGGTTGTCGCTGGCGAGGACGAGGAGCAGGCCTTCAGCTCTGCTCTCGAAAACTGCAGCCACCCGCTTGACGATGCGCAAGTCGGCTTGGCGCGGATGCCGCGCCACGACAATTTCGTCCTCGCGCGGGTTCCGACCGTTGTAGGCATCAGGATCCAACATCACCACCGCGCCGGCCGCCAAGGTCGGCGCCATCGAGTCGCCGGTCACTCGCAGGAGTCGCCGCCTGCGCACCAGCCACAACGCCATTTCCCGCCAGCCGCTGCGGGGCACCACTCCTTTCATCTCAAGCTCCAAAAAAAGACCGGATCCTGTTAGGGATCCGGCCGTTGCCTTCTATTGCTTTCTACCTTGCGAACCGTCTGCACAGCCCTACCGGTTCTGACCAGTCCAGGATCAGGTAGCCACGTAGTAGGTTACGTCCCGGCTCTTCGAGGCCCAGAAGACATTGTGGATGTCCTCGATGGCTGCCATCAGATCATTGGCCGCATCCACATCGACACCCTGCTTGACGGCCGAACACAGTTTCGCGGCATTCCAGAACTTTTCATGCAGGTCTGGGGTCTGTTCCAGATGCTCTGGCTTGAAGTAGTCGGTCCAGAGGATGAGCAGCTCTTCCTTGGCCAGGTGCGCCTGCTGTTCCTTGATGCTGACGAAGCGAGAATAGGTATTGTGATCGGCAGACTGTGCCGGGCCGAGGTCAATAATCTTCTTGGTCATCGACAGCGCTGCTTCGGCGGCGATGCGTGCGGAGGCCGGGTCGTAGACGCCGCAGGGGCCGTCACAGTGGGCGCTGACGGTTTCAGCCGCGGTCTTGGCAATCAGCTTGGCAATGGCTTCCTGAAACATGTGGAATCCTTTCTGTGTTCATGAAGGTCAGAAATTGTGATTCACCTAAAGGTCTGACTGCACTTTTTAAGATCTGCATGAGCGCTATGATTGGTCGCCGTGCGCTTGGGAAGGCTTCGGCCGCCCATCATGTCGATCACGAGAATCAAACAAATCACAGTTCAGACAATTCTCTATCTCTGCGAGCAGGGAAAGTATACCGAATACGGAGGAATGCGTCAATTTTTTGGGAAAAGTTCCCCGCCCGCTGCACTCTGGACCAAATCTGCAGCCATTTTCTAGTCGGATACCATTTGAGGAGCGCTTGGCAGGCGCTTATTCCTGCATGGCGAAGATGTAATGCCACTCATCTTCGATAAGGATGCAGTCCACGAGTGCGTAGCCAGCAGCATAACAGCTTTCGGCAGCCTCGCGCACGAACATGCGCCAGTCGAACAGCAAAGTGCTGCCATAGCTACGCAGGGAATCAACGCTGTCGGGCAAGGGAAGCGCGTAAGGGCGGCCATCGGGAAGCGGCGGCGGGGACAGCGGCGCCCGCGGTCTGCCGCCGCTCAGCGAGCGCGAATGGACTCGCTGCAGGGCATCGATGGGCAACTGCTGAGGCTTGCGATCGCTGGACAGTGCACTCTGTACTCTAGGACTGTTCAGGTACCAGTCCACCTGAAAGCGATCGGTCGGCATACCGGCGTTCAGGCTGTCTGTCATCTCGCCATAGACGTTGCGCACGTAGGTGGTACAAAGGGCCCCCAGCCTGCTGATATTTAACCTCCCATTTACACGCTGCAGGGGATCAAATGTCCAAGTAACCCAGTCGGTCCAACCCTGGCGCAGTAACTCTTCACGCTGAAACAACTTTAACCGCAGGCCAATGCCTCGGCCGTGCCATGCAGGCAACACACCCATGATATGACTGCAAAACTTAAGCTTTCGCTCGCCTGAACTGCCGAGGCCAAATGCCGGCCAGCCGAAGCAAAAGCCGACCATCCCTTCAGTCTCCTCTGCGCCGTGGTCGACGAATGCGCCCTGCAGCAGACCGCCACTCTTGGACTGCGTGACCAGCACATGGATAGACATGGTATCGCCATGTCCGCCACCCCAGACAAGGTCTTGTACTACCTGTACGCGGCGGCAGTCTTCCACGGATTTCAGGGTACGGATTTCAATTGGAACGCTCATGCGGCTATTGTCCGACTTGCTGTTTATGTGGTTGACGGAATGTGTCGCGCCTGCCACCGGTCGTTTACTTCCTGTCAAAACGGGCGACAAGCGTCACGCCTGGTTGATGGGGCTGAAGGTCGATTGGCTGCACTGCGGCGAGGCGATATCCCGCCTTGTCTATTTCCGCCAGCGCCCGCGCCAGGCGGGAGGGTTCGTCTGTAACGAGGCCGCAGCGGCGGATACGCATACGCGTGAGTAGGGAAAACAGTTCCGGCTCGATGACCCCATCGGGCGGAGATAGCAGCACGGCATCAAACCGGTAATCGCCGCGACGGAGCTTCCTTATCGTCGACAGCATCTCTCCCTGCCAGGGGTCGGCGTTGTCCAGGCCGTCCAAATTGGCTCGCAGAGCGGCTGCGGAGAACTCTGTCTCTGCAACGGCGACGACTGTGGCGACCTGTTCGGCCAATATAGCGGCGCGAGCACCAATGCCGGCCCATAATTCCAGCAGGTGTTCGAATGTTTTCAGTTCGAGCATTTCAGACGCCACTGCCGCCACGACTTCATCTGCCAGCAGGTGTCCGCTGCCAACACTGCCGCCGACCGGAGGATAAGCGGTAAGCTGGCGCCCTTCTACTTGCACGTCGTAAATCCAGTCGCCTACGAGCAGCTCCAGCGAAGGTTCCTCTCCCTCGTGGAGAAGAAAGACATTGGCGGGCATTTCCAGTTCCAGGCTGGGCGGGTCGTCTCGGTCACTGTGCAGGAGGAGAACAGCCTTAGCAGTCTCGCTCAGGGAATCCGCAGTCCCGCCTACCGCGAGCGTCACGCTGTCCACGACAGGAAGTCCGGATTCTGGAGTAGATTCATCTTCCTCTGCCCTGTCCGCCCCGTTCCGATCATTTTGGAATCCTGCAAACAGTTCGGCCAACTGCGGGTGATGCAGAAGACAGGCGTCAATGACTACATGTTCGCCGTTGCGTCCGGCAAGGGCCAGTTGTTTTGAATGTGCGAAGTCAAATCGCATTTGCGTGCGGAAGCCAAAATCCAGAACGGCCGGCGCGCCCTCGAAAGAGTCTTCCTCAGGCGCTCCAAGGGCGATCACGTCTGCCACCAATTTTTCCGCGATCTGCCTGCTCTGTTTGCGAGCCTTGCCGAGGCCTCCGTCGCGGGCCAAAATATTGACAACAATTTCCCGCTTTAGCGCCAGTTGGCGCTCGTAATCGATCTGTTGCCACTGACAGCCTGCGCACCCGGCGGACTGCCAGGACGGGTTGAGCAGCTTGCCGTCGGCCATTTTCACTGGAAGTCGCGGCCCAAAGTGCGGACAGGGAGCCAACACCCGGTCAGGGCTGGCCTTCACCACCGTGTGCAGGATGCCTCGCCGCCAGCCCTCTTCCTCGGCGACAATTTCTACTTCGACAATCTCCCCCGGGATAGTGTCGGCGACGAGTACGACCCGGCCATCCGCATCGCGGCCAAATGCTTCTCCTGTCGCAGCAACGTGTGTCAGTTCGATTTCAACCTTCGAATTCATCCCTGAATTGTACCCGCTGGCACTCAGTCCCAGCAAGCGCCATAAGAATCCGAATGTGACTAAACGGAGGCGAGCGGTCCACCGAAAGCCTGTCCGCAACTGCCATTCCCGTACTTCCCGCCTTTCCTTACCCGGAAACGGTTTGCTGACCAATTCCCGCAGAGTAGTGTGCGATGGAGCTAAGTGAAATGTGTCCTAATCTCCCGACTGCAGTAAGCCAAAGCAACGGGTGCACAGCGACCCACTTTGCCCTGAATCTCAGGATCAGGTATATTTTTATATCCTGCCACTAGCAGAAATCGGGCGGAAGCTTCCCAAGAGCAGTTGCTGAGTTTCAGGTTGACTGGAATGGCCGACGCGCTGGCTCCCAGCCAGGAACAGTGTTTTTTCAGATGCTCTGGCTCTTTTGTTTTGCCAGAAGAAAAAGTTTAGTGTAGGTATGCAGGTCTATTTATTGGAAGTTGATCCACTGTCAGCCCGTTCTCCCCGGCAAGACCCCCAAGAAACTGCCAAGAGATTGTGCGAATGCGGATCGCGAGGCCCGGCCGAGCTTCCCTGCACCACTGACCGTATCAAGTTTCGGCCTATTCTGCTCCACTCGTTGGAAGATTCGTAGACAAGGTGCAAGCTAATGATCCTGGGCAGGTTTTTGAAGAAGATCGGCCTGAACAGTTGGGCCAGCGCTTCACTTCTTACAGTGAACACACCTCACATGAACAGTGAGGGCATTGCTTGTCCACTAGTTTGACACGAAGTATACTGATTAATATGTCCACGAATGTCGATGTAGAGGCCGTAGGCTGTCAAATGCTGATGCGCAGATTATGTCTATTAGGCGGAGCGTCTCGCCCTCTCGTAAGCATTACCGGATACAGAAAATCTTCAAGGTGAATTCATACTGGTTTTGGGTTCCTGGCTGTCGGTGTGCGTCTGGCAACCGAGAATCAGGAACTGGCGGCTAAGGCCGCAGGAGAGTCCAATGAAGCTGGCTTTACGGCTTGCATATCTATGGATTGCGCTACTCTGTCTGTTACAGATCGTTTCTGTTTCGGCACAAGAGAGTGGCTATACATACATCGTGCAGCCGGGAGACAGTTGGCCGCTGGTCGCACAGCGGGTCGGGCTTACGGTGAATGAATTGCAAGCCGCAAACCCGGATTCGGTACGGGCTAACGGTTGGCTGATTGTTGGCGAAAGTCTTTTCATCCCGTGGGCGCCGGATTGGGAGGAGAAGTACTACATTGTCCAACGGGGAGATGGCTGGATCTCAGTTTCCGAGAAGTTCGGCTTGCCGATTGAATTCTTGCAAGGGGCGAATCCGAAAGCACAACGTGCAAACAATTCGCTGATTGTCGGAGAGCGGCTGCTTATTCCGGCTTTACTGCCGACGCCGACCGGAGCGCCGGTCGAGACATCGACCGAGACATCGACCGGGACATCAACCGAGACGTCGACAGTGGCGCCTGCCGAAAATCTCTCGCCCACTGTAACGCCAACTCCAGTCTTGGATCTCTTGGCCATCCTATCGAACGACGGTGAGCCGGCTCCTTTCTTCATTCCCCGCATCAGCCTGCCGCTGCCCACCCGAGTGACGCTGCCGCCATGCCCGGACGTGCCCAATGACCTGGGCCAGACGCTGACCGCTCTGTTCAGGATTCCCACATTCAACCGCAACGCACAACTCTCTTCATTTCTGTCGGACTGCGGCGCTGAGTTTCGAATGTTGGTCAACGCTGATCTCACCTCCGACCGTGTGGATGACGCCGTGCTCGTGTTCACAAATGCCAATGGGCGGCGGACTGGCACAGATTCAACCCAGTCCAGGGGTGAGAATTCGGCCGGCCAACAGGAACTTGTGATCCTCGACGGAGGTCAAGCGCACACTCTGAGCTATGCAATCGCTGCCGCCGGCAAGGTAGAATTGCTGGCAACACAAGACATCAACGCCGACGGTCTGACTGACGTGGTCTGGACGGACACTGTCTGCGGGTCGAATACCTGCTTTGTCACAGTCCATGTCCGCAGTTGGGATGGTGTTGCATGGCGGGACTGGACCAAGGGAACCATCACAATGGCTTCGGCCAATGTTTCGCTTACTACCAGCAGTAAGCCGGGAAGGCCCAAGGAAATTCGGCTTACAGGCGGACAGTACACTGGAGTCGACGCTGGTCCACAGCGTGCACGCACTGTCATTTGGACCAGCACGGACGGCGCTCCTTATACCTTGGGCAGCGAAAGACTGGCGCCAAGTCTGTGCCTTTACCACACAGTGATCGATGCCAACCATGCCATGGCCGAGGAACTCTATCTTGAAAAGGCACAGTGGCTCTATACCGATGCCGTACAGAACCAGAATCTGCAAGCTTGTGGAAATCGCGGCGACGAGCTGTCGGAGTTGCGCAGCTTTTCCCTCTTCCGACTGGCCCTAATCGCCGGCTATCTATCAGATCCGGAGCTGGTTGCGACGCGCGTGCAGAGACTTGCCGCCACGTACAACAAACAAATTTACGCGGAAGTGGCCGTGCGCTGGTTTGCCGCTTACCAACAGAGCGGTGACGCCCAGACGGCTTGTGAAACGATTAACGACTTCGCCGCGGGTACACCGGAGGTAGTGGAAATACTGGCTGACTACGGTTACGCTAATCCGACTTTCACAGTGGAGGAGGTTTGCCCTTCTCTGAACATAGAATTGAAGGCGGAGCCCGATTCGCTCCTGACCCAGGTTGAAGGATTGCCCGACTGCCCGCAGACATCTGCGGACTATCTAGCAGTTCTCCCTGAGATAATCAGTGGCGTTTCCCTGGACCCAAGTTCAGGTCAGAATGGCGGAAGCGGCCAAACGGAGGCCGGCATACTGAAACTAAGAACCTTTGTCGATTCTTGGCTGCAGGCTTGCGAAGCAGTGAGCGGTGAGCGCGGCGCACTTCTGATCTTCGACTTGAACGAGGACGGTTTAGAAGATTTGATTGCCATGCCGACCATCATCAGCGATGAAGGATTCGGACGGGACGGGGCGGATGGCGTTGTTCTCGTCCTGCACCAGCGCGATGACGGCAGCTTTCAGACGGCCTATGCTCCTGAGGTTGAAGGCCAGCCCAAGTTCCTGGCAATCGGCGATGCCAATGAGGACGGCAAGGTGGACCTAATCTGGCAGGTGGAGCGTTGCACCACTTTCTGTCTCGTAACAGTGAATGCAATCACATGGGACAACGAAGCGGCCGCCTATCTGCCCGTGATTGGGGCGGGTGCCACCATCGCTGAAGGCACAGTAGTGGTTGACATGATCGATGAAGAGTCGTCTACTCTGCCGCGTGTCCGCCGCCTTTGGTTTAGCGGGGGTGTCAGCGGTACGGATGAGAAAGGGCTGAATATACCCCACACGGAAATCTGGTACAGCATGGGCGGCTTGCCATTGCGCCGTTTCACCTGGTCCTATGACCGGGCAAACGATGCCAGCAACTGCTTGGGGCTGCGCTTGATCGAGGCGAATGCGGCACTGCATGCGGCGGGGCCGGAGGGCAACCGGGCCAGCTATGCAGCTGCAATCGAGTTGTACAGGGCCACCCTTGAGTCGACTGATCTGAAGCCTTGCAGCGTGCAAGGTACAGACCCTGATGAGGAAGTGGCCATGCTGCGAGGGCTGGCCAACTTCCGACTGGTACAGGCATTGACATTGAACAATGAAAGGGCTGAGGCCGAGTCGTTGCTGGATACACTTGAGGAAGACCATCCGGAAGACAAATATACCAATGCGGCGCGCGCCTGGTTGAGGGCCTATACATCCGTTCCCAACCCGGTGGCAGCCTGCGCCGCTGTAATGTCGATCTTTTTGGACAGCCCTGAACTCTGGCAGATTACCGAGGAATTCGGGCGTGATCACCCGTCGCTGAACATGCGGCAGGTCTGCTACACGCCCAGCAGTGGTGAGGAATTCGAATTCCGCCTTACTCCGAACTGGTAATTACGGGTGTGCCTGCGGCCATGGCTTCCAGCACCATCATGCCGAAGCCTTCATAACTGCTGGGAAAAAGAAAAGCGGTGGCGCCCGCATTTAGGGCCGCTTTATCTTCCTCTTCCACCCAACCGATGAAGCAGACGTACTCTGTCAGTTCGAGTTGGCGGACGAGCCGCTGTGGGTCCGGGAAAAAGGCCGAGTCCGCATGCGGCAATTTGCCGGCAAGCACCAATTGCACTGCCGGATCCCCTCCTTGATCGAGATATCTTCGATAGGCGCGCACGATTCCAAGCACATTTTTGCGCACATCAAATCCGCCCAGATAGAGAAAGTAGCGTTCCGGCAAGGAATACTTTCGCGCAATTTGGCGATGGCGGTGAAGATCGGGGACACCCGCTTCACCCGCCTGTTCGCCCTCTTCGCTGTTCGGCCCGTGATGAATAGCAAATACACGCTGGCCGGGCAGCCCCAGGTGGTCGATTATGTCCCGCCGGCTCGCTTCACTAACTGTCAGTACGGCCGCGCAGCGGCGGGCGGTATTGCTGACCAGAGTGGTATACAGGCGTCCCGCCCATCCGCCGCGGTAAGATGGCAGAAGCAGCGGAATCAGGTCGTGAACGGTGACAACTGTCGGCTTGGGCTGCCATAGGGGAGCCGCCCAGTAGGGAACCAGCAGCAGATCGGCGTCAAGGCGCTGCGCGCAACGGGGCACAGTCACTTGCTCCCAGTAGAGCTTCGCCAGTTGACGGGGCAGGCGCGGCGGTGGAGATACGACCGTTGTCAGTGGAGTGGAGTTCTGCGAAAGCGAATAGATGTGTTCGTCTGATTTTGGCGCACGGGGCAGAAGCAGGGTAAATCTGACCGTTCCTTTGCCATATGACTGCCGAGTCGGGCTATTCTGCCCGTAAGCATCTTCCGACGCTTCAAGTCCGGCCAGATGGGGCAACAGCCGGTGCAGATATTGACCGCTGCCGGTGTTGGGTTGTTCCCAAAACCAGCCACTGACGACAATGTGCATGGCAATACCAGAAATCGGTGGGGGAAACAAGGCCGCATGCGCAGTGGCCTAGCCGTTGGCTGCAGACGCTCTGGCCCACTCTACGGTACGGCGCAACCCTTCCTTGAGGTCGACATCAGCTTCCCAGCCCAGTTCCTGTCCTGCCTTCGAACAGTCCAACCAGGTAGCCCGCACTTCGCCAGCTGGGCGGGGCAGATAGGAGGGCGTTTGGCCATAGCCGGTCTGTTCTGCGAGCAGCCGATAGACGGTGTTGATGTCCGTAGGACGGCCTGTGCCCACATTGTAGGTGCCGTTCACATCGCAGGCCAGCGCCAGAACGTTGGCCCTGGCGACGTCGTCAACGTAGACGAAGTCTCGCCTTTGGGCGCCATCGCCGGTGATGTAGGTCGCCTGATTGGCCAACATCGCGCCGGCGAAGATGGCGACGACACCGGCCTCGCCCTTGACATCCTGCCGCGGGCCGTAGACGTTTGCGTAACGGAGGATGACATAAGGCAGGCCGTAGTTCTGACTATATAGCTCGATGTAATGCTCGCAACTGAGCTTGTTTGCGCCGTAATTATCTTTGGGTTGTGGACGGCTCTCTTCAGTGAAGGGCAGAATTAGGGAACGGAGTGCCGCGTGGTCGCTAATCTTGCTCTCGTCCTGGCACTCTTCCCGCGGTTCGCCTTCTCCGTAGACGGCGCCGCCGGTGCTGGCAAAAACGAACTTGGAGCAGTCATACTCTTTCACCAGTTCAAGCAGGTGCAATGTGCCGATAATGTTGACTTCGGCATAGGTGATGGGATCCTCCATGCTCTCGCGCACATTCGCAAGGGCTGCCTGATGCACAACTGCCTGTGGACGTTCCACCGCAAACAGCTCTGCCAGACCGGCCTGATCGCGAATATCGACATCATAGAGCGGCACATCGGCAGGGACATTGGTCCGTTTGCCGGTTCGCAGACTGTCGGCAATTACGACATCGTGGCCGGCCTTGAGCAGCCAGCGTAAGATGTGGCTGCCTATAAATCCCGCTCCGCCCGTAACCAGTATTTTCACGCAGCTCTCCTCTAAGGATGCTTCTAATTCAGGATTTTCAGTATAAGGAGTTCGCGCGGAATGCAAAAATCCTGCCAGCGGCGCGGGAATGCCGACATGGCCCGCGGCCAGTGCCGCGCGTGTGCGCAGCCCGGCCAGGACGTCACCTGCCGTCGTCAGGCCTACCTGGAATTGACGACAAGCGCTTCTCGGCATTGGCGTTTGCAGGCGGCAGCCGTATACTTCAAAATTTGGTGGCTCGCGGCGAACTGCCTCACTGACAACTTCCCCACCATTTGCCATTCACTGCAGGAGGAGACGGGTTGGGAATGCTAATTCACAATGCGACCGTTATCACATTTGACGACTCGAACAGCATTTTGCCGGACGGCGGTGTCTATTTGCGCGGCGATGAAATTGTCGCTGTCGGCGAGAGCCGTACCTTGCTGGACAGCTATCCCGATGCTGAACGTTGGGACGCGCAGGGCAAGTTGTTGATGCCGGGCATGATTTGTGCACACACGCACTTCTACGGCGCATTTGCCAGGGGGATGTATATTCCCGGGGAGCCGGCCAAAGATTTTCCGGAGATTCTGCAGAAGCTGTGGTGGCCCCTGGATCGCTCGCTGGATTTGGGCGGCGTGCAGAGTTCAGCCGAAGTTTGCCTGGTGGACGCGATTCGTAATGGTACCACCACGCTGATCGACCACCACGCCAGCCAAAATGCGATCGACGGCAGCCTGGACGCAATTGCAGAAGCGGTGGAAGCCAGCGGGCTGCGTTCGGCGCTCTGTTACGAAGTTACGGACCGGGACGGTCCGGCTGCGGCGCAGGCAGGCATCCGCGAAAACATTCGTTTTGCCGCGGCCTTGCGCGGTTCGCCGCTGGCGGAGCGGGTCGCGGCAACTTTCGGCCTTCACGCCAGCATGACACTCTCCGATGAAACGCTGGAAGCCTGTCGCGCGGAGAGCGATCGTTTCCATGTTCACGCGGCAGAACACCAGGCGGATGCCTGGGACAGCCTGAGCCGCAGCGGTAAGCGCACGGTCGAAAGATTGCACAGTTTTGGCATCACCGGGGCCGAAAGCATCTTGGCACATTGCATACATATCGACGCTTGGGAGATGGCTCTGCTGAAGGAATCGGGGACGTACGTATCGCATCAGCCGCGCTCGAATATGAACAATGCGGTGGGCGCGGCCAATGTGCCGGCGATGCTGCGGGGAGAAATGCCGGTTTGCCTCGGCAATGACGGGTTCAGCAATGATATGTTCGCAGAGATGAAGGTGACGGACCATCTGCATAAAGTGAACAGCGGAGATCCTCGCACGCTCGGCGCGGATAAAGTTGTAGAGATGGCGGTCCACAACAACCGCAGATTGGCAGACGCCTTTTTCGAGAAGCCGGTTGGCATTCTAGCGTCCGGCGCGTTTGCCGACCTCATTCTGCTCGACTACTATCCGACGACGCCCCTGCACAGCGACAATCTGCCCTGGCATATACTGTTTGGCATCAGCGGCGGCCACGTACACAGCACAATCTGCCACGGTCAGACCCTGATGCGAGATCGGGAGTTGCTCACCTTGGACGAGGCGGTGATTGCTGCCCGCAGCCGAGAACGCGCGCAGGAGACGTGGGAAAGATTCTGGCAATAGTGCAGGCAGCCGCTTTTGCCCAAGAGAGAGGATATCGCGATGACCGGTCCAACATTGGCCGTAATTGGGGGTACTGGCGAAGAAGGTTCAGGTCTGGCTTTACGCTGGGCAGCGGCCGGCTATCCGGTTCTGATAGGAAGCCGCAGCCGGGAGAGAGCTGGCGCCGCTGCTGATGAGTTGGCTTCGCTCTTGCCCGCCAACAACTCGACGCGCATCGGCGGCGATACCAACGCGGCCGCAGCTGCTGCCGCGGATGTGGTCATCCTCAGCGTCCCATACGACTCCCAAGCTGGAATCATTGAACAGATTGGGGAAGGCTGCCAGGGCAAGACGGTAGTCAGCGTCGTCGTTCCGCTGAAGCCGCCGCGGGTAAGCCAAGTTTGGCGTCCGCCGGGCGGGTCGGCGGCCGAAGAGGCACAGACGCTGTTGGGAGACGGTGCACGCGTGGTGGCTGCGTTCCAGAATATCAGCGCAACGCATCTGAAAGATCTGGACCACACTGTCGACTGCGATATCCTCATAACGGGCGACGACAAAGCGGCCAAGCAGACCGCGATTGAACTGGCACAAGCCGCGGGAATGCGTGGCATCGACGCCGGCCCACTTGCAAACAGCAGCGTAAGCGAAGGCTTGACGGCCCTCCTCATCGGCATAAATATCCGCAACAAGGTTAAGGGCAGCGGAATCAGAATCACGGGAGTTTAGCGCCGGAGGATGGCTGGTATCGGCCTTACCAGTAACCGTCCAGCAGCCACAATTATGAGCATCGGGGATGTCATCTCCAACCTGCGCCGAGATACAGGATTTATGGCCAACGTCACCGCCTGGGAGACGTTACCGGCCCGCCCCGGCAAGCTTGTGGAGATACCGACCTACCTTCATCCAGCGCTGACAGGGGCGCTTCATCGTCGCGGGATTGAGCGGCTCTACAGCCACCAAGGAGATGCTGTTAGCCTTGCTTTGGGCGGCCACCCCTCGATCGCGGTGGTAACGCCGACGGCCAGCGGAAAGACGCTGTGCTACATGTTGCCTGTCCTGCAGGCACTGCTCAACGACGCGGAAGCAACAGCACTCTTCCTCTTCCCCACCAAAGCCCTTGCCCACGATCAGCTGGCCGAAATCCAGGTGTGGATATCGGAAATAGCCTTCACAGACACTCTTGCAGCAGATCAGCTTGCAAAGAAAAGACCGGCAGAAAACGCCGGTACCCCCTCTGACCGCATCGTCGCTGCCTATGACGGAGATACTCCTGCCGCCCAGCGCCGACCGATCCGACAGAATGCCAGGCTGATTCTGACCAACCCGGACATGCTTCACGCCGCCATACTGCCCCATCACGGCGACTGGGAGCGTTTTCTGGCGGGTCTGCGCTACGTCATTATCGACGAGATGCACAGCTATCGCGGCGTTTTTGGCAGCCACGTGGCGAATGTCTTGCGCCGGCTGCGGCGGGTTGCAGGCCACTATGGCGGCCGCCCCCAGTTCCTGCTGACCAGCGCGACAATTGCCAATCCCAGTCAACTGGCAGAGAGTCTCAGCGAACGCCCGGTGCGGGTCATCGACAGTAACGGCGCGCCGCAGGGCAGAAAGCATATCCTGCTGTACGCGCCGCCCTTGTACGATCCGATTCAAGGCTTACGCCGCAGCAGCGTACTGGAATCCCAGGACATCGCAGTCCGCTTTCTCCGGGGCGGACTGCAGACGATCGTCTTCGGCCGCGCCCGGCTGACGGTCGAACTCCTGCTTAGCTATATTCGGGAACGGCTGCAAAGTAACGATAGCGAGGATCAAGAGAATGCCCCACAGTTCGCTCGCCTGGCGGTGCGCGGCTATCGCGGCGGCTATCTTCCGCAGGAACGACGCCAGATCGAAGCGGGTCTGCGGGCAGGGACGGTGCGGGGCGTGGTTGCGACGAATGCGCTGGAGCTGGGCATCGACATTGGGCAGTTGGAGGCAGCGGTGATCTGCGGCTACCCGGGCACGATTGCGGCCGCGTGGCAGCAGTGGGGCCGGGTCGGTCGAACGACGGGAGAGTCTGTGGCGGTGCTGGTGGCAACGGCGGGCGCGCTCGATCAGTATATCGTCAACCAGCCGCAGTATCTGCTGCGACGATCACCGGAACGCGCTTTTGCCAACGCGGACAATCTGATGCTGCTGGTGGACCAGATGCGCTGCGCCGCCTTTGAGCTGCCGTTTGTGGAGGGGGAACAGTTTGGGCTGTCTCCCCACACGGCCGAGGTTCTCGAACTGCTTCGCGAAGAGGAGAGCGTGCAGCAGTTCGGCACCCGCTTCCTGTGGAGAGGGGACGGATATCCCTCTCGCCAGTTCGGCCTGCGCAGCATCAGCGGCGATCCGGTTGTGGTGCAGGCGGGGGCATCGGACAAGGCTTTCGTTTCAAGGTACGGCGCTCGACACGAGGGTTCGGGGATGCGGCAGGCTTCAGACGCGGCTCTGAACCGCAGCCAGGGGGATGTCCGGTTTGAGGTCATAGGAGAGGTTGACGCGGCAAGCGCGCCGTTACAGGTGCATGAGGGGGCTGTCTACATACACGAGGGTCGCAGCTATCTGGTGGAACGGCTGGACCTTGACGAAAAGTTGGCCTGGGTGTGGCCTGCCGAGGTGGAATATTACACGGAGGCCAGCACGGAAACCGATATTGAAGTGCTGTCGGTGCAGGAGAGCCGCGTGAGCAGCGGCGCAGAGGTTGGTTACGGGGAACTGTTCGTGACCTCACAGGTGACACAGTACCGGCGTGTGCGGCGCTTCACCCATGAGAATCTCGGCATTCTGCCGCTTGACTACCCGCCGACAACATTGGACACGGCCGGCTACTGGCTGGAGGTGACCGCGGATGCGCAGATTGCGCTGATGGAGACGGGCGACTGGCGGGATTTGCCCAATGACTACGGACCCGATTGGCAGGACCAGCGCGCCAAGACGCGCGCTCGAGACGGCTTCCGCTGTTCTGAATGCGGCGCTAAGGAGACTGGCAACCGACAGCACGATGTGCACCACCGGGTGCCATTCCGCGTTTTTGGCTACGTACCGGGCCTAAATCGAAACGACCGGGAGGCCAACCGGCTCAGCAATCTCGTCTTGTTATGCCGTCGCTGTCATCACCGCCTGGAGGCGGGCGTGCGCGCGCGTACAGGCATGGATGGGGTTGCCTACGCGCTGGGCAATCTGGCCCCCCTGCATTTGATGTGTGACCGGCGGGACATTGACGTTGCCATCATTCGGGAGAGCGGAGGGAACGAACAGGTTGCACACCCTGCTCCGGATGATTCGCACGCCTCGCAGGGTCCTCTTTTTGCTCCGCGCATTTATGTCTATGAGCGCATCCCTGCTGGAATCGGCTTCAGTGCCCAGCTGTACGAGCGCCACGACGACCTGATGGCAGGCGCGGCAAACTTAATTCGCAGTTGCGGTTGCCGGTACGGATGTCCTGCCTGCGTGGGTCCTGTGCTGCTGGTGGATGATGTGCAGCTGCCGGGGAGGGATTCCGCTCGTGCTTCAATTGCCCAAGCAACAGATTTTTCCGGCCAGGAGGTTTCGCTTTGGGAAGACGCGCCGGCTCGGCGTGGGGGACAGAGTGGAGCAAGGCTGGAGCCTCGGCCTTTGTTGGAAACGAAACAGCTGGCTCTAGCGCTGCTGGCGGCGTTGACAGGACGATGAGATGACTGGCGGACTAGTGGATCCTTGCTTTATCCAGGCCCTTGGCAACATCCACGTAGTGCGAACGCGGGAAGCCCAGCTGGCCGGAATAGAATCGAAAACTCTAGGGCACAGTTTGAACCCACATCAGAATTTACTCTGTCCACTAGTTGTCATCATCTGTTGAGTTAGCCGAATAGCCCCTGATCGCGGCGCATCGGCGCGAACGAATGCCGATGGGCGGGGCAGGGACCGAACTTCTCGATGGCGGCGAGGTGCGAGGGCGCGGCGTAGCCTTTGTGGCTGTGGAAGCCATAGGCCGGGTAGTCTTCATGCAGTTGGCAGAGGAGTCGATCGCGATGGACTTTTGCCAGGATGGAGGCGGCGGCGATGGAAACGATTTTGAGGTCGCCCTTGGTGAAACTCTGCTGGGGAAGATTGAGTGACTTGAGCTGCACCCAGTCGAGCAGCAGATGATCGGGGGCAGGAGAGAGCCCCTGGACAGCGCGGCGCATCGCCAAGCGGGTAGCAGGTGCGATGCCGCTGGCGTCGATTTCGGCGGCGGAGGCTTCGCCCAGTGACCAGGCGGCAGCTTGGTCCTGGATGCGTACGGCTAGCTCTGCGCGTCGCGGGGGCGACAGCAGTTTGCTATCCTGGACTTCGGCCCAGAGGCCGGCGTGAATGGCATTTGCGGGCAGAACGACGGCGCCGGCCACCACTGGACCGGCGAGCGCGCCGCGTCCGGCCTCGTCAAGGCCAGCAATGTGGACGAACCCGGCGCGCCACAGTTTTCGCTCCTCATCGAGGGAGGGATAGAGGTTCTTCAGTTTCCGATCCTCTTTGCTTTACTCCGTCTAGTTGCCACGCAGTTCGCGGTTCTTGGAGTTGCATTTACTTCTTCTGGGACGTCCCAAGAATTACACAGTCGATGTGCACTTTTCACCGGTTGCATTAGCGTCCGCAGGGGAGCCTCTGGCTATACACAGGCGAATATTGAAGGCAACAGACTGCACCTTCTTGCGCGGGGACCCCTCAATAATTACACAGTCGATGTGCAATTTTCACCGGCTGCATTTGCGTCCGCAGAGAAGCCTCAGGCTATTCAGAGGCGAATATTGAAGGCGGCCGACTGCGTCTTCTTGCGCTGGGACCACCCTCAAGAATTACACAGACGATGTGCAATTTTCACCGGCTGCATTTGCGTCCGCAGGGAAGCCTCAGGCTATACACAGGTGAATATTGAAGGCACCAGACTGCAGCTTCTTGCGCTGGGACCGCCCCCTATAATTACACAGTCGATGTGCAATTTTCCCTAACTGCACCTGCGTCCGCAGAGAAGCCTCAGGCTATTCAGAGGCGAATATTGAAGGCACCAGACTGCATCTTCCTGCGCTGGGACCACCCTCAAGAATTACACAGTCGATGTGCAATTTTCACCGGCTGCACTTGCGTCCGCCGGGAAGCCTCAGGCTATACACAGGCGAATATTGAAGGCGACCGACTGCATCTTCTTGCGATGGGACCTCTCAATAATTACACAGTCGATGTGTAATTTTCACCGGCTGCGCCTGCGTCCGCAGGGGAGCCTGAAGCTAGACACAGGCGAACTTTGAATGCCACCGACTGCGTCTTCTTTCGCAGGGACTCCCCAATATTTGCACAGTTATTGTACAATTATCGGTTGCTGCAGCTGCGTCCGATTGGACGTCATTCTATTTCCAAAGACTCTCCACGTCCTGGCGAGGTTTGAAGCCGAGGATACGTTTCGTCTTTTCGTTGCTGAATTTGCCGTGGGGCATGTCGGCGAAGACGTAGAAGACTTCGCTGCGGGATGGCAGCGCGTCGAGATCGATGTCCAGCCCGAGGGTGAAGACTTCGGCCGCGTTTTCCCAGGAGATGACGTAGGGCGCGTAGCGTTCGCCGGGTTGGATTGCCGCCGGGTCTTTGAAATTGTAGAACAGGTAGTGCTGTACGCTGATGTCGTGATGCTGTGTGAATACGCGACAGATTTCCAGCCCAATGCACTTGGTCAGCGCGTAGAGGTTAGTTCCTGGTTGGGGAGGGATGTCGGGGCCGATGTCGAAATCATGGATTTCGGTGATATGGCGCCCGGCGACGGTGTAGTGCGGCCCGGTGTTGATGACGCGGCGGATGCCGTGGGTGACTGCGGCCTGCATCATGTTATAGCAGCCGCGGGTGCTGACATCCCAGGCAGTTTGGCGGTGGCGGCGAAGGACGGAAAGGTTGAGGATGGCGTCCATGCCTTCGGCCGCGGCGACGACGCCGTCCAGGTCGGCGGCGTCGAGCAGGAGAAACTCCCCTGGAAGATCCTCTTTCGGCGGGTTGATGTCGGTAATGCGCAGGTTGTGGGCGGGCGCTAATTCGCGGGCCACATAGGGACCCAGCATGCCTGCGCCGCCGAGAATGAGTACGTTCATTATGCTCTTTCCCCTATGTGTGTAATCGACCAGGCTTCAGCGCCGCCTTCTTCGCGGGACCTGTGCTTGGCGGCGAGCGAGGCGGGCTCAGCGAGTGCCTCGCCGACGGCGACTGCGACGGTATCGTTGGACGCTTCTCCCAAGCGCAGGATCTTGATTCCCAGACTGCCTTCGCGGGCGAATTCGCGGCTGACTTGCTCGGCAAGGTGTTTGGTGAGCGTGGGCGGCTGCGTGCGAGGCAGAGGCCGCCAGGTCTCTTGGACGCGATAGCCGGCGGGATAGTCTGCCATGAGTTCGAGCGTGCTTAGCAGAACAACCTGGGAGACGCCCTCTTGGGCGGCGGCCATCAGCAGGTTGTATGTGCAGCGGGTGGCGGCATCGAGCTGTGCGCTCACGTCCTCATCCGGGAGGGGCTCTACGGCATGGATGATGGCGTCCATCCCGCGTGTGAGCAGGTTTGTCGAGCGGTCGTGCCCCAGGGCGGACAGCACAAACTCGTGCGCCGTCTCCACATGCGCCCGTTCGGTCAGCCTTATCTCGTGGAACTGGGCCAAGTAATCTGCCAACGCGGCGCAGCGTTCATGCCTGGCCGAAGTAATCAGGATCTGCATGCGTTTTTCTCCTTCATTTATCAGGCCGATGCGCCCGAATAGAATTTGATTCCCACCCGCCAGAACCAGCGGGAGACGAGTAGCATAGCGACAGCCAGGGCAATCGTGCCGTACAGGTTAGCGTCGGTGATGCGCCCGCTGACGGCGGAGGCGGGCACTGTGGTGGCGAAGGCGACCGGGACCAGGAAAGTCAGCACGGCGCGCAGCCAAGCGGGATAGATGCTGACGGGCCAGCGGCCGGCTTGCCACATACTCATAAAGATAACCTGGATGTTTTCGACCTTCACGAACCAGAATGCGCAGGTGCTGAGCATAAGCCAGAAGCTGTAGATGATCAAGCCGCCGCACAACAGTGTTACGCCAAAGACTACGGTATCGATCAGACCCAACTGGGCGCCAAGCCGGACGAGCGCCGTGCCCAACACCGGCAGGGCGATAAGCACGTCCACCAAGCGCCAGATTTCGACGCGTTGGATGCTGACGAGCACCTGCGAGTCGGCCGGTTTTGTGAGTGTGAAGTCGAGCGTGCCCTGGCGTACATCCTCCATGAATTGGGTCATCGAGGGGCGGATGATGGTGCGAATCAGTCCGCCGATGAGGAAGTAGACGCCGATCAGCGCCAGCAGCTCCTCCGGCCGCCAGCCACCCAGCGTGTCGGTGTGACTGAAAACGACGGCCAGCCCGCCGAGGGCGACGCCCAGATCGAGCGCCGACTGGATCATATTGATCCAGAAATTGGCCCGGTATTCAAGTTCTCCGAGGATGCCGACACGGACGTAAGTGGCGAAAAGGCGAAAGTAGTACATGGTTGCGGTTGCAGGTCAGGCGCCAAAGGCGGCGTAGCGTTTGATGCCGGCCCGGTAGATAAGCTGCATAAAGAGATAGCCGGCGAGCAGCCAGAAGAGCTGGGCGCCGATGCCGATGAGCAGCTCTATAGGCGTAACACGCCCGAGCAGGATTTCGACAGGGAAGGCCAGCATCCAGCGGAAGGGCAGGATGTTGGCGGTAACCTGCACGAACTGAGGAAACAGTTCGAGAGGAGCCAACTTTCCCGATAAGAAGAGTGTGGTGACGATATAGGCTTGGTTCATGGCATCAATGCGCGTGGTCCAGAATGCGACCATAGCCATTCCCCACTCCAAGTAGAAGCGCGACAGGAAAGCAAGGATCAGGGCGGGTACAAATGCCGCCAGCGACCAGAGGGTTGGCTGCCAGGAAGCATCGAAAAACCAGGCCAGCAGCGCGGCGATCGGCACCATTACGACTAACGTCAGAAACTTGTAGCCAACATTGTAGGAGATGTCATTGTGGATGGGGTGAATAGGCTTGAGCAGCATGACCGAAAACAGGCCTATGCGGATCCGGTAGACGTACTCCCACATGATCCATGTAAACGTGGCATGGCTCACCATCATCACGGCGATGTAGTAGACGGCAAAGTCATTTTCTGTATAGCCGCCCACTGCTCCGCCCTGCTGTTGGGCCACCGTACGCCAAACGACGAGGTACATCAACGGCTCGATGATTCCGCCGAGCAACCAGATCAGCATAGAAACTCGATACTGGAACTGCTCCATCAAGGCGAGGCGGAAGTAGCTCTTGTAAATTGCGTAGAAAGCGAGCATATGCGGTCCGGAGTTCAGACTCTCCTGGAAGAACGCTCAGAATTCGTTAAGTGGCTGCGCCAAGCATGTTTCATGGCATTTGGCAGACGATGCCTGGGGCAACCGGCTAGGGCGAGCACTTGGATTCGTCAATGCTGGCCGTATTCGTTTGTTGGGTCCCGGTAAATCGAATGATAGTGACCGTTATTGGCGCCGACCGGGCCACGCGTTAAGAACTCGATAATCAGATCCGGGCCTTGGATACGAAAGTAGATAGCGCCAGCGCCATCGGTGGGCCCATGCCAGGCGAAATAGGTGTCGTTCAGGTTGGACTCGATCTCATCCATGCGGAGCCTGGCGTTCCGGGGCGGGAGCATGCCGACCCAAAGGGACACAAGATCGAGCAGAGCTTGTTGCTGGCCGGAACCCCAACTACTCGCTTGCGACCCTTGTAGTTCAGGGATGACTCCGTCCTGGCCTGCACCGGTGAGCAGGCCGTTCGGACGCCTTGAAACGAGTGCTGCGTCTCTCGCTGCAGCGGACAGGCCGTTAACGAGTGCCAGCCCGGCCTCGATCTCATCGGCGAATGGCGCGACGGTCCCCTTTCCTGCGCTGGCCCTGTCGCCGCCAAGTGTTGCGAAGATTTCGTCGACCGCGGCCTCGTCGATAACGGACGGTTCGACGCCGATGAAGGCGGGGGACATCGTGATGCGGCCGTCAGAAATCGACATGTTGACAGCCAGGTGATGACCGCCAAACTGCCATGCCCAAGGCTCTGTCGGCGACGGTGTACCGAAGAAGGCGAGCCAGTAGTTTCCCTCGCTCCATCCCAGCCGGCCAGCGTTTTGGGATTCTGACAGGACGGCTTCTGCGGCAACAATTGCGGTCACGGTTTCGAGGCCTGCAGGGCTCATCGTGGTGGAGAGAAAGGCAAGCATAGCAGCGAGTTGATTGTCGCTGAGATCTCCGATACGAACGCCGTTGCGGTCGAAGGGCAGCATGCCGGCGGGCAGGTTTGACCAGTTGGGCCGCTTGTTGCTGTCAAACGGAAGGAGGGCGGCTTCCTTTTGTTGTGCATCGAGGAGCCCAATGAAGTCAATCGCGGCGCTAACTATCGGGGCCAGTTCTTCCTCGCCCATGCCCGCTGAGACTTGCTCATCCTGTTGCGTTTGCTCGCCGACCTCCGAGGTAGCCGCCGCGGGGGACATTTCACCATTCTCGCCCGAAGTCGTGGGGGCCCTGGTGGTCGAAGGCGCCGGAACTGGCTCCGCGCTCGAAACGGGGGCCGACGTCATGCATCCAACCAAGAGTGTGGCCGGGAGCAGAACGGAAGCGAGGGCAATTCTCAACTTGTAAGGCAGGCAGCAGTTCAATTTTCGACTGTCCTATTCGCTCTGGTCTTTTTGCGATTCGGGCGCGTCCAGCGGGCTTGGTGACTGACTGAATACATGCTCGATTACGTCCTCGATGGGCGGGTCCTGCACGGTCAGATCAGAGACATCCAACTCGGCCAGCAGACGCCCGGTGACGGAGGCGGTATCGACTCTAGGGACTCGCAGCATGATGCGGCCTTCGCTCTGGGCCATCACCTCACCGTACTGCGCCAGCTGTCGGTCACCGGCACCGTTATGCAGTTCCACTTCGACGGTCTTGAAAGGGGCAAAGCGATCGGCCAAGCCGCTAAGTTGGCCATCGTAGAGCAGATTGCCATGATGGATGACGAGCACACGTTGGCAAAGAGCTTCCACGTCGGCCATATAATGACTGGTGAGCAGGACGGTGGCGCTGGAACGCTGATTGTAATCGGTAATGAACTGACGGATTCGGCGCTGCATGGTAACGTCAAGCCCGATGGTCGGCTCGTCCAGGAACAGCACTGACGGGCGGTGGAGGAGCGCGGCTGCGATTTCACATTTCATGCGCTCGCCCAATGAGAGGTTACGGGTAGGTTTGCGCAAGAGGGGGGCCAAGTCCAGCAATTCGGTCAGTTCGTCAACGGTACGCTGGTACTCCGGTTCGGGGATGCGGTAGACGGCCCGATTCAGTTCGAAGGTGTCAATGACAGGGATGTCCCACACGAGCTGGTTGCGCTGCCCCATCACCAGCGTCATCCGGCGCAGGTAGTCGCGGTTGCGCTCCCAGGGGCGATAGCCGAGAACGGTTGCGCTGCCGCCGGTTGGATGGAGCAGACCGGACAGCATTTTCAGGGTTGTGGTCTTGCCGGCGCCGTTGGGGCCGAGGAAGCCGACGATCTCCCCTTCGCTTACGGAGAAGGAGATTCTGTCCACGGCCTGAACGTCGCGCGTTTTGCGCTTGACGATACTGCGCATTGAGGCGAGAAGCCCCGCTTCGCGTTCGCTGACTGTGTAGACCTTGCTCAGTTCGTCGAGTTGAATAACAGGCTTTTGATTCACGGAGGCTCAGCTCCCATTTGTTTCCGGGCCGGCGGTGACCTGCGTATAGGAATCGGTGCGCAGATAGTTGGCGGCCACGCGCTGGACATCCTCTTTTGTGATGGCGCGTATCCGTTCCTGGTATGTCTGCAGGTAGTCGAGGCCCAGACCGAACCATTCCATACTGAGCAGGATCGAAGCCACGCCGTCGTTGGTTTCCAGTCGCAGTGGGAGGGTGCCGGTCATGTTGGCGATGCTGTCGGAGAGTTCTTCATCGCTGACCGGTTCATTCCCCAAGCGCTCAAATTCGTGGAGTATGCTATCGGCGGCCTGGTTGACGTTCTGGGGGTTGACGCCGGCGAAGGCCACCCACGGCCCGATGCCGATGTCGGTGTCGAGCGCGCTGTAGCTGTAGTAGGCCAGCCCCTGCCGCTCGCGCACGGTTTCGCCCAGGCGTCCCATCATGCCGAACTGGCCGAGGATGTTATTGGCCACCTGCACTGCGTAGTAGTCGGGATGGGTACGGGCGATGGCGAGGCAGCCTATAACGACATCGGACTGGACCTTGCCCGGCATATCGAACGACTTTCGTTGGATGCCGTTTGCGCCTGCGACCGGCGGGATGGTGTCGGCCGGCGGGAGCGGCTCGGCACCGGGGCGCCCGCTGCCGGAGGGGGGTTTCCGAAGGGGAAACACTGCTTCGGGGTCGACATCGCCCCTGGAGACAAAGATAAGCCTACTTGGGCGGGAGCGGCTCGGCACCGGGACGCCAGCTGCCGAAGTGGGATTCCAGAAGGGCAACCACTGCTTCGGGATCGACATCGCCGCTGACGACAATGATAGCCTGATTGGGACGGTAGTGGTTCTGGTGAAAGGCGACCACGTCGTCGCGGCTGATTTCCTGAATCGTCTCGATATAGCCGGATGTGGGCAGACCGTAGGGGTGATTGCCGAAAATCAATTCGTTGAAGCGGCGGTAGGAGACGCTGCGCGTGCTCTGTTCCCGTTCCTGGAGGCGCACTAACCATTGCCCGCGCACGCGTTCGATATGCTCCGGTGGAAAGGTGGGCCGCTGCAGTGTGTCAGCCAGAATCTCTACCATGAGCGGGAAGTCCTCAACGAGGCTCTCGCTGCCGAAGCTGGAAATGTGTGTGCCGCCGCCCACGCTGACGCTGGCGCCGACCGATTCAACCGCCTCGTTATAGCGGTCGAAATCGTAGTTGGCGCTGCCGCGGCTCAGAAGGGAGGCGGTGAAGGAGGCCAGTCCGGCCTGCTCAGCCGACTCGTCTACGCTGCCGGCGCGCAGGCACCCTTCCAGCATGGCCACCGGTGCGGAGGGGTTGGGGCGGACCAGTATTGTGATGTCATTAGCGGTCCTAACGCGATGAATGGTGTCGGGGCCAATGGTAGTTTGCCCGCCTGCTCGGCTCTGTGCGGAAGCGGCGTGCATCGGGAAAGATAGCGATTGGATATTTCTCATCAGGTGTAAAGTTCCTCTAACGTGTTTTTGTCAGTTCGGCCACCAAAATGTCCAGTTCGGTGTTGGGATCGGCGCCGGTCTTCATCGCGAAGTCCGACGACAGGAGCCGGTCCAGAATCCCCTCCAGTTGGGCGAGCGCATAGTTGCGGCTTTGGACCATCGCTTTTTTGACAGGAAAGGGCCTTTCGCCAACTCGGGAGGCGATGTCATACTCGTTGCCGGGCGCACGTGCGGTCTCATCCTTCACCTTGATCATGATCCGGTATTGCCGGGTAATCATCGTCAGGAGATAGAAGGGGTTGGCGTCGTTACGCCGCAGCGCGTAGAGGGCCCGCATCGCCTTGCGACCGTCGCGTTGACCGATGGCGTCGGTCAGGTCCCAAATGAGCGCTTCGCTGGTATCGCTCACCAGTAGTTGCACGTCCGCCGGCGTGATATTCCGGCCACCGGCGTAGGAACGCAGCTTGTCCAGTTCGAGGTGAAGGCGGCGCAGGTCCGGCCCGACGTAGATTGCCAACATGTGGACGGCTCTGCCCTCGATGGCGATTCCATCCCGTTTGGCGGTGTTAGCGATCCAGTTGGGCAGGGCGCGGGCATCGGGTGTGTTCAGTTCCTCGATCGCCAGGCGCCCGTTTTTGCTCAGTTGATCGAGGCCGGCAGTGTCTTCCAGTCCCCGCCAGACGGAGCGGCGTTTATCCAACTTTTCTTCAATGAAGACAAGATCATTGGATACTGCTGGATCGGCCAGCCCTTCAAGAATTTGTCGGGCCTCGGCCTGGGCGGTCTTATTGGGCGACTTGGCCGTGCCCAGGCGGGACTCCAAATGTCCAAGATAACCGCGCACAATGATAAGCCGCCGCGCGGCCAGAAACGGCAACGTGCCGGCGTGATAGAGGATATCGGCTGCGCTGGAGCGGGCGCCTTCGAGTTCGGCGAGGTTCAGAGAGGCCATCTCCGGGTCGCCCAGCGCCTGCTTCAGTTTGCTCAGGCGCTGCCCCAGTAGGAATTCATCCGGCGCGAGGAACAGATAATTTGTCAATGGGCTCCCAACTTCAGTGGGCAATGGCCCTGGTCATTGCAGTTCCGCGAAGGTGACTCGAAACGCCTGGCTTCGCCCTAAGGGGGCGACCTTTGCCAGCACGCGGTTGCCGATTGTCGCTAAAGTGGTGAGACGCTGAAGCCGCATACCCAACGGCCCGGAGACCAGAAGCGCAAGCGTCATCAGACCGGCGGTCAAGGTAATCCTGTCCAAGAGCGAACCGATGCTGCCTGTCTTTCGTTCGGGCAGTGGTTCCGGAGCGGCAGATTGTCCCGCGGTGTCGAATTGGGGCACACCGTCTGGAGGGAGGGGGCGCGAACTTCGCCAGTCGACGCTGCCGAGAAAGGCGGCCGCGGTCGCCAGAAAGATAGTTGTGGTGAGGTTCGTTCCGCAGTTGGGATGGAATGCCAACTCCTCTTCGCCATCCTGCAGGCGTAGAATCGCTTCCTCGACTGCCTCTTCAATCGCCTCCGTAGAGAGCTGTCCGTAGAGGGTAAAACCCCAAGGATCACTCATTCCTGCCATGACACGGCGGGGAAAGCGGGCTGACAGCAGATGGATGGTGGCGTGTTCGATGGCGTGATGCTGCCTGGTCTGCTGGAGGATGGCGGCCAAGGCCCCAAGCATACGCGGCTACGCCTCCAAGAGAGTTTGGGCGGCGCTGACTGTAGCTTCGACGGTCAGGCCGAGATTGGCATAGACATCCGGCTGCGGCGCGCTTGCCCCAAAGCGGTTGAGGCCGATGGCTGCACCGCGGGCAGGGTCGTTGCCAACCCAGCGTTCCCAGCCCTGGGTGACTCCGGCTTCAATGGACAGCTTCAGGGCGCTCGGCGGCAGCACCTCCTGTTGGTAGGCGGGCGTCTGCGCCGTAAACAGCTCCCAACTAGGCAGGCTCACGACCCGTACGGCGGCGCCATTTTGGGCCAGGCGCTGGGCCGCTTCGTAGGCGATCTCCAGTTCGCTGCCGGAGGAGATGAGGGCCAGCTCGGTTGCATCACCTGCTGATCCGTTGCTCTTGAAGAAGACATATCCGCCCTGGGCGGCGCCTTCAGCTGCTGCGACACCTGCTGCGGTTCGATCGTAGACCGGCAGATTCTGGCGGGAAAAGATCAATGCGGTTGGGCCGCTCTTGTTGGTCAGCGCCGTTTTCCACGCCTGCGCCACTTCGTTGGCATCGGCCGGGCGGATAACTGTCAGGTTGGGGATGGCACGCAACGCAGCCACCTGTTCCACGGGCTGATGGGTGGGGCCATCTTCGCCGACGCCGATGCTGTCGTGGGTAAATATGAAAATAGCGGGGACGCCCATCAGAGCGGCCAGGCGCACGCTGGCGCGCATATAGTCGCTGAATACGAGGAAGGTGCCCCCATAGGGGATGACGCCGCCGTGCAGGGCCATGCCGTTGAGGATGGCGCCCATACCGTGTTCGCGGACGCCGAAACGGAAGTTGCGCCCGTTGTAGGAATCGGGCTGAAAATCGGGACTGCCGCTGATGATGGTCTTGTTGCTGGGCGCGAGGTCGGCGCTGCCGCCGATGAGATTAGGGATGACCGGTGCGAGCGCGTTGAGGGTATCGCCGCTGGCATTGCGGGTGGCTGCGCTGCCACCGCCATCGAATGCGGGCAGGGCGTCCTCCCAGCCGTCGGGAAGCCCGCCTTGCAGCATGGCACTGAGCTGGGCGGCAAGGTCGGGGTGGGCGGCGGCGTAGGCATCCCACAGGGTAGTGTCGTCGCTTTCGAGCCGATTGCCGCGTTCGACGGCCTGGAGGCAGAAGTCGCGCACTTCCTCGGGCAGAAAGAAGGTCGGCTCCTGCGGCCATTCGAGGTTGGCCTTGGTTTGGGCGACCTCTTCGGCGGGAAGCGCATCGCTGTGCATATCCGGTTCGCCCTGTTTGGGGGCGCCGAAGCCGATTACGGTGGTACAGCCGATGATGCTAGGGCGGGGATCCTGTTTGGCGGCGTCAATGGCGGCATCGACGGCGGCACTGTCCATGCCGTCCACTTTCTGGACGTGCCAGCCATAGGCTTGGAAGCGCTGGTACTGGTCCTCAGTGAAGGCCAGATCGGTGTAGCCGTCGATGGTGACGCGGTTGTCGTCGTAGAGATAGATTAGTTTGCCGAGACGCAGGTGGCCGGCCAGGCTGGCTGCCTCCTGGGCGACGCCTTCCATGAGGTCGCCGTCGCTGACAATTGCATAGATGTGGTGTGAAACCACGTCGAAGCCGGGACGGTTGAAATTGGCGGCCAGCCATTGCTCGGCGATGGCCATACCGATGCCGTTGGCGAAGCCCTGACCAAGCGGGCCGGTCGTGGTTTCGACGCCGGGCGCGTGGCCGTACTCCGGGTGGCCGGGGGTCATGCTGCCCCACTGGCGGAAATTCTTGAGTTCCTGAAGCGGGAGTTCGTAGCCGGTCAGGTGGAGCAGGGCATAGAGGAGCATCGACCCGTGGCCGGCGCTGAGGATAAAGCGGTCACGGTTGTGCCAGTCGGGATTGGCCGGATTGTAGCGCAGATGCCTGCGCCAGAGCGTCAGGGCGGCGCCTGCCATGCCCATCGGCAGGCCGGCGTGTCCCGAATTGGCGGCCTGGACGGCGTCCAGGGCCAGCATACGAATGGTGTTGACTACATTTTCTTCCAGTTCCGGATCGATGGATGGGCTTTCGAAAAGCAGGGGCGCAGGGCCCTGGTCGTTAGTATTGGGTGACATCGTTGGCAGAATCCTTAGCGTGAATGGTAGCTGACAGCCAGAGGCGCGTTCAGGACGCGTTGGCGGCAGAGATTACTATGGATTATAGCGCGATCGCAGGAAGATCGAAAGATTGTGCCATGTACAGGTGGGAGAAGAGACCGCCAAGCTTGAGCAGTTCATTGGGCGTGCCGGTCTCAACGATGCGGCCCTGGTCGATGACCAGGATCCTGTCGGCGTTGCGGATTGTTGAGAGGCGATGAGCGACGACGATGGCAGTCCGACCGGCCCGCGCCCGGTCGAAGGCGGTGCGCACTTTCTGCTCGGTCAGGGTGTCGAGTGCGGAGGTGGCTTCGTCCAGGAGGAGGAGCCTGGGGTGCTGCTGGAGGGCGCGGGCGATGGCAAGGCGCTGGCGTTCGCCGCGGGAGAGCGTCAGGCCGCGTTCGCCGACGATGGTGCGGTAGCCGTCGGGCAGGCCGGTGATGAATTCGTCGATCTGCGCGGCGCGGGCAGCCTCTGCGCTGTTGCCGACAGCGTCATCGCGGGCCGGATAGTTGATGTTGCGGTCAATGCTGTCGTTCCAGAGGAAGAGGTCCTGGGGGACGAGACCGATCTGGCTGCGAAGCGACGCCAGAGAGAGATGACGCAGGTCGATCCCGTCTATGGTAATCGTGCCGGATTGGGGGGTGTAGAAGCCCATGATCAGGTCGATTATGGTGGACTTGCCGCCGCCGCTCGGGCCGACGATTCCGATGAATTCGCCCGGCTCGGCGCGGAAGGTGAGGTTCTGTGCGCCGAAGTCGCCGCGACCGTAGTCGAAGGACACATCCTGGAAGGCCAAAGCGACACCAAGGGACGGAGTAACGCTTTCGGTGGGCAGCTTCTCCGAAGCAGCGTTTGAGGGCAGGACCCTATCACCGGACGGTTCGCGGGCGAGAGCAAAGAGGGCATCTACTTTTTCGGCATTGACGCGGGCCTCTTGCAGGTTGATTTGGGTGCCCAGTAGGGTTTGCAACACGGCGTAGGCGCGGGGCAGATAGGCGACGAAGGCAACGAGACTGCCCACGGTGAGTCTGCCCTGGATGATTTCGAAGGCGCCGTAAGCGAATACGAGGCCGGCAACCACATAGTTGATGGATTCCGGCATTACTATGCGAATCAACTCATGGAAGGCTGACACGGTGGCTTTGATGCGGCGATGCGCGGTGAGCCATTCTCGCCAGCGGGACTTCTCGAAGGCTTCGGCATTGAAGGCCCGGACAGTGCGCAGGCCGGGGAGGAGCTCGTTCAGGTAGCTCTCGCCGGATTCCAACGTATTGGAAAGGTCGCGGTAGAGGTCCTGGGTATAGTTGCGCGTTTTGCGCGTCAGGAGGAAAGAGATGGGGAAGGCGAGCAGGGCCAAAAGGGAAAGGCGCCAGTCCAGCCAGGTCATGGCGGTCAGCGTGCCAACAAGGAGGATGGCGTTCATGGCCAGCGGCAGCAGATGTTGGCCGACGAAGACCTCGCCGAGCAGGCCGCAGCTGCGAGTGAGTCGATAGATGTGTTCTCCAGTTTTGAACTGCTCCAGGTCGGCAAGGCGGACGAACAGGAGGTGGTCGAACAGGTCCTGGCGCAGGCGCCGGGCAACGCCTTCGCCGATGTAGACGCGCAGGTAGTGGTTGGCGGAGCTGAAGCCGGCGCTGAGCACGGGCACAGTGACCATGCCGACGAGGAGGAGGCCGATCAGCCTCACATCAGCTGCGGGTATGGCGGTGTCGAGGAGCAGTTTGAATAGAAGGGGCTGTACTAGTCCGATTCCCGTGCCGATGAGCGAGAGGGCGACGAGAAGGGTAACCCTGGGGATTTGCTTTTTGAGTTCCTCTTTGATGAGAGGAAAGGAGGTTTGGGGCAGTGGCTTATTGGCGGGCGAGCGCATAGAAATTGATCCCGGTCA
This sequence comes from Caldilineaceae bacterium bin5, assembly GCA_002238445.1. Lineage (GTDB taxonomy): Bacteria > Chloroflexota > Anaerolineae > Caldilineales > Caldilineaceae > Bin5. The sequence continues at coordinate 58,952 of MPML01000016.1, forward strand.
GCCAATGTCGTGGACAGCCAGACAGTTCAGCCTGCACATGGTAACACGTGTGTCAAGCGAAAGTCTTTCGGGGGTGCGTTTCAGATTTGGGGTGGGAACCGTCTGGCGGGGAGATTTTGCCGAAGGTGGTTGGACCTGTTTTCCGGATCATAGAGAGACGCAGGGCCGGGGCGTTTGGGGAGAATACTGTTGGCTAGACTTGCTGCTGGGGAAAAATGAGCAAGGTGGCGAGCAACGCCCCGCCCTGTCCAGCCACCGTACTGGTACTTCCCGACCATCATGGCATGCCGCCAGTTTGCCCCAACCAACCTGGCGGCTGCCAACCGAATACGCCATCCGAAGGCCTGACTGGCGGCGAAGATAAGGAGTTGGTCAAGACAGACACTGTATGCGGCATAGTAGTTACAAACCTCTCTTGCTTCATCCGGGATGCAATGGGAATTCAGGTGCTGCTCGCGCCGGCCGGCAGACTGGTGCACCCCGCATTTATGTCAAAGGAGAAGGTCGGCTTCTGGGCTGATCGGTGCTCGTGTCATGCAACCGGCACAGCGCCCTCTATCATCGGTCGGCGTCACCACCTTTCTCCATGAGTTCGTCCAGAACGGCCTCTCTCACCTGCTCTTGGGGTTCCTGGGCCAGCTCCTCTGCCGCTCCGATCGCGGCCTCCGCCGCATACTTGACGATTTCCTGCTCGGAAAGTCCCAGCTCATCGGCGGACTCCCGTACCGCGTCAAGCGATTGAGCAACCACCTCCCCCACCTCCAGATTGGCGTCGCTCGCCCCGTGAATCGCTCCGGATACGGCGCCCCTCACCGCGTCTGCCGGCTGGCCCCCCGCTCTGCTAACGGCCGTCAGCGTGCCTCGCACCGAGCTCCTGACCAACCGTCCCGTTCCAAGCCCGCTACTGGCGATAGCACGCATCGACCCTTGCGTCGCGCCGAACGCGATCGCAGCGCCCTGCCGCGAAATGTCCCGCGACTCCTGGCTCGCATGAGCTACGGCCTGGTGGATGCGCGCCTGGGCCTGCCTTGCTGTAACCGCGCCCAGCGCGAGCCCCTCAACCGTGTACCGGATTGAAGAGGCTATCTGATAGGCGGTTACATTGGCTGCCACATTCAGCCCTGGAATCGGCGGAAGATAGCGCAGGCCCGCCAGCGGCAACCGGGTAACGAAGCTCAAACCCGGCACAGAATTGAGCGCACGCAGGTTCTCCCTTGTCTGCGACATCAGCTCCTCGAGTACGACCTCGCTCTCCGCCTCCCCCTCCTCCTTGATTCTGCCAAGAGTTCCCAACGTCAACAGGCCGAGGACGAATGCAACGGTGAATAGAAAATCGTATCCTGTCAAAAACATGGCGGGAAAACTAATTACCCGTTCCGGATCGACCCACTCCACCACCAACTTCAGGTGCCGCACAGTGAAGAAGTCAATGAATGCCCCACCCAGAAGCGGGCTGATCGCTGCGCCCAGATTGGCTGCCAAGGAAGACACGGTCAGGAACGCGGTCGCCTGCGCCGGTGGGGCCATCTTCATTTGAATCGTCGTCGATGCCACGTTAATTCCCGCGCTCGCAATGCCGATCAGGAAGTGCAGGAACACCAAGAGCGGCATCGTCAACGTGTGCTTGTCCGGCATCGTGGTAAACGTCCATCCCAGGATTACCAGAAAATAGAGAGAAGAGCAGATCGACAGGATCACCTTGCAGCCATAACGGTCAACCAGCGGACCCCAGACGCGCAGAAACAGGACGTTTGCCACCTGGCTCAGCACCCCCAACCCGACAACGGTCGACAGCGAGAACTCCAGTTTCGTCAGCATATAGACCGTGAAAAAGGGCACTGCCAGATGCGCGACAAAGTTCCATAAACCCAGAAAACTGACCAGCCGCCTGTAGTTGATATCCTGCAAAGGCGCCGTCAGTGTCCGCATTATCGATGGCCGAACCCCCTCAGGCGCAGCCATGCGAGGCTCAGGAATACGCGCCATCATGACAACTGCGCTCAAGCCAAGCGCTATGCTTCCAAATAGAATCGCGTACGAGTAACCAAAGATGACGTTCTCTTCGGTCGCGATATCCTTCCACCAGTCAATATAATACGCCGCCACCAGGCTGCTCGCCGCGGCCGCGATCGTCGCCACACGCAACCGCTGGGCGAAGAAGCCCCCCATCGCGCCCGCAGGGACCATCTCCCGCAGCCAACTGGTCCAACTCGTATTCACCAACGCGTTGCCCACCCCGCGAATCCCCGTGAAGAGCAACAGCAACATGACGGCCCGCGTATCAGGGATGTCGATAACAAAGGGAATCAGGGCAATCGGCGCCCAGGATAGATAGCCCGTGAAATAGGACGGCACCGCGATCAACTTCCGCATGCGTAAACGTTCGACAACGATGATGGCTGCAATCTGAATCGTTTGCATGAGGAACGGCAGCGCCGTCAGAATGCCGATGTGAAAGTTGGACGCGCCAAGCAGCAGGGCGAAAGCGGCCAGGAAGCCGCCCGACATCAGACCGTCGGCTCCCGAAGCCGCGATCGCCTGGTACGTCAACGCCTTCAGGCCGCGCTGGCGCACTTCATCGGTCAGGTCTGTTCGGGGTTGGAGAAAACCGGGAATCGGCATCTGTGCTCAATCTGTTGTGGTAGAATTCATGCTACCATAAGCAAAAAACCGTGGTAAATCTGCTTCACGGTGCTCGATTCTGTGTCAGCGTTCCGACAGAGAAACGGTCCGGTTTAAGAGCCCAGCCACAGCTCAGGCAAGCCCTGCTGTTCGATTATACTGTCGTTATCGAACGCTTCTTGCGCGGCGCGCCATCTGCGGCGGCCCTCCTCTTGTCCAATACAGGTATTTCGGGCCTGCCCGTTCTGTCTGCTCCCGAACATCTGCCGACAATGAAATGGCCGCCGGTTGGACTTCCGCATATCATATGAAAAGGAGATGTTGGCGCCAGGCCGGACTAAGACCGCGGCAGAGGCGCCGCTCAATCGCCATAGGAAAGGACTGAACACTTGACGGTCGGAGAACGGAACTTCTATCGAACCCTGATAACGGTCATAGTGATCTTTCTGGCGCTGCTTGCCTTCGGCAGCTTCGGCTATATGTGGCTCGAAGGCTGGTCCTGGAACGAAAGTCTCTATATGACCGTAATCACGCTCAGCACCGTCGGTTTTGGCGAAGTACGTCAGCTTTCACCGCCCGGACGCACTTTTACCGGGGTACTGATCGTTCTGGGCGTCAGCGCCACCGCCTATACCTTCAGCACGGTTGCGGAGTTTTTCGTGACCGGTGAATTTCGCAGGCATATACGGAGAAGACGCATGCAAAACCGCATCAGGAAGTTAAACGCGCACTTCATTATCTGCGGGTACGGCCGCGTCGGTGAGCAGGTGGTCAAGGAGTTGCTCGATGCCGACGCGGAACTGGTCGCGATCGATATGCTGACGAATCTGCGGTCGGAATTGGAGAATATGGGCGCGACCTTTGTCGAAGGTGACGCGACCGATGATGCAGTCCTGATACAGGCTGGAATTGAGAAGGCGGTGGGAATCTGCTGCTGCCTGCCCCACGACTCCGACAACGTTTACGTCGCGCTGGCGGCCCGCGGGTTAAACCCGAATCTGACGATAAGCGCACGCGCCAACAGCCGCGGCAGCGAGCGGAAACTCAAGAGTGCGGGCGTGGACCACGTCATCAACCCTTACGTGGCCAGTGGGCATCGCATGGCGCGCCAGATGCTCTCCCCCAATATCGTCGAATTCATGGACGTGGTGATGCCGCAGGAAACCGTTAGCAGCGATGAGCCGGGCATTCTTATTGGCGACATCCTCATCAGCGATCGATCAACACTCGATGGGCAGACTCTGGCCGCAGCCGAAATCCGCAAAACGACAGGCGCCAGCATCCTCGCGGTCCGCCGCCAGACAGGCAAAATCACGGTAAATCCGCATCTGGACCTCGTTCTGGAAGCCGGTGACAAGCTGATCGCGCTCGGCACCTATGACCAATTGGACGGCCTGGCCGCGGCCGCCGAAGACCAGCGCCGCATTTACACGCGCGCGCACCCCAACCTCGCCAGCCATTGAATAAAAGAATCTCCCCATAATTGTAACTACTAAGCCATATATGGTGCCTGTATGGACCAGACCTTCATTCACGCCGCCATTCGTGCTATCTGGTTGCGTATTCGGTTGGCGGCAGCCACGTTGCTGGAGCCGCACGGCTGGAATGAGGACACACGGTCGGTGAGGGATGGTCTTGTAGGGGGGCGTTGCGGGGGCGCAGCCCCTGCACAAGGGAGGCCGCTTGCGGCCGACCGCCCAAAATACAACAATGAGGGGAGAAAGAACGCCTTTGCTCGCCTCGTTCAGGGGTGCGTATCAGTTGCGGCTGCGTCGTTACGTTTTCCGATGTATGTTTCACATATTTGGATTCGCTGTAAGTTGAAAATGTAATTCAAAGGATAGCGTACAAGGCGACGGAAGGGCCTGTAACTCAGACGTTTGGAGCGCTGTGCTGATAGGGCAGGGACCCGTGGTTCGAGTCCACGCAGGCCGATCAACCCTGACAAAACCCTGGACCTTTACCTTGAGGCTCGTTCCAGACTTCCAGCCTGTGACCGCTGCCGTCGCCTGAGGTTTCGTCCACTAAATTTAACGTCAGTTCGCCAAGTTACTCGTCGGTGACGAGGAATTGCCCCATCATGCCCAAGTCTTCATGATCGAGAATGTGGCAGTGGAACATATACGGAATGTCATCTGTGGTATATGAATTGAATCGGGCGGCGATAACAACCTCACTTTCGGCAGTCACCAACACGCTGTCCTCCCAGCCTGACGCCTCTGGTGGTGGAGGTTCGCCATTGATCGTCAGTATCTGAAACTGAATCTGGTGGGGATGGAACACGTGCGGGCCCTCACCGCTGGAGAGAGTCCAGCGCTCGGTGTCTCCGAGTTGTACTGTTACGTCGATCCTGCTCATCTCGAACGGGAGATCGTTGATCGCCCAGCCTGCATCGGAGTCCCAAAAGTTATCTACTTCGTCCATGTGGAAACTCCGGTCCACGGTGATCTCCGATTCGGATATTCGTTCTATGACGGCGAGCTTGTCCGGAAGCATTCCCGTGCCTGAAGTTGTTCCGTTCGGGCGGAGCTCCAGCACGCGGCCAAATGTACTGTCGACCAGAGCGGCGGATTCCACCCCGACATTGATGATGATCTCGACACGGTCCCCGGGTGCAAGCACGACCTGCTTGAGCACGACAGGACCAGCCAGATAGCCGCCGTCGGAGGCGATCTTAGTCATATTGGCCCCCTCGACGCTGAGGTGGTAGATTCGGGCTTGGCTGCCATTCAACAGCCGGAGCCGGACCAACCCTGTGGGCACCTCGACGTAAGGGTTGATCGTACCGTTTACTGTCAGAACGCCGTCAAGGTTGCCCTCCTCATCGTCGACTATGGCGAAATCGAGCTGGCCGTCGTCGGTGAAGTCCCTGTCCTGGATGATGACCGGAATATCGTCAATGCCGTAGGCAGCCGGTAGCGCTGCTGCTGCAGGGTTGTCGTCGTCGATGATGATCAGACCTGCGGCGCCGCGGTAGACATGCTCGGCTGTGGACCCATGGGGATGGGGGTGATACCACAAGGTGGCTGCCGGCTGGATCACGTCGAAGTCAGCCACCCAGGTTTTCCCGGGTTCAATAAGACTGTGGGGCCCACCGTCGTCCTCGGCTGGGAGGTCGGCTCCGTGCCAGTGCGTCGTTGTAGTCTCGTCCAACTCGTTCGTGACGCTAATGACCACCGAGTCTCCGGTTCTCAGACGAAGTGTGGGACCGAGTACAGACATACCGTTGTAGGAATAGGTGTCCGTCATGGCTGTCTGTCGGTAATCGTGGTGTGATTTCCCGATTGTGAGGTCGTAGTGGGCGACGCCCTCCTCGTCAAACGCCGGCTCGAGCAGTTCAGGGATCGAAAGCGGGGTAACCGCTGGTGTATCCAACGCCACCTGTTCAACTGCGTCACCCTCTTGCCCGCGTCGCGATTCTTGGTCCCTGTCCGCTTGTCTATCCAACGCCACCCGGTCAAATGTGTCACAACCTGCCAAGGAGACTATCGCTGAGAAAAGCAAGAGGACGACGCCTACTCTTACCAAGAGTCGACGATGGAGTCGGTGAAAGACTCGTAAGCCACTTGCCACCGGTCGATTGTCCTTACATTGTGCACGAAAATTCGGACTAAACAGTGCCTCTTCGTTCCTCATTCGTTCCTCCGTCTAGCGGGTCACTCGTGAGAGCCGCTGGTGATGAGACTGTCCCACTCCATGCGGGAATAACGGTTGGGTGTCAATTCTCCCCCACCCGTGATATCGGCTGTGGCCTTTGAGCTCTCGCGGTCTCGACGACGACGGCCAATCCCCAAAGTTACCAACCAGATATCTCTGTAGCAACCAAACGCCAGAGCCTTGAGGGTCCGGCAGTTTGAACTAAGAGTCACTGGTCCAGCGGCAATCCGGCAGGTTTCTATCGGGACGTTCACACGTGTGCGGCCCTACAGGCGCTTCCACGCTTAACAGAATCAAGAACTTTCACCTCGAGCCTCGTGCTGGACCTGTAGGCCACCGCCGAAGACCGCACGGACCAGGCGCCAGGGCATCAGGCTTCGAGATTGGCATACGGTGCTACTGCATACCTGGCTTCAGGTGAGGGGTCTCCCTCGCCGATCTTCAACCAGAGTTCAACAACTGAATCCTGTTTGAGTCCACTATGAGCCATTGCCTGGGCGAGTTGAAGGCAGAGCCATCGCAGCAGTGGCAGGTCAGTGTTTTCATATCGAGAATGCTCACGGTCGTATCTCAGTTCTTCGGCGAGATTGCTGACGCTCAGAGGCGCCAAGGCACTAATCGCTTCCCGATGGCCTCTTGTTCCCTTATTGAACACCCACCTAGCAGGCTGAAGTGCATCAGGAAATGGGACGCTCCTGCGGGAAGCGACAGTTAAGCCGACCTCGCGCAGCATGGGCAAGCAGCCAGGTCGCCGCCGTCGCCAGCGTCAGCACCACCCACATAATCCGCACCAGAATCGGGTCGACCCCAGAATAGTCACCCAGGCCGCCGCAGGTCCCGCCGACTATTTTGTCCTCGAGATGCAGGTAGAGAAATGTATCCCGGTTCCTTTCTGCTCTTCCGCTCCCGATACCTGCTCAGGCTGGCTTGGCATTTTATCATTCATCAGAAACTTCTGGGGAACTGGGTAGCGGCGCATTCGCCGTCTCCAGGGCAGGATCCGCTCACTAGGTTCCGTTGACTCTTTGGGAAGGCTATTCAGATTTCAACAGGAACGGAAAGCCTGCAGTCCTGTCAGGGATGTTTCTCGCTTGACTGTTGAAGTAGACAAAACCAATTGATCCGCGAAGTCACGCGAAGGGTCGCGAAGAACACCTTTTTGTCCGCGGAGGACGCGGAGAACACAAAAGGCGTATCGGATTTTCTTTGCGCAGCTGCGCCACCCTTCGACGATCAGGCGTAATTTGCACCCGGAAGTCGTTGTTCAGACAAACGTCAACGAGCCCTAACAATTTCTACGCATGCCCCTGCAGAAGTTTCGCGCGCCAACCGGAGTTAGAACCCGAAGAGCGCGACCTCCTTATCTTGCGCGGTCCCCAACCTACAGCGAACCCCTTCTGCCGCGCACAGTGAAGTGGGCCCCAAAAACTGGACCACGAGTTGAGGGGTATAAAGGAGCTGATCACCAAGCACGTGGCGGGGCAGTGGGCTTACTCCCAAGAACTGGATCACAAGCTTAAATGGCAACTACTAAGCCACAGTAGTTGACCAGCCAGTCATCTTTGGAACTATTCAGGCTCTTGGTGGCGCAACTGGTGTACTGCCGCCGCCATGCTCGCCAGCCGACACGTTGCGAAGAAGGCACACGGTCGGTGAGAGATGGTTTTGTAGGGGGGCGTTGCGGGGGCGCAGCCCCTGCACAAGGGAGGCCGCTTGCGGCCGACCGCCCATATGAAAGGAGAGGGTGAAGAAGTGTGAGGGCTAACCCTTCAGGCCGCTGATGGCGATGCCCTGGATGAAGTAGCGTTGGGCGACGAAGAAGACGAAGATGACGGGTACGATCATCATGGTGGAGGCGGCCATGAGGAGGTCCCAGCGGGTGCGGCCGGCGAAGGCGGTGCGGAACATGGCGAGGCTGAGGGCGACGGTGAATTTGTTGGGGTCCTTGGCGAGGTAGAGGAGGGGGCCCATGAAGTCGTTCCAGGTGCCGATGAAGGTGAAGATGGCGATGGTGGCGAGGGCGGGTTTGGCGAGGGGGAGCATGATGCGCCAGTAGATTGTGATTTCGCTGGCGCCATCGATGTAGGCGGCGTCGGCGAGCTCGGCGGGGAGCGTGCGGAAGAACTGGCGCAGGAGGAAGATATTGAAGGCGCCGCCGCCGAAGAAGAAGGGCACGGTGAGGGGCAGGATGGTGTTTACCCAGCCGATGCGGCTGAAAATGACGAACTGGGGGATCATGGTGACGATGCCGGGCAGCATGACGGTGGCGAGCAGGATGCCGAACCAGACGTTGCGGCCGGGAAAGTCGATACGGGCGAAGCCGTAGGCGCAGAAGGAGGCGGAGACAAGGACTGCGACCTCGTTCAGCAGCAGGATTACGATGGTATTGCGGACATAGAGCGCGAAGGGCCTGGTTGTCCAGGCGTCGACATAGTTGCTGAATTGAATGGGATCGGGAATCCATTCTGGCGGGTAGCGAAAGATGGAGAGCTCAGTCTTGAGGGAGCTGGAAAGCAGCCAGAGAAAGGGGAGGAACATGACGCAGGCACCGGCGAGCAGGACGGTCCAGACGAAGATCCGCCAGAAGCGTTCGTTGTCCAGGAGCTGGGTTGCGGTGGTACGAGTTGATGCGCTCATCAGAGTTCTGTTGCTGGTTGCGCCGCTTTCGGTTCGGCGTGTGCGCGGCAGGTCCATGCAGACGGCGAACTGGGACAGCTAGGTGCCGACATCTTCGTAGTAGACATAGCGGCCCACATATTTGAAGACGAGCAGGGTGAGTGCAAAGATGAGGAAGAAGAGGACCCACGCCAGCAGGGAGGCGTAGCCCATGTCGAAATACTGCAGGCCGTTTCGATAGATATAGAGTACGTAGAACAGGGTGGCGTGCTGCGGGCCGCCGCCGGTGATGAGGAAGCCGGCGGTGAAAATTTGAAATGAGCCGATGATGCCGATGATGAGGTTGAAGAAGATGACGGGGGACATGAGCGGGATGGTTACGTTGACGAGGCTGGCCCAGCGGCCGGCGCCGTCGATTTCGGCGGCTTCGTAGAGCGAGCGCGGGATGCCCTGGAGGCCGGCGAGGTAGATGACCATGGTGGCGCCGAGGGCCCAGAGGCTCATGAGGATGATGGCGGGCATGGCCCATTCGGGCTCCTGCAGCCAGGCGATTTTGGGGAGGCCGATGGAGTCCAGGAGGGCGTTGAGAAGGCCGAATTCGGTATTGAGAATGAAGCTCCAGAGGACAGCGTTGGCGACGGCGGGGACGATGCTGGGCAGGTAGTAGATGGTGCGGAAGACGGCGATGCTGCGCGTCTTGAAGTTCATGAGGAGGGCGAGGAAAAAGCTCAGCACCAGGCCGACAGGCACGGAGACGAGGGAGAAGTAGGCGGTCACTTTGAGGGACTGGTAGAAGAGGTCGTCGGCGAACATTTTTTTGAAGTTGCCGAGGCCGATGAAGTATGGGGGGCGGATCATGTTCCAGTCGAACATGGTGAGCCAGGCGGCGACGAGGGCGGGGCCGACAAAGAAGAGGAGGAAGCCGAGGATGAAGGGGGAGATGAACATGTAGCCGGTGAGAGCACGGCGCGCGCGGCGGGTACGGGGCCAAGGCAATTTTGATCTTTGCGCTTCTACTGCCATGACAGGTCTCCGCGAAGCTGGCTACAGGCACCCCTGGGGGTGTTGCGGTCTGCCTGTAGCCAGCTCTGTTGCATTTCGAAGGTGTCAGGAAGGCGACTGGGAGGTTTGAAGGACGCCTGCGCTGTCCTGTCCCATTTCCTCTGAACCTGCTGAGGGAGCGCGCCGACTAGGACGTTGGGCGCGCCTGTTCGGTCTCCATGATCTGGTTGGCTTCGGCAACAGCCGCGGGCAGCACGTCCTCGGCGCGTGCTTCGCCGTTGAAGATCTGGCTGAAGACCGGGTTGATGGCGGTCTCGGCGGCCTTGACGTAACCGACCGGCATGGTGAGGTAGTGGCCGTAGTTGGGCGCGTACTCGGTGACGATCTGTTCATAGCCGGGCGGGTGTTCGGGCGGCACACACCAGTCTGCGATCGATTCGTCGGTCATGAGTGCGTTCTGGCTAGGTAGCCAGAGGCCGGAGCGGCAGTAGCGTTCCTGGTACCAGGGTGAGGAGAGGAAGCGGATCAGCTCAAAGGCTGCATCGGGGTTTTCGGCGTCCTTGACGACGGTGACGAGGTGGGCCTGCATGTCGGTGCCGGGGCGCTGCATTGCGGGCAGGACGGCGGTGCCGATGCCGCCTTCGATCTCCCAGTTCCAGGAGAGGGCCCAGGAGCCGTCCACCTGGAGGGCGACCTTCTTGGTTTCGAGCAACTGGGTGCCGCCCATGCCGAGGGCCTCGAGCGCCTCGGTGCGGGGCATAACGCCGTGGGCGAGGCGGAGGTCGGCAATGTTCTGGAGCGCCTGCATTGCTTCGGGGCTGTCAAGGACAAGTTGTTCGGACTCAGCGTCGATCCAGTCTGAGCCGTTGGATTGGACGGCGGCATGGAGCGGGATCCACCAGGTAGGCCAGTTGACGCCCCAGCGTTCCATGTTGTTAGCGTCGAAGTCGGTGTCGCCGGGATGATTGCCATTGACGTCGACGGTCAGGTCGGTGGCGATGGCGAGGAAGTCGTCCCAGCCCCAGGCTTCTTCGGGGTCGTTGCTGGGGGGTTCTACGCCGAGCTCCTCGAAGAGGGAGACGTTGTAGTAGAAGTGGGGCGCGACCCAGCAGGAGCCGATGCCGTAGCTTTCGCCGCGGTAGACCTGGCGGTCGTTTTCCTGGGGTTGGATCCAGTAGTCGGGTGCGGAGAGTTCGGGATCGGCTTCGATGTAGGAGGTGATGGGGAGGAGGAGTCCCAGGTGGGCGAAAGTGCGGTAGACATCGCTTTCGATGCGGGATGTGTCTGGCGGTGTGCCGGCAACTACCAGCGCCATGAGCTGCTCGAGGCGGGATGTGCCCTGGGCCTGCTGTACCAGAACCCACTCGATGTCCGGGTTTTCGTCGTGGAAAAGCTCCTGCTCTTCGGGGATGAGATCGGGGCTGCCGGGCATGCCGAGGAACTCGATCTGGACCCGTTCGGCGGCCGGTTGTCCTTCGCTCATTTCACCGGAGCCTGCGGGCACGGCCGGCTGGCAGGCGGCCACGACAGCTGTGCCGAGAGCGGCGCCGGAGAAGTGCAGGAATCGTCGTCTGCTGAGCTGCTGATTCATTGATCGCCTCCTTGCTGGTATCTGTGCTGGATGGATTGTATTGAGCGTTATATGGGTCAAAAGGGGAATTCGAAGGGATTGTACAACAGGCAGGGGACTTCTCACAAGAGGCGCGAAAATCGCCGGTCCCCTGAAATTGGACGGCATCGGGCAGGGAGACCAGAAGTGACGGTTCATGGACTTCGCGGTCCTGGCACGGCGTCGAAAGCTTGCCAAAGGGCGTCTGCTCCTGTACGATTGGCATTTCGTGCTGTGCGCATGATGGGCGTCACCGGCTGGGAATGTCAGGAGGTCAAACGCGCGAATGTTTGAAGGCGCAGAAAGTAACGGAGATGTCAGGAGAACGCCAGCGGCCAATTGTCGCCCGTCTGTCGAATCCTCCTCCGGCTTTCACGATGGGGGGAGTCAGCGCTTACAGATGCTGTTGGCCGGGCTTGGCGCGGTGGCTGGCCTGGGGGCGGCTCTAGGAGGTTACGCGCTGCTCTATGAACCTTTCGACGTACGAACGGAGCGGTTGGAAGTACGGCTGCTGCGGGACAGGGCCGGCCTGCCGAGCGAAGGGTTGACCATACTGCATCTTTCGGACACCCATTTCCGCGGAGCGGACCGGCGTGAGCATGCGAAGATCGCGCAGGTACGGCGAGCGACTGCGGGCGAGAAGATCGATCTGCTCATACATACGGGCGATTTCCTGCACAACGACAACGGATTGGAAAACGTTCTGACATTGATCGACAGCATCCCCAAGCCCCGCCTTGGCGCCTTTGCCGTTTCCGGCAACCACGACCACGTCGTCTACAACCTTAAGAGGGCGCCCCAACACACATGGCGCGTTTTCCGTGCGCGGGAAGTAGAGGGCGGTGCAGAGAATGGCGCCCTCTCCAGGGCGGAGAGGGAGGAATCCGGCATGGCGCGTGTGCGCAGTCTTCTTCGCTTTGGGCGCTATCTGCTTCGAAACCACTTTGACGGAGAGCCGGCCGGGATCAATGACATTGGCCGTTTGCGCCGGGCGTTGGAGAAGCGAGGCATGCAGTTCCTGGACAACCGGGCGGTACAGTTGAAGGGGACGGGCACTTTTGTCGTGGGCATAGAGGATTTGCTCGAAGGGCTACCTGATTTAGGCAGAGGATTGCGAGGCGTTCCCGATGACGCGCCGACCATTCTGTTGTCACACAATCCGGACATTATCGAGACTGCGGCATCCGGTCGCGCTGACCTGATACTGGCCGGCCACACACATGGGGGGCAGATAGTTTTGCCTTTGGTAGGACCAACCTACACGCAGACGGAGCAGTTGACGCGCAGTGAGGCGTCCGGCTACTCCCGACGCCGGACCACCCATGTCTATGTTCATCGCGGCCTGGGAGAAGGCATCCCCATTCGATTTGGCGCGCCGCCCCACGTCACGTTTCTCAAGCTGCTGCCGGCGCGCCCGTAGAACAGCAGTGACTGAACTGGGCGCAACTGAAGTTGAGGAGTTACGGTTGGTCAGTTTTGGACGTTGATAGAGACCCGACAGGGTGTGGGGTAGTTGCTGCTCGTATCGACAACGGTAAGCTGAATGGTGTAGGCGCCGTTGGCCAGGCCGGTGCTGTCCAAGTGGCCCAGAGTCCCGCTCTCGACAGGTTGTCCCATGCCGCCGCCGCTTCCGGTCTTGTCGCTGCCGTCAAACCAGGTGAAGCCCTGGGAGGCGTTGGCTCCAGACGCGAGCTCCAATTTGTAGAAGTCGAAATTCTCATGGGTTGCCCGGCCCGTGATGGGGAAAACACCGGCGACGGTCTGATTGACGCCAGGCGAGGAGATGGCCAAGCGGCTGTCTGCGCAGGAGACAGGATTGATGACTTGCGGCGGAGGTACTTGCGGTTGCGGGGGCGCTACCTCAGGCGGCTCCTCGGTGGGGGTGGCGGTTGCAGTCGGCGTCGCCGTGGTTGTGGGAGCGGGAGGCGGGGTCTGGGTCGCTACTGGCTGCGGCGTGTTGGTGGCAGTCGGAAGCGCAGTCGGTGTGGAGGTGGGCGTCGCCGTGGGCGGGAGGATGGCTAGGGTTGCGACCGGGGCGACGCCTGGATCGCTTTCGTTCGTGCTGCCGTCGCCGTCGGAGCCGTCAGTTTGCTGGTTTGTCTGGCCCTGATTTCTATCGACAGTTGCGGAGATCCGGTCCTGGATAGTTGAGAAGACAACACCGATCTCACCGCCCATTCTGCGTACGCCCCAGACGAGCACAAGGACAATTAATACGATCAGAATGGCCGCCATAATTGGCACGAGCCAATCGCGGATGGACTCGAAGGATTCGGACAGACGTGTAGAGAAATTGGTATGTTCGAGGTCGACGTCTTGTGGTCGGTAATCCACCGGTCGGACCGGTGGCAGCCTGACACCTGTGCTTGTACTCGCAAGCGTACGGGACAGACTGTTGTCGGCCATTGCCCGCCGCCGGTCTATCATCTGATTGGGGTCAAGATTCAGGTAATAGGCGTAGTTGCGCAGGAAGCCGCGGCCGACAACCTCGCCCGGCAAGAGATGCCATTCGTCGGCCTCAATGGCAGCGAGATACTTTTGTCGAATACGGGTGGCGTCTTCGACTTCTGCCAGTGGGATGCCGGCGCTTTCGCGGCGATCGCGCAGAATTGCGCCCAAAGACTGGAGCGATGGAACACCGGGGGCGTTGCCGCCGGTTTGGCCTTCAGGAGATGCGGTTGGGGAATCCATATAGATGGAATTTTCGCTCATAATCAGAGTCTATTGTACACAGGCGAAACAGTTCTCTCAAAATCCGACCATTTCACTGACTGACTCCTTAAAATGGGTATGGCCAGAGATCAGGTTAAGATGAATAATGGACCCTCTTCAGGTACTTTGAGCCGAGGGACTCATGTCAGTGAGCGTGGCAGCCGTGTGAGAGTTACCTGAATTGGTGGGCCAGCGATTCTTTTTTGCGGTTTGGTATTGACAAGCCAATCCCAAAGGGTACAATGCGAGCAGTGCGAAAGACGCTACCAGGGCGCGGCGTTATGGTTTGCGTTTTGGCCAAGCATTTTGCGCGATAGACCATACGGAAGAAGGTTATTGTTGAAGCAACCACTCATTCGATGATTCGCCAAGTCCTGATACGCAGATTGCAGCGCGTGTTTCTTATTCTCAGCATCGTCCTCTTCGCAGGCATTGTGTATCTTGCTGTGACGGGGATAGGCTACCTGCGACCCCGCGCCATAGAACGGCTCATACTGATCACGCCGACACCGGAAGGGGAAACGGTCGCGCTGATCAGCGGCCACGCCGGCTATGACTCCGGCGCCATCTGCGGAGAGAGTAACGCGCCAACGCTGCTGGAGGCAGATGTCGTGGCTAATATCGCCGATCTTGTGCGCCAGCGGCTGCAGGATGCGGGCTTAGAGGTCCTTATTCTGGAGGAATACGATGATCGGTTGACAGATTTGGACACGGAGCTACTCTTAAGCCTGCACGCGGACAGTTGTATAGGGGCCAGCGGATTTAAGGCAACCAACCCGTTGAACAGCGCCATTCCCGCAACGGAAAGGAGACTGATTGCCTGCATCAACACGGAATACGCGGCGCAGACGGGCCTGTCCCTTCACACCAATTCGATAACGCACGATATGACTTACTATCACGCATTTCGCAAGGTTTTGCCGACAACTCCGACGGCGATCCTGGAGTTGGGTTTTCTGGGAGGCGACGGCCCACTGCTGACACAAGAGGCGGACCGGGTGGCTGCGGGCATCACTGAGAGTATTTTCTGCTTTTTGCGGGGCGCTACGACGGCGCAGTAGATCCCCTTTCTTCGTGGAGCCGCTCAACCAGACGGCATCGACTAAATGCTGCCCCTTGCAGATGGTCGCCTGGCCTGAACGAAGCCGGCTGCCCGCTACCGTAAAATCCGGCCCGGTTCAACATAGGTTAATGTGGGCTAGATTTGGGGGGTTGTATCGTAAAGTAACATCGGGGTTTTGTCGCCCCACTTCCGGACTATCATTTGTTTGGAGAATTCGGTCGATTGAATTCACACCAGTTCATTTAGCCTCGCCGTTGCTTTTGGTATACCCGCAGAAATCAACCTGTTGTACTCCTTTTTCACCACTGCCTGCAGGCGTTTCGCTTCCTGCTGCTCATCCCCCTTTTGGATTGCCAAATCCCATATAAGCACGGCCATGCGGAGAATGCCAGCACTCAGTGCCTCTTCCATGGTATCAAACCCGCTGTCAGTGTAACGCGGGTTGAAATTCATCCCATTCACTTCAGGCATACTAAACGCATAGCACCACTTTCCCTCTTCACCACCTTCGACCCAACCTGTACCGTAGAACCAACCGGTGCGGCGCAGAGTCATGTATATATTGTGTTCGGTCCCATCGTCTTCCAGAATAGGGTCGGCGTAAAGGACTTCTATGATCCTGCCGTACCTGCCAAGACTGACTTTGGCGT
>MPML01000017.1 GCA_002238445.1 Caldilineaceae bacterium bin5
CGGTCCGGCTTGGCTTGGAAGACGGGCACAGATTCTGATAGAATTGTACTACGCACCCAGGAAGATCCACAGCGGAGTAAACCGGTTTACTTCCCCTGTCTGGAAAGAGCAGATGAATCTCCGACGGCTCAGCGCGGTCTCGTTCGGCCACATGGCGATCGACATTCTGAACGCCTCGATCGCCATGATCCTTGCCGTTCTGGCAGTGCCTTTCGAAATCTCCAACGCTCAGATCGGTCTGGGGGGCATGGCCTATGCGTTGATGGGGTCGCTGAGTCAGCCTTTTTTCGGTGTGCTAGCCGACCGGTTTGGGGGGCGCTGGCTTGGGGCGCTGGGGTTGCTGTGGACTGCCGTGTTCTACTACGCGGCCACTTTCTCGCAAGACTACTTCACGCTGATCACGTTGATGACGGTCGCCTCGCTGGGCAGCGGCGCGTTCCATCCCCAGGGTGCGATGAATGCCGGCGCGGCTGGCGGTCACAAGGCGACGACGGGCACCTCTGTCTTCTTCCTGCTGGGCCAGCTGGGGCTGGCCATGGGGCCGATGATCGCGGGTGTGCTGTTGGAAGAGATCTGGATGCTGGGCCCGCGCATCATGGCGATCGCGACGCTTCCGTTTGTGGTGTGGATGGCCTTTGGACTGCGCAAACCGCTGGTGCGAGTCGAGCCAGAACCGCCGCGGCCGGCAACGGTCGAGGAGCGGCGGCGTCTGCAACAACGCATTGCCCGCGAGCGCGCGATGTCAAACCGTGTTTCCCAGCCCAACAGGCGCTGGGTGGCGCTGGTGGCGTTCGCGATACTGGTGGCATTGCGAGCTTCGGTTCACCAGATATTTTATGGGATGTTGCCCAAATACTTCGCGGATCTGGGCTTTTCACCGACACAGTTCGGCTTTATGGTCGGGGTGCCCAGTGTGGCGATCGCGCTTGGCTCGATGTCCGGGGGCATTTTGGGTGATCGCTATGACCAGCCCAAGATTCTGCTGTGGTCGCTCCTGGCGGCCACGCCATTCTCGTGGCTGATGCTCGACATTGTTGACGGATGGGTATTTTTTCCGCTGGCCTTTGCGGCAGGCTTCCTGGTGGGTATCCCTCACAGTATTCTGGTGGTGATGGCGCAGAGGTTTCTGCCGAACAGGCAGGGGCTGGCTAGCGGCGCTATTCTCGGGTTCACTTTTGCCTCGGGCGCGTTGGGGATGGGTTTGGCCGGTCCGATTGCGGACCTTTACACCCTTTCGGGCGTCATGCATGTTGTGGCGGTTATGCCGCTGTTCGCGGCGCTGTGCGCTGTGTTTTTGCGGACTCGCATTGCGACGGCGCTGCCGATGGCGCCGGCAGCAGGGTCGGCGGATTGAGGTCTGGGGCGCGCCATAATCTACGGTCCGGGAACGGACATCACTTTCGATCCCGCTCATCCGGCGGCTCTATGTCTGCGACCTTCCCCATCGCTGCCAGGAACTTCCCCTTGCTCCCCTGCTCTGCACGCGTCGTAAGAAACGCTTCTGTTGCATTCGCCGACGCCTTCTCAGCCATTGTCAGCATGATGAAATGTTCAAGCGACATGTCTTCACGTTCGACAATTTCACACACTGTTGTGTGAAGCGACTCAGTTGTGTGAAGCGACTCAGGTATTGAAAGTCTTATGGTTGTCATAATCACTGTCCTATCCGCTCAAGAAACACGGGGCCATAGCCACCCATCATCCAGATCTTTCACTCCCCAGGCCAAGCCTCCTCCGTAATCTCCGGCTCCACTGTCGCACCGCGCGGGCCGGGGCGCAGGCGGCCGGTCACAACCTGGCCGTCGTGCTGGAAGACCAGCATGGCGTTTTTCTCCTCGGCCTGACGGCGCAGGTTGCGTTTGCCTTCGATGCTTTGCATTGGGTCGAGGTCGAAGGAGGGCACCCAGGCCAGCCGGTCCAGATGCGCGGCCCAGCTGCAGGCGTCGCCCAGGAAGAGGAGTGATTCGCCGGCGTCTTCGACCCACACGGCCTGGATACTTTCGGTATGGCCGGGCACTGTCACCGATTGCACGCCGATCGCCAGGCTCTGATCGCCGTCTACAATTTCCAGCTGACCTGTGCGGCGCAGCGGCTCCCAGTTGTTGGGGAAGTAGGTGCCGCGGGTGCGTTCATTGGGGAAGGCGGCGTCGGCCATTTCAAGGCGCTGGATCAGATAGCGGGCGTTGGGGAAGGAGGGGACGGCCTCGCTCTCGGGATCGTTGGCGTCTCTCCAGTGCGTACAGCCGCCGGCGTGGTCGGCGTGCAGATGGGTCATGAGGACGATGTCGACGTCGTCGGGACTGAAGCCCACACGTTGCAGGTCGGCCGCCAAGCGCTGGTTGCTGTCTTCCATGCCAAAGATGCTTCGCTCCTTGGCGGTGATTTTGTCGCCCTGGCCGACGTCTACCAGAATCAGTCCGGCCGACGACTCGATAAGCAGGGAGCGCATCTGTACCGGGATCCGGTTTTTCTCGTCGGGCCGGATGACCCGCTCCCAGAGGACGCGCGGCACGAGTCCAAAGAAGCCGCCGCCGTCAACAAGCTGGCGGCCGTCGCTGACGATATGACAGGGTATGGAACCGATATTGAATGAATATGGCATGGTAGTAGTGTGAGAATGTGGAAGGCGGATACGGGTTGATGTAGATGAAACTCTGTTCAAACAGAGTCAGTGCCGAGTATAGCACGGCCCGCCACTGTAACCTACCTTCGCCAGGTATCGGAAGCCGGTTATGTCACCTGTTCCAAGGGTGCCGCGCCCATTGCTTTCCTGTTCTGCGACCCTGACCTGCGGCGACCACAGAGTGTGGTCTTCGCGTCGCTTCGCGGACCCCAAAAGTGTGTTCTTGGCGGTCAATGGTGGATGGGCCGAACTCTGCTCTCCTGGACCAAAGCTTAGAAAATTCGCCGGCGCATCAGATACTACTGTGCCCCGATTTGACAGGCAGGGGCGCGCCTCCGCATACTTAAGCGGGTACATCACGGCGAAGCTTCTGCCAACCCACCACCTTTCACGCCGGCAATCGGGCGTCATCCGTCGTACGAAAAACGCAGAACGCAATGCCAATGCAAAGCAAACAGTTCTTTAGCGGCGAACCCGCGCAGATGCGCCCGCGCAAGCTTGTGCAAGGGTTGGTCTTTGATTTTGACAATACACTTGCCCGGCTCAACCGGCCTCACGAAGAGTTGATGAACACGGGCGCGCAGACAGCTTTCGACTACATGCGCTCGACGGGGATGACTGACCTGCCCGACGAATTTCCGGAGCATCTTGTTGAGGCGCGCATCTTCGCCGAAACGAAATCGGACGATGAGCAGGAGGAGCACACCGCGGACGACACGTTGAGTTTCCTGTTGCAGTTCGTCGGTTATCCGGCTTCACGTATGAACGAGGAGGTTCTGCGGCGGGCGGTGGACCTTTTTTACGCGCCGGAGATGACGGCGTGGGAGCCGATGCCCGGCGCTATCGACCTGCTGCAGCAGTTGCACGGAGAAGGCTTTCCGCTGGCGATCATCGCCAATTACGCCAGCGACCGCATTTTTCAGCGCATCATCGACTATACCGGCCTGCGCCCCTACCTGGATGTCTGCCTGAGCAGTGCAGCGGTTGAGTGGCGCAAGCCTGAGAAGGAAATCTATGGCGCCGTGCTGGAGCGCTGGGACGCGGAGCCGTATGAAATCGTGTGTATCGGCGACAGCTTGAAGCATGATGTCGCCGGTGGGCAGGAGATTGGCGCGCTTACCGTTCACTGCCGGATGATTCCGCTGGCAGAGGATCAACGACTGGTGGAACAGATTGCGCCCGACGCGGTGGTCGATACGCTGTCGGATCTGCCGGCGATCATTGAAGAGTGGTGCTGAAGGTGAGAAGCGACGAAGGCATGGCAAACGCAACGTTCCCGGTGACGGTCAGTCGGGAGTATCCGGCGGCGCCGCTGGTAGCGGTGGCTGCGGTGGTGCTCGACGAGGCCGGCCTCATTCTAATGGTCGAGCGTGGGCGTCCGCCTTCTAAAGGGATGTGGGCGTTGCCGGGCGGCTTGTTGGATCTGGGCGAGCCGGTGCGCGATGGGGTTGCGCGTGAGGTGCAGGAGGAGACCGGCGCGGAAATCGAAATCGTTGAGCTGGTGGATCTTTTTGAGCCGATTCACCGCGACGACGCCGGACGAATTCGCTATCATTTTGTGGTGATCGATTTCTGGGCGCGCTACCTTGGCGGCGATGTTGCGGCGGCGGACGATGTTGACGATGTGGCGTGGGTGTCGGTCGAGAGGCTGGGGGACTTCCCGATGGAGGAGGCGACGCGTCGGGTGGTATGTAAGGCGCATGGTCTTTGGGAGGAGAGTAACGGGCGGTAGAGGGGTATTGATGGTAGCTGTTTAGTTGGCTGCGGAGGGCCGCGAAGGACTAAGAAGAAAACCTTTTGTCCACGAAGGGCCACGAAGGACCACGAAGAACACCTCTTTGTCCACGAAGGGCCGCGAAGGACCGCGAAGAACACCTTTTTTTCCACGAAGGGCTGCGAAGAACACCTCTTTTTTCACTAAAGGCCGCGAGGAATATCTTTCTGTGTGGCCAGAGATCTTGGGCTCAGAATAGCAGATTCTGGTGAGAAGCGGTCTGAAGGTCGGTGTGCGGCTAATGCTGCATTTTGAATTGTATTCTTCGAATAGCAACGAACTCTAAACCGGATGCGGTGGCTGTCTTGGTCTGCTCATCCTCTTCGTTGCGATTCGGGCTTACTGGTTGCTGGTGAGGCTGGCTGGCGCCAGGTTGGTTGGGGCGGACTGGTGGAATGAAGGCGTACGGTCGGTGAGGCCTGGTTTTGGAGGGGGGCGTTGCGGGGGCGCAGCCCCTGCACAAGGGAGGGCCGAAGGCCCGACCGCCAAAATGACAGAGGAGCGTATGGAGGCGTGTGGAGAGAGTGAAACACGTGCTCTGGCTGCCTTACGGGTTACTAGCAAGGCGGTGGTTACATTCTACGGAAACAGGACTCAGTGGAATAAGGCCCGGGACTCGTCCAGGTGGTCGATGGTGCCGACGAGGGTGAGGTGATCGCCGTATTCAAGCTGGGTATTGCCGCGGGGAACGATAAACTCGCCGGCGCGGCGGATGGACAGGATCAGGACGTCACCCGGCAGGACGATGTCGCGTAGGGCCATTTCGTCGTAAAGGGGATTGTGGAGCCAGACTTCCGAGACCTCTTTGTTGTCATCGGTGCGAGTCAGCAGCTCGTAGATGTCCGGATTTCGGGCCAGCAGGCTAAGGAGCGCGGCCTGGTCTAACGAGGGATTGAAGACAGTCACGTTCAGCGTTTCGAATTCCACCAGCCGGTTGGTTTCCCTTACAAGGGTCACGATGTGGTCGATTCCGTAGCGGGTGCGGGCCACGTGGCAAATGTGCCGGTTGCGGTCGGTGTCGCTGAGCGTGACGACTACGGTTTCGGCGAGATCCAGGTGCCCTGCAAGTACCTCTTCTTCATCATCGATATTGGCGTGCAATACCTCGATACCTTCGGAGGCGCGTAGCCGGGCCCGCGCGGCCAGATTGGCATCCTCGGCTACGATAACGACATGTTCGTGGTGGCCCAGGAGCTGTTCAGCCACCTGGAGGCCCAGCCTTTCTGCGCCGAAGACAACGAAAGGATGGGGAATTGAGGCGGGAGTAAGCGGCACTATGCGGTTGAAGATCAGGGGCGCGATGCTGACGGTGACAATCGCGACCAGGATGATCATCGTGTTGACCGATTCGCTGATGATGCCAAGCGAGAGGCCGATAGCAGAGGCGGCGATGATGAGAGAGAGGCGAGAGGAGAGCAGGAATCCGGCCGAAAACGTTTCGCGCCATGTGAACTGCAGACGGAACAAGAGCGCCGGTAGGATCTTGACCAGAAATGCGGCCAATACCAGGAACGGCAGCAGCAACAGTACATCGGTTGAAGCGAGCAGGACGCCCAGATTGAAGTCCACCCCGACCATTATGAAAAAGATGGGGATGAAGAAACCGAATCCGACTGCCTCCAGTTGGTGCATCGCCTCCATGTCTTCGCGGGTTGAAAGCAGTGAAAGCATCGCACCGGCGATGAAGGCCCCGAGAATGATCTCCGCGCCAAGCACTTCGGCAAGAACGACGAACAGCAGCATGACTGTGAACGCGCCCCGGATCTTGATGCGCGCGGTGGTGTGGCTCAGCTCCTCCAAGGTGCGGCGCAAGGACTCCACCCGGTTCAGCGAAACGATGCCCAGGCGGTAGAGGAGGAAGAAGACCACGAACAGCACGCTGATCAGCAGGATGTCGAGCGTCAGTCCGTGTGAAATCGTCGCCACAACCACGGTGATCAGCAGCATGGTGGCGAAGTCAGCGATCAGGGCGGCGATAAGAATTGTCTGGCCGAAGCGGCCGCGAATCAACTCCTGTTCCTTGAGGACGGGCATGACGACGCCGAGCGACGTTGTCGACATGATGAGCGCCATCATCCACGGGCTGCTGACCAGGCCCATGCGCAGGAGAACAAAGCCGATGATGGTGGAGAGCGCCACGGTGAGGATAAAGCTCAGGAGGCTGACCGAGAGCGGCCCGAAAGTGCGGCGGCCGCGGGATTCAGTTGAGGTAGGGGCGGTCTGCGTGCCGCCGGCGCGGGCGGCGCCAGGCAACTCCACTTTCAAATTGGCGAAGTCGATCTCCATACCTGCGAGAAACATGAGGAAGACAAAACCAAACTCCGCCAGAAGGGTGAGCAGCTCATCTTCGTGGGTCACCCAGCCGAAACCGCTGCGGCCCACGACGATGCCCGCCAGGATTTCGCCGACCACGATCGGGAGCCTGAGACGCCGAAAGCGCGTGAGCAGCAGTGGCACGAGGAATGCCAAGGTAATAACTATTAGTAGTGGAGCAAATGATCCTGCGATCGCTTCCATACGGAATCCGAGTTAGTTCTGCGTGCTGTTTTGGCTGGTAAAGGGGCCGGCGCAGTGCGTTTCTGCTACCAAGTGGTGCTGTCCCGCGGGGCTGGCAGATTGAATGGGCGCGGTTTGATCGGGCTATCCCATTCTGTTACCCTAACATTCATGAGCTACGAAACGCAAGATTTTCTGCGCGGCGTAATCGAACGCATCACCTTTCATAACGAAGAAAACGGCTATACCGTCGCCAAGCTGGCGCTGGAACAGCCCACGCGTCAGCTGCCTCACTGGCAGAAGGAAGCGGCAATCGTTGGTGACATGGTCGGCGTCAATGTGGGGGAGGCGGTGGAGCTGCGCGGGCGCTGGGAGGTACATCCGCAGTATGGCAAGCAGTTTACGGTTGACGGGATGCGGTCGGTGCTGCCGGCTACGGTTGCGGGCATCGAGAAGTATCTTGGAAGCGGCCTGATCAAAGGCGTAGGCCCGGTGACTGCCAAGCGCGTGGTTGCCCATTTTGGCAGAGAGACGCTTGATATAATCGACAACCATCCGGAGCGGCTGTCCGAGGTGAGCGGGGTGGGCCGCAAGAGGATCTCGATGATCAACGCGGCCTGGATCGAGCAGAAGGCGATCAAGGAGGTGATGATCTTTCTGCAGGGCCACGGAGTCAGCGCCGGCCTGGCGGCCAAGATCTATAAGCGTTACGGCGACAGCGCGATCGAGACCGTGCAGCGCAATCCATACCGGCTCTCTGAGGATATTTATGGCATTGGCTTTCTGACGGCGGACAGGATCGCGCAAGCGTTGGGGATGGCTCGAGACGCGCCGCAGCGCATTGCCGCAGGTGTCGAGTTTACGCTCAACCGGGCCGCGGACGAGGGCCATGTTTATCTGCCAAGCGCGGAACTGATCGAGAAGGCGGACGAGCTCCTGCAAGTCGGGGCGGAGAAGACGGCGGCTGGGCTGCTGCACCTGAAGGCGTCAGACCGGGTCAAGTTGGCGGCTGGGCCGGGCGAGGAGGCGGAGTCGCTGCGCTGGGCGGTGGCGGAGATAGTCGAGCCGTCGAGCGCGCAGCCTATGCCGCTGCTGCGGGAAGGCGGCGGCGCCGATGAAGAGCCGAAAGCAGAGCAGATCGAGAGCGTGCTGCAAGCTGGAAGGGCGGCATATCTGACGCCGATGTACTACGCCGAGGTGGGCGTCAGTAACCGGCTGGCGCGGTTGATGCAGGGTTACACGGGCGCGCCGATTTCGGTCCGGTCCGGCGCCGGCCCGCTTGGCGCTTTTCAAAAACAGGACTGGGAAGGAAGATTCGCCGAACTCGAAGCGCGGGCGAGTGAAGAGGATAGCCCCTTGCGTCTGGTAGCGCGGCAGCGGGATGCGGTGCGAGCGGCGTTGACCAACCGGCTGACCGTGCTGACGGGGGGACCCGGAACGGGCAAGACGACCGTTGTCCGCACCATAATCGAACTGTGCGAGGAGGCGGGGGCCAAGGCAATTCTGGCGGCGCCGACCGGCCGCGCGGCCAAACGCCTCGCGGAGACGACAGGCCGGCCGGCGAAGACGGTGCACAGGCTGCTGCAGTTTCAGCCGGGGGCGGGCATGTCGTTCAAACGCGACGAGGAGCATCCGCTGGCCGGCGACCTGCTGATCGTGGACGAGTCCTCCATGCTGGACTTAGTTCTGACTAACCATCTGCTCAAGGCAGTCCCGGCGGGGATGTCTCTGCTGCTGGTGGGAGACATCGATCAGCTGCCAAGTGTGGGGGCCGGCAATGTGCTGGGGGATGTGATTGCGGCGATTGAAGAAGAGGATGCGCGGTCGCGGCAGGTTTCCGGAGCAGAGTCCGGGCGCGGGGCGGCGGTGGTGCGGCTGGAGACGATCTTCCGGCAGGCCGCGGGGAGCTATATTGTTGAGAATGCGCATCGTATCAATCGCGGCCAGTTGCCGGTGGTGACGCGGACAGCCGAGGAGGAGAGGGCCGAGGCCGAGGATTTCTTTCTGTTCCGCACGAAAGAGCCTGAACGGGCCGCCGAGTTGTGCGTTGAGCTGGTCCAGGAGCGCATCCCGCGCCGTTTTGGCATTCCGTCTGCGGACATTCAGGTGCTCAGCCCGATGCACCGCGGCGCCGCGGGCGTGACGTCGCTCAATGAAACTATCCAGCAAGCGCTCAATCCGCCTCAAACTGACAGCGCAGAGCGCGCTTTCGGTAGCCGGGTCTACCGCAGAGGTGACCGGGTGATGCAGGTGCGTAACAACTATGACAAAGATGTGTTCAATGGCGATATGGGCTATATTAAAGAAGTCGATCTGACTGAACAGCACGTTACGGTCGAGATCGATGGGCGCGTGGTTGGCTATGATTTCCAGGAGCTGGACGAGCTGGTCCATGCCTACGCTGTCAGCGTACATAAGAGCCAGGGCAGTGAATTCCCGGCAGTCGTGATTCCCGTGCTCACGAGCCATTACATTTTACTTCAGCGCAATCTCCTATACACGGCCGTTACGCGCGCCAAGCGACTGGTCGTGTTGGTGGGACAACCGAGAGCAATAGGCATAGCCGTTGGCAATGACGAGGTGGCCCAGCGTTACAGCGGGCTTACGGAGCGGCTGCGGCGTGCGACAGCAACGGAGATCTATCTATGAGCAATAATGGAAAGCCAGCAATCGCGGTACAGCTTTACAGTCTGCGTCACCTTTCAGACAGTTTTGCGGACATCGCGGCCGCGGCGGCCGCGGCCGGCTATAAAGGTGTCGAGCTTATCCATTTGCCGGACCATTCGGGTGCGGAAGCGAAAGCGGTTTTGGATGAGCACGGATTGCAGGCGGTGTCGGCGCACGTGCCTTACCAGGCGCTGGCGGAAGACTTTTCCGCTACGGTCGACTTTCATCGGGCGGTTGGGAACGACCTTCTGATTTTACCGATGCCTGATCCCGATGTGCGCAACGCCGCCAATGCCGAAACGTGGCGCGTCTTCGGGCAGACGCTTAATGAACTGGGGCGGCGCTGCCGGGACGAGGGTATGCGGCTGGGCTATCATAATCATGCCTTTGAGATGGCAGAGTACGACGGTGCGCGTGCGATCGACTGGCTGCTGGCGAACGCTGAAGAAGAGAACCTTTTCTGGGAGCCCGATCTGGCGTGGATAACCGATGGCGGCGCTCCCCCCTTGGATCTGGTGCAGAAATACGCTGGGCGCTGTCCTCACGTCCACGCTAAGGACCTGGCGCCGGCGGGAGAAAACGAGGATCAGATGGGTTTGGCTGATGTTGGATACGGGAAGTTGGACTGGGACGCGCTGTTGCCGGCCTGCAAGGCGGCGGGCGCCGAGTGCTATATTGTCGAACACGACCTGCCTAAGGACCCGGTCGCCAGTGTCCGCCGGAGTCGGGAGTTTCTGGTAAGCCGGGCAGAGCTGATGTGAGGTTGGGGGCAGATTCCGCTTTGCCCGGCACTGTGCAGTATCAGAATGTACTGCAGAGGGCGGGACACCTTGTTTTCCGCTGGCAAACGTCGTTAAACGCTTTGTCGCCCGTCGGAATCCAGTTCAGTGTTTTATTATATGAAGAAATGTTTCGGAGAGAATCTTGGCAAATTCGGCGATGTTTGAAGGGCTTGTGTTCGATGAACGCCGAAATGCGGCGCAGGTGAGACATGTGGGCGAGCGTGCCTGCTATGTCGTCGACGAGGATGGCTTTCTGCGCCACATCGACGCCGCGCAAGTGGATATACAGGTGATCGAGTTCTTAAAGGGTCAAGTGGACCAGCATCGAGACCTGGCCGTGAGCGGCATGTTGGACCTGATGGGCAAAGACGACATCTTTTCCAAGGCGGCGGTAGAGTCATCTATCGACAATATCGATCAGGCGGTTGGACAGGCGATCCCTGAGCAGTCGCGTCAATGGCTTGGGATGATGGGTTTTCGGGTCGTCATCAACGATCAGGGCGAGGTAGTGGACATCGAAATGCCTGCGGGGGAAATCGAAGAGGGCGACGAATACTGATTGAGGGCCGGCGAGAGAGAGGGTAAACTGGCCTCCCTGCTCGCCGGCATTCGGTCATTTGGCAAGATGCCAGTCGGGATCGGTCAGCGCCTCGTAGACGACCCCGCCTTCGACATTGCGGGGCATCGGAATCCCCAGCATGTAGCATAAGGTTGGCGCGACATCGACTGCGCGCACCTGTCCCTGCAGTGCCACGCCTTGCTTGACGCCGGGACCTGCCAGAACGAAGGTGCAGTGCTGCCCGGCTATGCCGAAACTGACCGAGGGCAGCTGTTTGCCGTGGGCGCCGTCGAATTCGGGCCGCAGGGCGTAAACTACGTCTCCAGTTGTGTCGCCCCAGAGGTTGACCATCTCTGCGTCCTCTCGCGTTAAAGCCAGCGCAAAGGGATGGCGGCCGGTGGCGGGGTCGGTGTAGGCGTGAAGCGCGGCGATAATCTCCAGTCGGGTCTTCTGATAGTCCTCCTCAGGTACGATGCCGGTGGGCTCGCGTCCTTCCAGATTGATAAATACATGTACCAGGCCCACTGCGGCTGCGCGCGTGCGCGACCAGTCTACGGTACGTTCCCCGTTTTCTTCTTTATAGACCAGGAAGCCGGCCTGTTCCAGCACGTCGTCGATCTCCACGGCCTGGAACTGGTTTGGTGTGCCGCCGTGGTCGGAAACGAGGCAGATCAAGGTCTCTTCGTCGGCTAGGTGGGCAACACGGCCGATCATATCGTCGATCGAGCTGTAGGTGCGGATCACGCCGTCGAGGCACCGCTTCTGCGTTTCTTCATCGGCGCCGCTGAATTTTTCGGCCTGGCCAAGGAAGAAGTGGCTGGTATAGTCGGAGGCGTGGGTTTCGATGAAGAGCATCGTCCAGTCTTTGCGGCTGGAGGTGAGATAGTCGGCCACGTCGGCGAGGCGCTCGTGATGGAAATCAAGCAGCTCGAAATAGGAGTCATCATCCATGATTCCCAAGGCGTCGCGGGCCGGATTCTGGAGGAAGTTGCCGACATGTTGGTCTATTTCTTCAGCCACGCCGGCTGGCTTCGTGTAGCCGCTTGTGGGCCAGATCTGGGGGACGAACAGCTCGAAGGCGTCGGCCTCTGGGGTCAGGTTGACCAGTTTCAGGCGCACGTAGCCGCCAAGCTCCTCGCCGTCGATTTCGAACTGGTCGAGCCACCATTCGCTCCAGTCGCCCACTGCCAGATCGGCAACTGAGGTGTTGCCATCGCGCGAGCGGCAGATGCGTACGCGGTCGTAACCTTCGTCGCCGGCGGCGTAAATGAGGCCGTAGAAGGTTTTGGGCGTGCCATTTTCGCCGCGCAACATCGTGTCGCGGCCGCGTGCCAGGGGTTGGATTGTCAACTCTACCTCTTTGGCCGGGCGGCTTGAGGGCGGCAGGGCGGTCCAGTTGCCGGCCTCGTTGATCGTCACCGGGTCGACGTCGGAGCCGGTCTGCAGGGCGCTGGGGTCGAGCGTTTCGGGATCGCGCTGGCCGCCGATGGTGCGCCGCTGCCATTTACCGGCCACGAAGAGGTGATAGCCGGCTATCTGGTGATAATTGGAGACGCCGGGCCCAGTGCCCTCCACCTGAACGCCGCTGGTTACGGTCGGGGGCCAGGACATTTCCCATTTGACCAGCAGTGGTGTGCCTCCGGCGCGCTCGACGGTGTTCCACAGGTATTCGGCTTGCGACAGTTCGGTGTTGATGCCCCAGACGGTCTCATCCAGTTTGGCGCCCAGTTTGCGGATGTTGAAATCCATCACGCCGTGGTTCCCGGGCCAGGCGCCGGTGGAGGTGGCGGTCCAACCCGGCGGCGTCAAGGTAGGGAAGACGCCGATCATGTTGCGATGCACACCTCGTTGCATCAGTTTGCCGAGGTGGGGCATATGCCCCCCGTTCACCATATTTATGACCAGTTCCATGCTGGCGCCGTCCATGCCGATCATGATAGCGCGCCGTGCCGGGCTTTGCATCTCTCTCTCCTTTAACTGGTTGCGATTGCACTGTTTGGCGGTCCGAATTTCTGGACTGCCGCGGGTCATCCATGCAGAAGGATAAGGATTTACATAATAACCCGCAACCGGGCAGAATTCACAAAGTAAGCAGCGGGCAGTGGGAATCGGCTGCTGTTTTCTGCTCGGGGCATCTGCTTCCAATGTCTTGCACACACCAATGGGGCGCCACCCCTTTGCCTGATCCTGGTACCGTCCACTGGCCTCTGTTCATCGGGGCATTCTGAGGTCTATTGAATTCTGTCAAAATCATAGCTACTAAGCCATTTGTGGTGCCTGTCTTGACCAGTCCTTTATCTCTGCCGCGATTCAGGCAATCTGATTGCGTATCTGGTTGGCGGCAACCAGGTTGCTGGAGCGGCACTGCTGGAATGAGCATACAAGGTCGGTGAGCGATGGTTTTGTAGGGGGGCGTTGCGGGGGCGCAGCCCCTGCACAAGGGAGGGCGCTTGCGCCCGACCGCCCATATACTGACAGGGATGCGGGGAGAGAGGCTACTCTATCTCGCCTCGTTCAAGGTTGCGGAGTAATTGCGGTTGCTTAAGTGCCGACAAAACCAAAGACCGACACTAGGAATTATTTTTCAGCCATCGCCCGTGTGGCCAGAGCGGGAACGACTCCCAGGCGCTGACAGGCAAGCGCGCCGCATCGGTTGGCGAAGGCGGCGGCCTGCTCGAGGCTTTTCCCTTCGGCCAGCGCCACGGCCAGGCCGGCGTTGAAAGCATCACCGGCGCCGGTTGTGTCGACGACGTCGACCGGGACGCCGGCTACCGACTGCTGCCCGTCGCCGGTCAGGAGGAGGGCGCCTTTCTCTCCCATGGTGACGATGAGGTTGCCGACGCCGCGGGCGCGCAGTTGGCGGGCCAGTTCGAGGGTGTCGGTGGGGTCGTCGGGGGCAAGCCCGAGAAGGATGCGCAGCTCGGTCTCGTTCGGGGTGAGGTAGTCGACATTCTGCAGGACGCTGCTGTCGAGCGCGGTGGCCGGCGCGGGATTGAGGATGGTGCGTACGCCATGCTTCTTGCCCAGCGCCAATGCCTGCGCTGCGGCCACAACCGGTATTTCCAGCACCGACATCACCACGTCACTGCGCGCAATCTGCTCTTCGACCTGGTCGACGTAGGCGCTGTCCATCAGTTCATTCGCGCCCATGTCGAGAATGATGCCGTTTTCGCCCTCGGCGTTGAGGATGATGAAGCCGACGCCTGTGGCCATCGCCGTCGTCTGTTGCAGCCAAGTTGTATCGACGCCCTCGCGGGCGTAGAGGTCAGTGGCGATTTCGCCCAGTTTGTCGGCGCCGATGATGCCGGCGAAGTGGGCCTGCGCGCCCAGCCGGGCTACGCCGACAGCCTGGTTGGAGCCCTTGCCGCCCGGCCCCATGTCAAAGTCGGACCCGACGAGTGTTTCGCCAAAGACAGGCATGCGCTGCGTCCGCAGGGTCATGCCCACGGCGAAGCTGCCGACAACGGTGATCACGGGCTTGGGCATCGGAGGGTCTCCTTCTGCGGGTTGTTTGTCGTCCTTGTGTTGGAGCCTATGCGGCACCGGCGGGCTGGGCTGCATTCGCATGATGGTTCAGGCCGGCCTCTCCCGCTTTGGCGATCATCGCTTCTGCGACCTGACGGATATCGGCCCGCTCGGCGTCGGTGGCGGCGGCAATCTCAACGGCAACCAGCTCGTCGCAGCGCCGGTGCAAGCCGTCCATGTCGGGAATCCGGTCGGGGAACTTGGCGTGGAGTGTGTTGTGCCAGCGTTTGCCGTAGGCCGCGTGGATGGTCTCATCAGCCCAGTCGAATTCCATGTCGTGCTGGCTCATCCTGTCCTGGTACTGCGCGAAGGCTTCCGCCCGCTTGACCTTGTTACCGATATTCTTGGTTTCAAAATAGTGAAGCATGCCGAGTCGGATGATCGGTTCCTGCCCGGCCGCGCTGTCGTAGATGTAGCTGCCGAGGGGCATCTCGTGCAGTTCGAAGCCCCAAGCCTTTAGCCGTTCATAGCCCATCAGCACGTGGCGGCTCTCATCGTAGGTCCAGCGGGCGGCGTCGTAGATATAGTCCCAATCGAGATCGTCGGCGAAGGCGTGCAGGATTGCGCCGCCCGTCTCCACCGCCCACACTTCGTTGAGATGACTGACGCCGCTGCGCAACTGCAGGTTGATGCCCTCGCCGTAGGCAAAGTTGGGATCGACGATATCGGGCCAGTAATAGTGGCAGAGATGGAAGCGGGGGTCGCGGGCGGGAACCTCCGCCAGTTGAAAGGGTCGGCGACCTGGCAGGTCTTTCGGCGTAATCGCCGGGTGAGGCGAATCGAGGGTCAAACCGCCTACCTCGGCCAATCTTTCCTCAAGTGACGAGGCCCAGCGCTCCGCTTCCTGGCGTCGTTCAGGTTCGGACTCAGACATCGCTTCCGTCTGGCCCTCCAGCCAGGCGATCTGGGATTCTTTCTCTTCGATCGCCAGATTGAGAGCACGCAAAATTGGGCCGTCGCTAAGGTGGTCGGCACAGTCGACGTAACTCTTGTATGCGGAAAGGAGGGCAGGCTTGAAAACTGTGGCAAGCGCGTGAATGAAAGCCTGTGCGCTGGGGGCTTGAATCGACGCATCGAAGATCTCGATTAGAGGCGCATCTTCGCCGATTTCCAGCATGCGCCTGGGGTATCGAAGCTCGAAGACCCGTTCGCGAAAGGCATGCGCCGACAGCGTATCCTGCCAGGTGAAACGCGGCAGTGTCATCTTCGCTTCCAGCGGGGCGATTCCGGCCAGCCATGCCGACTGGCTGATTATCAGTGACCGCTCACACAGGTAGAAACGTTTGAGCACGGTTGCCGCGTCCAGTCGCAGGAAACGGGCGCGGGGATGCTCCCCAGGCAGGTAGCGATTATTATTGTCGGTCATATTTCGACTCTCTGGTGTCTGTTACTCTTTGCGGGGCGACGACTTTGGGAATATGCACTTACCCTTTGACTGCGCCTGCGGTCAGGCCGCTGATCATGTAGCGCTGCAAGAAGAGGAAGAAGATGAGACCCGGCACGATGATCAGCACCGCCATCGCCATGATATTGCCCCACACCACGGAACCGGCGATACCGACGAAGAAGTTGATGCCGACAGAGAGGGGGTACTTGGACTGGTCCTTCATCATCGTGAGAGCGAACATGAACTCCTGCCACGCGATCGTGAAGGCAAAGAGGGCCACAGCCGCAATGCCGGGCGCGGCCACCGGCAGAAAGACGCGGCGGATAGCCCCCAAGCGACTACAGCCGTCGATCATGGCCGAATCTTCCAGCTCGCGGGGCACAGTGTCAAAGTAGCCCTTAAGCATCCAGGTAGAGAAGGGAAGCGCTGCCATCGTATAGACGATGATCAGCCCGGCATACGTGTTGATCAGATTGAGCCGGGTCAGCGTGACAAAGAGCGGGATCAGCATAAGTATGCCTGGAAACATCTGGCCGGCGATCAGCCAGACGCCCAGCGAACGGCGCATGCGAAACTGAAACCGGGAAAGCGCGTAGGCGCCCAGTGTGGTGAGCACGAGCGCGAGCAATGTCGTGACGGTGGCTATATAGAGGCTGTTGAGAAAGTAACGTCCAGCCGGTGTCTCGGTGAGCACGTAGTTGTAATTGGCCAGAGTGGGCGCCTTGGGGATTAGTACAGGCACTCTGGTAAAGATTTCGGCCCGCGCCTTGAAAGAACTGGTCAGCATCCAGAAAAAGGGAAAAGCTGTAAAGGTGCTGATTATGAGCAACCAGGTATACGCCAACACGTAGCGGCCCAGCCGACGGCGGATGAACAGTTCCATGCGAATCTCTCCTATTCCACGTCTTCAAGGACTTGCCGCGTGTATAACGTGATGGGCAGGAGCAGCAATATCAGCATTACCACGCCGACAGCCGAAGCATACCCTATCTTGAAGAAGCGAAATGCGTTCAGGTAGGACATAATCGACAGCAGCATCGTTGTGTCTCCGGGGCCGCCCCCTGTCAGTACGTAGACGCTGTCAAAATGATTGAAAGCCCAAATTGTGGTCAACAGGATGGCGATCTTGCCCACGCGATTGAGGAGTGGGAGTGTAACCCAGCGGAAACGTCCCAAGACGCCGGCGCCGTCGATCGCGGCCGCCTCGTAGAGTTCCTCTGGCACCGTCTGCAGCCCGGCAAGCAGCATCACCACCGAAAAGGGCAGAAGCTTCCAGATAGCCACAATCATCGTAGCGATCAGGGCAGTGTTCTTGTCGCCCAGCCAGCCGATATTACGTTCGATCAGTCCAATCTCCATTAACATATAGTTCAACATACCGAAATGCGGGTCGAAAATCCAACGCCACGCCAGCGCGGCAACGACGGCAGGGCATACCCATGGAATCAGGGCCAGACCCCTGAACAGACCTCGGAGAGGGATATTTTCGTTAAGCGCGATCGAAGTAAACAGACCCAACACATAGGATATGGCCACGATGCCAACGGTCCAGATGATATTGTTTGTCAGCGCCCCCCAGAATAGCGTGTCGTTCGTCGTCAACTCGACGAAATTGAAGACGCCTACCAGAGTTGTATCTTTGTTGTAGAGATTATACTGGGTGAAGGCGAGATAGATCCCCCGCAAGAGCGGGTACACCGTCAACAGCAATAGTGGAATGACCGTTGGCAGCAGGTAATAGTAGGGAGTGATGTGGCGGTTGCTCAGGCGGCGCGAAAGGCGTTCAAGTCCTTCGGGCAAGGGAACGGACAACGATTTCGTAGACACATTTGCCTCCATCCGGACTTGAGTGACACCCGGTCAAGCGACGAGAGCGGTCACTGTCAGAGAGGGCGACCCAAGAATTGCGGCAAGACAGAGTCGACCCAGGCCCATATTGGTGCTTTCACCATGAAACTGCGAAAGCCATCAACATCTGTTCAAAACAGTAGACAGGGGCAACCCCTGTCTACTGTGCATCCTGAGCCCTGTCCTCCAAATGGGACGGGGCTTCGGACATTGTGAAACGTATCTTACAGTGCAGCGCCGAAAGAAGAAGAAATCCGGCAGGAATATAGGAATCGGAAAGCTGCAGCCCGCGCAGGCGCCGGTTGCAATGCACTTCAGATCCCCTTACGGTGCCCTAGACCTGGTACTCCTGCAGCAATTTGGTACCTTCGACCTCCAGGAGTTCGATTAAATCGTCCAGCGAGAGTTCATTCTGCAGGTACTTCTGGATGTTCGGTCCTAACAGACGGTCATCGAACTCGGCCCAGGCTGGATGTTTGGGATAGCCGACACCGTGCTCAACTTCACGCAGAGCTACGTCCCAGGAATGCTCTGTCGTGGTGAAGCGTGGATCCTCCATGGCTTTCACACTTGTCGGGAACAGCCAGTCGCCGTAGGCAATAGCCGAAGAGTTCTCGTCGTTGGAAAGCCACTCGATGACTTCCCAGGCGGCATCGACCGTCCCCCTTTCAACCGCGTCCGTGGCAAGAGACCAGGTCTGCGGTTCGCTGCTATTTGCGTGGCGCTTGTAATGGGGAAGCGGGACCATATGCCATTCGAATTCCGGTTCGGCCTCTATCACGATGCGCCGGGCCCAACAGCCGGTCTGGCGCATTGTATAGATGCCCAGTCCGAACGCCTCCAGCGTGTCGGAGCCGCCGAAACTTTCCTGCGACAGGATTTCATCCACCCAAAGCATGTCATGCCACAGCTGCAGGGCTTCACGCGCCGGCTGCACGTCGATCTCCCAGCTCTGTCCTAAACCACCCATTACCTCGGCGCCGGTCTGCCACATCCAGGCGATGATGTCCTCGGTCGTCTGCGTCGCAGTAAGGTTTGCGGCCAGGCCGAAATAGTCCGGCGGGTCGGTAAGTTTCTGGGCGGCGGGAATAAACTCGTCCCAGGTCCAGCCATCAAGGGGAAGTTCGATGCCTGCTTCATTGAACCGATCGGCGTTCACATACATCGTCCCGACTTCCCAACACCAGGGCACGCTGAAGATTCTGTTGTCCAACGGGGAGATGGCGGCATCGAGAGCCTTGGCGTGCGTCGTCTCCACCAATCCTGAGTTATTTATCAGTTCGGTCAGGTCAAGGTAGCCGCCCTGCGTGCCGTACTCGTTCGCCCATGCTGTGATACCGTGGACGATCTCAGGCGTCACCCCGCCGGCAATCGATGTCGTCAGGTAATCACGAGCCTGGCCCCAACCGCCCTGAATGTATTCGGCTGTAATCCGACTACCGTTCTCTGCGTTCCAACCGTCAATCGCAGCTTGCGCGGCTTCGACTGCGCCCGGCTGCCATACGAGGGTGTAGAACTGCACAGTCTGAGGTTCAGCCCCGCCTTCCATGTCACCGGCACCCTCTTGCGGCGCAACCGGTGCCGCGCAGGCGGCGAGAGCAACACCTGCGGCGGACAGGCCAGCCATCTGCAGGAAATTCCGACGGCTCAATCTTGGTTCGTTCACAATCGACCTCCTCTGGTCATTTTGGGGTACTTTGCCATGCAATACCCGGCGGAAAATGATGAAACTTGTCGGACCTGTAGTTTTGTGGAGGACTTACCGCTTGAAGTTGGAAATGCGATAATTTGGAATGGGAGTATAGTTGGCAAAGTCTTGTTTGTCAACATGTTTTTGTTGTTACTTGCCGAGCTCATCCAAGGCTTACACACCCCAGCCGAGGCGCCTGTCTCTCCCAGACCCGATCTCTTCCTGGGCCGCTGTCCTACCTCACCGAACGAACACTGGCCGGGCCGCTATCAGGCAAGTTCAAAGCGATTGGACACTGTGCGCATTTCCATTTATCATGCCAACGGAAAAGAGAATCCAAACCCACTGCTTGCGAACACACCCAAAACAATTAATCTGATGAGATCCGTAATCTGCGTCCATGAACGTTTTGACGCCGACTGGCCGTTCGCTGCCGACTACTGGCAGGAGCGCTGGAAGAGCGAGGGCTGCGAACTCTACCGCACAGAAGAGCCGGACGCACTTGCGCCGCAGCTCGTGCCGAATCCTGCCTCGGTGCAGCGCCTTGTGCTGCTCGGCCTCCCCGCGGGCAGCGACGACCTTGCACCCTTTACCGCGCTTGAAGAGTGCTTTCACAGCGCCTACCGCGTCGTGGCAAAATCCGGACTCGATGAGGCGGCCGCCCGCGGCGTACATGTGGTGCCGAACCGGCACGAGCTATTCTGGGGCCAATCCGTGTCCGAGTACGGCCTGGCCCTTACCCTTGGCGGGCTGCGTCGTATACCCCAACTTTACGACGCCATGAAACAGAGCCACGGACCCTGGAAATACAGACCGGAGGTAGGCCGGCCGGGGCATAGGGGCGGCCAGTTTGGCGATGATTCGCGCTTTAGCAGCGGCACGCTTGGGGGCAAACGGGTGCGCGTGGTCGGCGCCGGCAATATTGGGGCTCGCTACGCCTCCTTCTGCGTAGCCATTGGCGCTGATGTTGCCGTCTGGGACCCTTTTGCGCCCGATGCCACCTTTGCCGCCAGCGGCGCAACTCGCTGTTTTCATCTGTCCGAACTGGTGAAAGATGCTGAAGTTTTTGTGCCGATGCTGCCTTTGAAGGAAGATACGCGCGGGTTGATCGGGAAGGATTTGATCGAAGCCTTGCCGCACGGCTGCCTAGTCATACAGGTGACTCGGGCTCTCATCTGCGATACCGAAGCGCTCTATCGCCGCGTCCTGAATGATGAGCTGGCCTTGGCCGCCGACGTCTTTGACATCGAGCCGGTCCCACTGGACTCCCCTCTGCTCGGGCGTCACAACGTCGTCCACACGCCGCACAACGCCGGCCGCACAATCGACGCCAACCGCGCCTGGGTGGACGATAAGATCGCCCGTTTCAAACCACGCCCATAATATATTGACGGCCTGTTGCGGCCGCGGACGGGAGGAAAGATGAATCCACTCGAATCGGAACGCCTTACCTCATTTGCGGGTAACCTGAAGAACGATTTCTCGGCGCAAATTGGGCGCGGCCCGGAAGATGCCGCCGAGCTGGACCGGATGCGCGATGCGCTGCGCGATTCCCTCAACTTGGAAATGCATTCCCGTGAGGGTATCGAGTGGTACCGAAGCGCCTACATTGAAGCCTTTCTCTTCATGTACGATATGTCCTTCTACGACCGAGAGTCCGGTCGTTACCGTATTGACGAAGTCCTCGACGACGGCGAGCGTGAGTTCGGCGGTTACGACATCATCCTGCTGTGGCAGTCTTATCCCCGGCTTGGCATCGATGACCGCAACCAGATCGACTACTACCGCGACATGCCGGGCGGCCTTGAGGGGCTGCGCGAGGTGGTTGACCGCGCCCACGCGCGCGGCGTGCGCGTTTTCGTCAACTATAACCCCTGGGACATTGGCACGCGCCGCGAGCCGGGCGCGCCGCCCTATACTGATGCCAGGGGATATCGCGGCAGGTTCCCCGACACCAACGCGCCCGCAGTAGCCGATGCCGAAGCGCTCGGTGCCGTGATCAAGGAGATCGGCGCGGACGGCGTCTTCCTGGATACGATGGCCTCGGACGACCCGGGGTTCCTGGCGCCAATGGAGCGGGCCAACGCCAACATTGTGTTCAACCCGGAGTCGGTGCCCCCCACAGAGGCTCTCTCCTCGATTGCGGGCAGCTGGCTGCAGCGCAATACGGTTGTCCCTCCTGACCTTTTGACCATCCGCTGGCTGGAGCCGCGCTTTTCTTTTCGCGCCATAGACCGCAACGCCGATGAACACAGCGATATCATTCAGAAGGCGTTTTTCCACGGTTGCGGCCAGGTCGTGTGGGAAAATATCTTCGGCTGGTGGAACCCCTGGAACGAAGAAGATCGAGCACTGCTGCGCCGCTGCGTCCGGCTGCTGCGCCGGTTCTCCAGCGCATTCCAGGACCGGGACTGGCAGCCCTATGTAGCCACGGAAGTGGATGGCGTTTACGCACATTGCTGGCACAGTGGCGATACGATCCTGCACACGCTGATAAACGATACGGGGGGGCCGGTCGACGGCCCGCTGTTGCGTGCGCCCGCGGCCGCGCCTGACGGCCGCCCTATGCGCCATTACGACCTTTGGAATGGAACAGAAATCGAACCCGATCCGCAAGGTGACGCGCATCTGCTTTCGCTTTCCATGGCCAGCGGCGCGGCGGGATGTATCGTTTCGGCTCCTGAAGGCATAGACGTCGACCTGCGATCCGGGTTGGAGATACTGGAAGAGGAAGGACCCGACGGCATTGACCGCAGGCGAGTCGGTCTTGCCGACCTGACCCTACGTCCGGTTGGGCAGTCGCGCCCGGTCGCGGCTGGTGAGGAACCGGAGGAGATGTGTCAGGTTCCTGCGGGCCCCTTTATATTTGGTGTGCGTCACAACAATCGCACCGCGATGGAAGGCGCCTGCTACGGTAAAATGGACCAGCTCTGGGACAAGTACCACCCCAGGGAGTTCATCGACCTGCAAGAATACTGGATCGATCGAACCGAGGTCACGAACGTCTCTTACCACGCATTTCTCGAACAGACCCGCTACCTGCCGCGTGACCTCACCAACTTCCTGCGCCACTGGCACAAGCCGGCCGGAAGCGAACAGGAGCCCTGGACCTGGAGCCCGCCGGCCGGCAAAGAACGGCATCCCGTAATCTGGGTGGACCTGGACGATGCCCGCGCATACGCCAACTGGGCGGGCAAGCGGTTGCCTCTGGAAGAGGAGTGGCAGAAAGCGGCAGGATTTGCCGTGTGGCCTTGGGGTGACGGTTTCGACCCCTCCCTTTGCAATAGCGGCAGCGACGACACGACCCCGGTCGACCAGTTTCCCGGAAGCGCCAGCCACGTAGGCTGCCTCGACATGGCCGGCAACGTCTGGGAGTGGACTGAAAGCGAACGCGACGACGGCCACACGCGCTACGCCATCATCCGCGGGGGCAGCTACCTGAAGGTAGAAGGCAGCATCTGGTACAACGCCAGCGGCGCGCAGCCCAACGACTGCCACGAGAAGATACTGCTGATGTACCCGGGTTTGGACCGCTGCGGCACGGTCGGCTTCCGCTGCGTTAAGGATGCCGCCCCATCAGCATCGTAGGTAGAGGAGAAGAGTTTGGAAGCCTGGCTACTTGCAGTCCCCATTTCAGTCAAGGAGCAAAAATGACGACCGACCTGACACCCGAAGCGCGCATGGCGCAGCTCAAGCAGAATGGCTTCTGTGTCATCGAAAACGTAGCCGATGCGTGGCTCATGGACAGGACGCGGGCCTGCGTTGACAAGGCCCTGGCCGAAGTTGACCCCGAACGGCTGGCCAAAACCAAGTCCCCAGGCAGCCTGATCGACTCCAACAACTACCCTGAGCTGGCTGATCTGATAGGCAACCCCAAAGCGCTCGCCGAGCTCGACCGCATGGGCGTGAAGGACATAAAGTTTTGGAAGGCGGTGATCATCAGCAAGCCGCCGGGCGGGCCCCGGCTCTACTGGCACCAGGACTGCCTGATGTGGCAGGACCCGCGCGCCTACAGTGACAGACCGCCTATGATCTTTCTCATGTACTACATGGAGGACACCACACGCTACAACGGCTGCCTGCGCCTGCTCCCCGGCACGCACCGCCACCGCCACATCCTCCACGACATGGGCGAGGCGCACACCAGAGAGATCAACCGCATCGACGACCCCGACGACCCCCGTTTCCGCGACTACCCCGGCGAGGTCGATGTGCCGGTCAATGCCGGCGATGTCGTGGTCGGGGACGCGCGCATGTTCCACTCCGCGCACACAAACCATTCGAACGATAAACGGACGGTGATCACAATCTGGTTTCACCCCTTCTTCTCCGACCTGCTGGAGCCGACACAGAGCTGGATCCACGACTACATGCACAGGCAGCACGCCAACTGGCCGCAGGAGGCCCTCGCCAAAATCGAGCCGCTCATTCCCGACTACCGCGGAACTGTCCCGCCGATGGAGCAAAATCGGACGCCAGACGAGCGCTTGGGCTGGCCCGAAACAGTGGCCGCTGGCTAGTCGCATTTTGACGGATTCGAAGGAATGGACCACCGGTACTCACGGTTGACATCGCGCTGATCGTAGAAATGTAGATTTCCAAACTCCCCAGCAGGAGACACAGATGAAGATCCTTATCACCGGCATCACCGGCAAGATTGGCCGCTACCTGGCGCCGATACTTGCCCGCGACCACGAGGTCCATGGCATTGACACTCTCCCCTCGGACTGGCCCAATGCCACCCAGGCCGACCTCTGCGATCGCGACGCGTTGCCGCCCGTCTTCGAAGGCGTGGACGTCGTCATCCATATGGCTGCCGACCCCCGCCATGAAGTCGAAATCGGCTGGGATGAACTGACCAACCCCAACCTGATAGCCACCGCCAGAATGTACGACGCCGCGCACGACGC
Organism: Caldilineaceae bacterium bin5; assembly: GCA_002238445.1. Lineage (GTDB taxonomy): Bacteria > Chloroflexota > Anaerolineae > Caldilineales > Caldilineaceae > Bin5. Next base: position 24,262 of record MPML01000017.1, read on the forward strand.
CGGTGTGCGCCGCGTCATCTTCGCCAGTTCCATGCACGTCATGGGCGCCTACGAGTGGGACGAGCCCTACCTCTCTATCCTGTCCGGCCGCCACGACGGCCTCGACCCGGCCTCGATCCCTCTCGTCAAAGGCGATGATCCGGGCAGGCCCGACAGCCGCTACGGCGCCACCAAGATTTTCGGCGAATCGTTGGGCCGCTACTACACCGAGGGCGGGAACATCGACCGCCCCGACCAGCGTCCAATGGAGGTCATCTGCGTCCGTCTTGGCACGCTGCCGGCCTACGATCGCCCCGGCCGCGACTATCGCTCTCTGGTGAGCTGGTTCAGCTATCGCGATGCCGGCGGCTTTTTCCAGGCTTGCGTTGAACGCCCCAACATAAAATACGAAATCATCTATGGCGCGTCCAACAACAAGTGGAAGATTTACGACACGCCCTACGCCTGGGAGTTGCTGGATTTCATGCCGGTCGACAGCGCCGAAGACCACTGGCGCAAAGAGTAATCAACAGCGCTCCGCCTGGACCGAGGCGCAACACCGGAGGACAACCGATCATGACAGTTGGATATGGCGATTTTCGCTACGAACTGGACGATTCCTGGCCGACGCTTCCCGAAGGGTGGTCGCTCGGTTCGGTGCCCGATCTGGCGATCGATTCGCGCGACCGCGTCTTTGTCTTCTGCCGCCATAAACATCCCGTCGTCGCGTTTGAGGCGGAGACCGGGAAATTTATCACCTCCTGGGGTGAAAACGAGTTCACCGAACCGCACGGCATATTCATCGACGCCGACGATTATGTGTGGGTCACCGACCGCCAGGAGCACGTCGTCACCAAGCACACGCAGCACGGCGAGAAACTGCTCGAGCTGGGCCGCCGCGGCTGGGCCATGATGACGGTGACGCCCTACGGAACCTCTTTGGACCCGCCCTTCAACATGCCGGCCGGCGTGGCTACAGCCGAGGACGGTTGCATTTTCGCGGCCGACGGCTACGGCAACCGCCAGGTCCACCGCTTCTCTCCGGAGGGCGAGCTGGAAGTCTCCTGGGGAACCTCCGGCCTGGAGCCGGGCCAGTTCGCGCTGGTACACAATATCGGCATCGACACGCAGGGCCGCGTTCTGATCTGCGACCGCGAGGCAAACCGCATTCAACTCTTCGATCGAGACGGCAACTTCATTACGATGTTTGAAGATGTACACAGGCCGGGCGACGTATATTGCAGCCCCGACCGGTACGTCTATGTTGCCGAGCAGGGCAGCGCTATGGGCAAGGGACCTCTTCCCTGCGGCATCTCCATCTTCCACGAATCGGGCGAGCTGGTCTGCCGTTTCCGCGGCCCCGAAACCGGCCTGCGCATGCCACACGGCATCTGGTGCGACTCGAAAGGCAACATCTTCGTGGCCGAACTGGGCGAAGGCGGCAACCGTGCCCGTAAGTTTGTCAAAGTGTGACACGGTGCAGGAGCGGGACTGTATTCCGTTGGTCCCGACCATCGCCGGCGAAACCAATGTGACATCGAAAAAAAACAAGCAAACCAATAAAGTGAAACGCACTCCAGGAGACAATCTATGAAAGTTCTACTCACCGGCATCAGCGGTACAATCGGCAGCTTGCTGGCACCCGAATTAGGTCGCGACCACGAAGTGTCCGGTGTGGACCTGCTTCCCTCCGACTGGCCAAACGCGACCCAGGCCGACCTCTGCGACCCGGACGCCCTTCCACCCATATTCGAAGGCATCGACGTAGTCGTCCACCTCGCGGCTGATCCGCGCCACGAGGTCGAAATCGGCTGGGAAGAACTCACCAACCCCAATCTGATTGCCACTGCCCGCATGTACGACGCTGCCCATGACGCGGGCGTGCGTCGGGTCATCTTCGTCAGCTCCATGCACACAATGGGCGGCTACGAGTTTGACGAGCCTTACCTGTCAATCGTTTCCGGCCGCCTCGATGGCCTCGACCCGGCCTCCATTCCCCTGATCAAGGGGGACGCCCCGGCCAGGCCGGACAGCCGTTACGGCGCGACCAAGATATTCGGCGAATCCCTGGGCCGTTACTATACCGAGGGCGGCAACATAGACCGCCCTGACGAACGCCCGATGGAGGTCATCTGTGTCCGTTTTGGCACGTTGCCCCGCTCCAACCGGCCCGAAAAGGACTACCGCTCGCTGGTGAGCTGGATCAGCAAGCGCGACGCGGTCGGCTTCTTCCGGGCCTGCATTGAGAAACCCGGCATCGGCTATGAGATCATTTACGGTGCGTCCAACAATACGTGGAAAATCTACGACACACCCTACGCTTACAATCTGTTGAATTTCGTTCCTGCAGACAACGCTTCAGAACACTGGGGCAAGGAGTAGAAGGAGGTCAACCAATGTTGACAGTTGGACACGGCGATTTTCGCTACCAGCAGGACGATTCCTGGCCCACTTTGCCAGAAGGGTGGATTATGGATCATCCTTCCGGTGTTGCGGTTGATTCGCACGATCGGGTCTATGTATTCAATCGCAACAAGCACCCAATGATCGTCTTCGAGGCCGACACGGGCGAGTTTGTTACCTCCTGGGGCGAAGGCGAATTCAAGGAGCCGCACGGCATCTTTATCGACGACGAAGACCATGTGTGGACCACCGACCGCAATGACCACACCGTCGTCAAGTACACGCGCTACGGCGAGAATCTTCTCGAGCTGGGCACGCGCGGCTGGGCAAATATGACGGTAACGCCCCAGGGCACGACGCTTGATCCGCCGTTCAACATGCCCGCCGGCGTAGCCATCGCCGAGGACGGCTGCATCTTTGTCGCCGACGGTTACGGCAACCGCCAGGTACATCGTTTCTCACCTGATGGCGAGTTGGAGCTCTCTTGGGGAACGTCGGGGACGGAGCCGGGTCAGTTCGCGCTGGTACATAACATCGGCATCGACACACAGGGGCGGGTACTGGTATGTGACAGGGCAAACGATCGCATTCAGTTTTTCGACCACGAAGGGCAGTTCATTCAGATCTGGGACGATGTCAAGGCGCCAGGCGATGTCTACTGCAGTCCTGAGGGCGTGATCTACGTCGCCGAACAGGGTGGTGGTGGTTCCGTCTCGATCTTCGGTGAAGACGGCGAACTGATTTGCCGCTTTACCGGCGAGAAAGCCGGCCTGCGCGGCGTACACAGCATTTGGATCGATTCTCGAAAAAACCTTTTCATTTCGGAGCTGAGCCACCACGGCCATTGCGTGCAAAGGTATGCCAAAATCTAGCTCCGGCTAGTGCCGACGCAAACTGACGGCATACCGAGTCCGCTGCCTCCCGCCAGTTGAGGAAAATCCTGGAACCCCATGGCGGGAGGCCTGTTCCGTCTGACAGATTGAGTACAAGAAAGAGACGCTGCTGCACCCTGCGGCCTCTCTGTCCATCTATACCTCGAAGTCGATTCGCAGTCGCGAAAGTTTCGAAATCCCCAATATTCTGATTCGGGCAGCGGCCGCATTTTGGAGCCTGCGGAGCTCTATGAATCGCAGCTCTACCGCCAGTCGCGCAGCGCAGCCGACCTTAGCAGTTTGAAATTCACTACTCTCTTGCGGTACATATGATATTTTTGGCGCTTGACATTACCTGCTTGCCTATGGATAATTCACCCAAAACCCCCTGCGGGAGACAGTCATGAATATCCTCATCACTGGCATCACCGGTACGATCGGCAGTTTCCTGGCGCCTGACCTTGCGGGCGACCATGACGTATACGGGATCGACCTTCTCCCCTCGGACTGGCCCAACTCTACGCAGGCCGACCTCTGTGACCCCGACGCGTTGCCGCCCGTCTTCGAAAACATTGAAGTGGTCATCCATCTGGCTGCCGACCCCCGCCACGAGGTCGAAATCGGCTGGGATGAGCTGACCAACCCCAACTTGATCGCCACTGCCCGCATGTACGACGCGGCCCACGACGCCGGCGTACGTCCGGTCATTTTCGCCAGCTCGATGCACACCATGGGCGGTTATGAGTTCGACGAGCCCTACCTCTCCATCGTTTCCGGCCGCCTAGACGGCCTGGACCCGGCCTCCATTCCACTGGTCAAAGGGGATGATCCGGGCAGGCCGGACAGCCGCTACGGCGCCACCAAGATCTTCGGCGAGTCATTGGGCCGCTACTACACCGAGGGCGGCAACATTGACCGCCCCGACGAGCGCCCGATGGAGGTCATCTGTGTCCGTCTCGGCACGCTGCCGCCGTGGAACCGGCCCGGCAGTGGCTACCGCTCGCTGGTGAGCTGGTTCAGCCACCGCGACGCAGCCGGCTTCTTCCGCGCCTGCGTTGAACGCCCCAACATAAATTACGAAATCATATATGGGGCCTCCAACAACAAGTGGAAGATCTACGACACGCCTTACGCCTGGGAACTGCTCGATTTCATGCCCGTCGACAGCGCCGACGACCACTGGCGTAAAGAGTCACCCTAACCCCTGCGCGCCTAAACTGCGCGCCACATCGGAGGACAACCGATTATGACCGTTGGATACGGCGACTTCCGCTATGAACTGGACGACTCCTGGCCTTCAGTGCCCGAAGGATGGTTGCTCGGTTCGGTGCCCGACGTGGCCATCGATTCGCGCGATCGCGTCTTTCTCTTTTGCCGCCAAAAGCACCCGGTGGTGGCATTTGAGGCGGATTCCGGGAAATTCATCACTTCCTGGGGTGAAGGTGAGTTCACCGAGCCGCACGGCATCTTCATCGACGCCGACGACCATGTGTGGGTCACCGACCGCCAGGAGCACGTCGTTACCAAGCACACGCAGCATGGCGAAAAACTGCTCGAACTGGGCCGCCGCGGCTGGGCCATGATGACGGTAACTCCCTACGGCACCACGCTGGACCCGCCGTTCAACATGCCTGCCGGCGTGGCCATCGCCAGCGACGGCAGCATCTTCACCGCCGACGGCTATGGCAACCGCCAGGTCCATCGCTTCTCCGCCGAGGGTGAGCTTGAGTTGTCCTGGGGAACCTCCGGCATAGAACCGGGCCAGTTCGCTCTGGTACACCAGATCGGCATCGACACGCAGGACCGGGTCCTGATCTGTGATCGAGAGTCCAGCCGCATCCAGTTCTTCGACCACGAGGGTGAATTCATCACGATGTGGGAAGACGTGAACGGCCCCGGCGATGTCTACTGCAGCCCCGACCAACTGATCTACGTCGCCGAGCAGGGCGGCTCCCTGGGCAAGGGCCCTGCGCCAATCGGCGTTTCGATCTTCCATGAGTCGGGCGAACTGGTCGGCCGCTTCCGTGGGACGGAGACCGGCCTCACCATGCCGCACGGCATCTGGTGCGATTCGAAGGGAAACATATTTGTAGCGGAGCTGGGCACCGAGGGAAACAAAGCCCGCAAGTTCGTCAAAATTTAACACGATACGAAGTAACTACTAAGCCACAGTAGTTGACCGGCCAGTCATCCTTGGAACCATTCAGTCTCTTGGTGACGCAACTGGTGTACAGCGGCCGCCATGCACGCCAGCCGACAGGTTGCGAAGAATGCACACGGTCGGTTAGGCATGGTTTTGTAGGGGGGCGTTGCGGGGGCGCAGCCCCTGCACAAGGGAGGCCGCTTGCGGCCGACCGCCCAAAATACAACAATGAGGGGAGAAAGAACACCTTTGCTCGCCTCGTACAGGTTGGCGAATCAGTTGCGGCTGAGTAGTTACGATACGAAGTAGAATCGCATCCCTTCCCCAGCCTGAAGAAGAGGGGATATAGGGCTGATTCCTTATTCAAGTGCGTGTTTACCTGGTCTGACGAGGAAAAAGTAAGCCAATGAACTCGACAGCACCGCCGATAGCCGGTCTCTGCACCTATGCGCAGGGCGGACAGTTGGGCTACAGTGTTGAACGCACAGTACAGTTGCTGCGGCGCTATCTGTTTATCGAGAGCCAGACGATGCGCTGCCTGGCCGCCCACCTGAACGCCGTGCCGGAGTGGGAGGTGAAGAGCGGCCTCTCGCTCCATCTGTGGCAGGACGCAGAACATTGTACTTGGCTGCGCGACCGTGTCAAGGAGATGCGGACGCCGCCCCTCCACCTGGATCGCGTACCTGACGCGGCTCTGGACACTTTCTTCCAGGAACTGATCCGTTCCCGCACTACGCTTGAGCTTCTGACCGGCGTATACCGGGTGCTCAAACCGGCCAGTATCGCGGCCATGCAGCGCCATCTAGCCGAAGCGAACCCGCTGGCCGATCAACCTACGCGGCGCCTGCTCAGGTTCATACTGCTTGAGGAAGAAGAGCAGCTCGCGTGGGGCGACCTCGCGCTGCGCAGTCTGATCGAAGAAGAAGAGAATAGTGCAACGGTCGAAGCAGGGAAACAGTGGATCGCGCATCTGCAGGCATACCTGGATGCCGCCGGCGGAATCGACGCCGATGGCGAACTGACTAAGGAGGACGAGCTGCCGCCGGCCCGAGCCGAGGAGCCATTCAACCCAATCCGGACCCCGCAACGAGATGAACGCTTTACCAGGGTGTGGCAGTCTCGCGGACGCCTCCCCAACGGCGACATCTCCGTCACCGAGCGAAACTGGTTTCAGCTCTACATGCGGCTGACTGAAATGCACGTCCCCGAACTGATGGCATTGATCATCTATGACTGGGACGACCAACCCTGGGAGTTCTACCACGAGATGGCCCGCCAGCTCTGGGATGAGGCGCGCCACGCCATGATGGGCGAGATCGCCTTCGAGTTGAGTGGTTTGAATTGGGCGGCGGTTCCGCACGAAATCAGCTTTGGCGAATTTCCCAATACCCAACTCGAGCCCGCGGACCGGCATTGCCTTCTGTGGGGGATCGAACAGGGGCTGATGAAACCGGACGGTAAGCAACTTGAGTTCAAGGTCGCCAGCGAATCGGGCGACCCGCTGTCGACTACGTTTCAGGACTTTGATTGGGCTGACGAGGTTCTGCATGCCCAGATAGGGCGCAGATGGCTGCTGCCAGCCTTTGAATCGATGGAGGCGATGCAGGAGCGCTACGAAGAGGTTCTGGCGCGCTTCCATGCTATCCTTGACCAGGACCAGGCGTTGCCAAGAGCGGAATGGTGGGATGCCTTCTATCAGCAGGTACCTCACCAGGATAAACAGGAGGAACCAGTTTGACGAGTTGTTTGGTACTGTGTGTGGGCGAACACTTTAAGGGAAACTCATACGCACATTTCCGGACCATTTACCAGAGGTGAATCCATCCAACTAACCCACAGAAGTTATCTCATTCCCACAAAGGAGGAAAAGAGATGAAGCAGATCAAGTATTCGTGGCTGTTGGGAATCGTGATGGTTGTAGCCCTAGTGCTCTCGGCCTGTGGTGCTCCGGCCGCAACAGAAGCCCCGGCCGAGGAGGCCGCCGCTGAGGAAGAGGCCGCAGGGCCGGCCGAACTGCCGCAGATCGTCCCGATCGAAGGGCCGGAAGTGATCCTTGACCCGGCCATGTTCCCCACTGAGTTCAGTGAAGCGCCGATGCTGGCCGAGATGGTGGCCGCCGGCGAGCTGCCGCCGGTCGAGGAACGGCTGCCCGATCCCGAAGACATCTACGTCATCAAGCCGCTCAATGAGATTGGCAAGTACGGCGGCACGTGGCGACGCGGATTCACCGGGCCCGCCGACGGCGAGAACCTGATGCGCATCAACTCCTCGTCCCGTCTGCTCACCTGGAACTACTCGGCCTCCAAGATTATCCCCAGCCTGATCAAAGACTGGGAGATCAACGAGGACCACACCCAGTACACACTCCATCTGCGCCGCGGCGCCAAGTGGTCTGACGGCCATCCCTTCACCGCCGAAGACATCCTCTTCTGGTACGAGGACGTCGCACTGAACGATGAGATCTGGCCCACCCCGCCCAATGAGATGGTGATCAACGGCGAAGTCGGCCTGCTGGAAGAGATCGACGACTTCACGGTGCGCTGGACATTCGCCTCGCCCTACCCACTGTTCCTGGACATCCTCGCCGGTCACAACGCTGTCGGCGTTGGCCCGGACACGGAGGGCGCTTGGAACGGCGGCGGCTACATGCCCAAGCACTACATGAGCCAGTTCCTGCCCGCGTACTCCTCCGAGGCGGAAGTGACGGCCAAGGCCGACGCCGAAGGCTTCGACAGTTGGCTGGAGATGTTCAGCTACATGGCCTATCTGCCACACAACCCCGACGTGCCGACGATGGGGCCGTGGAAGACGGTTACGCCCGTCAATGAGGCAGTCTGGTCCGAGGTCCGCAACCCCTACTACTGGGCCGTCGACACTGAGGGCAACCAGCTGCCCTACATCGACGAAATCGTGGTGACACTGGCACAGGACAGCGAGGTGCTCGCACTGCGCGCCATTGCTGGCGAATACGACCACCAGGCCCGCCACATTTCGATCTCGAAACTGCCCGTCTTCCTCGAAAACATGGAGGAGGGCAACTACCGCATCGACATGAGCCGGGCGTTCTTCCACAACAACGTCGTCAGTTTCAATCACAGTTACGACGGCGACGCCGAAATCCAGACATTGATCCAAAATCGTGACTTCCGCCGCGCGCTCTCGTTGGGAATCCGGCGCGACCAGATCAATGAGGCCATATTCCTCGGCCTCGGCGTGCCCGGCTCGGCCATGATCGCCGCCAACCTGCCTTCCACGCCCGGCGAAGAGTACGTCACCAAGTGGGCCACCTTCGACCCCGACCAGGCCAACGCGCTGCTCGATTCGATCGGGCTCGAGGCCAAGGATGACGAAGGCTGGCGCCTCCGACCCGACGGCTCCGGCGATCGATTGCGCATCGAACTTGCCGCTCCCGCCAACATCGGCTGGGAATGGGACGGCATGCTCGAGATGATCAAGGACCACTGGACGGCAATCGGCATCTGGGCCGACCTCAAGATCCAGGAGCGCAGCCTGTTCGAGACCGAATCACGCGCCAACAACCATCAGCTCGCAGTCTGGACCAACGGTGGCTCCTCGGCCCTCTGGCTCTACCCCCGCCACGTGCTGCCGGTCAACCTGGTTGAAGCCTACATGGGCCCCGACATCGCCCGCTGGTACAACAGCGGCGGCGAGGAAGGCATGGCGCCGCCCTATCCTGAGATGGAGCACGCGCTCGATCTCTTCCGCCAGGGTTACGGCGTCGGCGGCGACGAACGCAACAAGCTCGCTCAAGAGATCTGGTCGCTCGTCGTCGATGAGGTCTGGCAGATTGGCACAGTCGGCCAGGGGGCAGGCATCGCTGTCACCAGCAACAACCTGGGTAATGTGCCGCGCAACCAGTGCCCGGCGCAGCACTGCCGCACGCCCGCAACCAGCCATCCACCCACCTACTACTTCAAGGAGTAGTCGAGTCTGAATCTCAGGCCTGTGGTCAGGGGTCACCCCCTTGGCCACAGGCCCATGACCGCCGGAGCGCCCCATGCTCGCCTACGCTGCCCGCCGACTCGTCCTCGCGATCTTCACCCTGTGGACGGTCACGGTGCTCTCATTCATCATCATCCAGTTGCCGCCCGGTGACTTTGTCGACGCCTACATGGCTCAACTGTCTGCCACGCAGTCGAACGTCTCAGAGCAGCATTTCGAGTCCCTGCGCCGCCAGTACGCGCTCGACAGACCGATGTATGTGCAGTACCTCAAATGGATGAGCGGCATCTTCAGCGGCGATTTCGGTACCTCGATGATGTGGCGCAAGTCGGTGCTCGACGTAATCGGCGACCGCCTGGCCATGACCATGGTGCTCTCGCTGGGCGCGATTATTTTGACCTGGGCCGTCGCCCTGCCGATTGGCATCTACTCGGCCGTGCGCCAGTACTCGATCGGCGACTACGTCTTCACCTTTATTGGGTTCATCGGCCTGGGGGTGCCCAGTTTCCTCCTCGCCCTCGTACTGATGTATTTCGGTTTCACCCTCTTCGACTCCGATATCGGCGGGCTCTTCTCCCCCGAATACCAGTTGGAGCCGTGGAGTTGGGGCAAAGTGAAGGACCTGCTCTATCATCTTCCCCTACCTGCCATCATCATCGGCCTCAGCGGCACCGCCGAACTGATTCGCGTTATGCGCGCCAACCTGCTGGATGAACTGCGCAAACCCTACGTGATCACCGCCCGCGCCGCCGGCATGTCGGAGCGCACTCTCGTACTAAAGTATCCGGTGCGCGTGGCCCTAAACCCGTTCGCCAGCACCGTCGGCTATCTTCTGCCCTATATCTTGTCGGGCAGCGTAATCGTCTCCGTCGTGCTAGGGCTGCCCACGCTCGGCCCTCTGCTCCTGGGCTCCCTTGTCGCCCAGGACATGTTCCTGGCAGGGACAATCGTCATGATGCTCGGCGCCCTGACCGTCATCGGCACATTTTTGTCTGACCTGCTGCTGATGTGGATCGACCCGCGCATCCGTTTTGAAATGGTTCAGTAACCAGAAATCAGTGGCGCGTGCCGGGGCGCCGGTTCCCACCCACCCGCGCGTGCCGCGCATCACAGGTGAACCGTGACCGAAGAACACCCAATTGCCGACAGCGAGGAACGGATCTTCGTCGCCGGTCAGATGCAACTGATGTGGTGGCGCTTCCGCAAACACCGCGTGGCCGTGGTGGCTACCCTTGTCGTCGTCGCTTTCTATCTCGTCGTGCTGGGCGCCGACTTCCTGGCCTACACAAATCCCAACACGACCGAGGCCTATCGATCCCTGATGCCGCCCCAACCTATTCGCTTTTTTGACAACGGCAGGTTCAGCCCACATGTCTACGCCGTAACCGGCGAGCGGGATATGAGGACCTTCAAACGCGTCTACGTTTCCCATCCCGATCAGAAGCGGCCCGTCCGCTTTTTTGTGCGCGGCTACAAGTACAAGTTCCTCGGCTTCATCCGCACCGATCGCCATCTGATCGGTGTCGAGGGCGCTACGGCCGCGGAGTCAATCTTTCTGCTTGGCACGGATGAGAAGGGGCGCGATGTATGGTCGCGCATCATGGTCGCGACGCGCACTTCGCTCACAATTGGCCTGGTGGCGGTGGCGCTTAGCCTCGTGCTCGGCGTTCTGCTGGGGGGGATTTCCGGCTTCTATGGCGGTCCGATGGACTCTGCTATCCAGCGCCTCATCGAGATTCTGCGTTCGATTCCCACCATCCCGCTTTGGATGGGGATGGCCGCCGCCTTTCCCAGGGACTGGAGCGTCGAGCAGATTTACTTTGCCATCACCATTGTCATCGCCTTGCGCGGCTGGACAGGGCTGGCACGCGAGGTGCGCGGCCGCTTTCTCTCTCTGCGCGAGGAGGACTTTGTGACGGCCGCCGACTTGGCCGGTTGCAGCCGCAAGCGCATCATTTTCCGGCACATGATACCCTCCTTCCAGAGCCATATCATCGCTGCCGCCACTTTGTCCGTCCCGGCCATGATTCTGGCGGAGACGGCGTTGAGCTATCTGGGATTAGGTTTGCGTCCGCCGGCCATCAGTTGGGGTGTCATGCTTCAACAGGTGCAGAATGTCGAGGCCGTCGCGCTATCACCCTGGTTGCTGGTCTCGGCCGTCCCCGTGATCGTCGTGACATTGGCCTTCAACTTCATGGGCGACGGTCTGCGAGACGCTGCGGACCCGTATGGCGTCTGAAATTATTGACTCCTGAAATCTTTCTCTATTTACTGCTGAGGTTATGCAAGACGACCGCCAACCGATCTTATCGGTACGCAATCTGAAAACGAGCTTCTTCACCGACGAGGGTATCGTTCGAGCCGTAGATGGCGCCAGTTTCGACGTTCACCTCGGCCAGACACTCGGCATCGTCGGCGAGAGCGGCTGCGGCAAGAGCGTAACCGCGCTCTCCATTCTCGGCATCGTGCCCCGTCCGGGCCGCATCGTCGAAGGGGACATCCTGCTGCGCCGCGAACCCGAAGACGGGCAGGCGCACGAGATCGCGCTGACCTCGCTTGGCGACAGCAGCAGCGAGATGCGTTCGATTCGAGGCGCCGAGATCGCGCTCGTCTTCCAGGAGCCGATGACTTCTCTCAGCCCCGTTCACACGATCGGCAACCAGATAATCGGCGCCGCCCGCCTGCACCGCAAACTTTCCAAGCAGGAAGCCAGCGAGTTGGCGGTCGAACTGCTCAGCCTGGTAGGCATCCCCCGGGCCGAGGCGGCCATTGACTCCTATCCATTCCAACTCAGTGGCGGCCTTCGTCAGCGCGCCCTGATTGCGCTCGCGCTCTCCTGTGACCCAAGGCTTCTCATCGCTGATGAACCAACGACCGCCCTGGACGTAACCACGCAGGCACAGATTCTCGATCTCTTGCGCTCCCTCCAGGAACAGAATGGGATGGCAATCATGCTGATCACCCACGACATGGGTGTGATCGCGGAGATGGCCGATCAGGTCGTGGTGATGTATCTGGGCCGCGTGGTGGAGGAAGGCCCCGTAGACACCGTATTTGGCGAATCGAAGCATCCTTATACACAGTCCCTGTTGCGCTCGATACCCAGCATCCACTCGACGCCAAAAGTACAACTACCCACCATCACTGGAACCATCCCCCACCCGTATAACCGACCTGCCGGCTGCCCTTTCCATCCCCGCTGCCCCGACGTTATCCCGGGCGTCTGCGACAAGCACGAACCTGAGCTGCAATCGGTAGGAGATGAGCACCTGGTAAGCTGTTTCCTTTATCATCCGGTACCGGAAACCAGTCCGTAGAACCCTAATTCGACAACTGGTCGAAAGGTTCTGCTTCAAGACAGTTGGCAAAATGGAAAACGAACAAGTGCTGCTGGAGGTCAAAGGACTACAGAAATTCTTCCCGATACGGAAGGGCTTCTGGCAACGTGTAGTAGGCCAGGTCCGCGCGGTTGACTGCATCGACTTCCACGTTTACAAAGGAGAGACCTTCGGCATCGTGGGAGAGAGCGGCTGCGGCAAAACGACCGCCTCCCGCTGTATCGTGCGCGCGCTCCAGCCTACCGCAGGCGAAATCCAGTTCCGAACCGATGACGGCGCTATGATTGACGTCGCCAATCTGTCCAGGGACAAGCTGCAGCCCCTGCGCCGGCAGATGCAGATGATCTTCCAGGACCCCTTCTCATCGCTGAACCCGCGCATGACCTTGTTCGACATTATTGGCGAGCCCCTGCTGGTCAATGGGATGGCGGACCGCGGGAAACGTATCGAGCGCGTCGAAGAGTTGCTGGGCCTAGTCGGACTGCGGCCTGAATTCCTGCAACGCTTCCCTCACGCCTTCAGCGGCGGCCAGCGCCAGCGCATCGGCATCGCCCGCGCCCTTGCGCTCAATCCGAGTCTGATCGTGGCCGACGAGCCGGTTTCGGCGCTCGACGTATCGGTGCAGGCGCAGATCCTGAACCTGCTGCTGGAGCTGCAGGGGCGCCTCGGCCTCACCTATCTGTTCGTGGCGCACGACCTCAGCGTCGTCAAGCATATTTGCGACAGGGTCGCCGTCATGTATGTCGGCCGCGTGGTCGAGACCGCGGAAACGCAGCAACTCTTTGAATCGCCAAAACACCCCTACACCGAAGCCCTTCTCTCTGCCGTACCCCAGCCGGACCCGAGCCTTCGTTCGCAGCGAATCATTCTCGAAGGCGAAGTGGCCGATCCCGCCAACCCGCCGTCAGGCTGTTATTTCCATCCCCGCTGCCGCTACGCGGTCGACCTCTGCCGCGAGCAGACCCCAGAACTGGAGGAGGTTTCGCCCGGTCACGCGGTGAGCTGCCACCGCGCGCTTGAACTGGAATTGTCAGGAACTCTGGACGCGCCCGTTCCACAGACAGCGCACTCGTAGCCTGTTCGGATACCCCTTCTGCGATATGTCGCCTGGCGATTTTTGTCGGTGGGGATCAGCACTATGAGAAAGTAGTGGCGAGAGTTGCTTTCGTTCCTTACGGTGTCTTCCCCTCAGACCTCAGCGCCCATCCTTCATCGACCATCTGAAATACGTCTTTGGTTGGATTGTACCCTAGCATTGCCCGCGCCTTGGCGATACTCAGTTCCCAGTTGACGACCTTGGAGACTGTCACTTCGACGTAGGGCCAGCCGGTCACTTTCGATATGTATCTCAGCAGTTGATCGTGTGCGAACGGCTGCGCCGCCATCAGATGAAAGACTTTACCGACCGCGATCTCTTTTTCCAACAGGAGAAGCAACCCCTCGGCCAGATTACGCGGATCGTTTACCATTTCGGTCCCTACTACGCCCTGCGTGTCATAAGCGATCACCAGTCTTGGATCGCGAGGATCAAGGTCCTCCAGATTCTCGACCGTCTCCTGCTCCTCGGGCGACAGGACGGGCTTCGATTTCAGCAGCTTCAGGAACCCTGCCAGGTAGAGTTTGTCGGCCCAGATCGACGTGGAGTCCAGAAGCTCGTCGCACGCCAGGGTAACACCGAAACGGGGAATTGTCACAGGCAGGCCACAGCGCCGCATGTAATTCCAGCACATATCCTCGCACAGTATCTTGCTCATCCCATAGGGGTCGTCGTTAATGCGGGGATGCTGTTCGTCCACGGGTAGATAGAGGGCCCCGTTGGGATTCCAGTAGACGTTGTCGGTGCTGGCAAGGACGAACCGACTGATCCGGCTTGCGTGAGGTACGAGTGATTCCAGCAAATTGTATGTACCGACAACATTGGTAGCGAAGATTTCATCCGAGGTTCGGCCTTGGGGCAAATGAGCGCCCAGGTGGTAGACCGCGTCTACCCCCTCCACGGCAGGGTGCAGGCTGTCCCGTTCCGTGAGCTGTCCCTCCACAATTTCGACGCCCGGTCCCTCAATCCGCGTCCGCAGAGGATCTGCCGGCATCACGAGAGCACGCACCTCATGGTTCTGCCGCAGAAGTTCGGCGACAAGGCGGCTGCCGATGCGTCCAGTGGCGCCGGTTACAAGGATCTTCATCGTTTTCGCTCCAGTGTCGATTGAAAGGCCAACAGGGAGAGAAGATCGCTCCCCATTTGTGGTTTCAGCGTTCGCGCAAGGTCGGGTCCAGCAGGTCTCGTAAACCGTCGCCGAGCAAATTAAATCCGAGCACTGAGATGGCAATGGCGATGCCAGGGAAAACCGACATCTCCGGATGGGTATTCAGGTACTTTCGTCCTCCTGCCAGGATCAAGCCCCACGACGGGTCGGGCGGCTGCGCGCCAAAACCAAGAAACGACAGGGCCGCCTCGCTCAAGATGGTCCACGCCAGCCCGATCGTAATCTGTACAATCACCGGCGCGCCGGCATTGGGAAGCAGATGGAGAAGCATAATGCGCCAGTTGGACACGCCGATGGCGCGCGCGCTTTCAATGTAGGGAAGTTGTGATACAGCGATCACTGCGCCGCGCGAGACGCGACAGAGAATAGGAACATAGATGACCGCAAGCGCAATGATCAGATTCTGCGTGGACGGCCCCAGCAGGACCGAAATAGTAAGGGCCAACAGCAGACCGGGAATAGCAAACATCAAGTCTATGAACGCCATGATGCCGGTCTCGACGGGCCCGCGCAAGAAACCGGCCGTGATTCCAAGCAGTAGACCGACCAAACCGGACAGGGCCATCGATAAAATGGCGACAAGCAGGCTGAACCTCCCTCCGTAGATGATACGGCTGAAGAGGTCGCGGCCCAGATAGTCAGTGCCGAAAAGATGCTCACTGCTCGGACTGGCAAGCATCTGACTGAAATCCGCCTCGAAAGGGTCTGCGGTCGCGAAGACAGGCGCGAAAACAGATGTAATGATCAGAGCAAGCGTGATGATGAACCCGACCACGAACAGGCGGTGACGGGCAGCACGGCGCAAGAAACGCCGCAGCGGATTTCTCGCGGCCACTCTCTGCTCTGCTTCAGAGCTATTCGTAACGAATTCGCGGATCGAGTTTGCCATAGAGTACGTCCACGACAAGGTTTACTAAGACGAAAGCGGTTGAGTAGAGAAGCAGTACACCCTGCAGCACCGGCAAATCCCGGTTCAGCAGTGCGCGTACTGTCAACTGACCCAGCCCCGGCACGAAAAACAATTCTTCGATCAGGACCGTTCCCCCCAGCAGGTAGCCCAACTCCAGGCCAATGACGGTTACAATCGGGATCGCGGCATTCTTGAGACCATGTCGCCAGAGAACTTGCCGAGGACGGAGCCCCTTGGCATGCGCAACTCGCATGTAGTCGCGATTGAGAACCTCGAGAACGGCGGAGCGAACGACGCGCGTCATCACCGCCGCCAAGGGCAATGCCAGGCTCAAAGTGGGCATGACCATGTGCAACAGGTTGACACCCAGGCCATCGCTGAGTGGCCTAAAGCCGGAAGGCGGCAGCCACTGCAGACGGGCCGCGACGACAAGAATCAGAATAGTGGCAATCCAAAAGTTGGGTATCGAGATTCCGAGTTGACCAAATTGCATCGCCAGCAGATCAACCCAAGTCCCGTTGCGGGCAGCCGCCAAGATTCCCAGCGGAAGGGCGATCGAAAGCCCCAGCAGAATCGTGAGAACACTAAGTTCCACCGTAACGGGAATTCGCGACTTGACCAGATCCCAGACCGGGTAGCCACCCAACAGAGAGTTGCCCATGTCTCCGCGGAGGATATCTCCCAGCCAGTCGAAATATTGCACATGAAGCGGCCGGTCAAGCCCAAGGAACTCGCGCATCTTGTCGGCCGCTGGTGACCCCGCGCCGACGGTATCGAGCAGAACGAGCACCACGTCGCCGGGAAGCGCGTGCATCAGCAGAAAGACCAGGGTCGCTACTGCCCAAACAGTTAGTATGGCGCGAATCAGCCGGCGACCTAGAAATCCCGACAAGCTATGTCGTCTCCTCTTTCACGGTCTGGAATTGCGAAATTGGCCGCGATATGGGCGAGCGCGGCAAGGTACGGCAGGAATGATGAGCCGCCAGAGGGAGGACGCATTTCCAAGAAGAGCGGAAATGCGTCCACATGAACAGGACTTAACCCCGTTACCTGTCCAGCCATACATATTTCAAGAAGCGCACAGTGCCCAGACCATCTACCTGGTAGTCCATGACGTCGGGGTGCATGCCCATTCAATCGTCATAGGTGAAGAGGTAAACGAGCGGCCATCCCGCCTCATACCCAATTGTCAGCGCCTCGGTATAGAGTTCTCTGCGCTCGTCGGGATCGGTTACTCTGCGTGCCTCTTCGACAAGCTCGTTGTACTCGGGAATGTCGAAGTTAGGTGCAAAGCCGTGCGACACGCCCTCCGGATGCATGATACCGTAGAAGATGTCGTCCGGGCTGGATGCGTAGAGACCTTGCAAGGCAGCGGTGAATTCGCCCTTATAGACCTTCTCCACCCAGACCGCGTGGTCGGTGGCCAGGAGATTGAACTTTATTCCCAACTCGGCCGCGCTGATCTGGAGAATCTCGGCGATTTGGCCTTCATCCGAAGCCGCCCCGTAGAAGTTCAAATCAACTTCGAAACCGTCTGGATAGTTGGATTTGGCCAAGTACTCCTTGGCCTTTTCAATATCGGGCGATTTATAGTCCTCGATTCCGGTGTAGTATTGGCTGTTCGGGGGCTGCGGGTCGCCGGCGAAAAAGCGGTTGCAGCGGCCAGCGGTATAGACATCGCACATGACCTGCTTGTCGACCAGATGCTGCAACGCCTTCAACACATTGGGGTCGTTGAACGGTTCCCTCCCTACGTTAAAGGTAAACATAAAGAAGATGCCGGTGTCGCCGGTGAACAGCTTGTACTCCTGCTGGGTCAGAGTTTCCCAGGAGGCGCCGGGAACCATCATAATGAAATCGACAGCATCAGAGGAAAGGTTGGCCGCGCGCGCGGCGTCGTCGAGCAGATAGGACATGCTGATGCCGTCCAGGTAGGGAACGCCCTCCTCCCAATAGTCCTCATTTCTGACCAGTTCCGTCTTGACCCCCGGCTCAAACTCCTTCAATTTGAAAGGACCTGTGCCAATGTATTCGAACGGCTCCTTCTCAAAAGTGCCTTCTGGCATAACCAGCACTGCCGGCCGGCCAAGCACATCCAGGAACGGGCTGTATGGTTCCTTTAGGGTCACCTTAACGGTGTAGTCGTCTACTGCTTCGACGCTGGCAACCGGTGACAGCCATCCAGCATACGCCGAGATCGAATCATCCATCGCGTGTTCAAAGGAGTAAACAACATCTGCGGATGTCATCTCTTCGCCGTTGTGGAACAGGACGCCTTTGCGCAGATGGAAGATATATTCGATGTCGCTGACAGCCTCCCAAGTCTCGGCCAGGGACGGGTTGTTGTTATATCCCGAATCCCAATACAGCAGCCCTTCATAGATCTGGTGGAGGATGTTCCACTCGGTCGCGCCGTGCAGCCGTCCGCCCCAGGGGTTGATGACTGTAGACGCCTGCGCTTGCCCAAATTTGAGGACACCTCCATACTTGGGCCCTTCCTCAGCAGCCGGCGCTGCCGCTTCCGATTCATCGGCGCTGGCGGCCTGTTCAGCACCACCGTCCGCCGGAGCCGCGGGGGCACATGCGGCAAGCAGGGCAAGCACCACGATCAGTCCGAAAATCGTAGCCGCAACAGAAAAATTCCGCCTTCTCATCTTTTGGCCTCCTGGTGTCTTGACTGTATTTGACGGTTGGGAACGTTGATGCAGAAAATGGCAAAGCAACATAATCTTATTTCATTGGTACTCGTTAGGTCAAGTCACTTTTTCCCGTCAGCCGCGTACCAGCTTCCGGAGTCATCCCGCCCGCACACGGCACAGAATACCGGAGGCTGCCAGAAGGTTAGCGCAATTCTTTGGGATGTACTCCTGCCGAAGTCAGCCCTATACTATCCGGCGAATATGTCCCCAGGTTTGAGGTGATAGAAACTACTCAACCACAACTAATTTGCGATCCTGAATGGGGCGAGCGAAGGTGTTTTCTCTCTCCGCACTCCTCTATAGTCTCTCTTTTCATTTGGGCGGTCGGCCGCAAGCGGCCTCCCTTGTGCAGGGGCTGCGCCCCCGCAACGCCCCCCTCCAAAACCGTCGCTAACCGACTGTGTGTGCTCATTCCGGCAGGGCCGCTCCAGCAACGTGGCTGCCGCCAACCGAATACGCAATCAGACAGCCCGAATGGCGGCAGGGATAACTGGCTGGTCAAGACAGGCACTGTATATGGCTTAGTAGTTACAGGTGACAATGCAGTAGGGTAAGATAACTCAGTGGAATGTTCCCTGTCAGTTGTGAACTGCACTCAGGAGACGAACCCACCCCGACCTCACACAACCCCAACCCAGGAGCAACCGCCATGACAGAAGCGACGATCCCTATCGAGTACATTCGCCCCTATGCTCCTCCTCCACCAGCGAGCCGCCGGCGAGGCGTTCGAGCCGAAGCGTGGACGCCGGCGACCCTCGACCTGGCCGACCGGGCCCGCCTTGCCGTCAACGGCATGGTCGAGCCGACCGACCCCGAAGCCGACTACCGCGTTTACTGGAAGGCTTCGTTTCGCTTCAACCCGCCCGTCATGTATCACGACGGTTCGGACACCGGTATCACGCTCAAGTTCCTGGAAGCAGCGCCGCGTATGCGCATCATGAGCGGTTCAGAACAGGGCCTGCACGTCGAGCAGCGCTGGCGGGAGGTGCTGTTGCGTATGATCGGACCGGACGGGCAGGTGGCCTCGCCGCTGGTAGGTCCCGGGCTGGTGCGGCCACCTGTGCTGGGCGGGCTGGAAGGCAACCAGATGATCGATCAGCAGGTCAACGGGATCGCGTTGGGGGTTGCCGCCACCTATGCTGCGCTGGACGACAGCGCCTTCTGGGAGCCGGTTGGGCGGGGCATCGTTGAAGGGCTGCAAGGCCTGGTAGTTCAGCACGAAGACATGGCCTATCTGACCCAGTGGGTGTTCGCGCCCGGGCAGCGGGGCGATCCTGCGCAGCCGCGCCCGTTGGGCACTTTTGCCGCCTATGCTATGTGGCCGGCGCGCCGCCTTGTCGACTTCTACCGCGTGACCGGTAGCGAGCCTGCGCTGGCATTGGCAGGCCAGCCGTGCCGCTACGTCGTCCGTGAGGGCCAGTACTTTGACGCCGCCAACTATCGCTTCCTGCCCGACAACCCGGACCCCGGCGGCCCCCGCCATGATGTCGTGCATTTCCACCATCACGCCATGACGATATTGACCTGCCTGGAGTACGGCCTGGCCAGCGGCGATCAGGAGATGCTCGACTTCGCGGCGCAGGCGTTCCCCGTGGCCATCACCCACGGAGAGCGGCTGACCGGCTTCTTCCCCGAGTCGGTCATCGATCACCACCAGACGTGTGAACTGTGCGAAGTCGGAGACATGGTGCGGATAGCGGTGCGGCAGGCCGAGGCCGGCCTCGGCGACCACTACTGGGACGACGCCGACCGCTGGACCCGCAATCAACTGGCTGAGGGGCAGCTGACGCGCGCCGACTGGATCGAGCGCTTGCATCTCGGCGATCCACCGTCGCGGCACGATACCGGGGAGCGCTGGCCGATGACGACTGAGCGCGTGGGTGAACGCAATATCGGCGCCTTTGCCGGCTGGCAAAGCCCCAACGACTGGGTGGAGTTCATGCTCACGCGCTGGCCGGAGGGGACACCGTTCGGCAGCAATCTGGGTCACGTGCAGGGCATCATGCACTGCTGCACCGCGAACGCCGCCCGCGGCCTTTACGATGTCTGGCGCAATATCGTGCATGCGCAGGGCGACCGCGTCAAAGTGAACCTCCTCCTCAATCGCACACACGAAGCTGTAGATGTTGACAGCCATCTCCCTTACACGGGGCAGGTCGACCTGCACGTCAGGCGGGACTGCCGACTAGACGTGCGGATGCCGGCCTGGGTTGACCTGGGCGAGGTGGCCTGCCAAGTGGAGGGTAACGCGCGTGAGGTCGGATTCGACGGACGCTACGCGCGGGTAGGCGACGTTGGCAGAGGCCAAGCCGTCCGGCTCAATTTCCCAATCGACGAACGCACTGACCGCGTATCGATCAACAACCGGTGGTATCTGCTGGTGCGCAAGGGGCATGACATTGTATGCATTGATCCGCCGGGCAAGCTGTGCCCGTTGTACCAGCGGGATCACTACCGGGACGATGTAACGTTGTGGAAGAAGACCCCCCGCTACCTAGATGAACAGCGGTTGGATTGGTAGTTATTACCGCGAGGGTGGGAGGACAGGTAGAGGCGGAGGAAGGCAGGCCGGCGACGGCAGGTCTGCATACAGAATTGGTTAGCGCCTGGAACGCCTATGCCGGGTAGGCTCTGATCATATCGATCAGAAGAGCAATCTGAGCGCGCCCTCCTGCAGCCGGCGTGCGCGGCGTCTTCCCGTTCACTATACAGTCGTGGAAGTGAACCAGCTCCAGCTTGAACGCTTCCTCGTACGAGGCGGTCGTCGTCGACTCGCGGAAGTGGCTGCCATCCATGCTCCACTCCTCCACCACCGTGGCGGCGTTCTTCAGGAACGGACTGGGAAATCTTATCGACACGATGCTGTCCGGCGCATAAACGGTCATCGTCTCGTCGAAGACGCGTAGCCCCCGCACCGAGGCGGTGTCCAGTATACAACGCAGATTGTTCGGATAAGCCAGGATCGAGACGAAGGCCCCGCCGCCATTCCAGATTTCGGTCGACACGACACGCTCCGGCAACCCGAAAGCGGCGTCCAGAATGTAGATGTCGTGGATCGACAGGCCCAGCATCTTACCATAGGCGCGCATGACCGCTTCGGGTTGGGCGCCAATTGCGCGTTGCAGGCTTTCCTGGTTCAGCCGCTGCATCCTGTCCTTCTCGGCCGCGTCAACGTCATCGACCCGCACGATGTCATAGTGCTCCAGAAACAGGGCGTTCGGGCCGTTGATATCGTAAAGGCGGATCAGACTCGGGTCTTGCATCTGCTGGATGCGTTTGCGGCCGGCCACATAGCCGGGATCGTAGCATTTGTGATGGCCGAGCATCGCAACACAGCCGCTCTGCGCCTGTGCGTCCAGAATCTCATCGGCCTCATCCAGGTTGTTGCACATCGGTTTCTCGATAAAGACGTGCTTGCCCGCCCGCAGCGCATCCGTAGCCGGCTGGGCATGGTCCTGCGTCAGCACCATCACAGCATCCACGTCCGCGCGCTCCAGCATCTCGCGATAGTCGGAAAAAGTGTGCCGGATTCCATACTTCGCGCCGACAGCCTGAACGGTTCCGGGGGACAGGTCGCACAGTGCCGCAATCTCAAAGAGCTGCGGCATTTCAGACAGATGCGGCAAGTGCATCACCTGCGCGACCATTCCAGTACCGATCAACCCGATTCTGACTGGCTTGTTTCCCACGCTTTGACTCCTCCGTACAAAAAGATGGCGCCGCTTTTGTACACTGCTTCGCATTCTGCCCGAAGTGTTACGGCTGGAGTTTCAGACTACTTCAAAATGTGCCGAGAAACGCCTCGACGCTCAGATCAGCCGGAACCTGATCGAAATAATAATGGGTCTCGTCACCCTGGAAGCCCGGCACCCACTGAACTTCCTCGTCCTGCAACAAATCGTCAACAAACTTGAAACGCGTCCACAGTATTCCGGCTTCCTGGTCGCTGAAGCGATCGGCCAGTGGCTTGCCCCACTGCAGAGTCATGGGATGAATGCTCGTCGCCCAAACTTGCTCTTGCTCGGGTAGGCTGTCAAAGTCCGGACTCTTGAGTTGATTGATGCGCTTGGCGCTCTTGCTCAAAAAGATCGTTGAGAGTAACCAGCCCTTTTCGCCGCGACCTGGGTGCAGACGTTCCAGAGCGGCCTTGTATGCAGTGCCGTCACCGTCAATAACCGCCCGCAACGCCTCCTCGATATGCTCGAACGTCTGGGAGCTGCGTTCGTTCCAACGCTTGAACGCCGCCTGCGAAGCGGGAGAGAGATGTTCAAGGAAAGGAAGATCCTTCTGTGTGGTGTACTCCGAAAAACCGCCGTGTATGGTACGGCGCATCTTGGCGTTGTAGCGGCTGCCCCAATGCAGCAGGGGCAGGATATAGGCCACGCCATCGCCGGCCGTCAGATGCGTCTGGACGGCGCCAGGCACCGGCGTACGTGCATCGGAATTTAACGCCGCGTTTTCCTCCGCCGTGTTAAGACGAGCGTGGCTGCCGGGCACAACCCAGAGAACGCTGTCGTCGTAGAGCGGCAGATTCCATTGAATGTAACGCGGCCCATTCTCCAGGATGTCGTCAGCATAGCCTTGCAGCGGCGCGGTGTGCGGCGGATAGAAGTCGCGGTGCCAGCCGCGATGACCGGCCGTCTCGTGGTCGCGAACCGGATTGCACATGACCATCATTTCGGTGACAGCCGCGTCCTCCACGCCCAGCAAACGGCTGCTGACGCCCTGCATGTTCTCGTGCAACCAGATTTCGACCCCGCCTATGGTCTGCGCATCGATCTGGTCGGCCAGCGCTCCCAGATTGAGACGAGGCTGGGCGTGGGTCTCCCAGACACCGCCCGGCGGGTCGTCCGGTCCCCGCTCCCGCGCCCAGATCTCTTTCTGGCGCTCGACGAGCACCTCATGAGCCCGCCGCAGGCCTTCCAGCTGTTGCGGCGGAATTACCCCCCGCAGAATCACATATCCATCTTCCAGAAACTGATCGCGGCTGAATTCCATGACTGTTCCCTCTTCACTTTCGTCCCAGGAAGTTGTTTCCCGAACTGAACTCATTCGCGCGCGAATTGGCTTTCCAACGCGCCGGGCTAATCGATGACCCGGCAGGTGGCGTGCAGTCTACGTCCTCTCTCCGAAATATTGTCGAACTCGGTCCGTGTCATTTCGATTGGCACGCGCTGGCCGAACCAGGGCAGTGAGTAACAGATAACCAGTTCCGGCCGTACGTGATCCGAGCGGTTGGGCGTGCCGCGGTGCAGCGTACGCGGGTCCTGGATCCACAGCGTACCTTTTTTCAGATTGAGACGGCGCCGGGTGGGGAAATCCCCTGCCTCCAGGATCTCATCATAGCGCGTCTCCATCTCCGGGTCAGCAAGATATTGGGTGCATGGCAATATTTCAAAGCTGCCATTTTCTTCATGAGTGTCTACCAAGGGAAATTTAATGCCGAAATGGGGACAGACTTCAAGACCGACATGAGGCACCAATTTCGATATGCCGGCGTCGCGATGCCATTTCTGAAATTGGCTGCCGGGATAGGGGTTGTTCGAGTGATAGCAAGTTATACGGTAGTCGTCCGTGCCCCAATAGCGGTCCAGAAAGTCCAGCACGACTGGGTTCTCGCAGATTTCGGGGTCGGCGAACGGCTGCTCCCATGGGACATAGACGGTGTAACGGTTGACCACTTGCAGGCGGCCTTCGAAGACAAGGCGATTGTCGCTGCGTCCCCGGAGAGTTACCCCGCTTTCCGGATCGCTGTGCGCCCGCACCGTTTCCAGATAGGGTAGAAAGGACTCACGGATCCGGTCAATCTTTTCGACCGGAATCAGGTCTTCAAAGAGTACATAACCGTTGATTCGAAGCTCGGCCAGCTTAAGATCGAGGTCATATCGGTTTGGCGATGCCAAGATCGGTTCCTCCTTCGGCACTTAGAAAAAGTTAGCCAGGGCCAGCCAGGACTGCCTTCTGGACTTGTACCGTTTGCAACAGAGTCGGGAGGTTTTCAGTCAACCGGCACTCGATAAGAGGTTTCTTCAATCTTTTCGTGGTCTGACGTCCGTGCAATCTCCATCGCACGCTCGGTAACCGGCAGATAGTAGTGTGTTTCGGCGTTCATCGAGATAAACCCCTCCGCGTAGGCAACGCCGCCGGACATACCGAACGCGCCGTCGCTGGTCTCGATGCGCTTGCTGGCATAGGCGCCGCCGTAGCCCTGGCTGACAAGACAGTCCAAAGCAGCCAGTTTCTTGTCGACAACGTCGGTGATGTCGATGAAGACATCGTTGTAGTATCCGCCCTCGGATTGCCAGACCTGCCGCGGAATCGCGGCCGCGCCGGTGCCGAAGAAGAAGACCTGGGCGGCCTTGTGCGGTGGATTGGTGTCGCCGGGATCCACGCCGGATGCGAGAGACAAGGCATGGAGAACGATTTGCCCGGCGATCGCATGGGGGTTGGTCAAGCCGTCGCCCTCCTTGGGGAAATGGGTCAAAACCAAATCAGGTTTCAGCTGCCGCAAGAGCCGGGCCAGACGCCTCACTGCCTCGTCGGTGACGAGAAGAACGGCATCATCGGCGCCGAAAAAGTATACGTCTTCAACGCCCAACAGATTGCAGGCCTTGCGCGCCTCTTCCGCCTTGACGTCAGACCGCTCGGCCATCAGCGACTGCAGTTCATCGGCCGCGGGCACCTCACTGCGGTGGTGCATCTCATCGCTGATCACCTTATCGTGGACGCGCGCGCCGTGCGTGAGGACGACACAGCCGACATAGTCGCCGCGCGACGCGTGATGGGCCATCGTACCGCCCGACTGGTCGAAAATGTCGGCGGGATGCGCGCCGACGGACAGAATGCGTAGCGACTCGGACATGGGTCATGCCTCCTGATTGTTGTGGGAACTCTGACTACCCTAAAGTATAGCTTACAAACCCACGAGGAGTGAGTGGCCAAAAACAGGGGCTACTGAGATTCTCCTGGCCGGCGAATTCGTCTACACAAGCGCCTGTTCGAAGACCGCGTTTACGACGCAACAGGGTCCTCGAAGTGAAATGAAAACAGTTCAGCGTCTCGCAGGAAGAAGCGCAGCTTGCGCCAATAGGTTCTCTCGCCCGGCCCGCCCCATCGTGAGCCAACCCCCGCAGGGATGTCGGGACTCCCCTCCCACGTGATCGTGTGAGCGACACTGTCATCCGTGAACGTATCACAACGCTCCTTCAGGCAGGGCTCAAGCGGCTCGTCATACCTGTCTGCAACCTCGACCCGCACCGAGCCCCCCGGCGCGCAACGGGCATTGATTACCAACTTCGTCCCCAGACTGATCAGCTGGCGCGTCACAACAGTTCCCTCGCGATACCTGTTCGCATACAGCCCCGCGTATCCGTCCTTGCGCATGGTAGCCAGTCCCAGACCGAATCGCGCATTCAACGGATCGCGCGCCTCCGGATGATCCAGCCTCTCACGGGCACCGGAGAGGAAGTAGTCATGGTGATAATTCGTGCCGCCGTGATAGAACCACAACTCATCACCCATCTCGATTGGCGGACTCACCAGTGAAACCATGTAAGCATCCCAGTACCCTTCGCCGCGCGGGGCCAGGAACGGCTGACGCTTGCCGGTCCGTCGCCAGCGCAGGCCGTCACGGCTTATCAGCAGTTGAACCTCCATCTCATTGTCTACCGCCTGAAATACGCCGACCGTAGCCAGATGCACATTCCCAACCTTGAACTGTGACATCCCGTAGAACGAGTCGTCCAGGTTGTCCTCCTCGTCATCGGCCGCCGCCACCAGAACCGGTTCGCTCCAGTGCAGAAAGTCGTGGCTGCGGCACTGGAAAACGCGCCGCTGACTGTAGGCTGCGAAATTGTGGGGTTCATTCGTGATGGTGAATGAGCGGCGATTCTGCGGATTGCGCATATTATTCGCGCCGGCCGCAACCATCATCACATGCCGTGTATTCTGCACAAACTCGCGCGCATATTCGTCATAAAAGAGGGCCGACACGTCGTCGAGCTTGGATCCCAGCATTCCGATCGATGGCAGCTCGTCATAAACGGTCCAGTGAATGCCATCAGGCGAGCGCGCGCACCTGATATTGTGAAAACTGGCGACCTCGTCGTTCCTCATGTGAGAGAAAAGCGCGCGAAAACGCTCGTCCGGGCTGGAAGGATGGGGATCTAGCACGACATTCATCGAGTGGACCTGCCCAAACTCGCTGTCGCCCAGAACAATGTTAGTCTTGTGACCGTACAGTTCGTAGACACCCAGCTCCGGCTTCTGCCAGTGGATTCCATCCTCGCTCTCGGCGTAAAGCTGCCGTGAGAAAGTGCCAAAAGGATTGTTCGGAATCGGTTCGGGCGCGGGTTTTCCGGCCATGTCCTCATACCAGCACTTGAAGAGGCCATCCCGTGGGTCCCGCAGCACGCAGTAGTTCGAATAGGTAAAGTAGGGCACGTGCTCCCAGGGCCGGTCCTTGCTGATAAGGGGCGTTTCCAGGCGGCGCGTGGGCCGGTGCCAGCGGCGCGTCACATCCTGTACCGATTCAATGACGACATTGTCCAGAAACGTCTGTGTAAACTCCTTCACGTACAGATGGGTGCTGTCCCTGCTCAGATCGCGCATAGAATTCCTCCCAATCCTTCATCCATTCGGACGTTAGACCTAAATCGGATAAACAGCGGCATCCCGCCTGTCAGATCGCATGGCCTATTCGTGCGCCATCGGTTGTGGCTTCGAAGATAAATCGGGAAGCGTTGGCCGCGCCGATAACATGCAGTTCGTCAACCTTGCCCGCCAGCGCAGCGGCCAGCGGATTATAGGGCCTGCTACCGGTTGCAACGACAATCTCGTCAAATGGACCGACTTTCTGCTCGCCGGCGGTGTAGATGCTTCGTAGCGTCGCGATAGCGCCGTTTACCCGCGCCAAGTCGTGCCCCACAATGAAGGTGACGCCATGCTCTGTCAACCGTTGGCAGAGCATCGCCGCATCCCTTTCGCCCAGGTCCGCGCCGGCGCGGGCCATCGCCGCGACGAATGTGACCGCCATCCCCGCGCTGCTCAGGTGGTCGGCAGCTACAAAAGCTGGCGCATGGCCGTCGCGGTCGACGATCAATACACGGCGGCAACCATCTGCCTTGCCTTCAAGGACCTCATGGACGGTCAGGGGCTCTTTGTCACCGCCTTCGACCCGCGCTCGGACCGGCTCGGAACCCGTAGCCAGCACTACCACATCGGGGTTCAAAGTCAGTATGCTTTCATGCGTTGCCTCGACACCTGACCGAACTTCGAATCGGCTGCTGTTGGCCTGTCGCTGATAGAACTCTGCAATCGTCGAGAAGCCGCGGCGCAGCGGCGCGGCACCCGCCAGATGGATCTGCCCGCCGACGCGATCCGCCTTTTCCAAAACGATCACCTCATGGCCCCGTTCAGATGCCGTGATAGCGGCCTCCATGCCGGCCGGTCCCGCGCCCGCGACCACAACACGCCGACGAACCGGGACAGGCGCCGGAGTCGCCCATTCTATCTCGCGGCCGGCTACCGGATTGTAGATGCAGCCCACCGGACCTTCGCCGCCATCGCAGCAGAACTGACAGCGAATGCACAGACGAATCTCATCCCGCCGGCCGCCTTGCAGCTTGTTCACATAATGAGGGTCTGCAAAATGACCCTTGGTGATGCCAACCACGTCGAGACGGCCGTCGGCCAGCGCAGCCTCCGCCACCTCCGGGGTGACAATGCCCCCGGCGTGCAAAACAGGCAGATCAATCGCCCGGCGCACACGGGCTACCCGAGCAAGCTGCGCCGCCTCCGCCATATACATCGAGCCTGTATGGTGGACGGCGCCGCCAACCGTGAGGCTAACATAGTCGATCAGCCCCTTGGATTTCAGAAGCTGGATCAGGCGAACACAGTCCTGTTCGTCATAGCCATCCGGGTGCATGTCGTGCGCCTTCAAGCGCGCGCCGACGACATAGTCGTCGCCCACGGCCCGCCGCATCGCCGTAAGCGCATCGACGAGCAGGCGCGCACGACCGGTAAAGCTGCCGCCGTAGTCGTCTTCGCGGCGGTTGCAGGCCGGGCTGAGGAACTGCGAGAGTAGATGATGTTGATGGGCATGCAGCTCCACCCCGTCGGCGCCGCCGGCCCTCGCCCGCCGGGCCGCCCGTCCGCAGCAGGCAACAAGATCCTCAAGATCTTCCGACGACCAGGATGCCACGTGTTCCGACGCCAGAACGGGCGGATCGATAACAGCCGGTACCACGCGCGCAGCAGGCGCGGTCGGCATCGGCTCGCAAAACTCAGACAGATGGACCTGAGCGCCGCGGGGACAAAATTGGGCGATAAATTTGGCACCATGGCGGTGTACGGCCTGTGTTAGCGTACGGTAGGAGGCGATGAAACGATCGTCAAGATTCTGGAAATAGGCGGGGTGATCGCCTTCCCGTACCGAGGTTGCCCCCAGCGTAACGAGGGCAATGCCGCCTCTGGCGCGCTCCTCGAAATAGGCCCGGCACCTGTCGTTGGGCACCCCGTTGTGGTGCATCCAGGACGCCATGTGGCCGGTACTGCATATGCGGTTACGCAGCGTCATCCCCTTGATTGTCAGCTGTGAAAAAATATGGGGATAGTCTGTCATTGGTCAGCGGGAGTCGCCCTACTCTGCAGCTGAAATGAAATCCTTAGTGCCACGCCAGGTCCCGGAAGTTGTGGACGCGATGAAAAGTGGCCAGGTCCGCATCGTGGAAGTGTCCAGAGTTCCTGCAGGTGCGCGAAAGGATGGCCAGGTCGTCGCCGTCAACAACCATGGACGGATACATAAAAGATTGACTCGAGGTGGGGGCCATGGCGACGCAGCCGACAGGCAGCCAGTTTAAGCCGTCCATGCCGCAGTACAGCATCAGGAAGCGTCTCTCCCCGTTAGGCCCGCCGTCCAACTTCTGCGGCTCAGCGCTGGAAATAATGTTGCTGGCCATCCAGAACAGCCGCGTAAGCG
This sequence comes from Caldilineaceae bacterium bin5, assembly GCA_002238445.1. Lineage (GTDB taxonomy): Bacteria > Chloroflexota > Anaerolineae > Caldilineales > Caldilineaceae > Bin5. The sequence continues at coordinate 53,814 of MPML01000017.1, forward strand.
CATCATAGACAATGCAGAACTTGGATTGGCCGCCCGGCCAGGGATAGTGCTGGTCGAACCGCAGGGTCAGGTCGGCTCCGTCGTCCTCTATATCAAAGACGGCGGCGATGCCCGGGGTCGTTCCCGTGTGCTTCGGATTGACGCGGCAGGCGATCCTGAGGTGCCCGTCCACATCCATGACGTTCCCTTCAAGATTCCAGTCGTCAAACAGTTCCGGCTGGTGATCGTCATGCGCGGTTCTGAACTGCATGGCCGTCTGTTTTGCCTCAATTACCTGTGAAATGCGCCATGCGCCGGGGTCCAGCAGGTCTTGTGACAGGTCGGCGGCAATTGCAACCGTGGCTTTGTGCTTTCGGTCGAGAACCCAATACAGTTGGCTGTCTCTGATCACCATGTTGGTCTGGCAGTTCCAAAAGGCCCCTTCCAATACCATTGCGGGCTCGGACCAGGTCTCGCCCTCGTCATTACTGCGTGTGAAATAGACGTCCTGGTGCTGGCGAGGCTGGGTAAACATGTATAGCCCGTCGTCGATGACAAACGGAGTTCCCTCGGCATACGGCAGGTCAGGCAGCCGTTGCCAGCTTCGGCCTCCGTCTACACTGCGCGACACTATCAGGTGGTCGGGTCCTACACCTCGCTTCCAGCAAGGAGCGGCGACAAGAAAGTTGCCGCTGGGCAGCCGGACCATACCTGGATCGTGGATAAAATAATCTGCATGATCGGGAACTTCGGCTGCGATCGTGTAATTCTGTGCCAGCGGTAGCGAGAATGGATTTCGGACGGGTGAACCTGAAGAGGAGCTCCCGCCGCCGGTCCTGCCGGCTGGCGAAGGCGCTGCAGCAATTAGGACGCACCAAGGCGCGTCCGGGGTGAGGCTCAGTCCCGGCGAACCAATGTCAATGCGTTCACCTTCCCGCATTCGTTTCTGATAGACCGAACAGTCTACGGTCTTACCACCAATGAATGCGCGGAATGCTGGAACACTCGCCTGCCAGAAACCCATGCGTTCGAGTTGACCCGCCCGGCTCAGCTTACTTTGTCCCCGCGCAGGGGTGACGGCGTAGGCGATACCCGGCTGGCGGCAGACCTTGCGTGTGCCGAAGAAACTTGAGCGAATGAAGCGCCGGCCTGCCAGTACCTCCGGCAGCTCGGCAATCGTATGGTCAACATCCAGGAAGAGGCGCCCTCCTTCTTCCAGGGTATCAGTTTCCCATTCATGCGGCTCCAGTACGGCAAGCGCGCCGCATAAGAGCGCCTCGGCCCTATGGTCGGAACGCGTCACTGGCAAGTTCGTGATGGTTCCCTCCTGCAGAGGGGGCGACGGCCCGTTTCAGGCACAACCTCTCCCACAAAGGTCTAGATCGGCCAGACTGCGTCCATCTCCCATGCATCCAGAGATTGGAGGGTTGCATTGCCGCCCAGCGAAGAAATCTGCACACCCAGACTGTCGGGCCGCGCCGGATATATGCGCTTGCCCAGGTACTGGCCTTCAGCATAGACTTCGACCACACTGCGGTCAACAAAAACGCGCAATTCGACCGGCCGGCCGTAGTTGTGCCTGACGATACAGCGCTGCGACTCCCGATTCTTGACCCCCTGACTGACGCTCGAGCGCGTAACGTCCAGAACCAGTAACCGGTCAGGGCTCATATTCTCCTGCGGCTGCGTTGAATCATTGGGATTAACGTTGAAGCGGATCATCGTCTGCTCTGCGCCGTCAGGCGAACAGCATACACTTAACCCGAACTCCTCGGCACTTTCCCAACTGAAAACAGCCCGGATCTCCAACCGGTTGCCGCGCACACCGTCAAGCGTAATCGTCGAATCTCCCGCCAAGTGTATGTCGGAGAGCTGCACACGGTTGCGGCGCAGCGTTTCCAACTCTTCTACCGGGTTCAGGAGCAGTTCGTCCTGCTCACCCATGGATAGCGTCATCGGCAGAGCCATAATCCCCGACCAGCCCGATGCCCGCTGAATGTAGCCAAATCGCCCCTCGGACATCCTGCCAAAAAGAACGCGCCGGCCGTTGCCGTCCAGAAGAGTCTGGCACTCATTCAGTATGCCCGTTCGGTTGGAGAAATTCGTCTCTCCGTAGGCTTGTCTCCCGTACCTAGTGGGAGTGAATCTTTGATTCGCGTAGGTTCCCGTATAGTATTGCGGCCCGCGACGGTGGCTGGCGAAGAGCAGGACATGCCTGTCACCCAGTGGGAAAAAGTCGGGAACAGCACAGTCCTCGCCGATTTCAGTGTGCTCACCGCCTTCATAGAGGGTATGCAGGTATTCCCACTGCGCCAGGTCTTTCGAGCTGAACAGAAAGGCCCTGTCCGGCTCAAGACCGTCGAATGCCTCCTGGCTGCTGTTTCCCGTGAGCGCATAATAAGTGTCGCCTTCGATCCACGCGCAGGGGGCCCCGTCCACCTTGTAGGCGTCGCCAGACACCGGTGTCGGGATAACCGGATTCGCTGGATGCTTTTCCCACTCGACCAGCAGATCATCCTGACTCGTGGCAAGGCAGATCCCGCCCCGCACGCCGTGGTAGATAATGGTAGGCACTCCCTCTATGTTGACAAAGGCCGTGCCGCTGTAGCAGCCGTCCCGGTCATAAGGGTCCACCGGCGCCAATGCGATCGGCAGATCCTGCCAATTTACAAGATCTTCGCTGACGGCATGTCCCCAGTGTATCGTTCCCGTTGCCCCGCCGTGGTACGCGCCGTAGGGATTGTGCTGGTAGAACAGGTGATACCTGCCCTTCCAGAAGATCGTCCCGTTCGGATCGTTCAGCCAGTTGTGTGGGGCCAGGAAATGGTAGGCCGGCCGATACGGATCGGACGCAAGTTTCAGGCGGTTCAGGTCCGCGGCGCCCGCGTCTGTTTCGATCATCTGCCCACCTCTCTTCGCGGCTGGGATTGCGGCTGAATCCAGAGGATGGAAGGCTTGGCCGCAGTCAAGGGTTGTTGAAAAAAGTTGCGAGCACCCCCGTTGGAGTGCTCGCAACGAGCTATTCCAGCATTCCAGAGTCTGAATCAGGACGAAATCGTCTACTGTGAATCCGCATCCGGATCCCAGAGCCACCAGTTGGCGATATCGACCAGCTGCGGCACGATGTACACACTGACATCGAGGTCAAGGTCTACACCCTGAAGGCGTTTGCTCTTGAGGGCGATCCACGACTCACCGATGAGGTGCGGTATGAAGACCTCCTCATTCAGGATGCAGTCCAGTTCCTGGAAGTAAGGCGTCTGTGCCTCTATGTCTGTCTCAGCGAAGATGTTGGCCCAGAGCTCCTTTGCCTTGTCCGCATTCGGGCTGTACTCATTCCAGTGATAGTCCCGTTCTACGTCGAGCGGCCAGTAGCCCAGATCGACCGTACCAACCATATACGGTTCAAGGACATAGGGATTGGTGCCCGGGCCCCAGTTGGCGATGGCGAAGTCGAACTCGGTGCCGCGCGGCCCTTTGCCATTGCGGTAGTCGGCCCAGGAGGCCGCGTCGATGAGATCGACGTTGGTCTTGAAACCGAGCTGGGTGTAGGCTTCATGCAGCATGACGGCGTAGTCGACGCGCATCTTGTTGCCTGGATAGACAGTCAGTTCAAGCTGGTAATCGGCGCGTTTGTCCGCGGTCATGCCGATTTCGTCGAGCAGCGCCTTCGCCTTGTCCAGGTCGTATTCAAACTCGATCAAGGTGGGGCACTCGAACCGCGTTCCGTGGAACCAGCTGTGGCGCACCACGCCAAACCCCTGCATCACGTTGTCCACGAAGCCCTGCCGGTCGGCAGCGTACAACAGCGCCTGCTTGGCCTTCGGGTTTTGCCACAAGCCATTGCCGGCATGCCAGTTCGGCGTCTGAATCCAGAAGCCCATCACGTTGTCGGCCACCAGTACATCGATGTCGGGATTGTCCATCATCCGCACAGCCTCTTCAGGGGGCGCTTCCCACACGATGTCGAGTTCGCCCTTTTCCAGCATGATGATCGCCGTCTCGATTGGCGCGAACTTCACGAAGACGCGCTCGGGGCCGGGCTTTCCGCCCCAGTAGTCATCAAAGCGGGCATACTCGACATACTGGCCAGGCACATGCTCCACGAACTGGTAAGGACCGGTGCCGATCGGCCCTGTAACCCAGTAGTCGCTCGTGCCCGCCACCAGTTCGTCGCGGTCAAGCGTTTCAAGAACATGCTTGGGCATCATCGGATGTTCGACGTAGCCCAAGAACCCGGGAAAGAAGCTGGGATCCCGCTCAGTCAGCACGAACTCAACCGTGTAATCGTCAACGATGCGAATGCCGGTAATCTCATCCGCGCCCTCTTCCCCCTGCTTGTAGGCGAACAGACCTTCAACCCGCTCCGCTTCGGCCTTCAGCGCCTCCGGCGGCAGGATGCCGGGATCATATTTCAGTTCGAAAGAGTACTTGACGTCCTCGGCGGTGAATTCCTCGCCGTCGTGGAATTTGACGCCCTCCCGCAGATGCACCGTGTAGATCAGCCCATCTTCGGATACGTCATAGCCTGTGGCGAGTACGGGGATAAAGCTGCCTGTGGTGGTAAAGAAGAGCTCCTCCCACATCCAGGTTGTCACCTCGTCCCTCTTGATATGGTGGAACCAGTCCTTGCTGCCATCCCAGGAAGGCTGCCAGAAGTTGAGCGTGCCGCCGTACTGTCTCTCTGTAGGCGGTTCCTGCATGGTGGTGGCGGCCGGGGCCGTATCCACCGGTGCGCAGCCGGTAAGCAGCAAAGCCGCTACGATTAGCAAGTTTACTGCAAGCAGTAGCCGTTTCATCGTTTTCTCCTCCAGTCCTGACATGAGCCTGAGCGGCTCACTAATGTTGTCTGTCATTCTTCTAGAGAGCTGAAACAACGACCAGAGTTTTTGCACCTCCTTTCGGCTATGACCAAAGATTAGCCGGTTTCCATTCCGCGCGGATCGAGTGCATCACGAAGTCCATCACCGATGAAGTTGATCGAAAGCACAGAAAGCATAATGGCGATGCCGGGCGGCACCCACAGCCATGGCACGCGCTCCAGAATATTCAGCGTCTGCGCTGAGCTCATCATGTTTCCCCAGCTGGCCGTAGGGGGCGGCACGCCGAGGCCGAGAAAAGAGAGACCTGCCTCCAAGAGTATGGCGCCGGCTACACCGAAAGTGGCGTGAACTACCAGCGGCGCTACCACACCGGGCAGTACGTGCCGCAGGATGATCCGGTGGGTGGGCAGACCAAGCGAGCGAGCGGCGGTCACGTAGTCCATCTCCCGCAACGAAAGGATTTGACCGCGCACCAGCCGCGTTGGCTCCGGCCACCCCATTATTCCGATGGCAAGCATCGAGTTATACATGCTGGGGCCAAGAATCGAGACCAGGAAGATGATTACGATCATGGTTGGGATCGTCATGACGACATCTACGGCGCGCATGATTATCCAGTCCAGTTTGCTGCCATAGTAGCCGGCGATCGCGCCCAGAAGGATGGCGATCGTTTCATAGATGCCGACAGCCACCAGCCCCACACTGAGAGAGACCCGGCCGGCATGGATAAGGCGGGAGAACACGTCGCGGCCCAGAGAATCGGTGCCCAGCCAGTGCGTCTGTGTGGGCGGTTTGCGGTAGAGGCTCAACTCCTGCTTGGTCGGAGAGTGGGGAGCGACCGCGGGCGCGAAGACGGCGAGCAACACCATAATCAGCAGCACACCAAGGCCGAGCATCGCCAGACGGTGCCGTGAAAAGCGACGCACAGCGCGCCTGGCAGGTGTATCGACAAAAAGCTGTTGCTCGGCCTGCAGATCGTTGGCCATCGGCCCGGCCCTCCAGCGCCGCACAGGTCTGTGCGGAAGTTCAATCGTAACGAATTCTCGGATCGGCCACGGCGTATAGAATATCGGCCAGCAGGTTGCTGGCAAGAACCATCGTGGAGGCAATCAGAATGATCCCCATCAGGATCGGGTACTCCCGGTTCAACGTGGCCTGCCAGCCCAGCATGCCAAGCCCCGGCCACTGGAAGATCGTCTCGATGATGATCGATCCCCCCAGCAGTTGACCCAGGCTCAGCGATGCGACCGTGATCATCGGCAAGAGCGCATTGCGGAGAGCGTGACGGACGACCACGACCCGTTCTCTTAGACCCTTTGCGCGCGCCGTAGTCACGAACTCCAAGTGCATCGTCTCCAACATGCTGGAACGCGTGTAACGCGCCCAGACACCTGCAAAGTAAGCGGCGAGGATGAACGAAGGCATGATGAGATGGTGAATCCGATCCCAAAGAGAGAAGGGTTCGCCAATCGTTTGCAGACCGGAAGTCGGAAAAATGTCTAGCTTCAATGAAAAGACGTACATCGCGCCGAGAGCGAGGAAGAATGAAGGGATCGACAGTTGCGCGAAGGCGAGTACGGTGACGAGATAGTCGATCCAGGAGTACTGCTTGAGGGCCATAACGATCCCCATAGGAACGCCGGCCAGAAGGGACACGGCGAAAGCCGTCGCCATCAGCAGCAGCGTCGGACCGATCCGCTGTTGCAGCAGCTCCATAACGGTGTAACCGCCTGTAAGAGGATATCCCAAATCGCCGCGAATTGCTCTGCTCAGCCAGGAGATATAGCGCCCCCACCACGGATCGTTCAGACCAAGACTTTCGCGCGCCGCTTCCAGCTCTTCGGCGGTCATCTCCAGCATGGCTCTCTCGCCCAGCAGCATTGCCAGCGGGTCGCCCGGCGCCAGCGCATACAGCGCGAAGACGATCATGGTTATGCCGAAGAAGATCGGAATCGAGACTATTACACGTTGGATTATGTACTTGGTCATCGCTCGTCAATTCCCAGAGAGCGTATTCGCGCGTTGCGTACTACCACGTCTTGAATCATTGGAAAAGGGCGGCGTGTACGGCCTTTCGCTTCGTTCAGCGCTACGCAACCAGCGGGCGTCGGCCCCAAAAAAGAGTGGCGGCAAGGTCAGGAGGATTTCTCCCTCTGCCTTTCAGTCATCCCAGATCTCCCGGAATAACCGCAGCCAGTTGCCGCCCAGAATCTTTTCAATGTCGGCTGAACTATAGCCCCGATCCATAAGGGCCACGGCCAGATTCGGCATTTCATCGGGCGACTCCAAGCCCAGGGGATAGCGCAGGCCGTCGCGCTGGCTTCGTGACAGGTCAACGAACTTGGCCGGAAATTTCGTGCCCTGCTGCGACCCAATATACCTCCCAAACGACTCCGGCTGATCCTGCGTAAAATCCGTGCCGATGCCGACATGGTCGATGCCTACTATGGACACCATGTCATCGATCGCGTCGATGTAATCCGCTAAGATGGAATCAAAGCCGGTGCGCAGAAAAGCCGTGATGGCCGTCGCGCCGATCACGCCCCCGCGCTCCGCCGCCAGCTTCAGGGCATCCTCCGTCTTGTTGCGGGGAACGTCGTAATAGGACTTGGCGTTGGCATGGGTTATCGCTACCGGTCGGTCCGATGCCTCAATCGCCTCCATTGTCGAGCGCACGCCAACGTGGGAAAGGTCGATGAGAATGCCAAGGCGGTTCATATCCTCGATCGCGTCGACGCCAAAATGGCTCAGTCCGTCATCGCGGCGCTCGTAGCAACCGCTCCCTAGCAGATTGCGCTCGTGAAAGGTCAACTGGATGATCCGCACGCCCAGGGCATGGAACAGAGCCAGCCGGTCGAGATCGTTTTCGATCGGCGTGGCATTCTGAAAGCCGAGGATGACGCCGACCTTGTTGTCCCGTTTGGCTTGCAGGATATCCTCCACGCTCTTGATTTGAAGGAGGGTCTCTTCGTATGTCCGGAAGCGCACCAGCCAGGCGGCAATGTGGTCCAGCGTCTGGGTATAATTTTCCAAAGTGGCGACCGTTGCGTTGAAGGCGGTAACGCCGCCGGCGTGCAGGCTCTCAAACACCGCCGGGCTGTCCCAGTTGCTGACATTCAGACCGTCGATGATGACAGCCTCCTGGTAGAGCTTGCGCGCAGTCTCTTCGTGCGATGCAGTCATCTTTTTCTCCACGGTGGATGCCGTCTTACTGCCTTGGGATCAGCTGCTCTGCGCTCAGTTTAGGAACGGCGACGGGTTTCTGGTCATGCCCCGCCCACCTTGTCGAACCGGTCCAGCCTGAACCGCTCCACCGGATAGTCGGTGGAGCCGTCCGCAGCTAGATCGGCCAGGATCTTCCCAATGAGGGTCGAAAACTTGAACCCGTGCCCGGAGAATCCCGCGCCCACGAGTACATTTGGATTGCGGGGATGGGAGCCAATGAGAAAGTCCCGGTCCGGCGTCAACGTATACATGCAGGTCGATCCTTCGACGTAGGAGAAGCCGCTGCCGGGCATGATGGACTCAAGCCATCGTTGCAGTTCATCGCGCTTACCAAGGTCAAGAGTTCGATCGACTTCAGAGGGAGAGAATTCTGCGCCAAGCCCATCATCTGCGACCTTAAGCCCCGGGCCGTAGTCGGGAAAGCCGTAGAACTTGGTGTCGCTGTCGCCATAGACGGGCAGGGGGCCGGGCTGGTAAGGGGCTCGGTTTTTCGGTCGGAAGTAGAACTTCTGCTGGCGCGTAACGCGCAGCGGCAGCGCAAGCTCCGCCAGGATCTCGGAGGCCCAAGGGCCCGGCGAGATGATAAGCCGTTCGCAGCGATACTGGCCGGCGGATGTCTCAAGCACCGGCGACTCCCCGCTTAGATCAATACGATCGACGCGAACCTGGTCGTGGATGGCTGCCCCAAAACGCTGCGCCTGTTTCAGATGCGCCAGGACACTGCGGCCCGCATCCAGAAAACCAGCCCCGGGCGTAAGGCAGGCGACGGAGTCCTCGGGCAGTCGCAGTGCGGGGAACCGGGCCGAGACTTCCTGCGCCGTCAGCCTCTCATAGGGCCTTTTCAGCGCCTCCATTACGCCCATTCTCTGTTCGACATTGTCGTTGCCGGGGCGCGCGAAGTATAGCAGTCCAGTAAGGTGGAGAAGCTTCTGGTCGGAGAGGGACTCCAACTCCTGCCAAAGAGGGAGGGCCTTTTCAGCGAGCTCTACGTAGAGCGGATCATCGTAAAAGTTGCGATAGATCCTCGAAAAGCCATGGGAGCTGCCCAGCGCGTGGCCAATCTGAAACTGTTCGATCCCGACCGCAGCCACCCCGCTGCGAGCAAGGTGATATAGGGCTGCGCTTCCCATGGCGCCCAATCCAACGACCAGAATGTCTGCGTTGCGCATGATTACTTGAGCCGATTTGCGTTGAGGAAAGGATGTGAACTGAGCGGCCTGGAACAGGAATTCCTACCTGAAGTCTGGCCTGATTATATGCGAAAGGAAGCAGACGATCAAGTTGCCAAAAAATGTTGAATCATTGTCGTCAGTTGACATCGCTTGGTAAGGTCTCCTCGCCAGCGTTCCGATTGGCAAGCTCGGCCATGTCGCAGGCGTCCAGCCGCGGCAGACTGGCGCGACCGCCTGTTGCGAACGCGGCAACGCCTACGCTGTCACTGTGTGTATGATAGATGCGGCTGGTGCGGGAGCGAGATGCTCGCTACGCTTTCCTCGTCGTTCTCTTCTACTTGTCGATGCCCAACATCCGGCGCGTCTCTTCGATCGTGGCGACGCCCCTACCGAGGTCGTTGGCAAAGCGCGCAATCCGTTCCACCATCTGCGCGTTGCTCTGCGCCAACTCACCGCGCTGGTAATGGATACAGTCCTCCAACCCAGTGCGCACGTGGCCCCCCAGCAGCATCGCCATTACATTCACCTGAAGCTCGTCAAGGCCCAGCGCGCATGTCTGGAAGAGGCAATCCTCCGGCAGGTTGCGCACCATGTACAGAAAACTGTCCATACTCGTGTTGATGCCGCTCTGCTGCCCGAAGACCAGCTGTAGAAAGTAGGGCTTGTCGAGCGCGTCGCGTTGGATGAGATAGTCCAGAATGTCGAGATGGCCGGGGTGGTAGAGGAAGACCTGCGGCTTGATGCCACGCTCGCGCAGGCGGTGTGCGGTGCGCTCTGAGTCGTCGAAGGTAGCGACGGTGACTTTGCTGGGCCCGCTGTCGCCACCGGTGTAGGCTGCGCCGCCGCGAAAGGTCATAGGCCCGGGGTTGAATGCCATGATATCGGGGCCGGCGTCGATCGGTGCAGACTTGTAGTGGTGTGCCGTTCCAACGAAATCGCTGCCCGTGGTTGTCAGGTCTGCGAACCCTTGCGAGTTGTCGACAAGGATTTGCGGCGCTTTGGCGCGCATCAGATCGTTGATCTCGCGATAACGGTCCGCTTCGTGGGATGACTGGGTAGGGTCGCCGGCCTGGCGGGCGTGGATGTGGATGATGGTGGCGCCGGCCGCGAAGACCTCGGCAGCAGCATCAGCCTGCTCTGCGGCGGTTACCGGCATCGCCGGATTCTCGCTCTTCTGATGCCCACCGGTAACAACTGCGCTGATGATCACTGGCGGCATGCCTTCGCTGATCCGTTTGACATACTCGCGTTGGTTCGTGTAATCCCAGGTGATGTCCATGCAAACGCTCCTCAGTTGGGAACTATTACGCCTTTGATGAAGCCATCCAGTTCTAATTCGCCTGCGGCGGCGAGCACGGCTGTCTCGGCCTCGGCCAGCGGGAAATGGTGTGTGACCATCTTCTCGATGGGATAGCGGCGCGATTCGACGATCTTGATGGCGGCCTGCACGGCGGGGGTATCGTGCGTATTCACGCCCTGCACGCGCAGCTCCTTTATGGGGATCTTGCTGGGAACGATGGCGACCTCCAGCGCGCCGGTGTTCGAACCGACGACGACAACGCCCATCGGTCGCGCCAGGTCGAGGGCGAGGGGGAATGAAGCGGTGGCGCCGGTCAGGTCCACAACCAGGTCGGCCAATACGCCGTCGGTGAGCGCCAGAACTGCTTCGACCGGATCTTCCTGCTCCAGATTGATGATGTGGGTTGCGCCGAACTGCTTGGACAGCTCGAAACGGTGTTCATCCTGGTTCAGGCCGACCACGATGATCTTTGATGCGCCGGCCTCGTTGGCCGCCAGGATCGCGGCCAGGCCCTGCCCACCCGGGCCGATGACGACGACGTTGTCGCCGATGGCGGCCCCGCCCTTTGTGCCCACCCAGCGCAGGCCGTTGCCGATGTTGGCGCATGTCATGGCCGCGGCTTCGGCAGGCACATCCTCCGAGACGCGATGCACGCGCGAATTGGGCGCCAGATACATGTACTGGCTATATGCGCCCCACAGGTGAGGGGGCACGCTGGACGGCGTGGTACCGCCGTAGCCCTGATGCTCTTTGCAGAAGCGATACTCGCCGAGGAGGCACCAGCGGCAGTACCCGCAGCCGAAGAGGTGCTCGACGATGACCCGGTCGCCTACCTGCACTCCCCAGCGCGCCGCGGCCCGGCTTCCGACTTCCTCGATGTGTCCGACGAGCTCATGCCCCATGATGAGTGGAAAGCGATGGGGTTCGGTCCAGTTGTAGATGCGAGGATCGCTGCCGCAGACGCCGCACATCTCGACTCTGAGCAGGCCGTCATCTTCGCTGATCTTGGGAGTGTCGAAGGTCTGGATCTCCATTTTTCGCGTGGTGACGACGACTGCGGCTTGAATTTTATTGGGCAAGTCAGACTCTCCATAGGCGAGTGTGAGCATTTCTTGATCTATCCACAGATTGCCTCAAATGGCCGACAAGAACACCTTTTTGTGCTCCACGAAGGGCCATGAAGAACGGCAACTGGGGAAGGGCAACGGCAACACCTTTTGTCCACGAAGGGCCGCTAAGGACCACGAAGGGCCACGAAGAACTGCAACTGCGGAAGGGCAACTGCAAGACTCTTAGTCCACGAAGGGCCACGAAGGGCCATGAAGAACGGCAACTGCAGAAGGGCAACTGCACCACCTTTTGTCCACGAAGGGCCACGAAGGGCCACGTAGAACTGCAACTGCGGAAGGGCAACTGCAAGACTTTTAGTCCACGAAGGACCGCGTAGGGCCGCGAAGAACTGCGACTGCGGAAGGGCAACTGCAGCACCTTTAGTCCACGAAGGGCCACGAAGGGCCACGAAGGGCCACGAAGAACTGCAACTGTAGAAGGGCAACTGCAATACTCTTTGACCGCGGAGGGCCGCCAATGACACCATGTATGGTTGCCGTTGATCATCGTTGGCGAACAGGAGAGAGGCGGCCCGATTCTGCCAGCGGGCGTCCTGTTTTTGTGACCATCAGAACGGTTTTCTCCAGGTGTCAACGACCTGTTACGTAATGAAGCTAGGGGGAGGTCAGGTCAAAGATGACCTTCATCATCCCTGCCGCGCCTTGGTCGATCAGGCTGTAGGCCTGGGGCGCTTCCTCCAGGGGGAAACGATGCGTGATGAGACCGCTGACGTCGAGTTTGCCTGTGCGCAGCAGCTTGATGATCACATTGTGAACGCGGATGATGTCCCAGCGGCGATGGTAGAGTCCGCCATCAGGGCTTTCGGGGGGCAGACGATAGCCGCCGCTGCGAGAGTGGAGGATCTGGCCGGCGCTGCGGCAGAACTCTTCGCCCAGATAGAGGTCGTCGGCGGGACCGTCGTACATTCCAACGGCAACGACTTTGGGGAAAGGGGTCCCGCAGTGGAGGGCCAGACCGATGCCGCTTGCCTGGCCGGAGCATTCGAAACAAACGTCGGCGCCGTGCCCGCCGAGGATGCGCTTCACCTCGCGCCCAACATCACCGTGGGTAGGGTTAAGAGCGTAATCGGCGCCGAGGCCCTTTGCGGTTTCGAGTCTTTCGTCGAGCAGATCGATGGCGATGACCGGGTCGGCGCCGGAGAGTTTGCAAAGCTGCATAGTGAGGAGGCCGACCACGCCTTGGCCGACTATCACGGCGCTCTCGCCGATCCGCACCGGCCCGACGAGGACGGCGTCCAAAGCGACGGTGCCCAGGCTAATGAAGACGTACTTTTCGAGGTCGTCGTCGGGGGGCAGCGGATAGGGAAAGACGCTTACGCCGACGCCGCGGGTTGTCGCCCCGACTTTGGCCTGATCCAGGTTGAAGTTTCTGGTCTGGCGGTGGTGCGCGGAGGCCATGACGATGTCACCGACAGCCAGTTCGCCCACTTCGGCCCCGACCTCCACGACACGGGCGACATCCTCGTAACCGTAGGTGAAAGGGTGGCGCATGGAGCGCCCTTCGGTGACGAAGCCGTCGGTCTCCACACTGCGGCCATGCCAGACGGCTTCGCCGCGAAAATGGGAGCGCTCAGTGCCGTGGCTGATGCCGGAGTAGAGATTCTCGACCTTCACATCCCTGGGACCAAGCGGCGGGTCGGTATACTCCTTTATTTCTACGTGCCGGGGACCAACAAACAGGACTTCTTTCGGCATAGGCAGCTAAGGGGCAAACCCGCAGGTCAGGCCGCCATCGACGAGCAGGTTGACGCCTGTAATGTATTTGGCCTCGTCGGATGCCAGGAACAGGGCGGCATAGGCGACATCCCAGGCATCCCCCATCTTTTTCATCGGGCACAGGTTGTCGCGCTGCCTGATCATCTCTTCGACGCCCTCGTCCGAATAGGCGTCCTGGAGACCCTGGGTGATGAAAGGCGTGTTCATCAGGCCGGGCAGGACACAGTTCGCGCGGATGCCCTTTGGGGCATACTGCATGGCGATATTTTGCGTCAGCTGGTTGATGGCGCCTTTGGAGGCGTTGTAGGAGACACTTGGGTAGCCGGTGTAGCGGATGCCGGCGATGGAGGAGATGTTGACAATCGCGCCGCTGCCCTGCTTCTCCATGTGGGGGATACAAGATTTGCAGGTCAGAAACATTCCCTTCACATTGACATCCATCAGCCGGTCCCAATTCTCTTCGCTGATTTCAACCGGTCCGCCGACTTCAATAATGCCGACGTTGTTGTGGAGGATATCGATTCTGCCATAGGTCTCGATGCAGGCCGCTGCCATTGCGTCAACGGCCTGGGAATCGGTGACGTCGGCCTCATAGGCGGTGCAGTTTCCGCCCTCCTGCTCAATGATGGCCTTTGTCTCGCTGGCGGCCTCGGGGTTGTAATCGACGAGGAAGACTTTGGCGCCTTCGCGGGCATAGAGTACCGCGGCGGCTTTGCCGTTACCCCAGCCGGGACCGACCGAACCGGCGCCGGTTACGAGGGCGACTTTTCCTTTTACACGATCTGTCATCGGTACCTCACACTTGGTTTGTAAAATTGTCAGTGATTGCAGTGCCGAAAAGGCTGGTCTACCAGGAGTAGCAGCTTCGACGCCGCGCCTACGTACACGGCGAATATGCCTCAGAAAGGAAGTCGCGTCAAGCGAGACTCTTGAATTTCTGAGAAACTGTTTGAATAGGGCCTTTTCTTCACGGACGCTACTTCACGGCGCCAAACGTCAGGCCGCGCGTGATATAGCGCTCCAGCAACAGACCAGCGAGGGCAACGGGCAAAATACTGAAAATTGCAATGACAGCCATATTCCAATATTCAGTGCCTGCCTGGATACTTGTCTGCAGCGTAAGATAGAGAGGAAGTGTAACAGCTTTGTTAAACATAAAGGTCAAGGCAAACAAGAATTCATTCCAGGAGCCGATCATCACCAGGACAAAAGCGGTGACAAAACCGGGCGCGGAGAGGGGAATCGCGATCCGGAATAAGACACCTAAGCGATTGCAGCCGTCGATGAGCGCGCTCTCTTCAATTTCAACCGGTAGAGAACGAAAGAAATCGCGCATAATCCAAACGACAAAGGGAATACTGAACGCACAGTAGACCAGGACCAGTCCCTCGCGCGTATCCAGCAGGCGCAACGTGCGAAACAGAATCAGAAAGGGTATGAGAAGGACAGCAGGTGGAAACATGCGCTGAATCAGGAAGCCGAAGGCGATGCGATCATTGTTCAAAGGGCCGGCGCGGAAGGGAAATCGGGCCAATGCATAACCGCCGGCGCCGCCGATTACCGTTGATATCGTTGCAGTGGCCAGAGCAACAACGACACTGTTCACAAAAGGACGGCTACTGGCCAACCCTTGCAAAACAAAAACATCGTAAAAGGCCATTAGACTCGGCTGGAAATCTACCCAGGGGAAATACGTTGCCCCCCGGTTGATGGCATCGGGCCGCTTGAAGGCAGTGATAAACAGCCAATAGGTCGGTATACCCACAACGAAAGTCCATGTGACCAGAATGATGTAAGCGACGATCCGCCCCAGGCGACGTTCTCCCGTCATTCGTGCAGTCCTCCCTAGTATGAAATCCTCACCCATTTACGCGTGAGGAACAGGACCAGTGCTGTAAAGACAGCCATCATAATCAGCAGTAGATAGGAGGCGGCTGAGCCAAAGGCAATATCGCCTCCCTTCACACCCATCCGAAAAACGGTCAAGGTTATCGACTCGGTCGCCTGCCCAGGACCTCCCCCGGTCAACGAATAGATAATGTCTACGACTTTGAACGCGTCCAACCCGCGTATCAGGACAGCCGTGAGAGCTACGGGGCCCAAGAGCGGCAGCGAGATGTATCGGAAACGCTGCACAGCGGTAGCGCCATCGACAACGGCAGCCTCGAATGGCTCCTGGGGCAAAGATTGCAGTCCGGCAAGAAACATCAGAATCATAAAGGCGGTGTGTTGCCAGACATCAACTAACACAATGGTGATCTTGGCCATAGCCGGATTGCTCAGCCACATGATCCTGGGAAATCCAAGGCCCATCAAGACGTCATTGATAGGTCCAATGTCTTCCTGTAACATCAATTTTCCAATCAGAAATACGACCGCGATAGGATTGAACATCAGCGGCATCAGGAAAAAGACACGAAAGAAGGTTCGACCGAATGTCGCCGCGTTAAGCGCCAAAGCCACCGTCAGACCCAGCAAGAACTGCAGAGGCAAGGCCAATCCGACAAAGTAAATTGTGTTCCAGGTCGTTGTGTGGATGTAGCTGCTAGTCAGCACCGACGCCCACATCTTGAATCCAACAAAATTGATCGGTGCATTCAGGTTGAACAGATGCCAGTCGGTGAATGAGGCAACGAACGTAAACAGGAATGGAAAGACCAACAGGGCAATTACTGCTATCGTGGCAGGCAGTATGAGAATCCACTTGAAAATCACATCGGGAACGCCCTGATTGAGGCGCTTTTTCGGCGACGGATCCAAAGCTTGTTTGGCAGTTGTATTTCGCTGCATAGTCATCCCTATCAGAGGATAGGATAGGGATGACAGCAGCGTGCTGTCATCCCCACTGTGAACTATCAATCCAGCCCAAGGTGCGTCCTGTAGTTGTCCCGCTGCTTTTCCGGCCCGCCCAGGCGGTCGGTGATGGCGGTCCATGCCTCGGCCGCTTCATTCAAGGAAACCTCCGGGCTGGCCTCGCCGGCCAGCGCCTTTGACACGCCCAACTCCAGCGCGTCCCGGTACTGAGTCCAACCCGGCATCCGCAGATTCAGAACCAAATTGGGATGCGTCATCGTTTCGTTGAGCGCCCGCAGGTAGGTAGTGGCACTGCGCTCGGTGAAGCCGGCGATTTCTATCCAGGGTTCGATGTTAGCAATATCACTGATGCGGATGGGATTCTTAAACCCCTGAAAGGCAAACGTGTTGCCCATCTCCTTTTTTGTGAAATGCTTGGCCAGTGCCCAGGCAGCCTCCTCGTTTTCGGCGCCTTTGGCAATCGAAATCTCCCAGCCGCCAAAGGCCAGCGACGGCGCGAAATTAATTTCAGATCGGTTTTCCCACTGGCCCGAGCCGGCGTTGTAGACCTCGTAGGAGCCTGGCAGGACCGAGTAGGAGGACTTGCCTGCGGCCAAAGAGCCTTCGCGGTGCATGGCGACGCCATCCCACCCAACGTTCATTGCCACGCGCAAGGCCTGAGATGCCTCGATCACATCGCCCCAGCCCATAGAAATCATTCCAGGTGGTCCGAACTGCAACTCATCTTTCCACTCGGTGAGACCTCGTACAAAGGCCGGGCTGTTGATTCGCGGTGCTCCTGTCTCGACATCGAAGAAATACCCCGGGTCATCGGGATGTTTGCCGTAGGCTGTGCAGCGCGATGCGAAGCCCCAGAATGCCGTATCCCCGCGCTTCATCATATGCGCAAAGCCATAATTCGGGTCGCCGTCCCCGCTCCAGTCCCAACCAGTGAAGAATTCGGCGTAGTCTCGATGCTCTTGCCAGGTTTGCGGTCCGCGGTCCGCGTTCAGATCATAGCCGTACTCACCGCTGAAATTCGCCTGGTTGTCCGCATCGTCCATCAAACTGTGGAGGAACATCATGTGATGCGTATCGCCGTCGTGGGGCATTCCGTAAATGACGCCATTCCAGGCAAGGACCTTTTCTCTATAGACCGGCAGCACATCGTCCCACGCCATCTCTGGATCGTTGAGAAGATATTCCGGGACCGGAAGGGCCAAATCGTTTCCCCAGACATCGGCCGCTGCGTTGTTCGGTATGGCCAGTAAATCGGCGAAATAGGTGTTGGTCGCCACTGCTTGCATCAGTTTATCGGTAATTTCCTGCTGCTGGAAAGTGGCAACATTTAACTGCATCCCCGTTTCTTCCAGGAATTCTTCGTACAACGGCTTGGTGTTCTCCCACAACCATGGCATTCCCGCGGCGGAAACGGTCTGCCCTTCAAACGGTCTGCTAGGTGGTGCAGAACCGGATTCCGCCGGCGCAACCGGCGCCTGGCATGCGGCCAGCATTGCAACGCCAAATGCAGTGCCGGACAATCGCAGGAACTCTCTTCGGCTTACTCGTGCGGACATTTTCATCCTCCTTGTGAAGAAAGTGATTGTTACAACCGAAGGCAAGGCAGTCGACATAAACGAAATGACAGTAATGAACTGTTAGTCTGGCACGGACTAGCCCGCAAAGTGATGCCAGCAACTTCAGGTTTTTGCAATGTGGATTCCTGAAGTGAGAACCTCTTTCCTTTCAACCGTGAAAGCATCACCCCCTTTGGACAAGGGCATCATGATAGCAAGCATCGACCGCAGTCCGCGCCGGATGGAGATACCGTACACTGCCAAAATCTAACACACGTGTGTTATCAAGTCAATCATATATTTTTGGTAACTACTAAGCCATCTACAGTGCCTGTCTTTACCAGCTCTTTATCGCTGCCGCGATTCAGGCTATCTGATTGCGTATTCGGTTGGCGGCAGCCAGGTTGCTGGAGCGGCACGGCTGGAATGAGCGCACACGGTCGGTGAGGGATGGTTTTGTAGGGGGGCGTTGCGGGGGCGCAGCCCCTGCACAAGGGAGGGCCGAAGGCCCGACCGCCCAAAATACAACAATGAGGGGATAAAGAAGACCTTTGCTCGCCTCGTTCAGGGTCGAAAGCTGATTGTGGCTGAGTAGTAACCAACTGACAATTAATTCGCATAGCGAGAAACGCTGGATGACTACTGACACACGCAGGCAAGGCAACGCGGCCGCTCTGAAAGGTTCCTGGGAGGCGCTGCACGCAGAGGCAGTGGCTCTTTCACGACAGGGGAATGACGAGGCGCTGGGCAAGTACGGTTTACTGGTGGAACGGCTGGCCGGGATGCCGGAGGCGCGTCGGTTGGCCAAGGAGCAGAGGCTGCAAGTCATACTTGATCAGAGTATGCTCGGCCTGCAGTCGCACTATGCCAGGCGCAACCGTCTGGACGAGATGGCGACGGCAGACGACAGCGTGTTGGAGAACCTGAGCGAGGACGCCTTGTCACTGTGGCGGGAGAATCAGGCACGCGCTTACTGGTGGCAAGGCCGCCACGCGGAGGCAGCTGCGATCGTGAGGGCTGAAGGGGACAAGCTTCCCTTTGACGTGGACTTGCGATGGCTACTCTTCTCGATCCTCATTGATGACGGTAGATTGGATGAGGCCGAAGTGGTAAGGGGTACACTGGTCAGCGAGTTGCAGAAACTGTTCAGCTCGCAAGGTTTGGCGGAGGCCCTGGTCGAAGATGTGGACACCCAGATGAAGGTAAAGGAGCGGCTGGCAGGGGAGGGCGAGAACAACCAGGTGTCGCTGCAGTTTGGGCTGATGCATTTTCTGCGCGCCAATGTAGAGTTGGAGCGTGGGCGCTGGCAGGAGGCGGTTGATGCGTTCGGCAAGGCTACCAAAGTGTCGGAAGCCTATAGCGAGCGCTGGCATCTGTTATACAGGCCGCTTGTACTCAACAATCAGGGCCGCCTGGCGCAGCGGGCGCTCAATCGCGAGGATTCGCCGGCTTCGCAGGGGTTCTGGCGGGGTCTATCCGGTTATTACGCGGGCGACCGGCAGGGGGCTATGACGGAATGGCGGCGGGTGGCCCAGATACCGCTTGAGAAAGTTACGCTGGCGTCAGTCGGTGACTGGATTCTATCCCACTACTATATTGACGCGGCGGAGGATACGTCAGCAGGCGAAGAGGAAACGGCGGCGGCTGAGGACGCAGACAGCTCTGACAACGGCGAGGACAAGAGCGGCAACAAGCTTTCACAAAATGTCAGTCAGGGGTTGCAAGTCGCTCTGAACCTGCTAGGCCAGCAGGAAACGCGACGGGACCCGCTCGTATTGGGTTTGGCGGCGCTGGGATGGGGGATGAACGGCTACAGGGAACACCTGCACCGCAACCTGCGTCATGCGGTCGAGCAGCTGCGGGCGTCGCTTCAGGACAATAAACTTTCCGTCTTCAACTGGTACTTTTTCCGTGATCTGCTGCCGGCAGAGAGTTTTGCAGAGATCGAGACGTACTTCCACAGACCTAAGACTGAGGAAAGCGGGCCGCGAGAAGCTTAGAGGGCAAGATGCCGACGCTGAATCCTCTTTTTCGCACCGGCAGTAAGTACCTAGGTTCCGG
>MPML01000108.1 GCA_002238445.1 Caldilineaceae bacterium bin5
GAGCCTGGTCTTCACCAACCAGTTGCGGCAGAAGATCGGCGTGATGTTTGGCAATCCGGAGACGACGTCGGGCGGTATGGCGTTGAAGTTCTATGCCAGTGTGCGGATGGATATACGGCGGATACAGTCGATCAAACAGGGGAGTGACGTGATCGGCAACCGCACGCGGGTGACGGTGCGCAAGAACAAGGTGGCTGCACCGTTCAAGGTGGCGGAATTCGACATCATGTACAATGAGGGCGTCAGCACGCAGGGAGACCTGTTGGACCTGGGCGTCGAGTTCGACATCATCGAAAAACGGGGCGCATTCTATCGCTATAGTGATGATCTGCTCGGACAGGGGCGCGAAGCCGCGAAGAAGAATCTGCGCGAGAATCCGGAGACGGCTTCAGAGATCGACAGGATCATCAGGGAAAGAACAGGACTGCCAGCACGTTCGAATGCAGAAAATGCTTTGTCCTGACGAAATCCTGGCACTAAACAACGTGCCAAGCACAGTTTGTATGCACTGAATTTATCTTTCTTATCACTCTTTGTGCAAACATACACGGGAGTTCACATAACACCGAGAGGTCTCAATCGTCGCACGTGTTGCCAAAATTGAAAACGCTCACCACAGCGCTCTCAAATTGGATGCGATTTTGTGCTGACACACTACCGCCAAAAGCCAGGACAGCAACCAGAACACACTTATTCTATCTTATCAGGGCACGCCCTTGGTCGCTGACGTAACTGAACAGATAATTTGGCAGACGTACGTTTAGCTGTTGATCGCCGATAACAGCGCGAGCGTCTTAGCGAGTGTTGATGTAGAGCCAGCTGTTGATACGGAATAACGGATTCACAGACGATCACCCGCCGCAACTTTTCCCTATGTGTAATGAGGGGCAAGCCGATCTTGAATCGGTGAGTTGTGTAATGCAACAGCAGGTATCCACATAAAATCGCCCTTGTCGAGGCGCAATGCTGAACTGATGCGTCTTTTTTTGGTATGGTCTGTTCTGAGACAATAGCTCAGGCAATACCATTGTGGGACTTTCAAGTCGCTGTGGTTTAAGGCCACGGCGACTTTTTTTTCGAGCCGATTATGACAGCCAGAACCATCACCGCGATGCGTTTTCAGAAAAGGGACAAGGAGCGAGTCAATCTCTTTCTGGACAGCGAATATGCGTTTCCTTTGCCGGCGGTTGATGCCGCCCAACTGAGGATCGGCCAGCAGCTCAGTGCGCTGGAGATTGAGGAGTTGAGGGCCGTCGATCTGCGCAGCCGCGGCTACAACAAGGCACTGCGTTTTCTGGCAGTGCGTCCCCGCAGCCAAGCGGAGGTGCAGCGCAATCTCCAGGCGTACCGGCCGCGGGACGGACGCCGGCTCAGCGCGACGCAGATCGAATGGATCATCGCGAAGCTGCAAGATAGACAGTATCTTAATGATCGGGAATTCGCCCGCTATTGGGTGGAACAGCGTAATCAATTTCGACCTGTTGCACCCAGGGCACTGCAATACGAGTTGCGCCAAAAAGGTGTAAATGAAAACGTTGCCCAGGATATCATTGACGAACTGAGCGACGCTGCTTCGGCCTGTGAAGCTGCTGCCCGCAGCCGTCTGTACAGATGGCAAAGGGAGACAGACTTCAATCAGTTTCGCAGGAAGCTGGGGGCCTTTTTGCAGCGTCGAGGTTTTAACTGGAATGTGGCCAGGGACGTGATCGACCTCATCTGGCGAGAGTTGGAGGAGGCGCGCGAGCTGCCCGATGCCATCCCGAAGGAGCGGTATGATGGGTGAGCCGGACCGCACGGCCACTGAAACGACAATGAACACACGAAAGTTCAGGCTTATTGAGGGAGGGAAGGGAAGGATACTACTGTATCCAACCGGCGCAACCATGGCTGTTTCAGGTTGTGCGCATCCAAACCAAGGGGTTCGGAGATGGATTTATTAGCTGTAGTTGCTATTGTTGTCGCTGCCCTGCTTGGCGCGACATTAGTCGGGTATCTGGTATATCTCGCTTATCGACGCGGATTAACATCCGGCGTAGCTCAAGAGAAGGAGCGGCAGGAGCTCGCTGTACAGAGCGCGGAAGCACAGGCGACCCAGATTCTTACGGAAGCCGAGGCTGAGGTCAAACGCCAGCAGTTGGCGTTGAAAGAAGACGAAGTACGGATACGGAACGAGCTGGATGCCACACGCACGCGCCAGCGCAAAGATCTGGACCGTGCAGAAAGCCGGCTTCGCAATCGTCAGGAGCAGATCGATAAACGGGTCGATCAGATTGAAAACCGTGAACGCAAGCTGAACCAGCGGGAAAGCGGTCTCGACAAACGGACGACTGATCTGGAGGCCGCGGAGCAACAGCGCAATGAAGAGTTGCAGCGCGTGGCCCACATGACCCAGGAAGAGGCCAGACAGACTCTGCTAAAGGAAGCGGAGAAAAATTCGCGACAGGAGCTGGCACGCACAATTCGTGAGGTCGAGGCCGAGACGCAAGAGATCGCGGAACGCCGCGCCAGAGAGATCATCACACTGTCCGTAGAACGGATTGCCAGCGAGCATGTCACCGAATATTCCGTCAGCGCCGTCAACCTGCCATCCGATGAGATGAAGGGACGAATCATTGGGCGGCAGGGCCGAAATATTCGCGCCATCGAACAGGCGACAGGTGTCGATCTGGTTGTGGATGATACGCCCGAAGCGATCCTGATCAGCAGCTTCGACCCGGTGCGGCGCGAAGTTGCACGTATCTCTCTCAGCAAACTGGTCTCCGATGGCCGCATTCACCCGGCCCGCATCGAGAAAGAGGTGGAGAGGGCGCAGCAGGAGGTGAATCAGGTCATTCAGGAGGCTGGGGAGCAGGCCCTGATTGAGACCAATACGCAGGGGCTGCACAGAGAAATCCAGAAGCTGCTGGGTCGTCTGAAATTCCGTACCAGCTACGGACAAAATCAGTATTACCACGCAATTGAGACGGCGCATCTGGCAGCGGTGATCGCCGAAGAGCTACACGCCGATGTTAAGACGAGCCGCCTGGGGGGCCTGCTGCATGACCTTGGCAAGGCGGTCAGCCATGAAATCGACGGCCCGCACGCCATCGTCGGCGGTGAAATCGCCAAGCGGTACGGGCTCAATGCCAAAATCGTCAACTGCATTGCCAGCCATCATGGGGAGGTCGAGCCCGAATCGATCGAAGCCATAATTGTGGCGGCGGCGGACGCCATTAGCGGCGCACGGCCGGGTGCGCGTCGAGAGAGCCTCGAGGCGTACATTAAACGGGTGACGGCCCTGGAAGATATTGCCAACGGCTTTGAAGGGGTAAATCAGACATTCGCCATTCAGGCCGGCCGCGAGATCCGGGTGATCGTGCAGCCGGATGAAATCGACGACCTGCAAGTAATCGAACTGGGGAAAAACATAGCCAGTAAAATCGAAGACAACCTGGAATATCCGGGACAGATTCGAGTTACGGTCATCCGCGAAACCCGCTCTGTCGCCCATGCAACATAGCGGGTATTCTGACATGGCTGCACGCATGGCGTAGACGGACCGTCAGGGCCATGATAACTAAATCTCTCTGTCGAATTGAGAGTTTGCCTGCGGCAGGGAGGCCTCTGACAGCATAAATTCACTGGTGCGCGCAGGCGGATTTCTATTCCTCGCCCGCGCGCCGCTTGACGGTGCAGCCGCCGCAGGTGCCACAGCCGCCGTCCTTTTCCTTTTTCCCTGAAATCAGTTCTGACAGTTCGAATTCGGCCAGGACGTTATTTTCAAGCAGAACGGTGACACTTTCCTTAAGCGGGTGCAGGTGACGGATCCGTCCCTTGCCCTGGAGCGTCGTCACCTCTGACCCGACTTTCGGCATCTTCTTGTTTGCCTTCTTGTATACCGGATCTTCATATGAGAGGCAACAGAGCAGTCTGCCGCAGACGCCGCTAATCTCGTCCTGGTTGAGGGGCAACTGCTGATTCTTCGCCTGGCGAATGCTCACCGAGGCAAACTCGCGCAGCCAACTGGTGCAACAGAGTTGGCGGCCGCATTTACCCACTCCGTCCAACAACTTGGCCTCGTCGCGCACGCCAATCTGTCGCATTTCGATGCGGGTGTGAAAAGTGCGGGCCAGATCGCGTACAAGCGCGCGGAAATCAATCCGCTGCTCCGCGGCGAAGTAGACGGTCAGCCTGCCGCCCTCGTAGTTGTATTCACAACGACGCACCTTGATGTCTAATTTGTGCGCCCGCGCCTTCTCGCGACAGACGGCCACCGCCTCGGTCTGCTTCTCCTTCCACAGATCCTTCTGCAGGAGATCCCATGGTGTTGCCCGGCGAATCACCTTCTTGATCTCGCCGACGATTTCGTTCTTGGCAACGTCATGAGGCGCTTGAACGATCTGCACCAGATCCCGGCCTTTGACCGTATCCACGATCACATAATCTTTTGGAACCAGATCCAAGTGGTTAACCGGGTCGAAAAAATATATCTTCGTAACGGGCTTGAACTGGGCTCCGACTACAATGGGCATGGTAGATTCTCCATTATCGTTTCCGCAGAGGGCCTTGCATCTGGCCGCCGGCGAGTGTGCTGTATTACACTTGTCAGGCGTGCGGGCGCGGCATCTGCAACAAAAGTACGTCCAGCGCCAGCCCAGTGTTAACTGTATGCCGCAAATAACCTTCAATACGGCTCAATGTGTGCAAATACGCCTGGACATCGGTGGGACGAAAGTCGGCGGCTGTCTGCGCGAGCGTGTCCAGCAGGTCGACGTTGGCGCACTGCTCCAGACAGCCGGATTGGGCCAGCATTACATCGCGCCACCAGCTCGTCCACAGGGCAAGCAGGGTAAACAGGCGCGTCTGGCTGCGCGCGGCCGCGAGCTTCTGTGCAAAAGCAAGACGTGTGACGCGACTGCTGCGACTGAGTTCCTGTAACTCCGTCAACCGCTGGCTTCTTTCCGCCAATGGTTCCGGTTGTTTCACCTGGTCAACCGCCCATCCCAGGCAGCCGTTTGCCAGACGAGCCAGCAGTGCGGCCTGCTGCGAAGACGCTCCCCAACGTGTGTGCAGCGCCTCTTCCATGACCTGCTGCCCAAGCGGCCGCAACGCCAGAACCTGACAGCGGCTGACGATCGTTGGCAAAAGAGCCGACTTGTCCTGGGCGGTCAGACAGAGGACCACGTGCGGCGGCGGCTCTTCCAGCGTTTTCAGGAGCTTATTGGCGAAGCTGATGTGAGCTCTGTGCGCGTCCTGAATCAGGAAGACTTTGTAGCGCCCTTCCATGGGGTGCAGCATCGCCTGTCGAATGATATCGGCCGCCTGTTCAGCGCGATGAAGACCATTCTCTCTGTCCGGCTCACCGTGGCGGTCGGTCGGCGCCAGCAGGATGAAATCGGGATGGCTGCCCGACTGCAAGAGCCGGCATGAGCGGCAGTTGGCGCAGGCACGGCCCGCGACTGCATTTGGGCAGAGAAGCGACTGGGCAAAGCTGCGGACCAGGGTTGACTTGCCCAACTGGGCCGGGCCCACAAACAGATAAGCATGGCGCAGCGTGTCATGCTGGATGCTATTGTGCAACAGTTCGACAGCCCACTGATGGCCTACGACCGGGCCTTCAGGCAATTGTATCTCCCTCTGTGATTCTGTAGTAAGACATCACGGAATTGTATCATAGTGCAAATGGCCGAACAAGCAGTCTCAATCTTCCGGCCTGCGCCCAAAGCTGCCGGCTGCTGTCGGCCGGGGTCCTGAAAAAAAAGGGGCGCATCCGTTATCGGATGCACCCCTTTGATCGGTCAGGTCGGAAGGTTACTTGATCTCTACAGTTGCCCCTTCGGCCTCCAACTGGGCTTTGGCGTCTTCGGCGACGTCCTTAGCCACACCCTGCACCACAGGCGCCGGTGCGCTTTCGACCAACTCCTTGGCCTCTCGCAGACCCAGGCTTGTGACCGCACGCACAGCTTTAATGACGTTGATTTTTCTGGCTCCGATATCGCCGAGGATCACGTCAAACTCTGTCTGCTCTTCCACCTCTTCTTCGACTTCAGCCGCGCCGCCAGCCACGCCGGCCACCGCCACAGATGCGGCCGCGCTGACGCCCCAGGACTCTTCCAGCATTTTCACCAATTCAGCGGCTTCCAGAAGAGTAAGTTCGTCCAGTTGTTCTTTGATTGCATTCAGATCTGCCATTTTTAGAATTCTCCCAATTGTCTGTTTCTGTGGGTTGCCTGTCTCGACTGTCTAACTGTGCTTTCCATGTATGTAGGAGGGGTTGAATCCCCCGGTTGATGCTCAGGCGGCCTCTGCCTGCGCATCGGCGTCTGCATCGGCGTGTGCTTGGACGACCCGTGCCAGGCTGGCTCCTGGTTCGTTGACGACCCGGGCAATCTGGGTGGCCGGCGCGATAATTGTCGCCAACAGTTTGGCCAGCATCTCTTCGCGCGTGGGCAGTTCGGACAGAGATGCGGCGCCGGTGGCATCCAGAACGTTCTTCTCCAGGATGCCGCCTTTGATTTCGATGATTTCATCGAGGTCTCGAAGACCTTCCTTCAATGCGGACACGCCTCTGCCGATATCCTCGCCAACAAATGCGACTGCATTCGGCCCTTCCAGCAGCTCGTCCAACTCTTCGGTGACTCCCACACTCGCCAACGCAAGCCGCAGAAGCCGGTTTTTTACGACCATATAGGACGTATTCGATTCTTTGAGATGGGTGCGCAGCCCGTTTATCTGCGAGACGGTGGAGCCGCGATAGTCTGTGAACACGACCGCGGAAGAGTTCTCCAGGTGTGATGAGTACAGCGCGACCAGTTCTTCCTTTTTCTCTCGACTAAGTGCCAATTGATATTCCCCCTTTCTTCAGGATTCCTGTGGAGACGCGGACTATTTCGACCTGCGTCCCTGACAATCTCTGACGGGCGTTGCAAACAAAAACGCCCTTGCGGATGCAGACAAGGGCGTGGCAAGCAACTCCCGCCGGAAAACGACGGTCAGGTCGCTGTGTTCATCCCTTGGCCGGCTGCGCATCTGGACGCAATTATATTCGCAACGCGAATGCCGACTGTCTACGGAACTGAGTATCTTATGCGGTTGATAAGTGCCAATTCTACCGTACAGCGCCTGGCAATGGCAAACCGGGCCTATGCAGCCTTAAGCATGGAGGCCGCATTGACATCGATGCGAATCCCAGGCCCCATGGTGCTTGTCAGCGTTACCCGTTTCAGATAGATCCCCTTCACAGCCGAAGGTCTGGCGGCCATAACCGCTTCCATAATGGAGGTGAAGTTGTCGAATATCTGCTCGCTGTTAAAGCTCGCTTTGCCGATGGGAACGTGGATATTGCTTGTCTTATCGACGCGAAATTCGACGCGGCCCAGACGGGTCTCCTGAATGACGCGCGGCAGTTCAGCGGCCTGAACGATTGTGCCGGCTTTGGGGCTGGGCATCATTCCGCGCGGACCTAGCACGCGACCCAGCCTGCCAACAACCCTCATCATATCCGGTGTGGCCAGAACGACATCAAAATCGAGCCAGCCTCCCTGAATCTCCTTGGCCAAGTCTTCGCCGCCGACATGGTCGGCGCCGGCTTCCTCAGCCAGGCTGACGCCATCGGCGCTGGCAAAAACCAGAATGCGCACGACGCGGCCTGTCCCATGGGGAAGGGTTACGACGCCCCGCACCTGCTGGTCGGCGTGACGGGGGTCGACACCGGTGCTCAGATGGACCTCCACCGTCTCATCGAACTTGGCGGTGGCGCCGTCTCGCAGCAGGTCAACGGCTTCCGCGGGCATATACTGCTTATGGCGGTCGACCTTGCTGCGGGCGTCGTTGTAACGTTTACTATGTTTTGGCATTTTCGCTCCTCGTGGTGCAAACGGGGCACTATCGGGCGCCCCTCCCATCGATGATTCATTGATTTCTGCGGGGTCACAAATTGAAGTGCGGATCCCGCCTATTCGACAACTGTCACGCCCATACTGCGGGCGGTGCCTTTCACCATCTGCATGGCGCTGTCTATCGGGATATTGCCCAGATCCTTCAACTTTATCTCGGCGATTTCCCGCACCTGTTGATTGGTGATCTGTCCCACCATCTCCGTATTGGGAATGCCGCTGCCTTTTTCGACCCCGGCTGCCCTTTTAATCAGTTCGGCCGCCGGCGGGGTCTTGGTAATAAATGTGAAGGACTGATCCTGGAAAATCGTGATTTCGACCGGAACGACCTGCCCCATCTGACTTTGTGTGCGCGCGTTATACTCCTTGCAGAAGCCCATGATATTGACACCATGCGGGCCGAGCGCCGTGCCTACCGGTGGGGCAGGGTTGGCTTTGCCGGCAGGGATCTGCAACTTTACAACCGCTTTGACTTTCTTCGCCATCTCGCCTGCTTCTCCTTTTACGAATCCCGTTCCAATTGGAGGAAGTCCACCTCCACCGGTGTTTCCCGGTTGAAGAAACTTACCATGACACGGGCTTTGCCCTTCTCCGCCTCCAGCGTATCGACGACACCTGTGAATTCAGCAAACGGCCCTTCTATAATTCGGACGCGCTCGCCCACATCGAAGCTGACCTTGACCCGCGGTTCATCCGATTCGATGCGGCTCATGATGTGGCTCACTTCGGCCTGGCTCAAGGGGCTGGGCTTGTTTCCCATACCTACAAAACTGGTCACGCCCGGGGTATTGCGCACCACATACCAGCTGTCCTCATCCATAATCATCTCGATGAGAATATAGCCAGGGAAAACCTGGCGCTCAACCTCGCGACGGATACCATCTTTGATCTCGATTTCGGTTTCGGTAGGTACAACTATCTGCAGGATCCGGTCGGTCATGTTCATCGATTCCGCCCGGTGTTCCAGGTTCTTTTTTACCTTGTTTTCCTTGCCCGAATAACTGTGCACCACATACCATTCCGGTTTCGGGCCGGTCGGTTCCTCATCAGTGGCAGCGGACGACTCATCGTCCACAAGCGCGGCAACTGTCTCATCTTCCTGGGATTCAGGGTCGGCGTCTGTATTCGTTATATCACCCACAGATTCCTCCTTGCGCGACACATTTCAAAACCGGCTCTTCCTCGACAACAGAAGGCGGTTGCGCCAAAGATGCGGCCTAAAATACTTGCAGAAACAGCGTCACCAGATAACTGAAGAATGAGTCTACAGCAAACAGTACAAGCGCGGCGATTGTGGTGACAATCAACACAACGATAGTCAGGCGTGTACCCTCTTCTCGCGTCGGCCAGGTGACTTTGCCAATCTCAGCGCGCGTTTCCTTAAAGTACCGTACAATTGCGTTATCAGTTCTTGGAACAGTTGATGACCGGCTCACGATTGACTCCATTTTGTGCGTGAACACAAGAATATGTTCACAACTCCACAAATCTTACTTGCTCATCTACCTCATGCAGCTTTTTGAGCCTGTATAGGCGGAAAATGACCACCGAGCGGCTGCTGGTGGTCATTTTCTGACAGGCGAGGCAGGACTTGAACCCGCAACCTGCGGTTTTGGAGACCGCCGCTCTGCCAATTGAGCTACTCGCCTAAAGTGTCCGAAAGTATCGGTTCTCTTTCGGACAATCTCAACTTATCCAGAAGGTTACTCGATTACTTCGGTGATAGCGCCGGCAGCGACGGTGCGGCCACCCTCACGGATGGCAAAGCGGCCGCCGGTCTCGATGGCGACAGGCGCAATCAACTCGACTTCCATCGTCACATTGTCGCCGGGCATCACCATTTCGACGCCGGCCGGCAGGTCGATCGAGCCGGTGATGTCCATGGTGCGGATGTAGAACTGCGGGCGATAGCCCTTGAAGAAGGGAGTG
>MPML01000109.1 GCA_002238445.1 Caldilineaceae bacterium bin5
CCGCTCAACTGGTTGTCATAGAGGCGCAGCCGTGTCAGAGCGCTGAGCCTGCCCAGCGCGGCCGGGAGCGTTCCGCTCAAATTGTTGTTGATGAGGTCCAACCCGGTGACGCGGCCGCTGTCGTTGGTGGTGACGCCATGCCAGTCGCCAATAGGCTCTGTGCTGAGCCAGTTCGTTTTGCTTGTCCAGTTGGCCCCGTCCGTCGCATTGTACAATGCAACCAGCACGCCTCTGTCCCCACACGTCGGCAGCCCAAGGCTGTCCAAATCGTGATTCGCCGCCACCTGGCGCAAGGCGGCCGACACGCATCCGCTCAGCTGGTTGCCGCTGAGGTACAGATGCGTCAGGCTGCTGAGATCGGCCAACTCCGCCGGAATCGTACCGCTCAATTGGTTGCTATTGAGGCGCAGTTTCGTCACGGCGCTGAGGTTGCCCAACTCCGCCGGAATCGTACCGGTCAACTGGTTTTCATTGAGGGACAGCGTCGTCAGGGCGCTGAGGCTGCCCAGCGCGGCCGGTATCGAACCGCTCAACTGGTTGTCATAGAGGCGCAGCTGCGTCAGAGCGCTGAGGCTGCCCAGCGCGGCCGGGAGCGTTCCGCTCAAATTGTTGCTGAAGAGGTCCAACCTCGTGACGCGGCCGTCGGCATCCGTCGTGACGCCATGCCAGTCGCCGAGCGCTTCTGTGCTGAGCCAGTTCGTATTGCTTGTCCAGTTGGCCCCGTCCGTCGCATTGTACAATGCAACCAACACATCTCTGCCTGCAATGACCGGTGTGGTCGTGGCCGTCGGCGTCACTGTGGCGCTGCCCGTCGGCGTGGTCGTGGCCGTCGGCGTCGCTGTGGCGTTGCCCGTCGGCGTGGTCGTGGCCGTCGGCGTCACTGTGGCGTTGCCCGTCGGCGTGGTCGTGGCCGTCGGCGTCACTGTGGCGTTGCCCGTCGGTGTGGTCGTGGCCGTCGGCGTCACTGTGGCGTTGCCCGTCGGTGTGGGCGTGGCCGTCGGCGTCGCTGTGGCGTTGCCCGTCGGTGTGGGCGTGACCGCTGCACAGGCCGACAGACTCATGTCGTCCAGGTCATGCGTCCCCGCCTGGAACAAGGATGCCGGCACGCATCCGCTCAGCTGGTTGTCCTTTAGATACAACGTAGTCAGATTGCTGAGATTTCCCAGTTCCGTCGGTATCGAACCACTCAACTGGTTGGCACTGAGGGCCAGGTGCGACAGATTGCTGAGATTGCCCAGCCTCGCCGGAATCGAACCGCTCAACCGGTTGCCGTTGAGGTACAACTGTGTCAGGTTGCTGAGATTGCCCAGCCTCGCCGGGATCGAACCCTTCAAATTATTGTGATGGAGGTACAGATGAACCAGGTTGCTGAGATTGCCCAGCCTCACCGGGATCGAACCGCCAAAATTGTTGTGGCTGAGGTACAGATGGGTCAGGGCGCTGAGTTTACTCAGGTCGGCCGGAATCGAACCGTTCAGATCGTTGCCATAGAGGTACAGATGGGTCAGGGCGCTGAGTTTACTCAGGTCGGTCGGAATCGAACCGCTCAAATCGTTGACTGAGAGGTTCAACATCTTCAGGGCGCTGAGGTTGCCCAGTTTCGCCGGAATCGAACCATTCAAATCGTTGGCTGAGAGGTTCAACTCCTCCAGGGAGCTGAGCCTGCCCAGCGCGGCCGGGATCGAACCGTTCAAATCGTTGCGCATGAGGTTCAACTTCTTCAGGGCGCTGAGCCTGCCCAGCGCGGCCGGGATCGAACCGTTCAAATTGTTGTTGACGAGGTCCAATCCGGTGACCCGGCCGTTGTCATCCGTCGTGACGCCATGCCAGTCGCCGAGCGGTTCTGTGCTGTTCCAGTTCGTCTTGCTTGTCCATTTGGGCCCGTCGGTGGCGTTGTAGAACGCTACCAGCACATCCTTGTCTTTCACGGCCGGTGTGGACGTGGCTGTCGGCGTGGTTGTGGGCGTAGCTGTCGACTCTGGCGTGACCGCCCGCTTTGGCGAGCCCGCCTGCTCTGAGGTGGCTGTCGGCGTGGCTGTGGGCGTGGCTGTCGGCTCTGGCAAAACCGCCTGCTCTGACGTGGCTGTCGGCGTGGTTGTGGACGTGGCTGTCGGCTCTGGCAAAACCGCCTGCTCTGACGTGGCTGTCGGCGTGGTTGTGGGCGTGGCTGTCGGCTCTGGCGTGACCGCCTGCTCTGACGTGGCTGTCGGTGTGACAGTCTGCTCTGGCGAAACCCCCTGCTCTGACGTGGCTGTCGGTGTGGCTGTCGGTTCTGGCGAAACCGCCTGCCTTGGCGTGACCGTCGGCGTGGCTGTTTGCTCTGGCGAAACCGCCTGCCCTGGCGTGGCCGTTAGTGTGGCTGTCGGCTCTGGCGAAACCGTCTGTCCCGGCGTGACCGTCGGCTCTGGCGAAACGGTCTGCTCTGCCGTGGCTGTGGGCGTGACCGTCGGCGTGGCTGTCTGCTCTGGCGAAACCGTCTGTCCCGGCGTGACCGTCGGCTCTGGCGAAACCGTCTGCTCTGCCGTGGCCGTGGGCGTGACCGTCGGCGTGGCTGTCTGCTCTGGCGAAACCGCCTGCCCTGGCGTGGCCGTTAGTGTGGCTGTCGGCTCTGGCGAAACCGTCTGTCCCGGCGTGACCGTCGGCTCTGGCGAAACGGTCTGCTCTGCCGTGGCTGTGGGCGTGACCGTCGGCGTGGCTGTCTGCTCTGGCGAAACCGCCTGCTCTGACGTAACTGTGGGCGTGTTCGTCGGCGTGGCTGGCGGCGCGGCCAGTGTGTCGACGCGGAATTCAGAAGATGGCTCGCTCACACCGGCCGCGTTGATCGCCCGCACCCGGTACACGTATCCGCTCGCCAGCGCCACCGAACTGTCTACATACTGCGTGGTCGCGCTGCCGCTGTCCTCCACAAGCGTGACAAACTGGTCCGCCGTTTCCTCAGCCCCGCGACGCTCAATCCGGTAGCCGCGCACGCTGCCGTCCCCGGGGTCGTCCCAGGTCAGCGTCACCTTGTTATGTGTGGAAACCGCCCGCAGCTTCTGCGGAGACGCCGGAGCGGCCATCGCTGTTGCTGTCGCCGTCGCGGTCGCAGGCTCCGGCGTGGCCGTGGCAGGCTCCGGCGTGGCTGTCGAGAGCTCCGGCGTGGCCGTCGCAAGCTCAGGCGTGACTGTCGCAGGCTCAGGTGTGACCGTCGCAGGTTCTGGCGTTGCTGTCGCAGGCTCAGGAGTGGCCGTCGCAGGCTCAGGTGTGACCGTCGCAGGTTCTGGCGTTGCTGTCGCAGGTTCTGGCGTTGCTGTCGCAGGCTCAGGTGTGGCCGTCGCAGAACCTGGCGTGGCTGTCGCAGGTTCTGGCGTGGCCGTCGCAGGCTCAGGTGTGACCGTCGCAGGCTCTGGCGTGGCTGTCGCAGGTTCTGGTGTGGCTGTCGCAGGTTCTGGCGTGGCTGTCGCAGGCTCAGGTGTGACCGTCGCAGGCTCTGGCGTGGCTGTCGCAGGCTCTGGCGTGGCTGTCGCAGGTTCAGGTGTGGCTGTCGCAGGTTCAGGTGTGGCTGTCGCAGGCTCAGGTGTGGCTGTCGCAGGCTCTGGTGTGGCTGTCGCAGGCTCTGGTGTGGCTGTCGCAGGGTCTGGTGTGGCTGTCGCAGGTTCTGGCGTGGCTGTCGCAGGCTCAGGTGTGCTGTTTACCTGGGCGTGTACCCTGCGCGTCTCGGCCGAAGAGATGAACACAGGCAGGACCCCCGGCATCTCGAACAGAAGAGTCAGTGTCATCGTAATGATCAGGACTTTCTTCAGCCGGTACACTTGAGTCTGCGTCATGTAATCTTCCTCGATTCCAGACAATGCGACGAGAAACCAGGGGTTGCTCCGCGTTTCTCGCACTCTTGGCAATGGATGAAGAGGCGGAATGCGCACGCCCCATCTGACTGCGTTCGACAAACTGTCAGGCGCCGGTCGCTGAAAATCGAACAGCGCCGGAACGCTCATCCGGTGGACGACTAATGTATCCGGCGGACAGTCACACCTGTCAGTGTCCGGCGGCACCCAAAAGTCATATGACTGTCAAAAGGCGAACCTCTCATGATCTTTGACAGTCGCTTCTCAGAACGACGGCAGGTTGCCGCGCAACACCAGGACTGCTCCGCTAGGGCAGCCGCTACGCGGTGCAGTGCCTGATGCAGGCGCGGGATTATGCCCTACCCATATATGTCGCCGCTCAAGGCGCTGTCGTAGGGAAGTCAGGCGATACGCTGACGATAAAGGTCAATGGCAAGACCGCGGCCAAGGCGGGACTGTTGGACGTTTCCAGCGTTTCGATCTTTGGCAACGCTCAGGTGACGGCCCAGGCAATATGCGTGCTGTTGGAGCGGGGATTCCGATCTGCCACTTCACTTACCGAGGTTGGCAGAAAGGCGTGATCTGGGGCATGGCGCACAAAAACGTTGCGTTGCGTACGTATCTATCCCGGGTGGCAAGCGAACAGCCGGAGTCGCTGGGGATAGCCAAAGAGATGGTGACGGCCAAGTTCCGCAACCGCAGGGTGATGCTGCGCCGCAACCACCCGCAGCCGCCGGCAATGGCGCTTAAGGAGAGAAAGCGGCTGACCGGCATGGTGGAGCCGGCAGATCCCTGTGGAACACTGCTTGGCATCGAAGGGGAAGCTGTCCGCGTCTATTTCGCCCATTCTGGCGGCATGATCGAAGCCGGGATATATTCGTTCGATTTCCGTACGCGCAACCGCCGGCCGCCCAAGGATCCTGTGAATGCGGTACTTCCCTTTCTGCACTCAATGTTGATGAGGCAGGCCGTGGTGTCGGCGATGGCAGTCGGCTTTGAGCCCTATAAGGGATTCCATTATCTGCGCAGGTAAGGGAGGCATGCGCTAGCACTGGATCTCGCCGAAGAGTTCCGGCCCGTGATCGCGGATTCCGCCGCGTTGACGCCGTTCAACAACGCGGAGTTGAAGGAGAAGGACTTTATTCGCAGGGGAGGAGCGGTTTCCCTGACGCAGGACGGGCGCAAAACGGTAATCTGAGCTTTCGAGCGCAGGATGGATACATTGATAACGCATCCCCTATTTCAGTACTCGATAAGCTATCGACGCATTTTCACTCGCTATGAAAAACTCGCACGACGTTTAATGGCTTTCTTGCATTCTGCTTCTACACTGATCTGGCTCGATCGAAATGTCAACGAAACCTAGTCGTTCGAAGGAGTGCCCCATGCCAAACAGGTCGGTGAAACGGTCGCGGAGATGGTCCAAAATTTTCTCAAAATTAGGCATGGCAAATAGGGATCTATTGGATTTGTAGGGTGGTGAATGGGTGTGCGTTTCGGGCCGGGGGAGCGGCCCCGCACACCACACACGCCAGACCTGGTGGGACGCAGAAGCAGGCTGGCAACCGCCAGGCAGCGATAAACATTGACAACCACCCATAACATACCGGCGTCTGCCATTTCGGGTGCGTTTCACCGCAAAATGTCTGGGCTGGAAACCATCTAGCACAATATTGGCACAATACTGACATAAAAAAATGACAAATGTTATATATATAACATGCAGGGGGTGTAAAATATCAGCACTTGGCGTCCTACCCTGCTCAAATAAATAATCGCGACGGCGGCCAACCGTTCATCCAGGCATGCGTGGGCAGCCCCGCCCCTTATCCTCCTAAATCCACACTTTCTCAAATATCCTAAGGAGAATAACGAATGAACCGAAAAATCTTACTCGCACTTGCCTTGATCGCGGCGCATCCCCTCGCCGCATCCAGACCAGGGAAGACAACATGCTTGCCATGCTGATGACGTGGAAGAACGTTCTGACCAGGCCGGGGGAACAGACCTTCGCTGCGGAACGCGACAACTTTTCAGGCACACTCATGTATGTGCTGAAGTGGATTCTCCTGGCAAGCATGACGACTGCGCTGCTGGCAGTGGTGAGAATAACGCTGATTGAAACGTGGGTGATGGGACTCCAAGAAATCGCTTACTCCGATTCTGTATCCACCGGTCTCATCCTGGCGTACCACGAGTTCCGCTTGGACCTCAAGTACTGGAACATAGTTTTGGGAATGAAAGTTCAGGACGCTTACAGCACCTTCTTTTTTCATACCCGCCTGTTCGAATTCGGTGGCGGGTTTTTCGTTGATCAGTTCCTTCAAATCATGCAGCATGTTTCCCACGCAGGGCAGTTCTATGCCTTCATGCGCGGCCTGCTGAGTCCTTCCTATTTTCTGATCAATGTGGCCATTTTCCACTACACCTCCCGCCTGTTGGGAGGACAAGGCCAATTTACCCGGTACGCCTTCCTGATTGCAGCATTTGGTGCACCGCTAACCATCCTGAGAACGATTCTCTGGTACTCAGCCTATGTCGGGGCCAGAATTGTGGCTGCATTGCCTGACTCTTCCCAAATGCAAGGTTCAAGAGTATACTACGGCTTGAACCACGACCTGAACTTTTTCGTCGCTACTGTCCTGACCTCCTACTGGTTTTTCTTAGCCTTCTTGGCCACCAAAGTCGAGCACAAGCTGACATGGTGGAGAATAATCATCGTCCTGGTGATTGCGTTTGCGCTGGGATACTTTTTGCGCAGACTCCCAGTCGATCTTCTTATGGGTATGAATGGAGTCAAACGACTGATTCGCAACCAACCAATAGAAGATGCCGGTTTTCCTCCTTGATTCAGACTGGTCCATACTCTTCATTTTCATGCCCGATGGTTGCACCTTCAACGGTAAGCAGAACATATTCACCGATGAACAGTTTGCCAGCTACGAAATCGGCGAGGTTTTGGACTGATTCGAAAGAATTCGACGCTGCAGGAGCCGTTCTGAGCGACGTCAATGTGAGTCATGGTATCTCCTCCTACGCCAGCCACTTCGCCGCTCTTCCGGCCTCCTCCGAGCGTGTATAGACCTCGACCATTCTCGCCGTTTTCCAGCGTCCCTGCGCCATGATTTCGTGCGTGGGCGCGCCGGCCGCGGCCATGCGCCGCGCCATGCCCACCGGTCCCGAATGCCCGGAAAAACCCCGCCCCAGGCCCGCCACCGCGGCCGCGGTGCGGATGCGCCGCGAGATCGAAGCGGCCGAAAGACCGAACACCGCAGCCGCCCCGTCTGCGTCCGCCGGCCGGATCGCAGTTAGCGCCTCCATCGACGCCGGCGTCAGGTAGACTGTGCGCGCCTCCGCATCCGTCTTCGAGCGGCCCACGGTCAGCCGGCCCGAGCCGTCGTCCCAGCGCACAACGTCATCCCACGTAAGCGCAGCCGCTTCAGAGCGGCGCAGGCCTGCGTCCGACAGCACCCGGCACAGCGCGATGTCGACCAGCCCCCGCCCCGCCGCGCCTGCCCGGGCGTCTCCAGCTTGCCGCCCCGGCCCACGCGCGGCTGGCACGCGGTCGCGGTGACGACCGCCAGCGCCTCCGCGGTCAGCGCATACCCCTGCCGCGGCGCGGTAGCCTGCCGCGCCAGCCCGGAGATGGTATCGGTCACAACCTGGTCGTTCGCGGTAAGCTCGACACCGACAAGCGCCTGCACCTTGCGCAGCGCGGCCACCGTCATCCACAGCGACGAGATGCCGGCGCCGGCTGCAGCCCGGTCCTGCAGATAGGCGCGCAGCGCGAACGGCGACGGCGTCAAGACATGGAGACCCCCTAACGCGGCCCACCGCCCCCATGCCGCCAGCGCGCTGCCGTAGGCGCGGCGCGTGTTGGGCGCAAGCGCTTCCAGCGCGGCCTCGAAGCGCGTCGCCTGTTCGGAATCGTACGGTCTGAAGAGCCCGGGCGCGGCGTCCTGGATGGCGACCAGGACGCCCTCGCCCGCGCTGGCCGGCGTCTCGCTCATCGTTCTGTCCTCTGCCTGTAAATTCCCATAAAAACGCCCTTATCCATAAACACGCGATAATTTGACGTACCATTGCCCCTTTACGCATTATCGTGAACTGCAGTGGTCGATGGCAGCCCGGCGGCTATCCTGGTTGTAGAGCCGGTTGGCATCCCGAACGAGCGCCTGAGCGTAGGCGGCCGGTCCGTCTCTGGTTGGAATGGAATTGCAGGCTATGTGAGAGAGGGGTCTGTGTCCATGGAAGTGGACAGGCCTCTCTCTTGCCGTTGTACCCGGTTTCGTCAGGCAGGTTGCTGTGAAGAGGGGAGAGCACTAATTGAGGGGCACCCGCATGGCTTTCGCGTAGTTAGAGACACTTCAAACTATCCCCTCCAAAACACCATAATAGCCAACAAGCCTTCCGACGAACGAGCTGGAAAAGAAAGAGGGGCCAAGATCCACGTGACCCTGGTCCTCTTCGCGTCTGTTGCTGGGGCGATGATATAAAGAGCGGGGCAGGCGCTTAAGCAATGCGCCGATGGCGAAATCCTGTACGGCGGCGG
This sequence comes from Caldilineaceae bacterium bin5, assembly GCA_002238445.1. Lineage (GTDB taxonomy): Bacteria > Chloroflexota > Anaerolineae > Caldilineales > Caldilineaceae > Bin5. Next base: position 8,377 of record MPML01000109.1, read on the forward strand.
CTTATGTTTGGCCCAGGGGATGATTGCGCTTATGGAGACAATTTTGTGGGAAATTTGAATATTGACACGGCATTGGAATGAAAAGAAGGTTAGTTTCCATAAAACCCACATATTATTCGTGTATTCTGTAGAAAAGGACGGTTGGCGATGTCGCCTGCCTGGAATTCGATTACCTCATTGTCGTTTCGATCAGAAAAATGGTTTCTGACTTTAACATATTTGGTGGGGATGTCATGATTCCGGAGGTTACCGTCAGGACTCTTGTCATCGAATCGGGTAGGATCTTCCCGGACAACGAACTGACCAACAACTGAGAGGAGCCGATCATGCTTTCCATCGAAATGAAAGCAGCAGCAAGGAGCGGTTCGGAATTCGCAGATCGCATAATGCTTAATCTGGCGCTCCATGCCATAGCGCAACGGCATTCCCTGGAGGAGTTCAAGTCTCGCATTCGCGTATGCGCCGACAACGCTGCTGTGTTTCCCGATGAAGTTTGTCGTCACTGGCCTGATATGCCGGGATACAGTCCACACAATCACGATCTGTTCCGCAGGGCATTCCTTGCATCTTTCGAATATCTCACTTCGAACATCATGGATTTCGAGGAAGGGTCGCAGGACCCGGATCATGAACAGCTTACCCGCATTTTGAGGAAGAGTGGTTTTCATGTGGGGGGATGAGACGTGGGATTCCAACTGAGCCAACCGCACTGGGCCAGCCTTCTGTGCGTCTTCGGATTTCAACTCGGGGTGAACCACCAAGTCAGCACAGCGGGAACGGGAGGTGGCCTGATGTTATTCAGATCGGGTATGGGAGAGTGGAAGCGCCTACTGAGGGCGCTCCTACGGACATGTCCCGCGATGTGGGTGGAGAATCAGGTGGGTGATGGCTTTCCCATGCGGTAGCCGACGCGCGGCTCGGTGAGGATGTATCTGGGTTCGTTAGCACTGTCACCCAGTTTTTGGCGCAGTCTTTTGACGACGGTGCGGACCAGGCCCGAACCGCCGGAACTCCCCGGTCCCCAGACCCGTTGCAGCAGCTGGTTGTGGGTCAACACCAGACCGGCATTGGTCGACAGCTCGTAGAGCAGAGCATACTCGGTCGCGGTCAGCACGACCGGCTGC
>MPML01000018.1 GCA_002238445.1 Caldilineaceae bacterium bin5
GAGCCTGGTCTTCACCAACCAGTTGCGGCAGAAGATCGGCGTGATGTTTGGCAATCCGGAGACGACGTCGGGCGGTATGGCGTTGAAGTTCTATGCCAGTGTGCGGATGGATATACGGCGGATACAGGCGATCAAACAGGGAAGTGACGTGATCGGCAACCGTACGCGGGTGACGGTGCGCAAGAACAAGGTGGCTGCGCCGTTCAAGGTAGCGGAATTCGACATCATGTACAATGAGGGCGTCAGCACGCAGGGAGACCTGTTGGACTTGGGCGTCGAGTTCGACATCGTCGAAAAACGGGGCGCATTCTATCGCTATGGAGATCTCCGCCTGGGCCAGGGCAGGGAAAACGCGAAGGCTTTTCTCAACGACAGAGCGGATCTTGCCGCGCAGATCGACGGCAAGATTCGGGAGCAGACCGGGTTGCCCAGCAGTCATGCGCCGCAGGAAGAGGACGTGGATACAGCCGTGCAGAACGGCGACGGTGGCGAAAAAACACAAAAAAGGCTCTTGGCGGCGGCCTAACCTATACCGGGCCGAGAACGTCCGGAACGACACAGGCTCCAGCAGTGCGATGTGGGAAGAGGCCGGCGCCGTTGCACCAGCACAGCGGCAGGTGGTAAACTCTGCGCAGATAGCTGCACCGCCCGCTGAAGCCTGAGCGGACGAAGAGGAGGGAGCATGGCCCGCAAAGAGATCGCGCAAAAGATGCGTCAGAAACAGGTAGAGACTGCCCAAACGAACGGTGCCCCGCTGTCCGACAGTTCGGAAGACAGCGGCTCCACTTCTCAAATGGAGCGCACCGAAAACCGGGCGCCCGCTGACGGTCTTCGCGTCACTCTGGAAGAGTACTGGGAAAAGTGGTATGAACGGCCTCACCCGCATATCGACGTCAGCTACGAATGGAACAACGGCATTCTGGAGGCCAAACCTTTGCCAAACTATCCCCAGACCGAACAGTACCGCTGGTTTTTTGGCCTCTTGAGTTGCTATGTTGACGTGCATCCGATCGCAAAAATACTATTCTTGGAAACCGGCACCTACATGTCGGTCCGGGATGAAAGTCTGCCGTCGGGGAAATGGGAAGTGGTATTCAAGCCGGACATCGGCATCATCCTGAACGACAGTCCGGCGCCGTGGGGAGCGATTGATCAACGCTCCTACAACGGGGTCTGCGACATGATCGTGGAGGAGCTGTCCGATTCGACATCGGCAGAGGTGCGACGGGATACCGTAGAAAAAAAGGAAGGGTATGCCCGCGCCGGGGTGAAGGAATACTTCATTCTCGACCCAAACGACCGGCACATGCACTTCTACCGGCTTGACGCCGGGGGGAGCTATGAAGAGATCGAGCCGGACGGGGAAGGCGTGATTCGTTCGCAGGTGTTGCCCGGCTTCCAGTTCCGCCGCGCGGATCTGTTGCGGGAGCCTATACCGGCGAAATTGGCTCGGGACGAAGTGTATGCGGACTATGTCATGCCCGATTTGCTGGTCGCTGAGACTAAGGCTGAAGAGGCGACTGAACGCGCTGACGTCGAAACACAGCGCGCCGACGCCCAAAAGCAACGCGCTGACTCCGAAACACAACGCGCCGACGCCGAAGCGGCCGCACGACGCGCAGCAGAAGAAGAGTTGCAAGCACTGAAAGCCGAAGTGGCCCGCCTGCGCCAGCGACGCTCCTGAGTGCGGGTTCCGCCCGTCGTGGGCCCCAGCCTCTTCGCAATGAAAGCGCAGCCCGCCCGACGCCAGGACCACTCGTAAGATTGCATAAGTAGGGAAACGCACTCGAAGGCGGGTGCATTGACAAAGCAGAAGGAATGCGATAGCGTTTTTTCTGCTTTTTGTTTCCAATTTGATTCGAGGCTGATGTGACCGGGCAGTTCACGTTTCAGATTCAGAGAACAGACGGCGGCGCGCGCCGCTCCACTTTTCATACGCCCCACGGCCCCGTGGAGATGCCGGCCTTTGCCCCGGTGGGCACCGCGGCCAACGTCAAGACGTTGGAGCCGCGCGACCTGACGGAGCAGGGCACCTCGATCCTGCTGGCCAATACCTACCACCTCTATCTGCGGCCCGGTCACGAGCGGATCGAGCGGCTGGGGGGATTGCATCGTTTCATGGGCTGGGACGGCCCGATCCTGACCGACTCCGGCGGCTACCAGGTGTTCAGTCTGGCCCATCGTCGTCAGCTGGACGCGGACGGTGTTACCTTTCGCAGCCATATCGATGGCTCCGCCCACCGCTTTACACCGGAGCGGGTGATCGAGATCGAAGAGCGGCTGGGCGCGGACATCATAATGGTGCTGGACGAGTGCGCCGATCCGCATGATCCCGACTATCTGGCGCAGGCGCTGTCCCGTACGCACGCTTGGGCCGAGCGCTGCAGAGCCGCCCACACGCGCCCGGATCAGGCGCTTTTCGGCATTGTGCAGGGCGGCATCTACCCGGAACTGCGGACGGAGAGCGCCCAAATTCTAACCGGGCTGGACTTTCCCGGTTATGCCATCGGCGGGCTGGCCGTGGGCGAGACGAAAGAGCAGATGTATGCCACGCTCGACGCGACCTGTCCGCACCTGCCTGCTGACAAACCGCGCTATCTGATGGGCGTCGGCGCGCCGGAAGACATTGTGGAGTCGGTCTGGCGCGGCGTCGATCTGTTCGACTGCGTGTTGCCCACCCGCATCGCCCGCAATGGCGCGCTGCTGACACCAGACGGCCGGTTCAACATCCGCAATGCCCGTTTCGCTGAGGACAGCCGCCCCATCCAGGAGGCCTGCGCCTGCTATACATGCCGTACATTCAGCCGCGCCTACCTGCGTCATCTCATCATCAGCCGTGAAATCAGCGGGCTGCGCCTGGCGACTATACATAACCTGCATTTTATGCAACAGTTAATGGAGCAAATTCGGGATGCGATTGCGCAAGGCACATTCGCATCCTTCCGGACCCGGTTTCTGCAGGCCTATCAGATTACCGACCAACGGGTTCGGCATGAACAGCGCCAGCGGAGAGTAGAGGCGCTGCCGGCCGCTTCATAGCAGGCCAGCCCTCACACAGGCAGAGAGCGAAGAGAAGAGAAACCCCCTCGCCCATCCTCTCCGGCGTCAACGCGTACAGGGAAAAGTCGCGATTTCATGTTTGAGCTTTTCAAGGCATTTGTTCTGGGCCTGGTGCAGGGCGCCAGCGAGTTTCTGCCAGTCAGCAGCAGCGGCCATCTGGTAATCGTCCCCTGGTTGTTCGGCTGGAACTCTTCATCGCTTCTCTTTGATACAGTCGTGCATCTGGGGACGCTGCTGTCGATTCTGGCGGTCTTTGGGCGGGATTTTGCCAACATTATCCTGGCTACGCTGCGCAGCCTCCGAGTTATTGGCAAGACGGGCGGGCTGCCGCTCTTGCTGAAGGATATGAACGCTCGGCTTGGTTGGTTTATCGTATTGGGATCGGTTCCGGCTGCGATCACCGGCCTGTTGTTGAAAGATCCGCTGGAACGGCTCTATCATACACCGCAGGCGGCCGCCTTCTTTCTGGCCGTGACGGCTGTGCTGCTGGCTGGCAGCGAATGGACGAGCCGCAATGTCGGCGCGCGCGCGCCGCTGGCGAAAATGTCGTTGCGCCAGTCTTTCCTGATCGGTCTGGCCCAGGCCGCGGCGCTGGCGCCTGGCATCAGCCGCAGCGGCACGACGATTGCCGCGGCCCTGGCCCAGGGGCTGCGCCGCGAGGCAGCGGCCCGCTACAGCTTTCTGTTGGGGGCGCCCGCCTTCCTGGGCGCCGGCCTGTTGCAGGTCGGTGACATGCTGGCTACGGAGCCGGCGGCTGTGGTGACCGAGCTGCCGGCTTTGCTGGTCGGATTCATCACCAGCGCGGTCTGCGGGTATGCCGCGATCCGTTTTCTGCTGGCGTATGTACGCCGCAACAGCCTCTATCCGTTTTCCGTGTACTGTCTGCTCGTCAGCATTGCGGTTCTGACACTTTTCACACTACGTCTCCAATGAACTTTTACCTGCGGGACCTTCATCTCGGCTTTCTTTCGACGCTGCTCATGCGGTTGGTTCTGGCGGGCTGCCTGCTTTCCGGTTGCGCGCTGCCCAGCGGGTCCGGGGCGATTCCCACGCCCGAACCGGTCACCTTGACTATCGCCGGTTCAACGGAGATGCAGCCCCTGCTGCTCGAATTGACCACCGCATACAGCGCACGCAATCCACATGTGCAGTTCAGATTGCACGGCGGCGGCAGCCAAATGGGAGAACAGTGGCTGGCCACTGGGCAAGCTGACATTGCTGCCAGCACCGCGGCCTACCCGGACGCGGAAATACCGGGAGGCCTTGTACGCATACCGATTGGGCTGGATGGAATCGCGCTGGTCGTTAATAGCGAGAATCCGGTGGAGGCCCTGACACTGGTGCAGATTCGGGAACTTTTCGAAGGCCGCGCGTTTAACTGGGAGGAGGTTGGCGGCGCCCGCGAAGTGCAGCTGGTGAGTCGCGAGGACGAGAGCGCCACACGTGAACTCTTCGAAGAACGCGTGATGGACGAGGAGCAGGTGTCGCTGACAGCGGTCGTCATGTCGACCAGCAGCAATGTGGTGGAGTATGTGGCCGACCACCGCGACGCCATCGGCTATGTCACGTCTGCGTATCTCTCGAAGCATGTAGAGAACACACCGCGCTCCGCGCCCACTGAGCGAACGGTCAGAGCTGTCGCGATTGATGGGCGAGTGCCATTTGGCGCAGACCTGGCCGATTACCACTATCCGTTGGCGCGGTTCCTGTACCTGCTCATCGACCAGAATAGTGATCCGACCATACGGGAAGTTATCGACTTTGCGCTCGGTGAAGAGGGGCAGGAAATTGTCGCTCGCTATCATGTGCCGATCCGATAGGGTGCTCAGGACTCCGCTGCCCGACGATCTGAGTGGAGCGAACAGCCTGTGAACTGATGCGCCGGCGATCATAATCCCAGAATTCTGGACCTCGCTTCTGGAACTGTGGACGTCTGGCGGGCCCCGGTGAGACAGGCGTTTCCGCAAAACATTCCTTGCCATCGTCGCCCCAAAATTGCTGGACACGCCATGACAGGATTGCAATGTAGTTTTAGGACCATCGCGTTATACCCTTTCAGCTGAACGAGAAACAGGAACCGGCAGTCGTTCCTTCGAAGGAGATTCTGTCTGTCCTTGAACCCTGAGAGGCCTGGTTCAGACAGTAAATTCTCAGGTAAGCCGGGGCAGCCCCCCTCTGCAGGCTGATTGACACGATCCTGAACACGTGTTATCTTCACCCGCAGTGCCCCATCTCTTTTCAAGCAGGTCCTCATAGCTGTCTGCAACCGCACTCGGTCGCGCCGCACAATTTCTTCGAACAGTCTGCCAGAGATGATCCATTCTACGTTTCCATATCACCATTCAAAGGAGCGATGAAAAATGACAAAACGCGCAATGAGCCGACGTGACTTCATGCACGTGGCAACCGCAACTTCTGTCGGCGCCCTGATCGCCGCCTGCGCGCCTGCTGCCGCACCGTCGGCAGGAGATGACGGAGGGGGATCTGCGGCAATGGAAGAGGTCACCATTGAATTCTGGGTGAACCAGCCGATGGCCCGCTCTGAAGGGCTGTGGGATACGCTGATGGCCGAGTACGAAGAACTCAACCCCGGCGTCACCGTAGCTTCGCTGATCATTCCGCACGGTGACTACGAACCCAAGGTGCTCACCGGTCTCGCCGGCGGCACGGTCGGCGACCTGCTGGACGTCCATCCCATGCACAACGCCACTATGGCCCTGCGCGGCGCGCTGATGCCGCTCGATGAACTGATGCCCACCCTGGGCGTCAGCGACGAAGAGATGACCAAGGCCTGGGACTACAACGTCTGGCGCGGAAAGCGTTGGGCCATCCCCCGTTCCGACAACCCGACCATCATGCTCTATAACCGGAGCATGATCGCTGAGGCCGGCATGGACGACCCCGCCGAACTGTGGGCGGAAGGCAAATGGGACATCGATGCCTTCGACAACACCATGGACGCCGTCAGCGGCGGCGAAGGCGAAGATCGCGTTTACGGTTGCGCCCTGCCCGGCGGCGGCACGATCCGCATGCAGTGCGTCTGGATCTGGGGCAACGACGCCACGGTCTGGAATGCGGACGAGACCGCATCTGCCTTCAACAGCCCGGCGGCGCTCGAGGCCTGGGAGTACATGACCGGCGCCGTGGCCAGAGGGTGGGCGCCCACCCCCGCCGAGAGCAACATCCCCGGCGGCTGGGTGGCAATGATGGGACAGCGCCGCCTTTGCATGCAGTGGCCGGGCGCGCAGTTTGTCCTCGGCGGCCAGGCCCAGTTCATTCCCGAAGACGTAATGTCGGAGATGCAACTGGTGCCGCTCAACACGCTGTGGAACGGCAACCGCGAAGTGCGTAACGCCACCAACTCCCATGGCATCTACCTCCAGACCGACCATGTCGACGAATCATGGGCAATGTGCCAATACCTGATCTCGGATGAAGCCCAGTTCCGCATCATACGCGAGCGCTGGACTTCGCCGATGGTCAAACGCCATGCCGAAAGCGAGGCCTGGCTGGGCAGCCTGGAGCCGAACCTTGAGACCGCGGAAATGTGGGAAGACTCCTTCAACAACATCCGCGCCTTCTCCCATCTGCCCCGCCAGCAGGAGATGGACAACCTGATCCAGGCGGCCAAGGATCGCATCATCCTCGGTGATGCCACGGCGCAGGAAGCCATGGACGAAGTGGCTGCCGAAGTTGACGCCATCATAGCCGAAGTGGACGAAGAGGTCCGCGAAGCCGGACTGTAGATACTGCTCAGCAACTTCAATGGCTGGTGGTCAGTAGTCAATAACTGGCCGCCAGCCATTCCTCGCCTGGAGATTCGCTCATGGCAGACGCTTTCCCGTTGGGGGTGAGCAGCCCTGAACCAACCGGAAAACCGAGATGGTCGCGCAAAGTCAAGGCGGACAACATCGCCGGCTATCTGTTCCTGGCGCCCTGGATAATCGGCCTTCTGGCCTTTACCGTGGGCCCCATGCTGGCCTCCGGCATCCTGTCGTTGACGAAATTCTCTGGTTTCGGCGCAATCAAGTGGGTCGGTTTCGAAAACTACGACAAGATTTTCCAGGACAAACTCTTCTACACCTCGCTCTACAATACCTCCTACTACGCCTTTCTCGGCGTACCCGCTCAACTACTTGTGGCGCTCTGTCTGGCCGTGCTTCTCAACATGAAAGTGCGCAATGTCAACCTCTTCCGCACCGTCTACTACATCCCCACCGTGACACCGACCGTCGCCAATGTCTTCCTCTGGGTCTGGATTTTCAACTTCGACTTCGGCCTGATCAACTCCCTGCTGCGCCTGGTGGGGGTCGCGCCGGTCAACTGGCTGTGGGACCCCCAGATCGTCAAACCTGCGCTCATCCTGATGAGCCTCTGGGCTGTGGGACAGCAGATGGTGATCTTTCTGGCCGCGCTGCAAGGCGTTTCAGAGGAACTGCTGGAAGCCGCATCCATGGACGGCGCCAACAACATCCGCCGCTTTTTCAGCATCACCATCCCGCTGATCAGCCCGGTCATCTTTCTTAACCTTATTATCGGCATCATCAGCCTCTTTCAGACCTTCACCGTCGCCTTAATCGCCACCGACGGCGGCCCCATCAATTCTTCGCTTTTTTACGTGCTCTATATCTATCGCAAGGGGTTCCAGAGCTTCGCCATGGGCTACGCCTCCGGGCTGGCGTGGATCCTTTTCCTGATTATTCTGGTGATCACCGCCATCCAGTTCTATCTTGCGCGACGGTGGGTCTACTATGAGAGCGGCAGCGCACCCAGTTAGAACAACGGTAGTCAGTGGCTGGTGGCCGGTTGTGCTCACTATCCACGATTCATGAACCGCCACTTTGGAGGTATGCATTGGTAGAACGAGAAGAAAGGTATATTGCTTCCATATCCGCCAAGCTCGGAGCCTACTTTCTGCTAGGGTTGGGGGCCGTGATCTCGCTGATGCCGCTTTACTGGCTGATCATGACCTCCCTGCGACCCGCCGGCGCTGAATTCACCTACCCGCCGGAGTGGATCCCCTCCTCCTTCCACCCGGAAAACTATGGTATCGCCTGGAATCGCGCGCCCTTCTGGCTCTTCACCTTCAACAGCATTCTCGTCACATTCCTCGCCACATTCGGCACCATCCTCACTGCCTCAATGGCTGCCTACGCCTTCGCCCGTATCCCCTTCTATGGGCGCCAAGTCTGGTTCGCGCTCACCCTCTCCACGATGATGCTGCCGTGGGCTGTCACGCTGATCCCGCGCTTTCTGCTCTTCAAGTATATGGGTCTGTTCGATTCGCTGTGGCCGCTTTTCCTGCCCTTCTGGTTTGGCGGCGGGGCGTTCTACATTTTCCTCATCCGCCAGTTCATAATGACCTTGCCGGTCGAGATGGAGGAGGCGGCCGTTGTCGACGGCGCTTCGCGTTTGCGTATCTATTTTATGATTACGATGCCGCTGACCAAGCCCGCGGTCGCGGCTGTGGGAGTCTTTTCGTTCATTCACCACTGGAACGACTTCATGTCGCCGCTGATCTTCACCAACCGCGAGGAGACGCGCACGTTGGCGTTGGGTCTGCGCTACTTCGGCGACGAGCAGTTCACCGAGTTCCGGCTCATCATGGCCGTCGCCACGCTGATGCTTGTTCCCGTCCTCGTCGTCTTCTTTGCCGCCAACAAGTATTTCGTCTCCGGCGTCGCCCTCTCCGGCTTGGCCGGACGTTAGGGCGAGTTAGTCTTTGGTTTTCAGGAAACTACTTAGTCACAACTGATTCGCAACCCTGAAAGAGGCGAGCAAAGGTGCTCTCTCAACTCTCTACTTTTTATGGGCGGTCGGCCGCAAGCGGCCTCCCTTGTGCAGGGGCTCCGCCCCCGCAACGCCCCCGTCCAAAACCATCGCTCACCGACCGTGTGCCTTCTTCGCAAAGTGTCGGCTGGCGAGCATGGCGGCTGCCAACCGAATAAGCAATCAGATATCCTGAATGACGACATGGATGAAGGGCTGGTCAAGACAGGCACTGTATATGGCTTAGTAGTTACATTTTCAGTAACAGCACGCGGCCGGGACTTGGGTAGTAACCTGGAACAAGGACCCGGCCGTCCAAGGCTGCATAAAGCCAATCCCGAGAAAACTGTGGAGCAGAGACAATGCAGAGTGCAAACGGAAACGAGGCGCCGACCAACCGCAAGGCGCTGACCGAAGAACAGATCAACCGCTTCTGGATCGACGGCTACCTGACGATAGGCAAGATCCTGGAAGATGACGAAGTCGACCTGTTGCGGCGGGAGTATGATCGCGAATTTGAACTGGCGCGCAGCGGCAGCAATCCGCGCTACCGTAACCTGTCGATCGGCGATACGGACGACGTGGAGGCCAAGAATCAAGCCGACACGCAGATGCTGCAGATCATGCAGATGTGCGAATACAACATCCACTTTCGGCGCCTGCTCTACGACGACCGCATTCTCGATATGGTCGAGGACCTGATCGGGCCCAACATCCAGCTCTTCCACGATCAGGCGCTCTTCAAGCCTGCGCACCATGGCGGGCCGGTCCACTGGCACCAGGACAACGCGTACTGGAAGTGCAGCCCGTCCAATCTGGTGAGCTGCTGGCTGACGCTGGACGATGTGGACATCCGCAACGGCGCGATGCAGTTTATCCCCGGCTCCCACTTCCGCTCTGAAGATCACGACGAGGCGACGGACGAAAGCGTCCTGCTGGACATGGGCGACAAGATCGAGCAGTCGAAGGCAGCGGTGATCGCGCTGCCGGCCGGCGGCGTGACGCTGCACCACTGCCAGACGCTGCACTACACCGCGCCCAACGTGACCGACCGGCAGCGGCGGGCATTTGCCATCCACTTTATGAATCCCGGCACCAAGTCGCTGCGCGAGATGCAGTATCTGGATGTGTCGTTCGAGCGGCCGATGCTGCGGATGCGGGTGTGACTTAGTTTTTCGTAGTCGGTTCTTAGTTCTTAGTGACGGCAAGCGGCCGAGTCTCGGGCAGTAATCTAATACCAACGGTTCGGGGCTGCCTGTTTTGGCAGCCGGGCAGGATCGATTCCTGGAGGACAGACAATGCAGACCGCAAATGGGGACAAGACAGCGGTAGTGCGCAAGGCGCTGACCGAAGAGCAGGTCAACCGCTTCTGGACCGAGGGTTACCTGGGCATTGGCAAGATACTGGAGAATGACGAAGTCGAGCTGTTGCGCCGGGAGTATGATCACGAGTTTGAACTGGCCAACAGCGGCCTTCATCCCAGGTTTCGCAGCCATGCCATCGGCGATACCAAGATGCTCCAGATTATGCAGATGTGCGAATACAATATCCATTTTCGCCGCCTGCTCTACGACGACCGCATTCTGGATATGGTCGAGGACCTGATTGGGCCGAACATCCAACTATTCCACGACCAGGCCCTGTACAAACCGGCCCGGCACGGCGGCCCCGCGCTCTGGCACCAGGACAACGCCTACTGGCGCTGCTCGCCGCCCAACCTGGTGAGCTGCTGGCTGACCCTGGACGACGTGGACGTTCACAACGGCGCGATGCAGTTTCTGCCGGGCACGCACTTCCGCTCCCAGGAACACGAACGGCTCGCCGACAACAACGCCCTGCTCGATTTGGGGGACAAGGTCGACGATTCGAATGCGGTCGTTGTCCCACTGCCGGCCGGCGGCGTGACGCTCCATCACTGTCAGACCCTGCACCACACCGCGCCCAACAAGACCGACCGCCAGCGCCGGGCCTTCGCCATCCACTTCATGAACCCCGGCACGAGGTCGCTGCGCGATATGGAGTATCTGGATGTATCCTTCGAGCAACCGATGCTGCGGATGCGAGTGTGAGGTCAGTTCCTAGTAGCTGGTGACGACAAGCGGCCTCGCCGCGGCTCGGCCGGGCTGTTTAGACGACTTGCAAAAAACCTGCGTTTCCAATTTTGGCGCCGGGCCGACCGGTCTGGACGGGAAACGAAAAGTCCATAAAAACTCACCTTGAGGAGGAATTACACAATGGGTAGAACGGTAGAAGGAAGAGGCTCCAGTCGACGAGAATTCCTGCGCGCCGGCGCTTTGACGGTGGCCGGGATCACTGTGGTTGCCTGTGCACCGGCCGCGGCGCCGGCGGAAGAGGCGTCCGGGTCACAGGCGCCTGCGGTGACGAAGGCATCGGTTGCGGCCAATGATTTTGAAGCCGCGTACGAGGAAGTGGGCCGCCAGTGGGAAGGCACACTGCTGCGGGTCCCGGTCGGCGGCGTCGGCCACTGGGCCGTGAATGAGGCCGCGTCGGCTCGCTTTACGGAGTTGACCGGTATCGAAACGGAATGGGAGAACAATCCCTACGACCAGGTCTATGACAAGACCTTCCTGGACCTGGGGTCGCAGAGCGGCACCTACGACATTATCGACCTGAACTTCGCCTGGTTCGGCCAGTTTATCGCCACCGACGGTCTGCTGCGGCTGGAAGAGTATGTGAACAACCCTGCCTTCCCGCCGATCGACCTGGACGCCTTTGTCCCGGCGGTGTTGGAAGTGTACGCCAAATGGGAAGGCGACCTCTACGGCCTGCCGTGGCTGGGCGACGCCATGATCTTCCCCTACAACCAGACCCACTTCGAAGCGGCCGGTCTGGATCCGGATGCGCCGCCCGTGACCTGGGACGAGGTGCATTCGTTCGGCATGGAGCTGACGCACGATGACCAGTACGGCTTCGCGCTGATGGGCGGCCGTCAGATCCAGGCGATGTGCACGTATGCCGCGATCTTCTTTGGGCTGGCGAATAAGGGCTTCTATAACGACTCGGGCGAGCCGCAATTTGCCAGCGATGAAGGGTTCGAAGCGATGGAGATCATGGCAGTGAAACTGCCGGAGATCTCGCCGCCGGCGGCTATCTCCTGGGATATTGTGCAGGCCGCGGAAGCGGTGACACAGGGCACATGTTCGATGGAGATCCAGTGGCCGGGCATTCTGCCAGGATTGATCGCCGAGGATTCGCCGGTGAACGGTCAGATGGGCTTTGCCGCGCCACCCGGAGGCACGCCGTTGGGCGGCCACGGCATCGCGGTTTCCAACTACTCACAGAATAAGGACGCCGCGTATCTGCTCTGTCACTACCTGGTTTCACCCGAGATCCAGCGCCAGTATGTGAGCGAGGGCTACGCCATCACCCTGACAGATCTGTTTGAAGACCCTGAAGTCCAGGCCATCAACCCCTACCTGAAGACGATGGGTGATGCCATGGCGATCGGTCTGAGCTGGCCGCGCACGGAGGAGACCAACGAGGTCTTCGATATCATGGTCAAGCACATCAACGCGGCCATCACCGGAGAAGAGACGCCGGATGAAGCAACCCAGCTGATGAATGACGAAATTCTGGAGTTGCGCCAAGAACGCGGCTATGTCAGCTAGTCGATAACCGGCCGCGAGACCACGGGAAACGGGCTGCGATGACATCCGGCGAACCGCACGCCTCCTTCGAACAGGGAAGCATTTCACAAGGTCAACAGGGGCAGATCCGTACAGCTGGCGCCGAAAAGCGCAACCGGCTGTTGGGTCTGCCCCTCCACTATATCCTGATCGCCCCAACCTTCCTGATTGTTTTCGGGCTGTTGGTCTATCCGCTCGGATATGCGATCGTCCTCAGCTTTTCCAACAAGATCCTGACCGGTTCAGTCCCGTTCAAATGGGTGGGGCTGGAGAACTACTTCGATCTCTTGGAAATTGAAAGCGAAATGTGGACGTCGGTCTGGGTCACCTTACGCTTCGCGGTGGTGGGGGTCCTGTTCGAGTTCATCATCGGGCTCAGCCTGGCGATGCTGCTCAACCGGGAGTTCAGGGGACGTACGTGGCTGCGGGTGGGGCTGCTGGTGCCACTGATGGTGCCGCCGCTCGCGTCGGGACTCATCTGGCGCATGATGTATGATGACGCGTTTGGTATCTTTCCGTATCTGATCCGAACTCTGGGCGCGAATCCGCCGATTTTTCTGGGTGATCCGGACTATGCGCTGTATGCCGTCGTCGCCACCGAGGTGTGGCGCTCGAGCCCATTCATGGTGCTGATACTGCTGGCCGCGCTGCAGGCACAGCCTATAGAAACAATCGAGGCCGCGGAAGTCGACGGCGCCAGCGGTTGGCAGGTCTTTCGCCTGATCACGCTGCCCTTTATCACGCCGGTCATCATTGTAGCGCTGCTCTTCCGCACGGTCGACTCGCTGCGCACGTTTGACCTGATCTTCCTGTTGACCGCCGGCGGCCCCGGTACGACGACCGAAGTGATCAGCATGTTTATCTATCGCTGGGGGTTCCGCCACTTCAAACTGGGCTTTACCTCGGCCGCGTCGATCCTGCTGATGATCGCTACGCTTATGATCTGCATCTTCTATCTGCGCATGTTGGTAGTGCGCCAGGCAGAAGTCCAGCTAACCGAGGAGTAACCGGCAGAGCCGCCGCCTCTGCTCGACTTGAAATTGGTTTCCAATGAGACAGTCCATCATGCACGCAAACAACCTCAAACGGATACGGAATGTCGCCATGTTCTTTGTGGTGGCGGCTGTCTGGATCTTCTATTTTTTTCCGATCTATTGGATGGTCACCACTTCCTTCAAGACCCGCGTGGACACGTTCTCGATTCCGCCCAAACTGTTTTTCTGGCCTACGCTTCAGTACTATATTAGCAGTTTTACCGACCCGAAGTTTGTGAAGGTGGTACAGAACAGTCTGATCATCACGGGCACGACGGTCCTCCTTTCGCTTTTGTTGGGCGCGTGGGCGGCCTACGCCTTTGCCCGCTTCCGTTTCAAAGGATCGATGGTGATGAGCTTCTCGCTGATCATCGCCCGCATGATGCCTCCGATCGTTTTCATCGTACCGCTCTACCTGCTCTTCAACTCACTCAGTTTACGTAATACGCACATCGGCCTGATACTGATCTTCACCGTTTTCAACCTGCCCTTTACGGTATGGATGCTCAAGAGCTTTTTTGAAGAGGTGCCGATCGAATTGGAAGAAGCCGCGTGGATCGACGGGGCATCGCGTCTGCAGGCGATGGGCCGCGTCATACTGCCGCTGATTGCGCCGGGGCTGGCGGCGACCGCCGTCTTCGCGGCTCTGCTCGCCTGGAACGAGTTCCTGTTCGCGCTGCTGCTTGGCGGCCCCGGCACAACGACGCTGCCGGTCTTCCTTTCCGGCTTCCTGGGAGAACGGGACGTCGAGTGGGGCGACATCATGGCCACCGCAACCGTCGCGGTCCTGCCCCCCACCCTGCTGGTGATGCTGGTGCAGCAGAATCTGATCAAGGGGCTTACGCTGGGCGCGGTGAAGGGATAGAAATCGGAAGGGCCCGCGACGGCCTGATACCATGGAGGGATGCGAAGAATGACACAAGCAACTACCACACAGACGCCGACGATCGTCGCCGGCGTCAACATTGATGAGCTGATCACCCCTGACGTACTCGCCGAGTACCGCGAGCGCGGCTATTGGGTCAGCCCCAAGCTGTACAGCAAAGAACAGATCGCCGAGATGCGTGCGGCGCAGGAGCGCATGTGGCAGGGCGAGCACGATTCGGAGATCCCGTCGCAGTACGGCGCACGCGCGGTCGAGCCTGGCTCGCCGGACGTGCGCCAGCAGTGCAACGCGTTCTGGCTGAGCAATGCGATCCGCAATGTGACCACAAGCCCCCTGCTCGGCGCCATCGGCGCGCGCTTTATGGGCGTCGACACAGTGCGCCTGTGGCATGACCAGGCCGTCTACAAGCCGGGCATCGGCCCCGACGGCAAGGACGAGACGGCCGGCAACATCGGCTGGCACCAGGACTACGGCCACTGGAAGTCGTCGAGCACCACAAATATGTGTACGGCCTGGATCGCGCTGCAGGACACCGACCTGACGAACGGCGGCATGCGCACGATCGTGGGTTCGCACAAATGGGGACTGCTGGAGGACAGCGATACGTTCGCGCAGAAGGACCTGGACGGCCTGCAGGCCCGCTTTGCCAACCAGGACATCAGCGGCGACTGGCTGGACGAGCCGTGCATCATGCAGGCGGGCCAGGTGAGCTTCCACCACTCGCTGACGCTGCACGGCTCCGGCCCCAACCTGACCTGGGAACCGCGCATGTGCCTGATCTCACATATGATGCCGGCGGACACCAGCTATCTGCCCGGGCGGCAGTACCATCCCAACCTGGTCTTCCTGGGCCCGAACGCGCAGGAGGGAGAGCCGTTCGCAGGACCGTTCTGGCCGCAGATGTGGCCGAAGCGCGAGTAGTGAGTGCAGAGGAGCGAGTGAAGAGAAGTGAGAAAAACCGAGGAGAGAGTATAGAGGAGTGAGGCGAGAATCGTCCTCACTCCTTTTTGTTTCTCAATCCTTGCTTCTGGTCTATTACTCCTTGATTTCGCCGGTCGCGCGCAGGAGAGTCTCCTGCACGAGGAGCTCGTGTGAGTACGGGCGGGCAGCCGGCTGTTTCCCCTGGATGGTTTTCAGAAAATCAATTAGTTCCAGGTCGTACAGCCCCTGGCGCGTCTGGATCTCGATGGGGACCATCGTATCCCCTTCATCGTAGCCGCCCTGCGCTTCGGTCAGGCAGAGCCGGATCTCTGTCGCAGGTTCGAGCGGTTCCATAATGGCGCTGCCGCGGCTGCCGTAGACCTCGAAGCGCCGCGCAGCAGGCCGCGTCTCCATGGCCGAGGTATCAACGAGCGCCATCGCGCTTTCGTATTCGAAGACGCCGAGGGTGTTGTCGGGACATTCTTCGACCAGGCCGGTCTCGTTGCGCAGGAATGCGGTCACCCTTTGCGGCCGGCCCAGCAGCCAGACGACCTGATCGAGCATGTGGCAGCCGAGCTCGTAGAATACGCCGCCAAGATGACGGCTGACGTCGCGACGCGCCTGTTCGTCCATCGCCGTGCCAATGCGGGTGCGCAGCGCGAAGATGTCCCCCAGAAAACCCGACTTCACCCACTCGTCAATCTGCTGGAAGCCGGCGTGATAGCGGAACATATAGCCCATCTGGACGGTCAGCCCCTGCTTCTCAGCCGCGGCGATTGTGCGTTGCCACTGGGCCCAGTCGTCGCCGGCCGGCTTGTCGTACCAGACATGCTTGCCGGCCTGCACGCAGCGCTCGGTCTGGTCGAGACCGTGATGCGTGGGCCCTTCGGACGCCACCGCGAGGATGGTGTCGTCCTCGAGCATTT
Source organism: Caldilineaceae bacterium bin5 (assembly GCA_002238445.1). Classification (GTDB taxonomy): domain Bacteria; phylum Chloroflexota; class Anaerolineae; order Caldilineales; family Caldilineaceae; genus Bin5. The sequence goes on from MPML01000018.1 coordinate 16,244, forward strand.
CGCTCTCGCTGCCGAACCAGTTGACGTTCTGGTAGGGGCCGTCGGCCGCGGCCATGGCCCGGCGCCGCTCCTCGTCGGGCTCGAGAACGCCGGCCAGCTCGACGTCGGGACTGTCGATGATGGCGCGCAGCTTGCCCGCGGCGTGGGCGTGTTTGGTTCCGTATTGGGCTACACGAACTGCTGTCATGTTTGTGGCTCCTGCTTTGATGAATGCACTACCGCTTCGCTTTTTGAGCGCTGGTGAATGCGCTGCCGCTTCGCCATTTAGGCGCCAGTTTTGGATGCACTACCGGTTCGCTATTTGGGGCGGCAGTTCAACCTTCTGCGGCTGTCCGGTGTGGACCGACTTGATGAGATTTTCGACGACCAGTGTGGCGACGATGCCGGCATAGGCCGGCACGTAGGGTTCCGTATCGTTGCGGATGGCATCGACCAGCAGGGGCATGCGATCGATGAAAGGCGGAGAGAACGACTCGGTGGTCAGCTCTCCGCTGACGGGATCGGGCGTGGTGATGGTGGCGCGGCTGAAATGCTTGTCGAGAACAGCGCTCTGCTGACCGTCGTTAAAGGTGAAGAACCATTTGGTGAGCTTCTCGCTGAAGCCGGCGTCGCTCATCAGATAGGTGGTGACCGAACCGTTGGCGAAGCGGATGGTGGCGGCGACAGTATCGATGATCTCGGGCGAGGCGAGCTGACCGGGATGGGTGACCTGACCGCCGGTGGCGGAGATCTCGACCGGCGGCGAGTCGTGCATCCAGCAGACCAGGTCGGCCAGATGGACGCCGACGTCGAAGAGGGGGCCGCCGCCGATGCCCGGCAGCCACTGCCAGCGCGTGAGGTCTTCACGCCCGAGCATGACCTGCGCATGGCTCACCATGGCCGGTTGGATGCGGCTCTTGATAGCGCGCGCAGCCCCCGAGAAGCGGATGGAGAAGTTGATCATCAGCTTCTTGCCTGCCGCCTGCATCGCTTCATAGATGCGCAGACAGTCTGCCGTGGTCATGGCCATCGGCTTTTCGAGGTAGACGTGTTTGCCGGCCGCCAACGCGGCCAGGGCCAGCTCCGCGTGGGTGCCGTGCGTGGTGGCGATGGTGACGATCTCGATGCTGTCGTCGGCAAAGATACGGTCCACGTCCGTCGTGTAGTAGCGCCCTTCGAACTGTTCGTAGTAGCTGCTGGCGGCCTCTTCATTGATGTCGCAGAAGGCGTGCACGTCGATATCCGATGTCCCGACAGCCCACCGGGAATGACTTCTGCCGACGCTGCCGCAACCGATAAGGGCCCAGCCAAAGGGCTGACTATGTGAGCTGGTCATACTGCGTTTCTCCTTCTGCATTTACGCGCGGACGCGGTTGTGTTGGCTGTGTGAACTACCTGGAGAGATGTGTGTACTGGACAGGAGTAATTGTGCGGTATCTGCGTCTCAAAGACAAGTCGCCTGAAGGGTCTGGGGCATTCTTAGATACAACGTAACTACGCAGCCGCGACTGATTCACAACCCTGAACGAGGCGAGCAAAGGTGTTCCTTCTCTCCTCATGATTGTCATATGGGCGGTCGGGCGCAAGCGCCCTCCCTTGTGCAGGGGCTGCGCCCCCGCAACGCCCCCCTACAAAAACATGCCTCACCGACCGTGTGCCTTCTTCGCAACCTGTCGGCTGGCGAGCATGACGGCGCCCTGCACACCAGTTCCGTCACCAAGAGCCTGAATGCTTCCAAGGATGACTGGCTGGTCAACTACTGTGGCTTAGTAGTTACCTAAAAACTAGAAACTGACTACTAAGAACTGCTGCCCCCTAACCCCTGCAGTTCCCCCGCAGTTCCCCCGCAGTTCCCCCGCAGTTCCCCTGCAGTTCCAGATGCACCCGTGAAGAGCACGAGCGTTTGTCCGAACTGTGACTATTGGAATTTAAGGGTTGGACAGGATTGTAGGCGACGGATCGAATCCTACGCGGTAGACCATTTTTCGTCGGGCCAAAGGGCATATTGCAAAGGCCCGACATATAGGGATCCACGCGCGGAATCTACTTTTTACTTTTCTGACCCGATCTGTAGGACTCGGTCTCCTCGACAAACTTGTCAAGCGGTGTCAGCGCGGCGACTTCGGCGACCAGGTCGAGCGGCAGGTCTTCGAGCTTACGAAAACGAACGCAGGATTTGCCCATGTTCATCTTCTTGCCGCTGGCGAGATAGCGCTCCTTGAACCAGTCCGACAGCGAATCGTCGGTGTAAACGGAGGTCAGGTAGAGAGACATGTACTGCTTCTGTGAAGCGAGCGCAATGTACATCAGCTTCTGGCCGTTATAGGTCTCAGGGACTACGCTGCTGGGCACGACGTAGGAGATCATGCCGTACTGCATGACTTCCTCGTAACCATCGGGCAGGTTGTCGAGGATGACGCTGCGGACGGCAGAAATGGCCTCGCGTCTGGTGGGGTCCAGTTCGGTCAAATATTCTTCTGGGGTTTTAGCGTCGCTCTGCATCTTCGGATTCCCTCCGTAAAATTATCAGTCTCTAGCTCTCAGGCAACAAAAAAGCCATATCCATTTCGCGGACCAGTATGGAACGGCGCCGTTGTCACTAACCACTGACCACTAACCACTGCCGTTCCCCCATTTTATCAGTGGGAGGGTGGGGAGCAAGTCTGTTGGAGTGCGGATCGTGTGCTGGGCCTGCATGGCCGAATTCAATAGTTTGTAGTGGCGGCGGCAAGCGGTTACAGTTGGTCATCCACGAAGGGCACGAAGTCAGATGAAGAAAGCTGAGAATTGGAGGGAGAGCCATGGACGATCAGAGCCGGCTGCATAATTTTTCGCTTGAAGGCGACCAGGTCGCGCTGCCGAAGGGAGCGTGGGCGCAGTCGCACCGGCTGAACGTGCGCTGGCAGGGCAAGGACCTCACCGCGCTGAGCCAGGGCGCGTTTCGCGCCTACCTGTTCCCGGTCTATACGCCGGCCGGCTTTGCCGTGACCAGCGAGTCGCCGCTCGACCATCCGCACCATAATTCGCTGTGGATCGGCGCCGACCACTTCAACTGCTACCTGCCCTATTCCAGCGGCGCGCTGGAGGAGGCCAACTATAACTTCTACGTCAACGACATCTTCCAGGGGCGGGCCCCGGGCCGCATCCTGGGCGTGGACGTAGACGCGGAAGAGATGGCGGCCGACCATCTGCAGCTGGTGCAGACGCTGCACTGGCAGGGTCCGATCGAGTGGGGCGCGCCGCAGCGGCGCACACTGGCGGTCGAGACGCGGACGATCGACATCCGGCCCGGCAAGGTTGCCAACCTGTTCGACGTCCGCTCACAGCTGCGCGCGGCCGAGTGGGACCTGCACATCGGGCCGACCCGGCACGCCTACTTCGGTCTGCGCATGACAGAGCCGCTGCGCGTGACCAGCGGCGCGACCATGGTCGATTCAGAGGGCCACACCGGGGCCGCCGCCATCAGCGGCCAGGTGTCCGACTGGGTCGACTGTTCAGGCACCATCGCCGCCGGCAGGCGGGCGGGCGGGGCGCTGTTTCCGTACCCGAGCGCGCAGGGCTTCCCCTGGTTCGTGGCGGACTGGGGAACCCTCACGGTGAATCCGATGGCGAGCAAGGGATATACATTGAAGCAGGGGGACGTCCTGGACTTTGCGGTGCGCTTTGTCGTGCATGACGGGGATGCGGAGGAGGCGGATGTGGCGGGATTGTGGGGGGCGTTTGTTGGAGAGGGACAGTGAATTGGGATGCACGCAAGCCTTTCGCCAACTTGCCACAGGTGCCAATCTTACTCGGTCTGGTGGCTAGGCAGACTAATAGCATATGGAGCGAATGATGGGCAAGAGATGGTCGGTTCAGGATGCCAAATCGAGGTTTAGCGAGTTGTTGGATACCACGCTCGCCGAAGGGCCACAGATCGTGACCAGACGCGGGGTCGAAACTGCTGTGCTCATTCCGATCGAGCAATGGCGCAGGCTGGAGCAGATGACCAAGCCGGACCTGAAGGAGCTGCTCCTCGCCCCTGAGGCACGAACCGATGACCTTACGCCGCCGCGCCGACAGCCATGAAGCGGCATAAGAAATACGATCTGATACTTGTATCACTTAATCGCCAACAGGTTGAGTCAGCTAAGCGAGTCAATGGGCAAGCAAAGCGCATTACCCATGCGTCGCTATGAGGGCCTTACGGGCAGATCTTTGGCACAGAAAAGCAATGCCTCCAGTATTACTCTATCTGGTTGGAAATCTTCCCGCTCTTGTTTGCGAGGAGGAAAAAGGTAAGACGGGTTAAGATATCTGACTACGAAAGCACGTCCGGTCTTGTAAACGATCTAATTGCGGCGCAAGACGCTATTGCTAAGCACTCTGGAGTTCATCTTCCACCACCACAATTTCGGAAGCGTTCTGGTTGTTGCTTATTGCCTTTCGGACGCAAATAGAATCTTTCAGTTCAGGCCGTCCTAGCAGGACGGCCTGAGTATGTCGTTGCTGGAGGCAACTGATGAGTCTGAATATCAGCGACGCTGAGGCCTGCCGGCTGGCCGCTGAATTGGCCCGGCTGACGGGTGAAACCACAACCGCCGCAGTGACGATTGCCTTACGTGAACGCCTGGAACGCGAGCAGCGAAAACGGGACGCCACGGTACTGGCACAGGAACTACATACCATCGGCCAACGCTGCGCCGCCCTGCTTGCGCCGGGGCCGGCTGCAGTCGAGCACAGGGACCTGCTTTACAACGAGCGAGGGTTGCCCAGGTGATCTCTGACGTTCGCCTAGTGCGCAAATACTGGCGGCCTGCTCTTATCCGGGATGACAAAGTCCCCGCTGCCAGGACAGCGAGGACTTTATTCTGTCAACAGAGAGAGAACTGAAGGAGGCTGTCACCTGTTCACCGCGATGGAAAGCCGGATGTTCAAGGCTTCCAGGACTTTGAACAGTGTATCAATCCGGGGGTTGCCTTCGTCCGAGAGTGCCCGGTAAAGGGATTGCCGCCCTACTCCACTGATATCGGAGATAGAGGACATCCCTTTGGCGCGTGCTACGTTGCCGAGCGCCTTGGCGAAGTACTTCGGGTCGTTTTCCGCTAGCGCAGCGTTCAGGTACTCCACTAGTGCTTCATCGCTGTCTAAGAAATCGACTACGTCGAACTTCGTTAGTTTCATCGCTCCTCCGTGAAAGTCTTTTTCCTACTGTACATTTATTGAGCCTCCATCAAGTTCACTAACAATCTGCTGCGCTCGATTTATGTCTCTCTGTTGACTCGACTTATCCCCGCCACAGAGCAAGATCATCACTTTGCGACGTCGGATCACGTAGTAGACGCGATACCCCGGCCCGATGTGGATACGGAGTTCGCTAATCCCGCCACCAACCGAACTACTGTCTCCAAAGTTGCCATCTTGGATACGCTCAATGCGGGTCAAAATTGCGGCTCTGGCCTGCAGGTCACGCAATCTTTTGAGCCACTTCGCGAAAAGTTCGGTCTGAAGGACTTCCATACATCTATTGTCTCATATAAGAGACAGAGGGCCAACCTGGAAGAAAGATGAGGTTTGTCCCAGATTTTAGGTGGACTTCTCAAGCACAATCGCGGCGGGCAGACAGGCGGGCGCGGCCTTGTTTCCGTATGCGAGCGCGCAGCGGTTTCCGTGGTTTGTGGCAGACTGGGGAACGCTGAAGGTGAATCCGATGGCGCGGGACGGGTATGCGTTGAAGCAGGGGGATGTGCTGGATTCTGCGGTGCGTTCTCTTGTACATCACGGGGTTGTGAGGGGCGTCTGTTAGGGGGCCTGGGGTAGCGAACGAGCTCGGCACAAGAGCTGAATTGCGAGCTAAGGCGTATAATAGACCTCATCTTCCCCGCTTCGTGGTCTAGTCATCGGGGCCAAACGTAAAGATTTCCCCTGTCACGGCCCCATCCCCTCCTGCTCTTCAGCTCTTGCCATACGGTAACCTACACGCGACACGGTAAAAATGTAAGTGGGGTTTCTGGCATCATCACCCAGCTTGCGCCGCAGTTTTTTGACGAATGAACGCACCAGCCTTGCGTCGCCCAACACCTCCAAACCCCAGACCCGTCGCAGCAGTTGGTCATGGCTCATCACCCGGCCGGCGTTCACTGAAAGCTCATAGAGCAGCCTGAACTCCGTCGCGGTCAGCTGAACCGGATGATCATTCAAGGTCACGACCTGTTCTGCGTAGTCGATCGTGAGGTTGCGCAACCGGTAGGGTTCACGCTGTGAATGCGGGTCAGGCGCGACGCGCTTCCGCAGCGCGGCCTGAATTCTCGCCACCAGTTCCGTGGGTGAAAACGGCTTTACCAGATAATCGGCAGCCCCTTTCTGCAAGGCATCGGCAATTGTCTGGTCCCTGCCGTAGGCCGACAGAAAGATAACCGGAAGATCGGCCAACTCAGGTGTCTTTTCCATCATTTCGATACCGTCGGTACCGGGCATCACCAGGTCAAGCAGCACCAGGTGCGGGCGTTTCTCCCTGATGAGCGTGGGGACCTCCTCCGGGTCTCCAGTCACTATCGGGCTGTAACCTGCTTGCATTAGCACGCTGCGGACGTTTCTGAGCGAGTACGGGTCGTCGTCAACCACAAGAATCCGTGTCGACGCCCTCTCTTGCACCTGCACACGACCCGGCTTGCTATCGGCGGCCTTTTCGACAAGTGCCGAATCTTGGGCCACAGGCAGCGTAAAGACAAAACGCGTGCCCAGATCTTCTCCGTCGCTCTCTGCCCAGATGCGTCCCCCGTGCGCCTCCACGATCCCCTTGCAGATGGCCAGGCCAAGGCCGGCTCCTTTGCTCTCGCGGCCGTTGCCCTCGATCTCGAAGCGGGAAAACTTTCTGAACAGATAGGGCAAACGTTCGGTCGGCACCCCTTTCCCTTCATTTGCGACCCAAATGACAATATGAAAATTCTCATGCGCCGCCGTCACCCGAATGGCTGACCCCTCAGACGAATGTCGGGCCGCGTTGGACAAGAGGTTGCTCAGGACCTGCATGATGCGCCGCCTGTCGGCCAGAACACGCGGCAGATCGCGCGGCAGGTTGATGTGAATATTGTTCTCGTTCTCGCTATTCAGAACGATGTTTCTGGCGCGGTCTACCAGGTCAGCCACCTCTGCCGGCTCGGGCGCGACATCCAAGGTGCCGCTCTCGATGCGGGCAACGTCGGTGAGGTCGCTGATCAGGTCGCGCATGAAGTAGGACTGCTCCTCGATGATGCGGAAGAACTGGCGCATTTCAGACTGATCAAGTTCCAGAGAGCCGTCGAGCAACGTAACAACCGATCCTGTGATGGCCGCCAGGGGCATGCGCAGTTCGTGACCCACCATGCCAAGAAATTCGGACCGCAGCCGCTCCAGGTCTTCCAGGGGTGTCATGTCCTGCACAGTGACAATGACTGAGGCCAATTCGCCGTCCTCTTCGTAGATGGGCGTAGCACTTATCAGGGTGACAATCTGCCGCCCGTCCGGCACCTGAATGACGATCTCCTCGGCGCGCACGGTTTCGCCGGTGCTGAGCGCCCGTGACAAGGGGAACTCTTCGAGAGATAGCTCGCGTCCGTCGGCGCGACGAAAGGTCGCCGCCTCAAGCAGTTGTTCGGGCAGTTGGCCGGGATTGAGCAGTTCTCCCGCAATTCTGCTCGCTTCCCGGTTTAACGAAACCGGAACGCCGGTCTTGGCGTCAAAGACGATGACGCCCACCGGCGACGTGTTGATGAGCACCTCCAGATCGGTTCGGGCGCGCTGCTCCTCGCGGTATCTGCGGGCGTTGGCGATGACCAGCGCCGCCTGGGACGCAAACATCACCAGCGTCTCTTCATCAGCGCGGCTGAACGCCTGCCCCGGCTCCCTTTTGGCGAGGAAAATATAGCCCAGGCCCTCGCCGTTATAGCGGATCGGCGCGGCAAGAAAGGAGATCGTCCCCGCAAAGCTGGAACCCACCTCTGCGAGCACCTGGAATTCAGGATAACCTTGAGACCTGAAAAAGCTGTAGACGTCGTCCACGCGCAGCGGCACCGGAATCGCGCTGAGATAATCAAAAAAGCGCTGCCCTTCCGGCAACACCCATAGCTGCTCGTTTTCTTCGCTCGTCAGGCCCGATGAAAGAAACTCCTCCACCTCTCCCGCCCTGTCGAGAACGGTAATCACCCCGCAGTGGGCGTCCGTAAGCAAGCGCGCGCTCTCCAGGACTTCGTGCAGGACATTGTCGAAGTCAAGGCTCCCGTTGATGCGCAGATTGGCTTCGCTCAGCTTGGAGAGTCGGTCCCGCAGCGCCTCAATCTCACCAACCAGTTCGTCTATTTTCGTCATTTCTCTGTCTCTCCGCGCGACGTTTGAGATCTGTCTGTGTGCGGCGCAGGTGCGCTGTATCAGCCCGAAGGTAGAGACAGCAACCAGAGCAGAGGAAGTAACGATTTATTCGATTGTGTGCGATTCCGTGTCCGTTCCGGACGAAGAGTAGAACCTAAATATACGCGCGAACGATACAAATTGGCAAGGTGTGTTTTCGGCTTCTGCCACAATCGGCATGAAAGAGGCACAAAAAAATGCGCAAAAGTCACAGAAAGATCACACCATTAATGTATGCTTATACCCCTTTCCCCTTTTTTGGGTGCAGTTCGACCTTCAAAGAGAAGCGGGCAAGTTCATCTGATTCACCTGTGTGGCAGACATCAGCTGTGTGGCAGACATCGGCACCGGCCAGGCAGTGCGCGGAGCGCCCAGGCAGATAGCTTAGCTTCATCCGTCCGGCCCCCGTCGAATGGGGCCGGACGCCGCGTCCGTATGCATTCACTCGGCTGCTCTCGTTGCGGGGTGCGAAACCTGGGGGCAGCCCGAAAGAGATAAACATAATGACAGACGAACGATGGAACCGCCGTCAGCTATTACGGCTCGCCGTCTCCGGCCCGGCCGCGGCCGCGCTGGCGGCATGCACGCTCCCTCTGATACCGCTCGAAGAGGCCGACACAGACACCGAGCCGCCGCCCGACGCGGAAGGCGAAATCCTTTCCCACTGGCAACCCTTCTCCGTAGGTCACCGGGCCGCCGTCGAACTGCTCAAAGAACGGTTCGAGGAGGAGAACAGCGAGTTGACGATCGACATTCAACCGGTGTCCTGGAACGCTTACTGGGACCATCTCTCCGCCAGCGCCGCGGCCGGCGACCCACCCGACACCTACCGCATCCCCATGGGGTTGGCCGAAAATCACATCGCCGGCGGCCACATCCTCCCTGTCAGCGAGCTGCTCCTCAGCAACGCCGAGATCGAGAAAACCTATCTGCCCTGGACCGTGCAACGCGCCAAGCGAGACAACCGCTACTACGGCCTGCCGGTTGACGTGCAGACGCTGGTCATCTTCCGCAACAACGCCCTCTACGCGCAGGCCGGCCTGGACCCCGCCGCCCCCTTCGCCGATCTTGAGGAGCTCTTCAGCCAGGCCCTGGCCCTCACCGCGCAGGCTGACGGCAAGATTTCACAGATCGGCTGCCAGACCGGCTATGCCAGCGCCTGGCTCACCATCCTCTTCCAGCAGTACCTCCAGCGTGAAGAAAACGGCGCAACCTGGATCGACCCGGCCACCAATCAGCTGGTCTGGCAGGACCACCCTGCCATCTTCGAACTGTTCAATTGGTTTTGCAACCTCTCCGCCCAGACCGGCGACGACGACTTCCTGTCCTTCCTGAGCTCTGAAGAGCAGTTCGTTTTAGACAAATCCGCCATGCAGATCGGTCATCCGGTTTACCGGCGCATCTTGGAAGACCTTGTTCCCGACATCGACTACACCATAGTCCCTTTCCCTGCGCGCGCCGCCGGTCAGCAGCCTTATACGGCCGGCTCCCACTGGCTCTGGGTCGTCAGCCAGTCGGCCGCGGCCTACGCGGAAGCGGCCTGGAGCTGGGTCGTCTTCGGTACCAATGAAGAGGCGCAGACAGTCTGGCACGAGATGGCCGGCGATCTCCCCGGCCTCACCGAGCTGACCGCCGCCGCGCGCTTCCGGCCCGATGACAACGCCGCCGTCTGCATCGATTCGCTCACCCACTCCACCCCCTGGGAGTGGGTCGGTTGGATCGAGTGGATCACCGAGTTCAGCGACGCCCGCGACAAGGTCGTCAACGAAGGTGAAGACCCGCACGAGACTTTCGAAGAGATGATCGACAACCTGAACGAGACCATCGCCCAGTACACTGTGTAGCTTTGCGACAGCCCGCTAAAGGGCGCTGAATTCGAACATTCTCGGAAACTACGCAGCCGCAGCTGATTCGCAACCCTGAATGAGGCGAGCAAAGGTGCTCTCCCGAATCTCGACTTTTTTATGGGCGGTCGGGCGCAAGCGCCCTCCCTTGTGCAGGGGCTGCGCCCCCGCAACGCCCCCCTACAAAACCATCGCTCACCGACCGTGTGTGCGCATTCCAACAGTGCCGCTCCACCAACCTGGCTGCCAACCGAATACGCAGTCAAATAGCCTGAATGGCGGCAGGGACAGAGGGCTGGTCAAGACAGGCACTGTATATGACTTTGCAGTTACCATTCTCGGTTCGGCGGCGCGCGACGGATCTCGCGGACATTTTACTGCTGCCGTGCGGGGGCTACGGTTCGCCGGCGCAGAGGTGTCCGACTGGGGGAACTGCTCGGGCACGGTTGCGGCGAGGATGGGGGGAGGGAAGAGAGGTGCGTGATGCTGACGCGCCCCTTTTTGGAACCTTCAGGGACAGCATGAGGACCAGTGCCAGGCATGCCGAAGTGATCGGGAAGACGTGGGATTCATTTCACGGAGGGAACCGATGATTGACGCCGTTCTCGTCAAGAACGCAAACCGTATGATGACGATCGCCAGCCTCTTGGAAGAGGGCATCGAGCTGGGTTTCGCCGACGGGGCCATGGGGCTCATTCCCTACTCTGAACTTCCTGAGATCGGAGAGCGTGCGGCCTTATCCGCGGTGGAGTTGCCCAGCCCCTACGAGTTGGTTCTGAATACGACCCAAGGCGCCACCGTCGAGATTCCCTGGGACTTCGCCCGTTGCTATTGTAACGCTACCTACCGGCGGCCGGCGATTGAGGACATTGCCATGCAGGGAAGGCAAACGCTTGGGTTGCGCATCCGGCGGCTGCGCAAATCTGCAGGTTTGACCCAGGATGCACTGGCCGGTGCCGCCGGCATCAAGCGGGTGACCGTGGTGCGGCTGGAGAAGGGAGAGCACACGCCAAGGTACAAGACCCTGAGCGCAGTTGCCAGGGTGCTTGGGGTGGACGTCTCGGAGTTGCTGGTGGAGCTGGAGGTTCTGCGGCGGTAGCTGGCGAGCGAGGGCCGACTCTATGCTGGCGTAGGGCTGCGGATTGAGATTGGCGCGGAAATTAATACACGTTCAATTCAATAAAACGCTTCTTTCGGCCTGCGTATTGCGTAAAGTCAGGCAAGACAACCACGCAAGTACTACCGCAACCTGAGCGAAGATCTTGGTGCCATGCGGGATATACATTGGCAGTTGTACCGTCTGCGTTCCTAACTGTCTCCTCCAGAGTGGTACACCTCAAATCGTAGTCTACGCTCCTGAAGGGTTTCCCCCTCATATTTCCAGTAAAGCGACCCTTGTACGGGGAATTCCAATTTACATGCCCGGCGCGCGGAAACGCTTAGACTTGTCACTTCCCCTTCGTACACTACCCGCGCTGGGGACTGCTGGCAAACGACACAATTGATGTTCTCATTTTCCGCCAACGTGAGGACGGCACCCAGAGGAACGCCTATCATTTCGAGGTTGAGTCTTGGTCTTTTTGTTGTCATGTCCTTTATCCTTAGAAATCTGACGCATTTTCACTGAATCTCGTGGCTTCGTCTACATCGTCACCACACTCTAATTTGACTCAGAGAAATCCGGCTCCGGCATGGTCGGTGAACGCATCGGCGTCGCGTATGTATTTCATTACGGTGGCAGGATTGGTATGTCTCGTGATCTCCATGATCTTGTCGAGTCGTGCGTGGTGGGCTGCTGCGCTTGTGACAAACCCTGCCCGCAATGAGTGTGCTGAGAAATCTTTAGGATTCAGACCGATTGCTGCTACATAGCGCTTAACCAAGCGCGGGACATCGCTATGGTGTAGTGGTGATCCTGTCAGAGAACCATTCTTGCGCATCGTTTGAAACAGATATCCCTCTTGGATGCCGGATTTTCTTAACCAACTGCGTAGGCACGCAACTGGTTTGATTTTCTTCCCTCCCGGTACGGCGACCCGTTGCCCGGCACCAAACTGATCCGTCTTCGACTTACGAATATGAATAACGATTCCTGAATGGCTATCTTCTTGTGGGCCTCCCTGAACCCATTCGATGTCAGCAACACTAAGGTTACACAGTTCAGAACGTCTCAGTGCGGCGGCAAAGCCGATAGCGAGGAATGCAGCATCACGTCGCCCAATGAGCGTATCAGGGCATGCTCTCAGCATCGCGGCAATATGGTGCTCGCGAAGAGCTTTGACTTGACGCGTGGTGCCACCTCGCAGGCGGGCCAATCCTTTCAGTACAACGCTTACTTGCGAATGGGCTGTGGGAGACGCCTTGTTTGCGTCCAAAAAGCGCCTATTGATAGCGCTCCGATACAGTGTCAGCGTTCCCAATGACAGTATTATCCCGCTTGCCGGGCTAGGTTGCGTTGCAATCTCAATAAAGAAGTCGACAACTTCTTCTGGCATAGCGTTGAGTGGCTGGATTCCCTGTCGGCGACAGTAATTAGCGAAGCACCGCCACCCCTTTTCGTAGGCGATACGTGTATTGTGCGCCAAGGCTGCCTTCCGTAGTTGCTCAGAAAAACTGGTCTTGCTCAAGGTAGATGTAGTCATTCGCCACTTCCAGAGTATAGTTCTCCTTGGGTCGACAAGAGAATGAAAACAGGGTTGTGATACTTAGTTCTGACATTAACTACGGAATAAAGACCGGCTATAACACAGCATTTGTCATAGACAGTGAGATGAGAGCAGAAATCATTGCTCAAGATTCCAAGTCTGACGAAATCATAAAGCCAATTCTGCGAGGAAGGGATATTCAGCGTTACCAAGCGCAGTGGGCGCAGTTATGGCTTATCGACACGCACAACGGTTACGGGAATGTTCCACCTATCAACATTGACGACTATCCTGCCGTCAAGACCCATCTGACTGCGTTCTATGAAAGACTCGAATTGCGGCAAGACCAAGGCCGGACGCCTTTCAATCTTCGTAATTGTGCTTATCACGATGAATTCTTAAAGGAAAAGCTGTTCTGGATGGATTTAACGGAGCGAGGTCGATTTGCGTACGAGAATAGGACAATGTTCTGTGCCAATACTGCGTATATGGTATCAGGTTCCTCTTTAAAATACTTGTGTGCCGTGCTCAATTCCGATTTGATCACCTGGTATATGAGGAATTCCGCTTTGAATTCTGGAATGGGGGTTCCTCGATGGGTAAGATTCACTGTAGAACGCTTGCCTATCCCTATACTAGTTGGAGAAGAGCAGCATATTTTCATCCATTTGTTAGATCGTATTTTGTTGGAAATGACCTCCAATGTGGGGGCTGATGTGACTGATCTGGAGGACGAGATCAATAGGAGAGTCTATAGCCTCTTTGAGCTTACTCCGAGAGAGATACAATCTATAGCTGATACAATTATATAGTTGCCTCTAGTCCTGCACACAAGGGTTCAGCTTGCTTGTCTATGTCTTTTCTCAATTGAATCTAAGAGTACTGTCTCATCAGCGGACAGTCCGTACAAGCTATAGACCAACTCATCAATCTCGTTCTCGAGGCAAGTCGTTTCAGCTAATGGGTTGTCTGCTTTCACTGACAGGATGCTCTCAACCAAATGGACGAAACTGCGCTGCTCCGAAACGGTAATTGTAGGGATGGGGATTCTTTCCACAACAAACTTGTCCCATTGAGTAAGCCCCATACCTGTTGTTACGGCCGTGTTTCTCATGAGCCATGTGACAAGTGTACTGTTCAAAATGGCACATAGGTACAATAGAGAATGCCCAGTCACGAAAAAAGCCTTTTGGTTGCAATAAATTTCCGAATTTGAGTAAGCGAATCTTCCCCGTGACGACATATGCATCCAAAACAATTTTTCCTTCTTGAATTGTGCATGATAAGCACAAGTATCTTGTAGTTCATACCAATGGTGTGGAGTTTTCTTCCTCGATTTGCTTCCATCGGCAAGATTCTTTCCAGCCTGTTCCAGCCTTTCCTTGTTGTGGGACAGCAGATGCCTTTTGACTGCAGGATAATCATTGATGTCCAGGTGAAGCGAAGGAAACGTTGCAATCATCCACAGACCCGCCCATTGCGCTTGGTAACGCTGAATATCGCGTCCACGCAGGACTGGCTTTATAATTTCAGCGGATTTCGGATCCTCAGCTACCAACGTCGCTCTTACCCTATCATTGACAATGAATGCCTTGTTGTAACCGGTTAGCACTCCTCGATAAATGTCAATATCCCACTCTTTCAGCGGTGTACCGATGGCTTCCATCTTATCCATAATGCCCTGCTCGATGGCTGAAAGCGCGCACCACGGTCTTTCACCTTCATAGCGTAAAGGCCCCCACACATTCTGTTCTGGAGGGAATTTTTTGTCAGTGAGGCGGTCCACATCTACGGCAAAGCCAACTTCTCCGCTCATGCCCGAGCGTACAATCAGGATGCTAGTGTCGACGATTGCATTCTCGAAGATGTCCTTTCCCAGTTCCAATAACCGTAGCGGCGTGTGATGCTCCGAGAAGTAGCGACGCAAGCGCTTGCCATATTCGGCCTTCAGCCAACTATTGGAAGTAATATAGGAGAGAAAGCCTTGCCCCGGCCTTAACAACTGGCAGCCTTTCTCAAAGAAAAGCAGGTAAATGTCGCCTGTTCGTGCGAAAGTGGTGTAACCGGCGTCCTTGTAGAGCTTTCCCAGTTTGCAGCCGTCCTTCTGTAGCTGAATATAGGGCGGGTTGCCGATTACCAGATCGAAGCCCTCTGCGACACCGAACATATAACCAGCGTCAAACCAGTTAGATTGGGTGTTCTGGTCGTAAGGATCCCAGCCCGAGATATTAGCGGCGTCGGCCGCGGGCAGGCCGACGACTTGCTGGAGGGCGGTCGCCAGCTTGTCCCGGAGCTCCCGGTCGTGGTCGCGACACTCCTTTTTCTTTTGTCGCGTGGTGGCGTGGAAGTGGCGCTCACGGTTGGCGTTCAGTTCTTCTTGCAGTTGGGTTACTTCTGGGGTCGTCAAACTCATCTGCATGCCGGATGTGTCCAGCTTCAGCAGAGTATTGGCAGCCACAAAACGGGTTTCCAGATTGGGAAGGGGCTTGATTCCATAGTTGTCCTCAATCTCCCCTCCGGGTTCCTGCTCTATAGCCAGCGAGATAAAAAAGCGCAAGCGGGCGATCTGACAAGCGATCGGCTGTATGTCGACGCCGTAGATACTGTTCTGGATCAGATATAGTTTTCGTCCAAAATCGGAGCCGCGATACTTCTCAAAAGTGGCACTGATTTCCTCTAGTTCAGCGTCCCGTTCGGCTTGGTCGCGTGTGTCGAAGGCGGCGGTTGCACGCTTACCGGCGAGTTCCTTCTGCAGGCTTTCCCACCGCTGGTTATCGGGATCGAGGCGGCGCAGAGCCAAGGTCAACTTGTGCAGCGCGCCCATTGGGAACGCGCCCGAGCCGACCGCAGGGTCGATCAACTTGATACCGGCGATGGCGCGTACGAGGCCTTCTTTTTCGTGGTCCTCAAAGAGTTCATGGGCGTCGTCGAAAGCGTCCTCATAGTCCAGTAGATAGCTCAGACGCTCTTTCCAGAACTTGGTGTCGCCGTTGGCCGGCGGGCAGTTGTGTGCCAGCGAAGCAATCAACGCCTCGTCCACCATGTAGTCGACAACAGCGCGTGGGGTGTAGTAGGAGCCGGTCTGCCTACGCGCGGTGTCTCGGGTCTCCGGATTGTAGGCAGCTAGCAGGTTCTCAAAGACCTTGCCCAACAGCTCCGGGTCCAGCGCCACCTCCTGCTCGGCGGGCGTGTTCTCCTCGACCGTGAACTGGAAACGGTCGAAAAGACTGATCAAGCCTTTGTCGTCAAAGAAAAGACGGTTGGGGATCGACAGGATCCCGAACTCTTTACGCCTGGGTTCGATCAGATTGTCGGTAAAGCAGTCGATGCGGTAGCCGCCTTCGCTGGTGGATTCAAAGCTGTCCAAGC
This sequence comes from Caldilineaceae bacterium bin5, assembly GCA_002238445.1. Classification (GTDB taxonomy): domain Bacteria; phylum Chloroflexota; class Anaerolineae; order Caldilineales; family Caldilineaceae; genus Bin5. Next base: position 32,445 of record MPML01000018.1, read on the forward strand.
AATCAAACAACCCACCATTGATAAAGGGCGTCTGGGCAAACAGTTCCAACAGCCTGTCGAGGTCGACAATTTCTGCCTTGTAGCGGTAACGAGAAAAATCGCGGTGTGTTACGTTGCTTTCCTTGCTGAAGCCACGATCTCCAATCTCGCTGTTCAGGGTGGCAAAGAATAGGTTTTGAAGCACCGCCCGGTAGTAGGAATCCCCGTTTTCGTTGTCGTAATCGCGCAGAAGTGGACCGATCTGCTCCTCGATGAACAGTTCCGGCGCGATCAGCCCCTTCTCCTTGATGAACCAGACGAACAACAGGCGAGTAATGAGTCGAATGACGTGCTCTTCGGCTCGCAATGTCCTAGCCTGCTTGGTAGGGAACTTCGCCTCATTGACCGCGCGCTCGAACCAGGTAAACAGTTGTTTATAGAAATTGCGGTTCAGTTCCTCGGTGTCGAGCGCGTCAAGCCAAGCGTCGAGTAGACCGTCAAAGTTGTGCTTCCTACGGTGTATGTCCATCCATGCCAGGCGTTCGGGCAGCGCGAGTTTTTCGAGGATATCCAGATGGGCGCGATGGGGCTTGGCGGGCTCTATCTCGCGGATCAAAGAGACACTGCCAAGCACACTGCGTCTCCTGTCGCGCTTATGCGGACGGCGGTGCACGAAGGCCAAGCTGAGTCGACCGGCGGCGGTCCGAAAGAGCACAGCGACGGGCACGACCAGGCGTTTGTTAATCTCGCGCGTGAGTTCGACATAAGCGCCGCGAGGATAGCTCTCGTCGCGCAGCTCGACAGCGATAAACATGAAGCTTCGAGCGTCGCCTTTGTCGAAACCCCCTGTTTCGAGTAATGAAGGCTGCGCCGCAGAGATTTCCGAGTCGGTATACTGGAAAAGAATGCGCGCAGACGCCGCACGCTCGCGGAAGCGTGTCTCCGTTTGCGTGTTCGGATTGGGAGCGGCGAATTCGGCTATAAAGTCGTCAACAGAACCGGACAGGTCCAGTGTACGGTCGCTATGGTACCCCAACGTTCCGAGCAGGCGGCGCCCTGAGTCTACGAAGTCGCCCTGTGTCATGTTGGCCAGGGCTGCTTCGACCTCGTTCAAAATGTTGCCGGTCGTCATCGTCGTCTCCCCATGCTTCCAGTTTCTTAGTCCTGTCCCCGCGGCAGCATCACCAGCCAGGTCACCAGTTCAAAATCTTCGGCGCTGTCAGGTGTTTCGCTGGCCTTGGACAGTTTGAAATCCCCCGATCCCTGCAGACCCAGCCCAGTTGTCTGCGTCTTGCTGTGGGCCTGGCTTATGTGCTCGACGGCCACGTTGAGCAGGCTGTCGTATGCGGCCATGTCGGCACCGTTCTCGGTCTCGCGGTTGAAGTCGTCGCACAGTTTGTTGATTGCCTCGGTCTTGCCGAGACTCAACTGCTGAAACAGATCGAGGGTATGTTTGACGCTGGCACAGCCGTGACGAATCTTCCCACTGTCGCGCACGTAGACGATATAGAAAGGGTGAACGGGGCTGGCGACTTGGGTCTGATTGTCCTGGCTGGCATTGCGCTGACGCAGTACCCAGATGACGCCTGTATCCTTTTCGCTGTCGACCACGGCGTACGCGCCCAGGGCGGTCTGTTCTAGCTCTTCGCGGTTCTTCTCCAGGTAATGCAGCAGCTGCGTAAAGAACTGGTCGAGCGTAAAATCGCTCATCGTAACACCGTCGTCGGTTAGGTCATCCAGATCGAGGTCCTCATCCAGCAATTGCTTCAGCTGCTGCGCCCGGAAGTTGAGTTCCCCCTGGATGCCATCGTAGTTCTCCAGTGGGTTCTCGTCCCCACTGGCGGCGGCGTCGGCCAGCGCCATGCGCGCCTCTACGCGTGTCTGCAATCGCAGATACTCCTCCATCTCCTCCGTGGGCCAGTAGTTTATCATGCGCACCGAGTCGCTCTGACTGCCGATGCGGTCGATGCGGCCAAAACGCTGAATAATACGGATGGGATTCCAGTGGATGTCGTAGTTGAGAACGGTATCGCAGTCCTGCAGGTTCTGTCCCTCAGAAATACAGTCGGTCGCGATGAGGAGATCGATGTCGCAGCCACTGTCAGTGTCGCCGCGCCCGCGGGCTACCGGTGCGAAGTTGTCTAGAATGCTGTTGAAGTTGTTGGGGACTGCTGCAGTAAGGGTGGCATCGCCCGAGACCATAGCCATGTTCAGGCTCAGATTACCCGCCAAGTCCTGCAGATTGTTGTAAAGGTATTCAGCGGTGTCTTTGAACGTCGTAAAGACCAGCAGCTTACGACTCTCAAGCCCATTGCGATCGGTGGTCGGGTTGACGGCTCTATCTTTGATCTGCTGTATGATGCGCGCCAGCTTGCCGTCCCTTTGCGGCGTAATCTGCGCGACGCTGGCGTGGGCGTCGCTAAGCGTCTCTTTGTCCTGAAGCAAATCATTCTTCCATTTGCACAGATCCAGATCGGCCAGGTTGTAGGGATGGCGAGCGCGGTTGATCAAAAAATCCTCGTCATCCTCGTCGTCGTCCGGCAGGATGTCGGCCTGGGAGTCTTCCCTATTCTGGCGGCTCTCATAGCGGTCGATCTTTTCCAGCAGCGCATCGATCTTGCCGATGGTACGTTCCAGGGTCAGGGTCAGGGAATGCGCCGAGCTTTCCAGTCGCTTCAAAAAATTGGTGCGGATCATGGCGATTAGGAATTGTTCACGGTCGGCCTGATTAAAGTTGCGCGCCTTTTTCTCCTCTTCCAACTGCTGCAAGCCCTTGTCGCTGACTACATAGTCTGATGGACGATAGATCGAGAGCGTGAACTCACTGATAAGCTCTGCCAGTTCCTTATAGGACAGACTCTTCTCCAGATCGGTCGGAGGGTAGACGTTTACCGGTTTCTCTCGGTCTGGAAAGCGCCCTATGCGGTCTATCTCGGCAGCGTAGAACTCCTCGATCTGCCTCCGAGAGCGGGCGATGGAAACGCCGCCGAGCAGCCGGTAGAAGTCGCTGCCCAAATTGTCGAGGAGTTCCCTCTTATTCCGTTTGCCATTGAGCGGTGCTTGCGACTCCCACTGCTTGAATTGGGTCTGCGCCCGTTTCAGCAGACCGCCGATGTCAGAGACACCCAGACTTTCGCGAAAGCTGTTCTGGCGATTCTCTGTCATCAGGTAGATCTGGTTGCGCAGATCGATCAGCGAGGTATTGACCGGGGTAGCCGAAAGCATGAGGACCTTGGTCTTAACACCCTTGCCAATCACCTCATTGAGCAACCTCTCATAGCGCTGGCCCTGGTGGTTGCGGAAGTTGTGGGACTCGTCGATGACGATCAGATCAAAGTTCTGCCAGTTGAAGTTGGCAAGATCGATGTCGCCGACCTTACCACCGTCACGAGAAAGATCGGTATGGGAGAGAAGAGTGTAAGCGAAGCGGTCATCGATGAAGGGGTTGCGTGTATTTCTAGTATGGTCTTGGTAAAGCGCCCAGTTCTCGCGCAGTTTGCGCGGGGACAACACTAGGACTCTTTCGTTGCGTAACTCGAAGTGCTTTATCACCGCCAGCGCGGTGTAGGTCTTTCCCAGTCCTACGCTATCGGCGAGAATGCAGCCATTGTGGCGTTCCAGCCTTGTAATCGCGCTGAGTGCGCCGTCCTTCTGGAACTGGTAAAGCGTGTTCCAGATTGCAGTGTCGCCTAGCTCCACATCGCCTATGCGGCCTTCCTGGGCGAGCCGGGCTTCGATATCGGCACGGAAGAGCTCGTAGAGCGTCTTGTAATAGATGAGTTCAGGAGCATGTTCCCTGGCAATGCGACCAAGGGCATCCAGGACCTGCTGCTTGGCGTCGGTGGTCAGCTTGACGTCGGCCCAGATAAGGTCAAACCACTCTCGCAGTTCAGCGTAAGTCTCAGCATCGCCGCTGGCAAGGTTGATCTCGATGTTGGCGCGGGTGCTGGCGCCGAGGCCGCGCTGGGTAAAGTTCGAGCTGCCGACAAGGCTGCGAATCGGCGGGGAAGTAAGGTAGAGCTTACCATGCAGAAAGTTTGCCTGGGCGATGGAACGAATACTAACAGTGTCGCGGCCTACCCATTCGGCGCAGCGCTCAGCGAGAAATTTCTGTTGCAGGGCATGGTTGGGGATGAGGCCTTTTTCGGTCACGTCAAATGACTTTGGCTCTGCGCTGCCCGGGTCGACGTCTTCTACCGAGGCCGGATCACCAAAGAGAAAGCGCACTTCGTCAACAGTGTCCAGAGCCTCCTCCAGTTGTGCGTAGCCGTATATGCTGAAATAGGCCGATACGAGGCGGAAAGCATCGGCGCTCTGCAGATTCTTTCGCAAGTAGTCGGCAACGGTGTGGGTCCGATTATCTAGAATATGTTGGTATGCCATGATCCTGTTTCGCGGGCGGTTTACAAAGGGGTGAAATCTGAGTGCAGGGACCGACAGATGGCTACCGGTCCCTCCCTTGAAGAGTAGCGAATTGCCCCATTGTACCGGAAAAATATAGATTTTCACGATTTGCGGTGTTCATTGCGCGGTAATCCAGGAACGCCTGCTGCCCCATCCTATACTGCAGGTTCGATGGGTACGAGAACCAATAATGCCAGAAGGAGGTCAGAAGTCGCGGGCGCACCTTGGCGCCAGGCCAGTTGCATCGAATTGGGCATAAATCTTGTAAGGCTTCCAGATTCGGGTAAAGAAGCCCCATGTGGGCCCAAATCGTGTGTTATAATAGTGTTCGAAATGAGTTTCGTTTCCTCTGACCCTGAGAAGCCATGACTCTCGCCAAAAGAATATCTGATGCCGAAGGAGGGCCGCTGTACGTCTGTGAGTTGCCCATTCTTCATCTTCCGATACCTATAGAAGACGGCGAGGAAACGTCTGCGAACTCAAGCATGTAAGGGCCGAAAAAGAGGAAACACGCCGTCATAGTCCGTCATAATCCGTCGCAACCCGCCCTAACCCAAGGCAACTGCAACGAATTGGAACAGACCTCGTGAGGCTGCCTGAATCGGCTGGAGGAAACGTCTGCGAAATCAAGAAAAAAGTCCAAAAAAAAGAAATCCCGTCGACTTAGGTCGACTTGGGTCGACTTGGGTCGACCTGACCCAGGATAATTGCATCGAATTCGGACAAGGCCTCGAAAGGCTGCCTGAATCCAAGAAGTACCCTTGACGGGCCCACATTGTGGACATTCGAGGCGCACGAACTGAGAAGCCACTGCTCTCGCCCAAAGAAAACTTGCGGGTGAAAGCCATCAGCTGAAACGCTGTGAAATGTACCCAAAACGTCATCTCGGTATCCATCAGGGACGGCGAGGAACTGTTCGGTAAGACGCAAAATAGCGTCCCAAAAAACTGAAATTGGCGCGACATACGTATACATTTGTATACATTACGCGACATTTGTAGACATTTCGCGGCCAGAACCCGGGCAAGTGAATCCAGTAATGACGAGTACCCGTTGACGTTTGTCACCAAAGCGATTTGCGGGAGCAAAGTGCTCTTCCGCCAAGGGCCGCGCACAGAAAATCCGTTACGCCTTCGGTGTTCTTCGCCGCCCTTCGCATGACTTCGCCGATCGATTGGTTCTGTCTACTGCAATACGCAAGCGAGAAAAATCCCTGGCAGTACTGCCGGCTTGCCGTTTCAGCGCGATTCTCAGCGGCCTCCCCAAAATGTCAACGGTCCCCGAAACTCGGGTAGGTCCCCGCTTGCGGAAGGCACGACCCATGTGGCTGCCCTTTGATGACTACGCTAATCTCCGAAATTGGGTGCGATTGTCCGGGGCATAAGTCCCAGGGCCATTGCATCTGAATTGGGTTGGAAAACAGGGAAATTGCATCAAGAACGGTGATATAATAGCCCTGTACCGAAATACGAATAGGCATCACCGAGAGCGTATCGTTATCATGAACACATGACCCCCACTGGCTGGGAATCTGAAGGCGAGGGAGGGCCCTTTCAAGTCCGTTAACTGCCCGCTCTTGCTCTACTTAACCCGACCTCAAGCGTCCGGACTCGACACCCGGCCCCCCAACCGCCAGCTGACCGGCTTGAGTCCGGCGTCTGTGAGAGTCGGGGAGAGGTTCCCAGAACCGGGAATCGGCGCCGGAAACGGAAAAACCGATGCAAAAGCGTAACGACACCAATTGCCAGAAAAAAAATTCGCCCGCTTTGACCCGACTTATACCTACTCGACCCGACTTGACCCGACATTAGACGTCCCACCATGGTAGAGTTCGTCCAACTCTTGTACAACGCACATAAACAGTTAAACGGGCCCGCCAGCGCTGAGGAGGCCCCCATCACAGCCCATCACAATAACTGCATGAATTGCAGCTAAGACAACCCGAAAACGCTCGTGGACTCTCATGAACGCTTGTCCAACACACAGATGAGAATGCCTGCATCGGCAAGGCCCCGCTCACTGCCCTTCAGGCAAATCTCATGAACTGTAGTTCAGACAGCCCGAAAACGCTCGTAAACGCTCATGATCTCTCGTCCAACACACAGATGAGAATGCCTGCATCAGCAGGACCCCAGTCACAGCCCAGCAGGCAAATCCCGTGAACTGCAGCGCAGTCAACCCGAATACGCTCGTAAACGCTCATGATCTCTCGTAAACTCTCGTCCAACGCTCATACGGGACAACCTGCATCAGCAGGGCCCCAGTCACAGCCCAGCAGGCAAATTCAATGAACTGCAGCGCAGTCAACCCGAATACGCTCGTAAACGCTCATGATCTCTCGTAAACTCTCGTCCAACGCGCATACGAGACAACCTGCATCAGCAGGACCCCAGTCACAGCCCAGCAGGCAGATCCCATGAACTGCAACTCAGTCAACACGATAACGCTCGTAAACGCTCATGATCTCTCATAAACTCTCGTCCAACGCGCATACGAGACATCCTGCATCGGCAAGGCCCCGGAGTATATCGTGGGGCTGATTGGGAAGGCGATCACAGTGAGCCTGAAGACGGTGGGGATTATGGAACGGTTGCCGGACTTAGGGGTTGGGGAGGAGGACGACGGAGGGGCGCAGCCAGGCTCGACAGAGGTGACACGCGAGCCTTCTGACTGGCGGTGAGGCTCATCACTTCGATAGTTGTCGCCAGTAATTAGTTTTCCCAGGATGGTAACAGCATCAGTGAAGTGTACATGAACACAACTGCCGATGAATATCTTTGCGTTGGCGACTGCACGCTACGACGAGAGGAGCGGGAAGTGGAGAGGAAGATAACCGAAGCCGGCGACCAAGACGATCGGTATCAAGCGATCTTTGGCGACGTGTCGAGGATTATCGATGCCGCCAGAGAATCGGCCACGCGTTCGGTGAATGCTGCGATGACTGCCACCTATTGGTTGATCGGACTTCGTATCGTTGAGTTCGAGCAATCAGGTGAGGAGCGGGCTGCCTACGGGAGTGCGCTCATTGAAAGACTGGCGAATGACTTGACGCCGTTGTTTGGACGCGGGTTTTCCCGTCAGAACCTTCATAACATGCGTCTCTTCTACATAACCTACCCTTCAGACAAGATTCTCCAGACGGTGTCTGGCAAATCTAATGGCAGTTCCATCGAAGTGCAGTTGAAGGAACTTCTCACAGCTTTCCCTCTGCCCTGGTCTGCCTACGTGCGGTTGCTGACGGTCAAAAACGTGCATGCGCGTGAATTCTATGAGGAAGAGGCATTGCGGGGAGGATGGTCGATTCGTCAGCTTAACAGGCAGATCAATTCCCTATTTTACGAGCGCACTGCACTGTCCAAGAACAAGGCGGCCATGTTGGCGAAGGAGGAAGAACCTCGTCCGGAAGATCACCTGCTCCCACAAGAGGCGATAAAAGACCCGTTCATTTTTGAGTTTCTCGACCTGAAAGATGAGTACGCCGAGAGTGACCTGGAGGAGGCTTTGATAGATCATCTCTAACTACTACGCCGCAACTGATTCGCAAACCTGTAGGAGGGGAGCAAAGGTGTTCTTTCTCCCCACATTGTTGTATTTTGGGCGGTCGGGCCTTCGGCCCTCCCTTGTGCAGGGGCTGCGCCCCCGCAACGCCCCCCTCCAAAACCATCGCTCAGCGACCGTGTGTGCGCATTCCAGCCGTGCGGCTCCAGCAACCTGGCTGCCGCCAACCGAATACGCAATCAGATAGCATGAATGGCGGCAGGGATAGAGGGGTGGTCAAGACAGGCACTGTATATGGCTTAGTAGTTACGATCATCTTGAGAGCTTCCTCCTGGATTCGGGAAACGACTTCTGTTTCATGGGTAGGCAGAAACGCCTGCGCGTCGGTCATGAATGGTATCGGGTCGACTTACTATTTTTTCACCGGAGTCTGCGGTGTCTGGTTGTTATCGATTTGAAGATCGGAAGTTTTACCCACGCGGACGCGGGACAGATGAACTTTTACCTGAACTATGCCCGGGAGCATTGGGGAAGGGAGGGGGAAAACCCGCCGGTTGGACTGATTCTCTGTTCGGAGAAGAACGAAGCGCTGGCACGGTATGCACTAGAGGGGTTGGCGAACGAGGTCCTGGCTGCAGAGTACCGAATTGCCTTGCCCGACGAGGAACTGTTGGCAGCGGAGCTGGCCCAAACTCGGAAGGCGATAGAGTTGCGGGCCTCGGTGACGATAGAAGCTTCTCTCGACGCAGAAGCTCGGTCAACGCGCGGTACACCGACAGGAGATGATCAGACAGAATGAGCGAGGCAACACGTGGGTAAACGGAGGAAATGCTTGGTTAAATGCACAAGCAGTGACACTCCACTTGGCTTAATCGTGCTCCGCGTGCCTGGCCCCCCCAATCACTAGACCAGGAGATTTGAAAACAGGGCGCATCCGGTCCGGTTGGGTGGCATCCCCGCTGCCAGTGTGTCTTGACCCGTCTAATCTTCGGCTATATAATCCACTTGTAACGAAATTCACTTGCTTTTCCTCCGGCAGTGGGGTATATTTGGAGTAAGGTGGGCAAATGGACGCATGGGGCGTTCCGTTTTTAATCTTTACGCGGCTCCGGCTTTGCAGGTGTCGATAGGCTGGCGTCGCGAGAGCATTTGACAGGGATTTCGGCATGGCATCTCTTCCGCCCAATTTTCAGCAACTTAAACAGGACCAACTTCAACCCTTTCTGCACGACGAGATCAGCGTTCCCGATGAGCTCGAGGCGAACGTCCTGATCACGACGGTGGACAAGATCTATAACTGGAGCCGGCGCTCGAGTATGTGGCCGCTTCTGTTCGGGCTGGCCTGCTGCGCGATCGAAATGATCGCGACGGCCGCGAGCCGCTATGACCTGGCCCGCTTCGGGATGGAGGTTATGCGGCCCAGCCCCAGGCAGAGCGACCTGATGATCGTGTCGGGCACGGTGACGAAGAAGATGGTGCCGGCGATCGTGCGCATCTATAACCAGATGGCAGAGCCGCGCTATGTGCTGAGCATGGGCGCATGCGCAACCGGCGGCGGGCCCTTCAAAGAGGGCTATAACGTGGTCAGCGGGATCGACAAGTATATCCCGGTGGATGTGTATGTGCCGGGCTGCCCGCCAACGCCGGAAGCGCTGATCTACGGTCTGCTGAAGATGCACGAAAAGGTGGACCGCCAGAGCGTGGTGTCGGTGCCGTGGTATCAGAAGGACTCGTCGCAGTTTGTGCCGGTGCCGCGGCTGGGGCCGGATGTCTTCGACCCGCGGCAGGTGGAGTTGATTAAGGATACGACGCTTAAGGCGGCGGCGAACGGGGCAGCGGCAGCCAGCAACGGGGCCGGCGGCGACGCAGCAGGAGAGGCGCGCGGGCCAGTGGAACTGTCCGCAAAGGCGATCGCGCGCATGGATGAGGCGAAGAGACGCTGGCGAGCCAAACAGGGCGGTTGATAGTGGCTAACGGGGAGTTGCGCCGGGCCACTAAGAACACAAGAGATAGAATTCAGACATATATCGGGAATGTGGAATGACGGAAGCAACTGCTGTGGCGGAAGCGCCCGCTAACGATTTGGGGCTTGAACAGGATCTGGCAGACGCGGTCTTGGGCACGTGGGCCGAGGATACGGAGCCGGCATTTGTGATTGCGCCGGATAGAATCCTCGACGTGCTGACCCGTCTGCGCGATGCGTCGGGCTACGACTTTCTCTCCAATCTGACCTGCGTCGATTACCAGGGCTACGGCGGCAAGCTGCGCGCCGATATCGACGACCGCCTGGAAATCGTCTACAACCTGTACAGCACAAGCCGCGGCGGCGGCTCGATTGCGCTGCACGTGCGCGTGCCGGAAGACGATACCATCCCCAGCGCCACCTCGGTTTACCCGGGCGCGAATCTGCAGGAGCGGGAGGTCTACGACCTGTACGGGGTCAAGTTTGACGGACACCCGAATCTGCGGCGCATCCTGCTGTGGGACGGGTTCAACGGGCACCCGATGCGCAAAGACTGGCATGAGGCCTATTACGAAGAGGACGCCAAGCCGTTCCGCAGCCGCCATCCGCAGGGCGAATACGCCTTCCAGGAAGACAAGCTGCCGTGGGCCAAGAATACGACCTATCCTGCCGGATGGGACCCGGACTCGTGGGAGCAGGCGGTGGCCTATGTGCCGGTCAGCCAGGCTCCCCAGCACGACGACGGGGCGCACCTGGATACCGAGAGCATCGTGGTCAACCTGGGACCGCATCACCCCAGCACGCACGGTGTGTTCCGGATGTTGACGCGGGTGGAGGGCGAAACGATCCTGGCGCTCGAGCCGGAGATGGGCTATCTGCACCGCAATCACGAAAAAATCGGCGAGCGCAATACGTGGCTGATGAACATGCCGTTCACCGACCGGCTCGACTATCTGAACTCGATGAGCAACAACTGGAGCTACGCGCTGGCGGTGGAAAAGCTGGCGGGCATCGAGGTGCCGGAGCGGGCCGAATATTTGCGCGTGATCATGGCGGAGTTCACCCGCATCGTCAATCACACCTGGTCGATCGGGTTTATTCTCAACGACCTGGGCGCGCTGCAGACGCCGGCGCTTTACGCGATCGAAGAGCGGGAGATGATCCTGGACCTGTTCGAGGCCGTGTCGGGCGCGCGCATGATGTGCAACTACATGCGTTTTGGCGGCGTGGTGCGCGATCTGCCGGAGGGCTGGCACGGGCAGGCGGCCTATCTGGCCAACGAGCGGCTGCCGCGGGCGCTGGATGAGCTGGACAGAATGCTGACGGAGAACGAAATCCTGAGGGCACGCGGCCGCGGGGTCGGCTACCTTTCGGTCGAGGATTTGATCTCGCTGAGTGTGAGCGGGCCGATGATCCGGGCCGGAGGATTGGCGTACGACATTCGCAAGGCGGAGCCGTACGGCATTTACGACCGTTTCGATTTCGACATCCCGACGCTGCCGAACAGCGACATTTACGATCGCTATTACATCCGGATGTTGGAAGCGAAGGAGAGTGTGCGCATCCTGCAGCAGGCCCTGCGCGATATGCCGGAAGGGGAAACGCTCGGCGGCAGAGGCGGGTACACGCTGCGGGCGCCCGAAGGCCAGGTCTACAGCCGCATCGAAGCGCCGAAGGGCGAGTTGGGATTCTATCTGGCCAGCGACGGCAAGACGCAGCCGTGGCGCTATCACGTGCGTTCGCCCAGCTATATCAACCTGAACGCGCTCGGCCCCATGAGCGTCGGCTACAAGGTTGCGGACGCGATTGTAATCCTGGGCGCCATCGACATTGTGCTGGGCGAAGTGGACCGATAACTTCAGTTTTGAGTTTCTAGTCTCTGGTTTTTAGTGACCGCTCAAGCGTGTTGGGAGTGCCGTTACTAAAAACTAAGAACTGACTACTAAAAACTGCACTTAGGAGTTTAAGGTATGTTTGGGACAGGACTTCTTAAGGGTTTGGGCGTGACTTTGAAGCACGCTTTGGATACATTTGAGGATGACCGCGAGAGTGTGCCCGACCGCTACAAGGGCAGCCTGGAGCTGGGCAACAATCGCCGCATTATCCAACAGCCGATCGATCAGGAAGGGCTGCTGACGATCCAGTATCCGGAAGAGAAGCGGCTGCTGCCGGAGCGCTTCCGCTATATCCCGATGCTGATCTGGGACTCGGAAAAGCACGAGGACCGCTGCACGGCCTGCGGCATTTGCGCCAAAGTGTGTCCGCCGCAGTGTATCTGGATCGTGCGCGACAGCGATGAAAACGGCAAACCGGTCACGCGTTGCTCGGAGTTCTATATCGACGCCGCGGTGTGCATGAGTTGCAGCTTCTGTGTAGAGTTCTGCCCCTTCGACGCCATCAAGATGAACCATGACTACGAGCTTGCGGTCTATGATCGCAATCCGCAGCTTGTCTATGACATGGAAGAGCTGACGGTGCCGCTGGAGTACTATGCGGCGCTGTGGCCGACGCAGTACGAAGAGGAGCAGGCGCGGCGCAAGGAAGAAGAAGAGCAGAAGCGTAAGCAGGAGGAAGAGAAGGCTGCCAAGGCAGCTGCCAGGGCAGCAGCCAAGAGTGCGGCGGCCGCGGACGAGTCGGCTACGGCTGCGAAACCGAAACGCTCGGCCGCGGAGCTGCAGGCGCTGGCCAAGGAACGGGCTGCGCAGCGCCAGGCCCAGGCCGCAGACGGCGGCAGTAGCGATGATGATGCCGCGACGGCCAAAAGGGCGCGCATGGAAGAGCTGAAGCGCAAGGCCCAGGAGCGGGCGCGGCAACGGAAGCTGGATGCGGGCGAGTAGGAACGGCAGTTTTTAGTAGTCAGTTTCTAGATTTTAGTAACACCGGTTGGCCGAGTATTGGGGAGTTACCAAGAACTGGCAACTTGAAATTCAAGACTTGAGGATCGAGTGATGACGGTTAAGCTTACATTTTATGGACATGCGACATTCGGGGTGGACGCAGATGGGACGAACCTGCTGATCGACCCGTTTTTGGCGCCGAACAACCCGGCAGCGCCGGCCGACGCGACCGCGGACAGTGTTGACGCGGACGTGATGATCCTGACGCATGGGCATGCAGACCATATGGCCGATGCGGTTCCGGTTGCGAAGCGCACGGGTTGCCTCGTAATCTGCAATTATGAGATCGGCGACTGGTTGATGGCGCAAGGGATTGACAACGTTCACCAGATGCACATCGGGGGCGGCTACAATTTCGACTTCGGACGGGTCAAGCTGACGATTGCGCATCACGGCAGCGGTCTGCCTGATGGCAGCTACGGCGGCAATCCGGCGGGTATTCTGATCCATTTCAATGACGGCACCGACGTCTACTTCGCGGGCGATACCGGCCTGACCTATGACATGCGGCTTATCGGGGATGTGGGCGGCGTGGACCTGGCGGCGCTGCCGATCGGCGACAATTTCACGATGGGGCCGGACGACGCTATCCAGGCAGCCCAGTTCGTGAAAGCCAAGAAGGTGCTCCCGTTCCACTACAATACATTCCCGCCGATTGAGCAGGATGTCGAAGCCTTTGCTCAGAAGCTGATGGACGAGACCGACATTGAATGCGCAATTCTGAATCCCGGCGATACTTTAGACGTATAGGGAAAGGACGTTTGCTGAAGCGTGAGGCTTCGCGGTTGACACAGCGGCAGTGGTCTGTGCGCCAATGTGAAGTGCGTTGGATGAGTGAAGGGAGAACGTATGGTTGATGTAAATGATGCGGTACTCGACGGAAAGGCGGAGTTGTTCTTCCCGGCCTATCTGATCCCGTCGTTGCGGGATCTACGCGGCGATAGCTGGCGTGAACTGGTCGATCGAGTTTCGGTGTTGCCTGATACACACCCGGATAGTCTGGCTTTTGTTCTGATGATGATCAATCTGGGCGACTGTATGAAGTGCCACAGCAACTATTATAAATTTTTGCGGGGCTGCGCTTTTTGCTCGCTGCAGACGATCCGCACGTACAAGGGAACGGACGCGGATCTGTTGCGGCTCTACAGCAATGCGCAGGAAGAGATCGACCGCCAGTTGAGCGGTTTGGGAACGCTCTCGCTAGCCGCCTGAGCAGTGTATTGGGCGGGGAAAGGCAGCGCTCTGCAATTGGATATAAACCAGCGCCTTTTGTGCGCTGGTTTTTCTTTTCATGGCAGGTTGTTTGGCGGTGATACGCATTGGGGCTATCCGCGGAGGACACGAGGGACCGTGGAGAACACCTTAAACCCCCTTGATCCACGAAAGGCCGCGAAGGACCGCGAAGAACACCTTTTTTGTCCGTGGAGAATACGGAGGAGCGCGGAGAACACAGGAATCAGGGTAGAAGCGACTTGATTCTGACCGAAGGCGTCCTGTTTGTGTTGCATTTTGAATGGAATTTTCCGAATGTTAGCGATACGCAGCTTAACAGCAGTTTACGATAGGGTAGAACGTTGACGGGTTCTCAGCAAGACGGAGCAGTTCGCATTGCCATTATTGGCGGCGGGGTCGCAGGGTTGACTGCGGCTTACGAGCTGGCAGGCGCGGGCAATGCGCAGGTGCATATCTTCGAGAACGGGCCGGAGCTGGGCGGGCTGGCGGCAGGTTTCAGGGGACGGGAAAGCTGGGCGTGGCCGCTGGAGAAGTTCTATCATCATCTCTTCACCAACGATTACGATATTATGCGGCTGACGGAGACGATCGACGCCGGCGATCTGTTGGAGATCCACCGGCCCTCGACCGTCATGCATCACCGGGGCGCGAACTATCCCCTGGACAGCCCGACGCACATGCTGCGGTTTCCGCACCTGTCGATGGCGCATAAGCTGCGGATGGGGATGGTGCTGGCATATCTGAAATATCATCCCCGTCCTCCATGGCGCGCGTTTGACCGGCTGCTGGCGGATGAGTGGCTGGCGCGGTGGATGGGGGAGACGGCCTACGGCAAGCTGTGGCAACCGATGTTGGAGGGCAAGTTCGGCCCGCATTTCCAGGATGTCAATCTGGCCTGGTTCTGGGCCAGGGTCTACAAACGCACGCCGCGTCTCGGCTACTATCGCGGTGGATTCCAGGCGTTCGTGGACAGGCTGGGGGCGGGCGCGCGCGCGCGGGGCGGTACCAGCGGGGCGCACGCGCCCGGGCGGGCGGGGCGGCCGCGCGCGCGCGGAGCGTTACGATCGAGACGAATGCGCCGGTGCGGGCGGTGACGCCGCTGCCGGAGGGCGGCTTCAGGGTTGAGAGCGGGGAGACGAGTGAAGGCGGTGAAGCGGCGGCCGCGCACAGTTTCGATGTCGTGCTCTCGACGGTGAGCCCGGGGCTGATGCAGAGGCTTGCGCCGGAGCTGCCCGACAGTTATCTGTCACAGCTGGCGTCGCTGCGTCATATGGGGGCGGTGGTTATGACGGTGGCGCTGGACCGTCCTCTGCTGAAAGATACGTATTGGGTGAACGTGCCCAAGACGGAAGGTCTGCCGTTCCTGGTGCTGGTTGAACATACCAACATGATCGACCCGAGCCACTATGGCGGCGATCATCTGCTGTATCTGGGCGACTACCTGGAGCCGTCGCACCGTTATTTCTCGATGTCGCAGGAGGAGCTGCTGGCGGAGTTCCTGCCGGCGCTGCCACGCTTCAACAGCGAGTTCCGACCCGAGTGGGTGACGGGCGCGTGGCTGCATCGCGCTTCGTATGCGCAGCCGGTGCCGGTGCGGGGCTATGCCGGGATGATCCCGGAGCTGCGCACGCCGTTGCGGGGCCTCTATTTCGCATCAATGAGCCAGGTGTACCCGTGGGACCGGGGGACGAACTATGCGGTTGAGATTGGGCAGCGGGCGGCGAGGATGATTTTGGAAGACCGGGGGATAGGGGGAACTGCAGGGGATAGGGGTTAGTGATCCCACTTGTGAGCGATGATTCACTTGTTGTGACCTTTTGGCGGTGAGCCGGTAGCAGGTCCCGGTGTGGACGCGCAGCGCGGCTGTTTTTGACAGGCGCGGAGGGGGAGAGTAAGGTAGCGGCAGGCATTTAACATACGGCATGCAATGTTCCGGCAGAGTTTTTACGGCGGTCTGCCGGGATTGGGAGGATAGGAACCTATTATGGCCAGTGGCAATAACGACCAGTTGGGAGAGACCCCATTCGACCCGCGGATTGAGGCGAAGTTGGGGATACCGATTAAGAATATCGTAGCGGTTGCGAGCGGCAAGGGCGGTGTGGGCAAGAGCACGGTCAGCGTCAATCTGGCGGTGAGCCTGGCGCAGAGCGGCGCGCGGGTTGGCCTGCTGGATGCGGATATCTACGGGCCGAATATCCCGATCATGATGGGCGTGGAGGCGATGCCTCCGGTGGAGGCGGGCAAGCTGATTCCAGCTGAGGCGCACGGGGTCCGATTCATGAGCATGGGCTTTCTGCTGCCGCCGGAGCAGGCGCTGATCTGGCGGGGACCGATGCTGCACAAGGCGATCCAGCAGCTGTTCTCCGATGTGCGCTGGGGCGAGCTGGACTATCTGATCGTGGATTTGCCGCCGGGTACAGGGGACGCGCAGCTTTCGCTGGCGCAGATTGCGCCGCTGAGCGGCGGGCTGATCGTGACGATGCCGCAGATGGTGTCGGTTGCGGATGCGCGGCGAGGCGCGGCGGCGTTTGAGCAGCTGGAGGTGCCGATCCTGGGCGTGATCGAAAACATGAGCGGGGAGGTCTTTGGCCACGGGGGCGGCGAGACTGCGGCCCGCGAGCTGGACACGGACCTGCTGGGTGTTATCGCCCTCGAGGCCGAGATCAGCGCGTCGGGCGACCGGGGCAGGCCGATCGTTGCGGCCAACCCGGCGGGCGCAGCGGCGCGTACGTTCGGCGAGTTGGCGCAGAAAGTGGTGGCGCAGTTGCGGGCGGTTTCGGGAGGCAGTCAGCCGCAGTTGAAGATCGTTTGAAACTACAGTTCTTAGTTTTCAGTTTCTAGTTTTTAGTGAACACCTCTCGAGCTCAATGGCTGTTCGGTTGGGGGGTAGTTTTTTTGGAGCCTGGTTTCGGATAAAACTTGTATTTCTCAGGGTTGGAGGGGCACGAAGATACAGGAACAGCTGGTGGCATCTGCTGCAGAGAGAGGAAAGCACACCCGGTAGACGTCGAGGAGGTTGTCGTCCGCCGGGTGTGCTTTTGGGGCAAAAGAGGCAAGCACTAACCTTACTGCAGCGCGTTTACCTCTTGAAGAAGCTCAAGTGTTCCTTGCAGATCATCCAGGTCGGTCAGGTCAATATCGGGCGTGTTCACGTCGGCCAGAGGAAGCAGCCCTTCGGCGGTGGTCGGAATGCCGACTACGAGGGGATATTCGTTGGTCTGCTCGGAGAAGTAGATCTGCGCTTCGTCCGAAAGCAGGAAGGCGACGAATGCCTCGGCTGCGGCCTTGTCCTTGGCGGTATCCAGCACGGCTGCGCCGGCCACATTGATCATGGCGCCGGCATCACCGGCGGCCGGGTGATGGTTCTTGGCTTGAAAACCGGGATCTTCGGCGAGGAATCTGTACAGGTAGTAGTGGTTTACCAGACCCAGCACGACTTCACCCTTGCCGGTGGCCTCGACGATCGGGGTATTCTTGGCATAGACCTGCACGTCATTGGCGATCATGGCTTCGAGCCATTCGCGGGCCCGCTCCTCGCCTTCGAGGACGCGGACAGCGGTGACGAAGGCCTGGAAGCTGCCGTTGGTGGGCGCCCAGCCGACCTTGCCCTTCCACTTGGGATCGGTCAGTTCCCAGATGTCGTTGGGCAGCTCGTCCATACTGAGCATTTCGGTGTTGTAGACGAAGACGCGGGCGCGGCCGCTGGCGCCGACCCAGTCGCCGCTGCCGCTTTGGAAGCGGGGATCGACCCTATCCAGGATTACTGCCGGCAGCTGGGTGAAGCGGCCCGCCAGTGAGAGCGCGCCGAGCGCGCCGGCGTCCTGGCCGAAGAAGACGTCGGCCGGTGAATTCTGACCTTCCTCCAGAATGGTGGCCGCCAGTTCGGCTGTGCCACCATAGCGAACGTTAACGGTGACGCCGCTTGTTTCCTGGTAGCGCGCAAGCAGGGGTCCGACCAGATTCTCGTTGCGGCCCGAATAGATGGTGAGCTCCGTGGCTTTGCCGGAGCTCTCGGTTTGCGCCGGCGTTTGGATTGGCGCACAAGCGGTCAGCAGGAGGCTGGCCAGAACGACCAGAACCAACTGCACACCGCCCATACTCTTCACAGACATGTAGGACTCCCTTGCCATTTGTGTACCTGAATTAATGCGCCTCTGTTGGGAATTGCCTGTTGTGAAGCCAGGCTGCGCTCCGTCCGGATCGGAGTTGACAGGAAGGCCCGTAAACAGGTACGCGCCCGCATTGCCATGCGCAATGCCGCGCGCCAGAGAAGTGTAGCACATCTGAGGGCTGAAATTTGGCGAAAACGGGCGTATTTTTTTGCGGTAGTCGTAAAGGCGGCCGTTAAGGTAGGTTTACTGAGGAGTTAACTTTCGTTGCGCGGCGGAAGTTCTTGGTCTTAATGTTATTGCTCAGCCACATACAGTGTGTGTCTTAACCGGCCCTTCATCGCCGCCGCCATTCCGGCTTACTGATTGCGTATTCGGATGTCAACCGCCAGGTAGGTTGGGGGCACTGGCGGCATGCCGCGACGGTGGGGAAGAACCAGTACGGTGGGGAGCCAGAGGGGGGCGTTGCGGGGGCGCAGCCCCTGCACAAGGGAGGCCGCTTGCGGCCGACCGCCCATATGCGATGAGAGAGTAAAGAGGAGTGAGAAAGCGGGATCCAGTTGGATCCCGCTGCAATTGAATATGTTGGGGCTGGGGGGCCCTTATGCTGGGACGGGCGCCTGGACCGAGTAGGAGAGCAGGCGGTATTGGGGGACGCGCTCGGTGTCGGGTTTGCGGCAGCTCAACGGGATGATGAACTCGGATTCTTCGGCGCGAACGAAGAGCTCATGGACGAGGTCATCGCCGTTGGAGCGGAAGCGGCAGGTCCATACGTCGTCTTTGTGGTCGGCGTCGAGGAGGGAGAAGGCGTCGAGCGATTGCTGGTGCGTTTCGGCGCGCAGGTAGTATTCGGCCGCCTGGACGGGCGCCTTATAGCAGGAGCGGCCGCGGTAGTGGTCAAGGGCGTAGACGTCGCCGGCGTTGTAGGAGTCGACGATAGCGGTGGCGTCTTCGGCGCCGAGGCGGCCGTAGTAGAGGCCGTGCGGCAGGACGATCATGGTGGCGGCGAAGCGGTGGCCGCCGGTGTGGGTGGTCTGCCAGACCTGGTCGCCGGCGTAGGCGGACATGGTGAGGTAGACGGGCACGCCGAGTGTGGCGCAGCAGCGATCGCGGCTGCCGTTGGTGCAGACGAGGAAGAGCGGCTCGTCGTGTTTGTGGGCGGCGTAGCGTTCGGGCGCGGTGCGCAGTTCGGTCACCATGGCGGGCAGATCCATCGCGGCCAGTTCGGTGAAGTCCTGCAGCTGGAAGCGATAGAGGGCGGCTGTATCCTCCATGGAAAGGCCGATGAAGAAACTGATGGAGGAGCCGTTGCGGGACTCGGCGTGTTTAATGAGCTGGAGGCGGGCGCCGGGCGTGGCGGCGACGGCTTGCTGGAGGTGTGCTTTGAGCGCGTCGTCGAGCTTGCTCTCTTCCATGGCTTTGCCGCCCCAGACGCCGGGATATTCGAGCACAAACCAGACGTCTGTGGCGTTGCCGGCTGTACCGTAGATGGCTTCACCGGAGGTGTGCGAAAGTTGTGAACAGACGTGGCCCATTGTCATAGTATGTCTCCCTGGAGTTGGCGCTTTTGAGAATTTCTACCACGATTGCGCACAGGGCGCAAGTCAGTTGTTTCCGTCGGCAGTTGCGTGTTCGCCGGTGTGGCGGGGATCGACGACCCAAAACCACATGAGCAGGACGCCGAGCAGGCCGGCGGCGGCGCTGAGGGTGAAGAGATAGCCGTAGCTGAAGGTGGCCAGCCAGCTGCCTACAAGAGGGATGACGACATTGATGGCGCCGATGATGGAGTTGGTGGCGCCGACATAGGTGGGGCGCTGCTCGGGCCCGACGAACTCGAGCACGATCATGAGGCCGGAGACGAAGGTGGCGCTGAAATAGACGCCGAGGAGCACGAAGACCAGATAGTAAAGGAGGGGAAGTGTCGCCAGACCGGCGATGACATAGGCGGCGGCGGCGGCGAGCCCGCCGAGTACGAGCGACGGTTTGTGGCCGATGCGGTCGGCGAGCAACCCGAAGAGGAGATTGCTGGCCGATTGGCCGACGAGCAGGGCGACGGTGTAGTTGCCGACGGTGCCGCCGGACACGTCCCATTTGGTGACGGCGGCCGCGGTAACGAAGGCCATTCCCATGCCGCCGACGGCGAGCAGGCCGCGGGCGATAAGGAAGCGGCGGAAGTTCTGATCGCGGCGCAGGATGCGGCCGAGCCTGGTCCAGATACGCAGGCGGTTTTCGGCGGTGCGCGGGACTTGGCGCACGGGTTCGCGGGTAAGGGCGAGAACTGCCCAGCCGAGGAACATGAGAATGGTCGCCAGCCCGAACAGGATAAGGAAGTTGCGAGGGAAGGGCAGTGTTTCGAGGATGCGGCTGCTGCCGATGGCGCCGAGCGCGCCGGTGATGCCGCCGACGAACATGGTTACGCCCATGAGGCGCCCGCGGCGGTTGGCGGGAAAGCAGACGGCGAGCAGGTCCTGCCAGGCGGGCGCGATGATGCCGGCGCCGAGGTTGTAGATCGCGAATGCCAGCAGGAAGAGGGCGAGGGCCCAGGAGGGCGACCGGACGGCAAGAAAGGTTGTTGCCGTCAGCAGGACGAGCGGCATGCGTTCGGCGAAGAATCCCAGATTGATGAGCCAGGGTTTTTTGCGGTCGGTGCGTTCGATGGGGCCGGCGCTGAAGAGCTGGGGAAAGAACCAGCCGCCGTTGGCGATGACTGCGAGCAGGCCGAAGTAGAAGGGGTTATCGGTGAGCCTGCTGACGAAGAAGGGGAGGATGGTGGTGGCCGACATGAGGCTCTGGGCCAGGAGGAAGAGGGAGCCGTCGATGACGTTGACGGAGAAGTTCCAGTTGTAGTTGCGCCATACTTCGGCTTCGATATCTTCATCGGAGCGGACGGCGGTAGGCAGATCGACCTGCAGCATGCGGCGCACCATGGCGATGGCGAAGCGGCGGGCAGGGATTATGGTTCCGAGCATTGGGGATTCCGTGGACTGCAGTTTTTAGTAGTCGGTTTTCAGTTTTTAGTGAACTGCCGTGTACGTACGATGGTGTTGAAGACCGGTGGTTCGTGATCACTGAAGTATAGGCGTGTTCGATTTACTGCGCTACTTTGGGGGGTGTGTGGAACGGCGGAACACCTTAACACCTTCTAATCCACGAAGGGCCGCGAAGGACCGCTAAGAACACCTTAACACTTTCTGATCCAGGGAGGACACGGAAGGCACGAGGAAGGGGTGTCCCGCTGGGGGAGGGAGGAAAGGGCGGCTGTCGGCTGAGAAAAGTGGTCATATTGGGATGTAGGTTGGGCGTGTATAATTGTGCCATGCTCTCCTGCCCGGAAGGGTGCCGGAGTGCGGAGAAGCGGATTCCTACACAGTATACGGAAGCGGGTGCGAACTGCCATGCTGACTTTTGCCGAGAAGATAATTTTTGTGGCGGCGGTGGCCGTCTCTATGTATGTGAGCTTCATACAGTTCCGGCGCGTCTATGATGTGGTGCGGCGGGGGGAAGGGGAGCTGCCAACTTGGGGTGAGCTGGCGGGACGGCTGGGGAAGGCGGCGGGCAGGTGGCTTACTTTCGGCAGTTTGTGGAAGAGCCGCGGCGGCGCGGGTGTCTTTCATGCGTTGATCGCTTGGGGGTTCGTCTTCTATCTGCTGGTGAACTTGGGCGATGTGTTGCAGGGGTATCTGCCGATCCGCTTTCTGGGCGAGAATTTGATTGGCGCGGGGTACCGTTTTGTGGCGGACATTGTGACGGTGGGCATATTGACCGGGATGGTCTATTTTCTGCTGCGGCGTTTTGTGTTGCGAGCGCCGGCGCTGGGCTATCACGACAATGTCATGCTGGTGGAGGGGGTGAAGGAAGGGGGCATCGGGCGCGACTCGTTGATTGTCGGTCTGTTCATTTTGCTGCACGTGGGGTTCCGCCTGCTGGGCGAGAGTTTTGCGATCGCGCTGGCGCGGCAGGCGACGGGTCACGGGGAGGCGGCGCAGCCGTTCGCGAATGGTGTGAGCCTGTTGTGGGGCGGTATGAACGCGTCGGCCTTGACGGTGGGGCAGCATGTGGGCTGGTGGGTGGCGTTGGGCCTGGTGGTGGTCTTTGTGCCGTATTTCCCACGCACGAAACATCTGCATTTGATCATGGCGGGCGTCAACTTTCTGGCGCGGCCGCCGCGTACGTCGCTTGGCGAGCTGCCGCCGCTGGATTTCGAGGACGAGACGATCGAGGAGTTCGGCGCGGCGCGGCTGGAGCAGCTGCCGTGGCCGCACCTGGTGGATGCGTACGCGTGCATCATGTGTAATCGCTGCCAGGATGTGTGTCCGGCCTATGTGACGGGCAAGGAGTTGTCGCCGGCGGCGCTGGAGGTCAACAAGCGCTTTGCGATCAACGAGCAGGCGGAGGTGATCGCGGCGGGCGGAGAGACGCCGCCTTTGCTCGACTACGCGATCAGCGAGTCAGCGGTGTGGGCGTGCACGGCATGCGGCGCGTGCATCGACATCTGTCCGGTGGGCAATGAGCCGATGTTCGACATTATGCATTTGCGCCGCTACCAGGCGCTGACGGAGGACAGCTTTCCGGCGACGTTGCAGCAGGCGTATCGCGGGATCGAGCGCCAGGGGAATCCGTGGAATCAGAGCGCGCGGGACCGGCTGGCGTGGGCGGAGGGGCTGGCGGTGCCGACGGTTGAGGAGGAGCCGGAGGCGGATATCCTGTGGTGGGTGGGCTGCGCGCCGAGCTATGATCCGCGGGCGAGGGAGACGGCGCGAGCATTTGCGAAGGTGCTGAACCATGCGGGCGTGCGCTACGCGGTGCTGGGCGAGATGGAGAGCTGCAGCGGGGATGCGGCGCGGCGCTCGGGGCGCGAGGACCTGTTCTGGGGGATGGCTGAGAGCAATATGGAGGTGTTGAACGAGGTGGGGCCGCGGCGGATCGTGACAACGTGCCCGCACTGTCTGCACAGCATAGGCAAGGAGTATCACCAGTACGACCGGGGGGAAGAGCCGCAACCGTTCGAGGTCATTCACCATACGCAGCTGCTGTCGGAGCTGGTGGCGGCGCGCAAGCTGGAGTACAACGTCGAGCAGGATGGGGTAGTTACGTTCCACGATCCGTGTTATCTGGGCCGGCACAATGGGATTGTCGATGCGCCGCGGACGCTGCTGCAGGCGGGCAATATCGAGCTGGAGGAGATGCCGCGGCACGGTCAGCAGAGTTTTTGTTGCGGGGCGGGCGGTGCTCAGTTCTGGAAGGAGGAGGAGCCGGGCGAGCGGGCGGTGAGTGCGGAGCGATATGCGGAGGCGCGGGCGACGGGCGCGGATACGGTGGCGGTGGGGTGCCCGTTCTGTTTGACGATGATGTCGGATGCGGCGGCGGCGGCGCAGGAGGGAGTGGCGGTGAAGGATGTGGTGGAATTGATTGCGGAGGGGTTGGAGGCGGAGGTTGGGTGATATGGGAGAGCAAAATGTGGTCTATCCGCGAAGGGAAACTAAGGGACATTTTAGCTTCTGTTGATCCACGAAGGGGCACGGAGAACTGCAACGGCAACATCTTTTGTCCACGAAGGACACGGAGGGACACGAAGAACTGCAACTGCAACGGCAACACCTTTTTCCACGAAGGGCCGCGAAGGACCGCGAAGAACTGCAACGGCAACATCTTTTGTCCACTGAGGGCCACGAAGGACCGCGAAGAACTGCAACGGCAACATCTTTTGTCCACGAAGAGCCACGAAGGACCGCGAAGAACTGCAATGGCAACACCTTCTGTCCACGGAGGTCAGCGGAGGACACGGGGACGCTAGGGGCGGCGGGGGACGGGGGAGGAGACTGGTGCGGGAGCGGTGAGGCCTGGTTTTGGAGGGGGGCGTTGCGGGGGCGCAGCCCTTGCACAAGGGAGGGCCGAAGGCCCGACCGCCCAGAACTGCAGTAGTCGGTGGGTAGTGATCAGTGGGAGGCGACGGCGCGTGGAGGGTGCTAGCGTATTGGGGGGCCGGCGAGGGTGGCGGCTTGGAAGGCGGCGTAGAAGAGGAGGGCGCAGAGGAGGGTCCAGGCGA
This sequence comes from Caldilineaceae bacterium bin5, assembly GCA_002238445.1. Taxonomy (GTDB): domain Bacteria; phylum Chloroflexota; class Anaerolineae; order Caldilineales; family Caldilineaceae; genus Bin5. The sequence continues at coordinate 56,574 of MPML01000018.1, forward strand.
GGCTGCGGACGATGCGGGGTTCGCGAATGAGGGGCTGGCGGCCGAAGCGGAGGATGGCGGGGGCGGGGGCGCGGTAACGGGGCAGGAGGCCGATTGCGATGATGACGCCGCCGGCGAGGCCACCCATGTGGCCCCAGTTGTCGACGTTGGTGACCGAGAAGCCGAGCACGAGGTTGATGATCAGGAGCACGAGCGCGGATTGGAGCATCGACTGCCCCTGGCGGCCCATGTTGTCACGAAAGCGATAGAAATAGACGATGGTTGCGCCGAGGAGGGCGAAGACGGCGCCGGATGCTCCGGCGGAGAGAGCGGGCGAGAAGGCGTAACTGGCGATGCTGCCGAGGAGGCCGCCGAGCAGGTAGATGACTGCGAAGCGAGCGTGGCCGAAGTGGCCTTCGATGATGGGGCCAAGCCAGAAGAGGCCGATCAGGTTGGAGATGAGATGGATGGGGCCGATGTGGAGGAACATGGCGGTAAAGAGGCGCCAGCTTTGGCCTTGCATGATATGCCAGTTGGATTTCATGCCGAGGTCGAAGAGGACTTGCAGGTTGGTGGGGCCGTTCCAGACGCGGTATTCGATCAGGCCGTAGAGGAAGGTGGCGGCGAAGACGATGAGGTTGATGGCGATGAGGGTGCGGCTGACGCGCGGGGGGACGAGTGGGATGAAGAATGACGGCGGTTCCGGCGGGCCGGCGGCGGGAGCGGTGGGGTTCTCGCTTGGACGGGGGGCGTTGCCGAAGAGGTTCATCGAGGCCCAGCTATAGATTTACGGGCGACCAGTCGACTCGGCATTTTTCGGCCTCAATAATGCTGATGACCTTGTCGACGGTTTCTTCCTGGCGGTCGTCGCGATTGACGACGATGTATTGGAACTCGTGCAGCTGCTGCAACTCTTTGCGGGCGGTGGCGATGCGCATCTTGAGCCGGTCGGGTGTTTCGGTTTTACGCTCGCGCAGGCGCCGCATCTGCTCTTCTTCGTTTTCAGCGACCAGGAAGATGGTCACGGCCTCGGGAATGAGGCGCCGGATGGTGGCGGCGCCCTGCACGTCGATACGGAGGATGACGTCCTTGCCGCTGGCCAGGGCCTTGCGTACGTGGGTTTTGGGGATTCCTTTGTAGTCGCCGTAGACGACGGCATACTCCAGGAGTTCGTCGGAGTCGATCATTTCGGCGAATTCGCCGACCGAGACGAAGTGATAGTCGACGCCTTCGGCTTCGGAGGGCCGGCGGGGGCGGGTGGTGGCGGTGACGACGAAATGGAAGGGGAGATTGCGCTGCTTCATCAGCGACAGGGTGGTGTCTTTGCCGACGCCGCTGGGCCCGGAAATCACCACAAGAATTGGGTGAGGCTGATTCTGCTGATCGTAGATCGGGGTCACATCGTCCTGAATATCTAACATAGAAGAAAGACGCATCCCATTTGAGTTTTGAGTTCCCGTTTTCAGTTATCAATGGCGGTATACGAGCGGCCGCCTGCTGACTGAGAACTGACTACTGACAGTTAGAAACGAAAACCACTCTGGCACGCATCACCATCGCTTTGTGCCGGGCATTTCGATGGATATAATGATGGACAATTGGAAGTCCATGCTTGCGAAAGGTACGTGGAACAGTATAGTTCAATTTAATAATGAGCGGAAAATTGGGCGCGTATTGATTCTGCGCCAGGGATGAGGGGTTAGGGAGCAGGGGTTAGGGAACTGCGGGACGGCGGGAGGTAGATGGCCTTCTTGGTACGGGAAGGGACGCGAGGGTAAGCGGGGGCGGAGAGGGGCCGATGCCGATTTACGAATATTATTGTTTTGACTGCAGGAAGCGGGTGAGCGTGCTGTTCCGCACGATGGCGGAGGCGGATGCGGGCGCTTCGGCGTGCCCGGACTGTGCGGGGGAGCGGCTGCGGCGGCTGATGAGCCGGCTGCGGGTGCTGCGTTCGGAGGAGAACCGGATCGAGTCGATGGCGGATGATCCGGCGCTGCTGGCGGGGTTGGAGCAGGAGGATCCGCGGGCGCTGGCGCATTTTATGCGCAAGATGAGCGACGAGACGGGCGAGCCGCTGGATGCGGAGATGAACGAGATGATGGACCGTTTGGAGTCGGGGGGGAGCCCGGAGCCGATTGAGTCTTCGATGCCGGTGGGGGAGGTGTCGATTGAGTCTTCGATGCCGGATGGGGAAGGGCAGGGGTTGGGGGATGGGGATTAGAGGATGGGGAAGGGCAGGGGTCGGGGGATAGGGAACTGCAAAGGGGGGGAGCGAAGAATACCTTTTACTGCTTTGATCCACGAAGGGCCACGAAGGACACCTCTTACTGCTTTGATCCACGAAGGGCCGCGAAGGAACGCGAAGAACACCCTTGGGGCGTAGTGAGGGGTTGTTTGTCTGCGCGGGCGTATGGTTCTGGTGGGGGGACGGGTTGGTTAGATCTTTTCGAAGTGATCTACGGGGACGACGAAGATGGTGGCGCCGCCGACTTGTTTTTCGACGGGAGCGGGGATGTGCATTTCGCCGGGCTCCATGACGGGGGGCAGGGGGGTGACGTATTGGATGCGGCTGGTGCAGCTTTCGCGGAAGACGGTCAGGACATCCTGCACTTGTTCGTCCTCGACGCCGCAGAAGATGGTTGCGTTGCCGATGCGCAGGAAGCCGCCGCGGGTGCCGGTAATGGTAGCGGAGTAGCCGCGCCGTCCGAGGCGATCGAGCAGATTAGGGCTGTCTTCTTCGTTGACGATGGCGATTACGAGTTTCATGTTTCCAATGTAAGTTCAATTCGAAACGACGATTATTCGCGCGTACAGTTGACAAGGTAGCTCACCAGGAGGACCACTTGAATAATATCTCATTTTGACTAGTTCTGTCTATAGGCAAAGGTGGTCGTTGACGGCATGTGCAAGGAACTGGGTGTACGTTCCTGACGAATGGAGCCTGAGCAGGTCTGTGTCGACAGCGAACTGGCAGTGTTTGGTCCCATCGACGAATTCGCGGCGTGGGATTAGGAAACGGAGTTGGTTTGTCATAGACAGGCGCACCGGGACCAGGTTGCCAGCTTGTCGAAGCAGGGCACGAGGCTCGCACTTTGCCTGGACGGCCCTGCCGGTCTCACATACACGGTTGGCAGGAGGAGAGGCGCAGCGGTTGGGACAGGCTTATCTGCCTTCCAGCAGATGGCCGGATCATTTTTCGGAGGCCTTATTTTCAAATTCAGACAGAAGGACTGCGTCCATCCCATTCTCGGTGAGGATTTTGGGCGCGCCCTCCAGGCTGCCGTCGTAGAGGCCGGCAATCAGACGGAGCGGACCGGGCGGCAGCGTCGCAGGCAGGCGGAGACTGAAGCTACTGAATCCGTCGGCCGAATTCAACTGCAGGATTGGGTCTGCCTGGGAAAGGGTGCCGCCGGACTCGTTGATCAGGTGGACGAATACTTTTTCCCCTCCGGTGAGTTTTTCTTGATCCCCCCTCCAGTCCATGTGAATGACCAGGATGCCGTCAGCGGCTATTGTTTGCGGGCTCAATTGGGCTCTCACTAAGGTAACACCGTTGTCGAATTTTGCGCCTAACTGCCGCCAACCCTGTGGGTCGGGTCGAGCATAGAGGTGCACCCAAAAGTAACCGACCTTCTCCTCAAAAACCTTGCGAAAGCCGGCGGCCAGCGCCTGTGGAGCAATGCTGGTAGCATCCCAATTGGGCGCGGGCGAGACGGGCAGAATGACCCTAAATACGTTGCTACCCATGAGGGAATCGACCACCTGCGCCGCACCCTCGGCGTCATGGGGCCGGGGCGGCAGCATGAATTTTTTGACATCTCCTTTATAGTAGTACGCGATGGTCGGGTCGGGGAAGTTTTCCGCAATGCGCACGTCATCGGTCGGCAACCCGGCGCTCCAGCGATCCAACGTCTCGGCCAGCCCCCGCCAGCCCGATGACCTGGTGTTGAAATAGTGATTGTTCAGGCCGTAGACGTTGGCGGCAAGAACAAGGATCAGCAGCGCGGCGGCTGAAATCGGGCCGAGCGGAAGCCTGGCGAGAAGAGTGGGACGGTGGACAGCGGCGTCTTGCTCGCTGGGTGCGGCCGCTTCACCGTCGACCCAGAAACGCCATCGCCATCCCAGGTGGGTATCAACCCAAACGCTCAACCTCGCCGCGCCAACGCTTATCAACAGCAGGAAGGGCGGCAGCGCCGCGACCAGGTAGCGTTCATCAAATATGGGGCGTTGCCGCGAGCTGATCCACGTCGCCAGGAGAGGAATCAAGAGGTAGAACAGCAGTAACACTGTTGCACTTGATTGGTCGAGCTGTGTCTGCTCCAGATCTCCCGCTCCGTTTCGGGGCCTTTCGTCAGCTTGGCTCTCGCCGTCTTTGCCCGCTGCCGTCCCGCTACTGTTTTCGTTGCTTCCTCTGTTGCGCAGGCCAAATGCGACCCCTACGATGATTACAGATCCGGCCAGCAACGCTGCAGCGAATCGCCAGATCGGATGCGGGACCGTTTCGCTCATGGCAAAGACACCGAGAGAGCGCCACAGCATTGCTCCAAAGGCGGGGGAATCGCCGTTGCCACCGTAGCCGATAAGTGTCTGCCATGCGCTGAACAACCAGGGCGCGAATAGGGCAACGGTCAACAGTTGCGCGAGTGCCCAACGCATCAGGAGCGCGCGATCGCCGGAAGGCCATGTTTCGAGGAGTTGGCCGGCGCGGCGCAGCCAGATGTTGCGTAGCAGCAAGAAAAGGACGAAGAAGTTGTGCGCCAGAATGACGAATGCGGCGTAGTAATGAACGTTCAAAGCGGCCGCGGCGCAGACGGCATAGGCTACGGACGCAGGCCAAAGCTTAGGCTGTTGGATAACGCGGAGGGCCAGGACAGTGGCAGCCGCGGTCAACGCCAGGCTCAGAGAGTACATACGGGCATCCTGGCTGTGCCAGATCGCGTAGGCGCTCACGGCTGTGAGGAGGCCGGCCGTCAGGGCAGTGGGCGCGCCCAGACGAAGCTGCTTACCCAAATGGAATATAAGTGGGATGGCTACTGTCCCGGCCAAGACGGAGATAAATCGCAGCGCGAACTCATGCGTTCCGGCGACCTGGAGCCAGGCGTGCTGCAAGAGGTAGCTGCCCACGGGGTGAGGTTCTTGCAGCGCCAATGTTCGCGCCACGATCTGGGTAGGGGAGGGCAGGCTAAAGAAGTAGCCGAAACTCTCGTCGCCGCGAAGTTCCCGAGAAGCGAGGCGGAAGAGCCTGAGCGCAAAGCCGATCAGGATGACTGCCAACAGCAGGCCGCGCTGAAGGTGCTTGTTGGACAGCGCGGCCTGACCGGCAAGCTGCAGATGCTCGCGGCCGAACAGGGGCGCGGCGGGGCTGGCCTTGCCGGCTGGGGGTGGCGCGGGCTGGCGTTCGCGCTGGTCGAAGGCAGCGCGCGTGCGTCGCCAGACGGTTCGCGCGGCCAGGGCTAACTGAAAGCGCAGGGCAATGAAGAGGGCGATCCAGCCTACGCCGCTGGCTGCCAGACCCCAAACTACGCTTCGAGGTCGATAGAGCAGTTCGAGCGTGCCGGAGCCGGCGGGCACGGGTATGGCGAGGAATGCGTGATGCGCCTGCACAACGGGCAAAGACTGTTCACCTTGCCACAGCGCGTGCCAGCCGGGCAGCCACTTCTCGCTGAGGAAGAGAAACCCGCGTTGGGTGCTCTCGATGCCGATACGCAGATGGCCGGCGGCAACGCGCTCAACCCGCAGATCGGCCTCGCCGCCGTCGCCGAGAATGATGCGCCCGTCCTGCCAGCTGCTGCCCAGCGCGTCGGCATCGGCGGGGGCGATCAGCAGCTCATCGCGGATGTTGAAGGCGGGGTCGGCCAACAGGGCGAGGGCTTCGCTGTCATCTACGATGCGGGCACTTTGCGTCCACCAGAGCCGCGGGGGGATTGACTTCAGGACGTGGAGATAGGTGGTCGAGCTCTGCGGCTGATTGAATTCAGCCAGCAGCTGGCTCTCGACGGGCAGCTCGTGTCTCCAAGTGAGGACTGTGCCGGTTCCCGTCAGTTGCCACAGTCGCTCAAGGGGAAAATCCTGCAACAGGGCGCTGTATTTGGCGTGACGCAGGGGGCTTTTGCCGAGGACATCCTCCCAGCCGAGGAGGAGGCCGCTGTTGCGCGACACACGATGCTCGTTGTGGACGCGCGACGGGAGCGAATCGGAGCGTTCGGCCTGGGACTGAACCACCTCCAGCACGGCGGCGGCCTCGGGGCGCGCCAGCCCCGCCCTTATTGCCGGACCGAAGTCAAGATTGGTCGTAAAGTTAACGAAAAACAGGTCGAGCAGCGCCAAGGGGATCAGGGCGATGAGGCGCGTGCGCGCGATCGGTTGGTCGTGTATCAGTTTGCTGCGTGCAGGTCGAGGTCCGGCCAGAATGGCGAAGGTGAGGGCAATGAGCAGTGCGATAGCGCTGGGCCAGAGCAGGGCCGAGGTCGAGATATCGGCGCGGGCGGGAAGCTGCCGCCATAGCCAGAACAGGGTCAGGCCGGCGGCGACGGCCGCGGCGAATCCCCAGCAGAGCGTTTGCCTTTGGCGCGCGGTCAGGGTGGGCAGGAGCGCCATTCCGTAGCCGCTGAGGGCGCTTAGCGAGAAGACGACCAGAAAGATGGCCCGCTCCTGGCCCCGAAACAGGCCGCCGCCGGGGGCATATTGAAAAAAGAGGCTGTATAGGGGAATCCTGCCGCCATAGGAGAGCAGGAGGGCAGCACCGCCGCAGATTACGAAGTAGAAGGCTGCGGCGCGGGCGTGCGGATCGGCGCCGGGCAGCGAGAAGCCGGATGAGAACAGGGCGGCGACGGCGATGAAGGCGAGGCCAAGCGCGGCCACGCCTACGTATTGCGGGGAATATTCCGTGAGCAGGCCGGGCAGCAGATACTGCAACGTATCTCTAAAGGCGAAGCCGCCGCTCGCCTCCTGGAAGGAGAGCGAGGAGCGAAGGGAGTGTTGCAGAAACTCGTAGACCGGCCAAAGCTGCGCCAGGGTCAAGAGGACCAGAACGGTGACATAGGCGGTTACCATGCCGGCGTACAGCAGCACTCGCAGCGAAACGGCCCGATAGGCGGGACCGCTTGCATTGCTTCTTAACGGTTGCCTGCGCAGCTCGCTGACGAATAGCATCAGCATCCAACCGGCAACGGCATAGGAGAGGAACAGAAAGGTCTGGGGATGGCCGCCGAAGAAGGCGACCGCCTGCACTGCCGCCGCGGCCAGCCAGCGTTTCCATTGGGGGAATACGCGGCAGAGAGGCGTTGCCGCGCGGGGCGCGGGTTCGCCATCTGCGCCAGATTGGGAGCTGCCGGTTCGGGCGCAGCCGGCTCCCGGCAGAAGCAGAAGAAGGATGGCGGGCAGCCAGACAGCGACGCGCAGGATCCCGAGCTGCAAGGGCACATAGCCGGTGAGGTAGCCGGAGAATCCGAAGACGGCGCCGGCTATGAATGCGGCCATTTTGCTGCCGGTCAAGCGGCGGACCAGCATGTAGGTGAAGAGGCAGGCGAGAAATATGTGGAGAGCGGCCTCGACCTGCAGCCAGTAGAGCCTGCCGGCAGCGCTGCGGTCGAAGCTTGTCAGGACGAGCAAGGCGTTGCTGACAGGGTAGAAGACGGCGGACTGGGCGTCGGCAAGGAAGGGGTGGCCGGAGAAGGTGTGCGGGTCCCACAGCGGCAGGCGCAGATCGAGAATTGCGGACTGTTGGAAGAGGCTGAAGGGCAGGAAATGGCGGGTGAAATCACTGTCGGGGAAGGCGGCCAGGCCCAACAGATGCGGCGCAAAGAAGAGCAGGACAGACGCGGCGTAGGCCAGAGCGACAGGAAAAGCCGGCGGCTGAAGCGGGCGCTTCATCTGGGTGTTGTTGGCGGGCATAGGCGGGTGCGCGCGGCGACCGGTTCGAGGGCGGGCCCGACTGATATGGGAAGGGGAGGACAGAAGCAGGTCATTGGCCGGTTTGTCATAGTGATAGATTCGGCCAATGCCTGGCCAGCTGGAGGAATGTCAAGCCTTTGGCGTTTGGGCGCAAGCGCGGACAGGTCTCATCGGTTAGGCGCGAGGGCGGGCAGCTTTTGCTGCAGGGCCTGGACGACGTCGTGGTGGACTTCCTGGCGTGCGCGGCTGGCGTCGATGACGGTCCAGCGGTGGGGCTGCTGTGCGATCAGCTGGCGGTAGCCGTGCTCTACGCGTTGATAGAAGGATAGCTCCTGGGCGTCGAGGCGGTTCCAGTCGCCGTCGGCGCGGCCGCGGTTGCGGCGGATGCCGTCGGCGGGCGGGATATCGAGATAGATGGTCAGGTCGGGACGGAGGCCGCCGGTGGCGTATGCGATGAGGCGCTCGAGCTCGGCGATGTCCTGCTGGTGGCCGTAGCCCTGGTAGGCGAGGGTGCTGTCGGCGAAGCGATCGCAGAGGACGATGTTGCCGGCGGCGAGGGCGGGGCGGATTACCTCGGCGACGATTTGGGCGCGGGCGGCGTTGAAGAGCAGGGTTTCGGCGCGGGCGTTCATTTCGGTATGGGCGAGGTCGAGCAGGAGCTGGCGGATACCGTCGCCGATACGGGTTCCGCCCGGTTCGCGGGTGGTGAGCACGGTGTAGCCGGCGGTGCGCAGGTGCTGGGCCAGCAGGTGAATCTGGGTGGTCTTGCCGCTGCCGTCCGACCCTTCAAAGGTTAAGAACATACTATAGACTCGTAGCGAATGATCGGCCGGCGCTCAGGACGGGCTGAAGATGCGCACGCAGCGGTGGGGTTCGCGCCCGTAGCTGTGGCTGATGAGGTTGGCGGTGCGGGCCAGCTGGTGTTGCTGGCTGCGAATCGAGGCGGCCTGGGGGCTCAGCTCGACCGATTTCTCGCCTTTGAGGAGGCGTTGGATTGCGTTCTGCGTTTCGCGCATGGCGGAGTCGAAGATGACGTCGGGATCGTCGCGGCGCAGGTGGAAGACGTCGAGCAGGTATTGCTCCATCTGGGTGACGGTGTTGCTGCGCAGGACGTAGACGGGCACGTTCTGGCGCTCGGCATCGGCGATGGGCTGAGGTTTCTGGCGGAAATAGTTTTTCAGCGTCATGACGATATCGGCGTCGCGCAGCTCTTTGACGACTTCGATCGGGACTTTGAGATTTTGGGCGGCGGTACGCAGGCGGTTCTGGCCGATGCCGTAGGGGAATACGCGCACGGCTTTGGGTTTGCCGTCGCCGTTGGTTTGGGGGGCGCCGTCGAGGCCCTGGGCGATCTGGGCGGCGCGCTCGTCGCGTTTGCCGCCGCGCTGACGGCGGCGGGGTGTTTCGGGGCCCTGGCGGCTCTGGCCGATGCGGCCGGGGCTTTCCTGGCTTTCGACGTTTTCGATGCGGACCTGATTGTTGCTGTTGACGTAGCGGATTTCGGGGGAGAGCGTCCAGCCGCGCAGGAGTGAATCGACGGCCTCGGCGACCTTGTGGTGCACGATCATGCGCTGTCGTTCCTGGATTTCGATGAGGACGTCGAAGGTGGGCGGGGCTTTGCGCTCGAGCACGGTTTTCTGGGTGCCGCGGCGGCGGGCTTCCTCGTCGGACAGGGTGACGGTATCGATACCGCCGACCAGGTCGGAGAGGGTTGGGTTCATGAGCAGGTTTTCGAGGGTATTGCCGTGGGCGGTGCCGATGAGCTGGACGCCGCGTTCGGCGATGGTGCGGGCGGCGACGGCTTCGAGCTCGCGGCCGATTTCGTCGATGATGATGGCTTCGGGCATGTGGTTTTCGACGGCTTCGATCATGACTTCGTGCTGCAGGGTTGGTGTTGCGACCTGCATACGGCGGGCGCGGCCGATGGATGGGTGGGGGATGTCGCCGTCGCCGGCGATTTCGTTGCTGGTGTCGACGATGACGACCCGTTTTTTGTCGCTGAGGACGCGGGAGGCTTCGCGCAGGAGGGTGGTCTTGCCGACGCCGGGCCGGCCGAGCAGGAGCAGGCTGCTGCCGCTCATGATGATGTCCTGAACGATGTCGATGACGCCGTAGACGGCGCGGCCGACGCGGCAGGTGAGGCCGATGACGGTGCCCTTGCGATTGCGGATGGCTGAGATGCGGTGGAGGGTGCGTTCGATGCCGGCGCGGTTGTCGGCGCCGAAGTCGCCGATGTTTTCGATGACGTGTTGCAGGTCGTCGCGGGTGGTCTCTTCGGGGCTGAGGGAGACTTCGCTATCGGGGAAGCGCGCTTCGGGCAGGCGGCCGAGGTCCATGACAATTTCGATCAGATCGCTGGCGCGGCCAAGCTCCTGTAAGGAGACGCGAATGCGTTCGGGCAGGACAGCCAGGAGGAGATCGAGGTCATCAGCTATGTGTAGGGTCATTGTAGGGCAGTTTTGAGTTTTTGGTTTCTAGTTTTTAGTGACACCGCGCGTGCGCGGTGGTTGGTTGGGACGGTTGTCTGCAGGTCACGGGTCAAGATGGTGTCAGTGCCTCCCGCGGGTGCGGTGTGCGGCGGCGGGGCGGGTAGGCGCAGGGCGATGGCGCCGGTGGGCGCATGCTTCGGCATACTGCAAGCCGTCTGCGTTTGATTGCCGCTGCGTGTCCGGCAGATGGAGCGGGCGGCAATCTGTTTGAACGCCGCCAAAGTCCGGCAGATGGAGTCGGCGGCGTTCAAATTTGGGCATGGCGAGGGAGCCGGGGACGGCTTCCTGGACCGCTTCGAGGGCGGGCATGCGGTGGTCAACGGTGCGGCGCTGCCACTGGAGGATGTTGCGCACCATGAGCATTCTGTCGGTGAAGGGTGCGAAGCCGTGATCGTTCAGGTGGGCGTTGAGGCCGGTCTGGTAGGCGCGCACGCCGATGTAGGCGCGGGAGACGTGGGGCGCTTCGTCGATGCGCTGCAGGGCGAAGTTGAGTAGCAGGCGGGCGTTGTGCGGGTCGGGATTATTGGTGTCGACCCAGAGGCGGATCCAGGCACTGCGTTTGCCCCACAGGATTTGGACGGCGCCGGCGAGCCCGGGGCCGGGGTCGTTGTCGAGCACGTAGCGGGACATGTGGACGTGGTGCGGGTTGGCGAGGATGGGCGGGATGCGGTCCTCTTCGGGACTGTTGGGCGTCATGCCCATCTCCAGCTGCTGGACGGGCTTGGGGGTTATGCGCTGGTAGAGCTGTTCGAGGTCGGGAGCGTCGGCGGCACGCTGGGGCCGCACAGTGGAATCGGATGGGGCGAGCTGGGCGCTGTCTAGCCGCCAGATGGTGACCTGGGTGAGGGGCACGAAGCCGGCCTGTCTGAAGGTGTTGACGAGCAGGGGCTGGTCGGGCAGGTCGCTGAAGAGGCGGCAGACGTTTTTGGTGAAGATATTTTTGGCGCTGTAGGTGAGCAGTTTTTGCCAGATGGCGGGATGGCCCTGGGGTGCGTCGAGGGCAGGAGAGAGCAGGGTGACGTCGGCTTCGTGTGCGTGGGGGCGGATGCGCAACTGGATCAGTCCTTCGCGGGCGAGGCCGTTTTCTTCCTGGCGCAGCACGTAGGTGAAGGAGCTGTGGCGATACCAGGGAAAGCGTGAGCGGAGTGCGGTACGCACAGGCGAAATCGATTCCAGCAGGATGCGCTCAATCTGGAGAGGCGTGGAGACGCTGCGCAGGCGCTGTAGAAGCAGGGCATCGCCTAAGGAAAAGGGGCGAAACGACAAATGGGCGTTCTCCTGAACAGTTTAGGGCATACTAAGGACATTGTACTTGATTGTGGTGGGCGTTGCAAGGGAAGCTTTTGGGACTTCAGTTTTTGGGTAACTACTAAGCCATCTACAGTGTCTGTCTTGACCAGCCCTATATCGCTGCCGCCATTCAGGCTATCTGATTGTGTATTCGGTTTGCGGCAGCCACGTTGCTGGAGCGGCACGGCTGGAATGCGCACACATGATCGGTGAGGCATGTTTTTGTAGGGGGGCGTTGCGGGGGCGCAGCCCCTGCACAAGGGAGGGCGCTTGCGCCCGACCGCCCGGAACTGCAGTGGTCAGAAGTTAGTGGTCAGTAACTTCTGCGGATGGAGGTCGGTGGTTAGTGGGTTGAGACGGCAAGGGGGAAGCAGACACTGCCTTCGCCTGGTCTCTACCTCCTGATCCCTTGTCGCTGCCGCTAAGCCCCTCACCTGTCCAGAGGGAGACGGAAAGTCACGGCGGCGCCCTTGCCGACCCCGTCGCTCGTGACTGCAACTGTACCTCCATGCGCTTCCACCACCGTGCGCGCAATCGCCAGTCCCAGACCTGTGCCGCCTATCCCGTGACGTTGAGATTGGTCGGTACGGTAGAAACGATCGAAGACGTGCGGAAGATCTTCTCCATCGATGCCGATCCCGTCATCAATAACCGTAAGGACCGCCGCCCCGTCGCCTTCCAACTCCGCCCTGACCACGACGCGCCCGTTCGCCTCGGTGCAACGGATCGCGTTGTTCAGAACGTTCCCCAGCGCTTGACTCATGCGCATCCGGTCCAGTGCCATCTCCGGCAGGTCGGCATCCGACTCGAGCGACAACCCAACCTGTTGCGCGTGCGCTTGCGGTTGCCAGCGCTCCACCTCGGCGGCGAGCAGATCGTAGAGCGAACATGCTTCAAAGGCAAGCTGCAACTCACCATGTTCGGTCTCGGCCAGCCAGTTCAGGTCGGTGACCAGACCGCGCAGCCTCTCCACCTCCTGAATGATGTGATCGGAGGCGCCCTCAGGCGTCTGAAGCCCGTCGCGCAGCCCGGTTGCTTCCAGCTGAATCACGCTCAAGGGCGTGTTCAGTTCATGCGAAACGTCGTTGATGAGCCGGCGGCGCAGCGCGCGCTGCGTCTCCAGCGTCGAGCTCATCCGGTTGAAGGCTGCGCTCATCTGCCCCAGCTCATCGGCAGACGTGACCGTCAGCTGCGTCCTGTCCCCCTGGGCAATTGCCTGCGTCGCCTCGGTCAACGCCGTCACCGGCGCTGTGATCCGCTGCGACAGCCAGACCGCCAGCAGGATCGCAACCCCGATCGTCAGCAAGCCGCCAACTGCGATGATATACAGCAGCGTGCTCAGGAACCCGTGCGACTCGGTCGAAAGAAAATTGCCGTTTACATCCACATAAACATGGCCGACGGGACGGTTCGTATCCAGATCGAACACCGTCTCCCGGTTCCCGCCCAGCTCCGGCACAGCCGTTCCCGCTGTCAACTCGGACATGTTATCCTTCACTACACGGCCGTCGACGCTGGCGATAACGACTCGCACCGGGTCTCTGTGAAAGACCTCGCTGCTCTCTCCCCCGCCTTCTCCGGACCCTTCCTCGTGCGGGGTTTCACCGTAGCTGTATCCCGCCTCGGACAGCGCCCTGTCCACCGTATCCCAGCCGCCGGCATCCGTATACGCCCGGCTCAGAGCCCGCGCCAGCTGGGTCGCCTCTTCGCCGCCGATGCGGTCGATAAACACGCCCAGTCTGGACTCCGTCCCGTAATAGACTACGCCAACGCCGACCAGGACGGTAAGGACGATGACCACAACGTTCGAACCCAGGATTCGCCAGCGCAGCGACATTATGACTCCTCCACCACGAACCTGTAGCCGGCGCCGTAAACGGTCTCAATCGGCCGGTTGCGGTCTTGGCCGATCTGCTTGCGCAGGCGCGCGATCTGGTTGTCAATCGCGCGGTCGAACCCTTCGAAATCGTTGTTAAAGGCCAGCTCGATCAGCTGATCGCGCGTCAGAACCTGGTTCGGATGACGCATGAATGCCGAGAGCAGATCGATCTGCGCCTGGCTCAGGATTACCGGCGCTCCATCCACGGTTGCTCTGCGCGTGGTCTCGTTGAGCGTGATGTTGTTATGCGTCAGGACCTGCTGGACTCTGCCCTTGACGCGGCGCAGCACAGCATCGGCGCGCGCGATGACCTCTTCGGGAGCAAAGGGCTTGACGATGTAATCGTCGGCGCCGCTCTCCAGCCCGATGATCCTATCGTCCTGCGCCTCCCGGGCCGTCAGCATGATGAGCGGAACGTCCGACTCTTGCCGCAGAATCCGGCACAACTCGACCCCATCGAGGCGCGGAAGCATCAGGTCGAGAATGATCAGGTCCGGTAGCAGACTGCGCGCCAGTTCGAGGCCGGACTCACCGTCATGCGTAACTTCGGCAGTGAACCCGGCCCGCTCGAAATACAATTTGACCCAGTTGGCTATCCTCGTATCGTCTTCTACGATCAACACCATGCCGCGCATCTCTGATCCCCCATGAAAACGGCCTCAGGTGCGGCGCCGCGTCGAGACACCGCACCCAACTGCCGGACAGGCTCTACGCAATCCAACTCTCGCAACCTCCTGGTCCTGTCCGGCTGCCTCTGGCAGGCGGAACCGTGCTCAGCGCCTGCCTCGCCGCGAACTCTATCAGAACTCTCGTCGAGCGCCAAGGTTGCAACGCCGCGCCACTCCTCGCTGCCGGTTCGGTCGCCTTCGCCACTGTTTCGGTGCTCACCGCGGCTGGGTCAGAATTCCGGCCATTGCAAGGTCCGGCGCGACCCAGGTAACCGTTGACCATCGCCGGACTCAGTATCGCTCGCTTGACCAGCACAGTCACGAACATCTTCGCCATCATCTCTTTCCGACTCATCTTTTCGCTCCTTGCGTGAAATGGTTCCGATACTGCACACGATAACGATGAATTGTGACAGAATTATGTCAACCGCCAGCGAAACGTTGCGCTGGACGGAACTGCAGTTTTTAGTAGTCAGGTTTTGGTTCTTGGTGAACAGCGGTGGAGCGCGATAGTTTGCCGCGAAGAACGGCAACTTCAACACCTTTTAACCACGGAGGGCCACGGAGAACTGCAACTGCAACGGATACACCTTTTGTCCACGGAAAACTGCGGGGGTTAAGGGGCTGAGACAGCATGTGGGGTGGAAGACTCTGTTGGCTAGACATATTGCTGGGGAAGAATGAACACGGTGGCTAGACAGGGCGGGGCGCTGCGGGGGCGCAGCCCCTGCACAAGGGAGGCCGCTTGCGGCCGACCGGCCAAATGACAGTCATGAGGAGAGAAGGAACACTCTTGCTCGCCTCGTACTGGTTTGCGATTCAGTTGCGGCTGCGTAGTTCCGACATATGTATATGTGGATATCGCCAGGACCAGAGCCTGGACGCCGGCGGTGTTGACAGAACCCGGCATCAGTAGGCGCCGGCCGGTTCAGATCCTCGCAGGGCTGCGCAGCCTTTCTGTTGATTTGAAATCCTGTCCCGTGCTGACATATTTGTGACACATTTCACCTCTATCATGGGCAGTGTATGAGGGACAGGCCCTCAGATAGCCATAGTGAAACGAGGTGAAAAAATGAGAGGCAAGGGAACGAAGTTGAGAGTGGCGCAGACGTTGGCGATACTGGTTCTGATTCTCACGATGTTGGTGGCCGCCGGCTGTTCACAGAGGGGACAGAGCGGCACCGACCAGAGTGCAGGCAGCGTTACGGAGAGCCGCGGCGAAG
>MPML01000004.1 GCA_002238445.1 Caldilineaceae bacterium bin5
GGTTGGCGGCAGCCAGGTTGCTGGAGCGGCACGGCTGGAATGAGCGCACACGGTCGGTGAGGGATGGTTTTGTAGGGGGGCGTTGCGGGGGCGCCGCCCCTGCACAAGGGAGGGCCGAAGGCCCGACCGCCCAAAATACAACAATGAGGGGATCAATAACACCTTTGCTCGCCTCGTTCAGGGTCGCAAGCTGATTGTGGCTGAGTAGTAACTATTCTTGACATAAGTTGCCGAACTTGCTCATCCAAGCGCGCCAAGCGCACTAGCGCCTGGTGCTATCGTCGTCGTCATTTTAGAGGATTGTGGACCGGCAAAGGCAGTGGAAGAGAGGAATAGAACAGTGCAGATTGCAAGTTGTATGTCACAGGAAGTCAGCACAGGCATCGAGGGATGTGTTCGCGACAGCGTATTGTCGGCTTGGGTCAAGTGCAGAGGCTAAATCCCTTTCGGCTAAGGGGCTCTAGCTGTTTTCGTCCTCCCCACGGATAGATATGAGAGCACTGTTTGCTATATCTGCCCAGGGGCCCTGCAGGTTCTCACTTATCCATCGAATACGCTTTTCTGCCCTCGTTTCTCTGAATTCACCAAGTTGCCGCACCACAACTTCGGCTAATCCAGGCCGGGCAGGATAACGATCCTTGGCGATATGTGTAGGTAATCTGTCCAGAAGATCAAGCAGATGCTGACGTATCTCCTCTGTGTCAGGAGACGCTATCCACACTTCGCGATCGTTGCTCGAGCCACCGCCGGAATGACGCATTAGCGGCCCGATCGGAATCGGATCGCGCTCGGGCCTTCGATGCGGGTGATTGGCGCAGTAAGTCCAAAAAGGGTTCTCGATTAAGACATGCCTGATCTCGCAGTAAGGATCCACGTCGGTATCCTCAGCTCTGCTGTAACCCTTTTCTCCGTGATTCCGGCGGTTAAACCAGCAGGTTCCACAGCAGTCTGAGCCGCCATTGGGCATGGTAAGCATTCCTTTTGTGGGGTACAAAAAGAGGCGAAAGCGTCAGACTCTCCGCTCTCGCCTCTAACTTAAGACAGTTGAATTGCTGAGAGGACAACTACTCCTGCGCAAATTCCGCGGTAACGTCCAGTTGGGCGCCCACTATCAGCGGCAGGAGATCCTCTGTGAACAGTGCGGAGACATTCGGGTCCGCAAGTGCGTTAGCAATGTCATCCGGGAGGAAAGGCGCGGCCAAGTCCAAGGTGCGGAGGATCGAAGGTGAGTCATAGTGAATGGTGAGGAGGATAACATCGTCGGCCACGACATTCAACTGGTTGGCCGATGATGTCAACACCAGCTCCGAAACCTGCAGGCCATCGTAAAGAATGGAGGAGATATTGGCAGGCAGGGCAGGTAGGTTCACACCATGCTCTTGCAATTCGCTTGCGGCCATTCCGGCGACAGAGGTGATTTCCGACCGATCCAGCGTGAGGCCGAGCGCAAGCACGGGGCGGTGTTCGGCGTCAATGTCGGGCGGCTCCATGCGTACTGCGGTCACATCGAAGGCGGGCGGCACGTCTACAGATGTCATTCCATCGGCCGGCGGGATCGACAGAGCGACGCCGATATCGGTCTTTTTGAGGAACTCAATGCCTACGCCAAGCATGCCGGGCGGGATGGGGATGAGTTCAGTCACGACCTGCTGGAGTGTCTCCATAGACTGATCGGTCCAGGAGATGACGGGGAGGTGTCCTCCGTTCGAGGCCAGATAGAGACTAGCGTCGATTATGTTGAGATCAAGCCGCTGGATGCCGAGGGACTGCATGTCGATGATGAATTGCGGCTGCAGTATCGACTGGCTGCCCAAGGGTATGCCCAAAATGGCAAGGGCTCCGTCCGCCTTTACTTCAACAGGCAGAGAGGAGAGTTTTGTTTCGGGCGCTTCCTGCCCTGCCAAGGCGAGCTGCACATCAACGCCGTTAGAGATAACGGGAGGCAGGTGCGGCAGGTATTCGCTGATCGTGCCGATAAAGGCGATATCGTCGGAAAGTGAGGAGACGACGACCAAGAGGCGATTCAGCGCGGCTTCGTCGTATTGTAAAGTCAGGAGGCTGCCGGAATCACCTACGAGTTCGATGGCGCCGGCTGATGTCGTCAGCTGGAGGGTGTCCGACCCGACGCCGCTAACTATGTCCATGACGAGCGGGGGCAGACCCACAGGCGGCAGCAGACCGACCAAATCGGCGAGTGAGATGCCGAGGGCGGACATTACATAGCCGTCTCTGTCGATGGCGGCGCCGATTTTAAGAGCGGGTTCCATTGCTTCGGGCGCGGCTGCGAAGTTGGGGGCGGCCACGTCGTATTCTTCGCTAAAGGTCAATCCGTCTGTCGCGGGCAGATCCAATGACAGGCCAACGTTTGTTTTGGCTAGCAGACTTCGTAATACGGTGAGGCCGACGTCCACCATGCCTTCGGATACGCCGAGAAGGTCAACAGCAACATCTCCAATTGTGTCCAGCGACGAATCGGTCCAGAGAATGGAGGGCAACGGCTCCTGGTTGAGGGCAAGGTAGAGGCCGTCGGCCTGGATGCTCAGGTCCAATTTCTGGACGCTCATATTGGCCAAGAGGTCGAGCACAGTGGCCGGCAAGAGGGAGCCTGAGCCGACGGGAATGCCCCATACCCCTAACGAGCCGTCTTCGCCGACACTGGCGGGAATGGTAGGCAGGAGGGTATCGGCGGCAGGTTCACCGGTGAAGGAGACGATGACGTCGAGGTCCGCGCCGGTCAGTTTGGGAATGACTTCGCCGATCATGCCGCCCATTGACGGGTCGACAAAGGCGCTGACGATGGGCAGGAGGTTGTCCAGGCGTTCGGTGTCGTATGCGAGGCCCGGCAGGTCGGTGCTGTCGAGGGCGAGATCGATGCCGTTGGGTTGGGTAGCCAGGGAGAACTGCTGCACGCCAACCGCCGACAATATCTGAAGGGCCATTGGCGGAAGTTCCACGCCAAGGGATGCGCCCAGGGCCTGCTCAATTTCTGCCAAGGGAATACCTTCGAACGACGCTTTGCCGTCTGCGTCGAAGGCCAGGCTTGCAAACTGGAGCGGTCCGATGGTGGTCTCGGGCGCTGAATCCTGCCCAACCAACTCTTCCCCCGTCCAGCGGGGAATGTTATCGCCGGCAGTGGGGAGAATGATGATTGCGCCGAGGCCTATCTGTCGTAACCCGGACAGTGCTGAAGCTCCTTGCTCTGCACCGGGGACATTGGCCAGGATTTGGGTCAGCAATTCTGCCGATTCGTCACTCCACTTCAGATAGGGGAGAGGCTCTCCATCAGCGTAGAGGAAGATTCCGTGGTAGCCGATTCGAGCTTCGAGAACATCGACACCGGCAACAGCGAACTGATCCAACATTGGTTGTTGAAGAATCTGCCCAATTTGGAAGCCGAGTACAGTGCCATTGCCATTGCCATCGATTCTGATCGGAACGGACGGGAGGTTGAACAGCGTAGAGCCGCCGTCGCCGCCGCCATTACAGGCGCCCAGAACCAGAATGAAAGCCAGGATAATAACAATTTTTCGGAGTAAGGCCGGCACAAGCCGCCTCCTTATGGGTGCGTAACAAAGATAAGCAGATAAAATGCGGCGACGGCGCGGACGCGTCAACCGATCTCGGTTGGCATTGTTATATCACGATTCATTCGGAATGACAATGCCGTAACTAAAGCTCTGGTGAACGTTGACCAGACGATGCGCCTGCACTACCTGGCGGCCTCAAGAGGCTGGTCGAGACATACAACCACCAAGCTTTTCGGGCACCTTCCAAGATTACCATACATCTTACAATAGGTCACAAGGAGACACAAAACCGCTAATTGGAACAAGGAAATTTACTCCGGCTATATAGAGTAGTGAAGGCGTATGAGATTAGTAGTTCAATTAATTCCCGTTCCACCGTCTATGGGGTCTTGAGTTGGCCTATTGTGTGATGAAGCGAGGGACGGAGCGTATTGCACAGTGGATTACAAATCGCTCTTTTCAATTCAAATCAGGCTCTTTGGTGCGGGCGCGCAGGGCGGACAGCATGGCCTCTTGTTCGTTCCATGGGAATTCGGTCTCGCCGTAGCACATACTGCGTTCGTGGCCCTTGCCAAAGGAGGCGACAACATCGCCGGCGCGGGCCATCTCGACACCGAATCTGATCGCCTCGGCGCGGTCGGGGACGATGGCGAAGCGAGGGGCGAGGAACTCGGCTTTTGTACGTGTGAGCCGCTCGATACTTTCGACTTCTCTTTCTGAATGCACGTTCTTTTCTGCTGCGGATCCGGTGATGGCGTCCTGTATGCCGGCTGCAATTTCCTGATTAATGTCTCCCAGGTCCTCGGTGCGAGGATCTTCGGCGGTGATGACTGTGAAGTCGGCGAGCCGCCCGCTGACCTGGCCCATCAGGCGGCGTTTGCCCCGATCGCGCAGACCGGCGCAGCCGAAGATAGCGATCAGTCTTCCTTTTCTCCGGTCTTCTTCCGCTGCTACCAGAGGGCGAAGTGTTTCCAGGGCCCGTTCGAGACTTGCTGGGGAGTGCGCGAAGTCGACGACGGCCAGAAAATCCTGGCCGGTATTCATGCGCTGCATTCGCCCCAAGACAGCAGAGAGGGAGGCAACACCATTGCGGATCTGTTCGGGCGGGATGCCGAGGCCAAGAGTTACGGCAGACGCGCAGAGGATGTTGGACACATTAAACTCGCCGATCAGCCGGGTCTCCATCGGTATGAAACCGCCCTGCCAGACCAGATCAAAGCGGGTGGCGGCGGGCAGATACTCAATGTTGCGGGCGTGCACATCGGCGCTGGAGTCGGACACGCTATATGTATATAACGTCACGCCGTCTACTTCGAGGCGGGTTTTCTCTTCAGCCAACACTGTCCGTAAAGGCTGGCAGCTGTTGTCGTCCAGGTTGAAGACGGCGATACGGGGCACGCCCGGTTTGGGCGCGGAGTGGAACAGGCCGCGGAAGAGCAGGAACTTGGCGGCCTGGTATGCTTCGAAAGAGCCGTGAATGTCGAGGTGCTCGTGGGTGATATTGGTCAGGGCGGCAACATCGTAGTCGACCGCTGCCACGCGTTTCTGGTCGAGGCCGAAGCTGGTGCTTTCAACAACAGCATATTGGCAGCCAGCGGAATGCATTTGGGCCAGAAATGCTTGCACAGTCGGCGCGTCCGGCGTCGTCACGTGCAGCCCGGTTGCCTGCTCGACGCCGGCGATGCGGGCGCCGACGGTGGTTATGACGCCGACAGGTGCGGAACGGCTGAGAATCGCCTCCAGGATTGAGCAGGTTGTGGTCTTGCCATCGGTGCCTGTCACGCCGATGACGGCCTGGGCGCGGCTGGGGAAATCATGGAACGCGGCACTGAGCCAGGCAAGTGCTTCGCGGCTGTCAGTCACCTGGACATAGGGTAGGTCTGCGTGTTGCGGCCACCAGCTGTTTTCTTTCAGCAAGGCCAGTGGATGGCTGCCGACCACGGCGCCGGCGCCGGCGGAAACGGCTTGGGGAATGAAGCAGTGCCCGTCCTGTTGCAGGCCCGGTACGGCTACGAAGAGCGTGTCGGCGCTGACTTGGCGGCTGTCGTCGGTGATGCTGCGTACGGCAACGGCCGGCGCAGGAGCGTCGCCGGGTAGGCGGAGTCTGCGCGGGAGCTGCGCCAGCAAGGTTGGCAGCGGTCGTTCACCGTCATTCACGGATTTGGTACTTCGGGCGGCCTCTGTATCTGGCTGTTCCGAAATCGGGGCGTCCGCCGTCATAGCTCGTCTGTTCCGGCGTTCCCGTCGCGCGCTACTGAGACACCGGCGACCAGAATCAGCAGGAAAAAGACGGCCGCGCCCCCTACCCAAATCGGCGGTATCCGGGTGAGGCTATCGGTGACATTTCCTGAGCTGAGGGCGGTAGATGTCGGGGTGGGCGGGGGCTGCTCGCCGTTATCGCCTGGCGTAGGCGTGCTGGTTGGCGTTTCGTCGGTCGCTGGAGGCGGCGGCAGCGTTGCGGATATGGTAGACGCAGGATCTGGTGTCGCGGTCGGCGTCTCAGTGGCAGTAGGCGTTGCGGTTGGTGCATTAGGGTCCGGCGTTGCGGTTGGCGTGCAAACGGCCGATGGCGTATCGGTGGGCGCGTTGGGATCCGGTGTTGCGGTCGACGTGCCGGTGGCAGTCGGCGTCGCGGTCGGCGCACTGGTGTCGGGTGTAGCGGTCGGCGCATTTGGATCCGGCGTTGCGGTCAACGTGCCAGTTACTGTTGGCGTAGCGGCGGGCGCATGAGGGTCGTGCAACACGATGAGCGTACATGCGTCGGTCGGCGTAGGGGTAGGCGCATCAGGATCGTGCGTCGGGGTGGCAGTTGGCGTGCTTGTGGGCAGGCTGGGATCGGGCGTGGCAGTGACGGTTGGCGTCTCGGTAGGGAGCGGCGTTTCGGTTACGGTCGGCGAAACTGAAGGCGTGGCGGTGGGAACCCTGGGCAGCACGGCAGGATCCAAAGGTGTAATTTGGGCCGACGAAAGGAAGGAGAAGCCGCTGTCGAGGGTACGAAGCACGCCATCCTGCTCGGTGCCGGCGTAGGTGACGCCGACAAAGGTTGACGAGGAAGCCAGACGGAAAACGGGATTGGTATAGGCGGCGCCATTGACTGACACGCGCGTCCAGTCCGGTACACCCTCGGTCCACAGTCCAACATTGGTGCCGACGACGACTTCCTGGCCACTGATGGTCAGGTCGTAGATGACAACACCGGCGGGGAAGGAGGGATCCTGCAGCCAGTTGTAGCCGTCATCGCTCAGGTAGAGGCCGGAGGCGAAGGTGCCTACATATAAACGGCCATCCAGCATTGTCATGCCGCGGGCGATGATGCCGGCTGGCAAGTTGACCCGTTCCCAGTCAACGGCTGACGGCGTCAAGCGCCAGACGCCGTCATGGGTGCCGGCATAGAGGGCGCCGTCTTTATCTGCAAAGGCGCGCACGCGCAGGGCGCTGCCGGTCAGGCCTTCGCCGAACCACTCCCAGCTCAGGCCGCCGTCAAGGCTGCGCACAACACCGTCAAAGCGGGTACCAGCGTAGAAGACGGTCTGTCCGTTCTCGATGCGGGTGAAAAGGCGACCAACGCCGCTGCTGGGCGTGAGTACCTGGTTGATTGAATGCTCCTGCCGCCAGGTCAGGCCGCCGTCCTCGCTAATGAACAGATGGCCGGCGCCGCCGTCGGCGGCCAAGACCCGGTTTCCATCCTGCGGGTCGAAACGAATGGAAGCGACAGAGGTATCGGCAGGCAGGTCAACGCTGGCTCGGCTCCAGGTGTGACCGCCGTCAGTGCTACGATAGATGCCGGCGGGCACCGGTACGTTGAGTGTGCCGGCAACGACGATACTGGGGTCATCGGGGGATACGTCGAGGCCGATGATGCTATTAGAGAAAGGGACAAAGCCCGACTGGGCGAAGATTTGACCGCTGGCAGGGGCGATCAGGATTGCCAAAATAGCAAGGATCAGCCACAGTCGTTTTGAAGTCAGGGGAATGGTGAATTTCGTTACCGGGCGGTGTTTGCCGCGCAGTTCTTGCTGGTGGCCAGCGTGCATAGGCCCTCCCAAAAGGGCGTCGGAGAGGTGATGAGGAAATTATACGACAGACAAACTATAGCACAAAAGCTTTCTTTCTTGCTTCAGGTGGGTGTTTTGTTGTTAGTTTTATGTGATTCCGGTTATGGATGATGGTTTGAGGGCTGGGGTTGGTCAGATTTGAGGAATTCTTGATTTATGTCCGCGAAGGGCCGCGAAGAACTGCAACTGAAACACCTTTTGTCCACGAAGGGCCGCGAAGGGCCGCGAAGAACTGCAACTGAAACACCTTTTGTCCACGAAGGGCCGCGAAGGGCCGCGAAGAACTGCAACTGCAACATCTTTTGTCCACGGAGGGCCACGGAGGGCCACGGAGAACTGCAACTACAAAACCTTTTGTCCACGAAGGGCCGCGAAGAACTACAACTGCAACATCTTTTGTCCACGGAGGGCCACGGAGGACCACGGAGAACTGCAACTGCACCATCTTTTGTCCACGAAGGGCCACGGAGGACCACGGAGAACTGCAACTGCAACGTCTTTTGTCCACGGAGGGCCGCGAAGGGCCTCGGAGAACTGCAACTACAACACCTTTTGTCCACGGAGGGCCGCGAAGGGCCTCGGAGAACTGCAACTACAACACCTTTTGTCCACGAAGGGCCGCGAAGGGCCGCGAAGAACTGCAACTGCAACATCTTTTGTCCACGGAGAGCCACGGAGAGCCACGGAGGACCACGGGGAACTGCAACTGCACCATCTTTTGTCCACGAAGGGCCGCGAAGAACTGCAACTACAACATCTTTTGTCCACGGAGGACCACGGAGAACTGCAACTGCAACATCTTTTGTCTACGAAGGGCCACTAAGAGCTACGAAGAACACTTTTCTGGCAGGTGATAGTAGGGGAACATGAAAATGAGGCCGGAAAAGGGTCCATGACGTCCGTGAACGTTCTGCATGTGCTGTTTTTTGTATTGTCTTCTCTTAATGTTAACGCCCCCTGGTGATCCCACTCTTACGCGAAATACTGTTTCGTTTTCAGGCTTCTGGTCGCTACTACGCCTTAGACGGGGCCTGTCCTGAGCAGTTCTTTATTTCCGCCGCGGTTGAGGTTATCTGATTGCATATTGGTCTGGCAGGCTACAGGTCGATCTGGCCGCACGGCTGGTATGAAGACGTAAGGTCGGTGAGGCGTGGTTTTGGAGGGGGGCGTTGCGGGGGCGCAGCCCCTGCACAAGGGAGGGCCGAAGGCCCGACCGCCCAGATGGATGTAATGAATGGTAGTGAGGGGGTATTGGTTGGCGGGAAACAGTTGTCAGGAGATGGTTACTGTACGGACGAGGATGCTTTTGCGCTTTTGGCCGTGGGCGTCGGGGAAGTTGAAGTCAGAGTAGGCCAACAACGCCGTTTTCTCGTCCAGAGCAAGCAGGGCGGAGTAGGAGCAGGTGTCCTGGCGCCGTTCAGCCGGCTCGACCACGGCCACTCTCGGCTCCCACTCAAGTCCTGCCGGGTCCGGGGTGGCGCGAACGAACAGTCCGGGCCGGCCGTATGATGCCAGCGTTATCCCGTTTCCCAAGGTCAACATGCGCGGCCATACTCCACGGTCGTCAAATACACGTGGATGGCTCCACGACCGCCCGCTGTCCAGAGAGCGGGACCAGTACGACGGGCCGACCCCCAGCAGGTCATGGGTGCGCAATAGACACAGGACCGAGCCGTCCGGCATGAAGTTGAACTCCGGCTCTGTGAAGCCGTCGCGCTGGTCGGCGTGCGGATCGGCCTCCCTGTCCGGCTGGTAGAGGATCTCGCTCAGAACATCCCAGGTATATCCCGCGTCGACCGACCGCAGATAGAGAATATTGTTGGCCGGCTGAACGTTGCCATCGACGATCCGCTTCGTATGGATCGCTTCCCAAATGGAGCCATCGGGCGCCAGCTGAGAGCGGCCATGGCTAAAGGAGGGCCAGAAGGCGTACATGCCTTCGCGGACGATACGGATTTCGCCGGGCATGCGCACGGAGGCGGTCTCTTCGATCCAGTCCTTCTCTCCGCTGCGCTGGCGCAAGAAGCGCCAGCCCGAGAGTTCGCCGGCCAGGTCGGCGGCTCGATATATGTGGGTTATGCGGGTGGGCGCATCCTCCTGGACCAACACCGGTTCAGGTAATGTCACCTCGTTACGGTTACGGGACTGCAACTGAATTGGGAGCAGGCGGTCTCCGTTTGGGAGCAGGAGGCCGCCGCGGGCGTCGCGGCCTGCTACCGCCTCCCACGATCCGCCGTTGTCGGCAGAGAGAGCATGCCTGGAGGGCAACCCGTAGGCGGTGACGGAATCGGCTTCGACGTGAAATTCGATGTGGATGCGGCCGTCGGCCAACCGTTCGAGGTGGGGGAACTGCCAAGGGCCCCATTCTTTTACCTCGACCGGGGCCTGGTGGATTAGGACCGGCTCCCCAAGGGTGATTTGCGGCAAAATTTTCTCCCCTCTGCCGTTGCTAGCGGCCTGAATCGCTATTGAGCACTGCCAGGTCTAATGCAACCCCAGGTCCCCTGCGCGTTCGCGCACGGCTTCTGTCAGCCCGGGCAGGAAACGCAGGCGGCCGTCGGCTCCTGTGTGGTGCCTGTCGTAAAGGGCTGCGGTCTCATAAATGGAATAACCGTCGAGCCGTCCGGAACGATAGGTGTATTCGATCTGATCGGCCAGCCGGCCGCCGTCGGCGCCCGAAACATTCACAGGCAGGCTGAGGTGGGCGGGCACATTGTTTGCGGTTACTTCATCCAGCACATCGTGCACAAAGGCGTCGCTGAGGAGGCGTTCGGGCGGCCATTGGCGGCCAAATAGGGTTGTCTCGTCGGTCAGGCCGGTTTGCAGCCAGCGGCGCCAGTGGAAAGTGATGTTGCCGGGACGGGAACGCGTGCGCGAAGGCGAGGCGTCCGGGCGGAAGGACTCGATTTCAATATGATGGTGCATCGGCAACCCGGCGGCCGCGAGGCGCGTCCTGGCTGCGCGCAGGAATCGATCGTACAGGTCGCCGCGCACGTCGCCCAGTAGGACCGGATCATAGGGCTCGACATCGGGGTTGACACCGTAGCGCCGTTCGTACTCGGCCGCGACCGGCGGGTTGAAGCCGTAGATCTCGGGTGAATCGGTCCACGAGCTGTGGCAGGAAATGCGCACGTCGAGGCCGTCAACGCCGGCGGCGATGCAGTCGCTGACCCATTCCATCCAGTGGGCCTGGACCTCTGGTTCACTTTCGCACAGCGAACCGGAGACGTATCTGTTGCGCCCTTTGGCAAATGCGATGACGCCATCGGGGGCGTCGGCGGCGTGGGAAAGTACGTTGTCGAACGCGGACGCGGAGTTGGACACGTCGAGGCGGACCATTGCCCCGCCAAGGCCGGTGTCGAATTCGAGGTCTCCGTTGCGCAGGTCGCGCTGTGGCCGCCAAATGGCCTTGTGGCTGGCTACCACGATTGGCAGCGGCTGGTCGTCAGGACCAAAGGCGCGCACCATCTCCACCGCCGTGTTGGAGAAGGCGCCTCCGTGGTCTTCGAAGTTGGATGTGACGGCGATGAAGGGGTCCAGGAGATTGAGGCCGGTGATATTGAGAACGCATACTTCATCGCCCCTGTTGCTGACTGGATTGCCGTCGATATCGACGACATCGCGGGGGCAGGTCTCTACTTCCTCGCTGACGTCGAACTCCATGTCTTGCTTGCGGTAACCGTCGTTGTCGTCGCTGGTCCAGATCTCGAGGTTCTCCGGTTGGATGCGAAGCGGCGTCGTATCCTTCTGCCGCAGCTGGATGCGTGTGACCGGGGTTTCGTCCAGCCCGCGCGGCAGGTCGGCCTGGCGGGCTTGTACACGCAGCTCCGGGCGCGCCAGCACCCAGGGGTCGACGTGGTAGTAACCGCCGATTCCGGGCAGCCCGACGATGCCCTCTTTCGCCAGAACCGCCTTGGGATGCGCGTGGCTGACGCCGTTCTCGTAGGGTTTAATGACGGCGTAGAACTCCATGCCGCGCTCGTGGGCGAGGCGCCGTCCCACCCGCATCGGATCGCCGAGGTTTTCAAGCGTTTTGGCCACGCCGCCTAGCGGCCCATATGCAAGGAACCACTCCCAGTGACCAGCGTGGTAGTAGTTCCAATAGACGCGGCGCACGCCCATCCAGTGCAGACGGTCGATCAGCTGGGCCACCAGATCTTCGGTGAATTCGATTCGCTGGCAGTCGTCGGGGAAGTCCACCAGGGTTGAGAGAAGAAAGGGGCGGTCTTTCATTGTCAATCGCTCCTGGTGGTTCGCGGCCTGTGGCCAAATTGGTAAAGTAGAAGATCGGACGTTGGTAACGGTAAGGGCGATCAGTCGAGAGTCATGCGGGGGTCGAAGGCGTCGCGCAGGCCATCGCCAACAAAGTTGATTGCCAGCACAGTGAGCAGGATCGCCATACCGGGCGGCAGCCAGATCCACCAGTGGCGTTCGAGGATGTAGATAGATTGGGCGCCGTTGAGCATATTGCCCCAGGAGGGTGTGGGCGGCAGCACGCCAAGCCCGAGGAAGGAGAGACCGGCCTCGGTCAGGATGGCACCGGCGACGCCGAATGTGGCGGCCACGAGCAAGGGGGCAAGCACGTGCGGCAGAATATGCTTGAACATGATGTTGCGGTCCTGCACGCCCAGGCAGCGGGCGGCCATCACAAAATCCCATTCGCGTACTGACAGGATCTGGCCGCGCACAAGGCGTGCAGAACTGGGCCATCCCAGCAGACCGATGATGGCCATCACATTGTAGATGCTGGGTCCCAACATGGACACCACGGCCATGATCAGAATCAGGGTGGGGAAGACCATCATAATGTCGGTGAGTCTCATAATAATCATATCGACCGCGCCGCCGTAGTAGCCTGAAAGCGTACCAAGGATGAGCGCGATGAGGATCGAGATCGAGACCGCCACCAGCCCTACGGAGAGGGAGACGCGTCCGCCGTAGACCACCCGCGACCAGATATCGCGCCCGGCCACGTCCCCGCCCAGGATGTGGTCGGCGGTGGGGGCGGCGCGGGTCAGGCCGGAATGGATTTTGGTCGGAAGATGCTGAGTGACCCAAGGCGCGGCCACTGCGAGCAAGACCACAACGACCAGGAATACCAAGCCCGCCATCGCCATCCTGTGGCGGCGAAAACGCAGCCAGAAACGGGCGCGCGGTGTGGCCACCACGGAACGCTTCGGCTCGTCAAACATATCCTCTGTAAGTGTCGCATCTGGCCTTTCTGCCATCATTCTCAGCCTTCTTCATAGCGAATGCGCGGGTCGGCCACGGTATAGGACAGGTCCGCCAGCAGGTTGCTCAACAGAACCAGGACCGCCGTCATCAGCACGCCGCCCATCAACAGGGGGTAATCTCGCATCCCAGTGGCTTGCACCATGGTCAGGCCGATACCGGGATAGTTGAACACCGTCTCGATGAGGACGGCCCCGCCAAACATGCTCGGTAGTCGCAGTCCGAGAATGGTGATGATCGGCAGCAGAGCGTTGCGCAGTCCATGCCGCAGGATTACGACATGCTCGACCAGGCCCTTGGCGCGCGCTGTGGTCATGTAATCCTGGTGCAGCACTTCCAGCAGGCTCGAGCGTGTATATCGTAACAGGCTGCCGGTCGTTTCGTAGGCCAGCGCGAGGCCGGGCAGGATGATATGGGACAGCCGGTTTCCGAGAGAAGGCTCCACGCCAGGTGTGGTGACGCCCCCGGTCGGCAAGATGTCCATTTTGATGGCCACGGCGTATATCAGGAGCAGGGCGAAGAAGAAACCGGGCACAGCCACACCGGCGAAGGCGAAGGTTGTCAGCACGCTGTCGAGCAGTGAATAGGGCTTCAAGGCGGAGATGATGCCCAGGGTGATCCCTGCTATGGTCGATATCAGGAGCGCAAAGATCATCACAGGCATACTGTTGCCCAGGGCGCGCAGCATCACGTCAAACACGGGCGTGTTAAACCAGATTGAGTAGCCCAGATTGCCCTGTACAGCTTGCCCAAGCCAGAGCAGATAGCGGACGGGGACCGGCTCATTCAGACCCAGAGCCTCGCGCGCGGCCTGTAGATCCTCCTCCGTCATTTGGCTCAACTCAAAGGGGTCGATCATGGCGGAGACCGGGTCGCCTGGCGCCAGCGCAAAGATTGTATAATTGATAATTGTTACACCGAGCAACAGAGGGAAAACCAGGAGAATGCGGCGTAGGATGTATGTTGACATATCGTTAATGTGTTGGGACGTCCTCCGAGGCCGATTCAACCCCGGAGGACGTATTATGGGTCAAACTGCAGTTGCCAGTTTCCGGTTGCCAGTCGCATTCTGGGTCACTTTACTGGCTACCGACCACCGACCACTAGCCACTGGGTTTAAGCCGACATGTGCACGTTTACCCAGTCGATCCATTCTGTGCGCGCGCCGTAGACCGGCACGACGTCACCCGTCTGCACTCTATTGTTGACGACGTGAATGCCAGGCACCTGGGCAATCACACAATGGCGCTGGAGTTCTGAGGCATATTCCTGCAGGCGCAGAGAGCCTTCCCTGATCGCTGCTTCATCGTCCAGGAGGATTAGCTCGTCGATCATCTCCTTGCCTGTCAGGTCAGGATCTCC
This sequence comes from Caldilineaceae bacterium bin5, assembly GCA_002238445.1. Taxonomy (GTDB): domain Bacteria; phylum Chloroflexota; class Anaerolineae; order Caldilineales; family Caldilineaceae; genus Bin5. The sequence continues at coordinate 14,177 of MPML01000004.1, forward strand.
CCAGCGGGGACCGGTGAAGTTATGTGTGAAGCCACCGGGTGTCAAACCCCACCCATAGCCGCTGAAGAGCGTGTCGAAGTCCCAGGGAGGATTATTGAGAATGTTGGTGTATTCCGCTGCCATGACTTGGAACTCGGTCTTGATGCCGACCTCACCCCACATCTCGCGCAACATGGCGTAGAGAGGCTCATATGTCGGCGTCAGCGAAGACATCCCCAGGCGGAGGGTGTAGTCGAAATCCCAGCCGCCATCCTCCAGGAGTTGCCTGGCCCGCTCCGGATTGTACTCAAACCACTGTGCTGCATCGGGGCTGATGCCGTAGTCGCCATACTCCAGCGATGCCTGGATGTGCCCGACCGTGTCGAAGAAGAAATCTTTGGCGATTTGGGGGCGATTCAGTGCCAGGCTCAAGCCCTGTCGCACCCGTTTGTCGGCCAGGACGTAGCGGACGTTGTGGTACCAGGCGAAGGCGCTGGGGCCGGGGTTCAGGACTATGTTCACGTGGTCCATCGCCTTGAATCGCTCGAACTCGGACTGCGGCGTGCGAATGGCGATGTGGCACTCACCTTTTTCCACGGCGGCGGCCATCGCCAGCTGATCGGTGTAGGGGACAAAGGCCGCTTTGTCCAACAGCGGTTTGCCCTTGAAGTAGTCTTCGAACGGCTCGTACTCCACGACCTGGTCGGGGATGTAGTTGGATACGCGGAACGGACCGGTGCCGGTACCCTGTTTCTTGGCGTACTCGGTGTTCTTCAGCCCCTGCTGCCCCTGCTCGTCGATTCCCCACTGGTCCTCGGGTATCAGGCTCAGGAGGTGTTTGGGCATGATCGCAAAGTACAGCAGTTTCTCGAGGAAGGCGCCGCGGTAGGGATTGGTCATCTCGAAGACGAAGGTGTAGTCGTCGGGTGCTGAGAGGCCTACCACCTCATCGGCATCGCCTTCAGAAAACTCGGTCATGCCGACGACAATGTCCAGGAAATGACGTACTCCATTCCACTGATTGACGTTGGGATGGCCAACGAGCCGGCCGAAGGTAAACAGCACGTCGGCCGACGTGAACGGCTCGCCGTCGTGCCACGTGACACCCTGGCGCAGGTGGAAGGTGGCGGTATTGCCCTCGAATTCCCAACTTTCCGCCAGTTCAGGTATCCATTCGGTGTAATCGGCGCTGATGGTCAACAGCGCATTGTGCGTCAATCCCATCAAGTAGTAGTTCCTATTGCCGGCGTTGTGCTCCACAGCCAGCAGGTCGCTGTAACTGGTCTTCTGGGGGTAGCCAAAGACCAGCGTGCCGCCACCCATGCTCTCTGGCGCGGCTTCGGCTTCGTCTGCGGCAGGCGCCTCTCCTGCAGGAGCAGCAGCCGGCGCGCAGGCGGCCAAAATGCTGCCGGCCGCGGCGAGGGCCGACCCCTTGAGGAAGTTGCGGCGGGTGATATCGCGGGATTCAAAGCGTTGCATGGTTTTCTCTCCTGAGTTCTACTGTGACCGTCGTGATTGCCGTGACACCTGCAGTGAATCATACACATCACATGAATCAGGTGAATTAACTTCGATTGTGTGCATTGGCTCCTCCTGACCGGTGTTCAAACTCCAGACTGCACTGGCAATGGGACGCTGCGTTGTCAGAGCTGTCCCAAATCCAGTTCCAGCAGGTAGATGCGTTCGCGTTCGTCGGGCGTCATGCTGTCCGGCGGCAGTGTAGAGGTGGGATAGCGCGCGAGGATGCGGCTGCGGACTTCGGCGTCGGTCGGAACCGGCATCCAGCCGTAGGGTATGCGGTCGTATACCACCAGCAGCTTGCCCGGCTCAACCTCCAGCATCGATGTGTAGGATGTGGTCTGGTCCGACTGGTCGAAATTGTGGTGGACGGTGTAATACTGATCCCTGGTGACCGGCTCGAGCCCGAATTTGCCTGGGCTGATCTGATGGGCGGCGTCCATCTCGGCGTTATGGTGGGCCATGAGGTCAAACGGCTCCCAATGCTCACCGCGCGGGTCGGTCGAGAACCAGATGAAGAGTCCCGGGCGGCCGGTCGAGATAACCAGAGCGCCGTTGCTCAGACGCTTTACAACGGGCAGCACGCCCCAGGCCGGAAGGCGGTCGATGGGGGACCAGGTCTTGCCTTCATCGCTGGAGTAGGAGCGCGCCAGCAGTTGATCGCGCCCGCCGCCCATGCGGCCCACGCACATCAGGTCTCCGTCCTGCAGGCGCACGAGCGAGGCCTCACAGAAGCCTTCCCAGGAGTCAGCGCCTGCCTCTGCGCCGCAAACGGTGGAGAGGTAATGCCAGCTGCGGCCTTCATCCTCCGAGACCATTACAACGGTACTGTAGCGCTTGTCCCCTGCGAAGGTCATATAGGTTGTGGACAGAAAGCGCCCCGGCTCCAGTTCGATGATGTCGCCAAAGGGGGAGATTTCGGCCCAGCGGGTGGGGCTCTGCACGCTGCGCGCATTTACATCGCGCGGCAGGCCCTCGATACGCGAGCCCCACAACTCGACCGTGTACTGCTGGCCGCCCTTTTCGATGCGTCCGTAGTTACCCACGAAGGTGCGCCACTGGCCAAGAGGCTCCGGCTTGTATGGCGAGTTGGGACCGGCCAGCGATCCGTCGGGCAGGCTGATGTCCAACCGACCGCTGAGGCCGGAGACATCGGCATGGCGGCTCCACGTCGCCCCATTGTCTTCGGAAAGCGATAGGCCGTCGACGTTTGTGAGGTTTTCGCCCGAATCGGGGTTCAGGCTGTAGGAGACTATCAACTCGCCGGTGGAGAATTGACGAATGCTCGGATACCAGCAGAACCCGAGGCCTTCGGCTACGACGCGCGGCGTCCCCGCCGTGAATCGCAGCCCTCCAAGCTCTAATTCCTGTGCCATGACCGCCTGCCTCCTTGATTGCTTTTCGTGGAACGAACTCGTCATCAACGGGTTAGACCGGTAGGAACTGCTGGGGCCTGAACAGGCGCGCTAAATTTCCCCCCTTACGTGGCCCTCTATCCTGTCTAAAGTGGGATTCTCGCTGGTTGGATCCCCGCCTCCGTAGAACCAAGACAAGGGAAGAACTTTCAACCGGTGGCCGCGGGACCGCTCTCCCGCCATGTCAAGCGGGAAGTGGTTGTACTGGATCAGGACCCGGTCTTCAGCCACGATCACGGCCGGGTAGGACCACATGCCGTATCCCTCCGGCAGCGGCTTTACAGAATCGACGTCGCAAACGACGCCGCCCCCCGGTGCGCCGTAGGCTCCCTGCGGCCGGACGGGATAGAGAGGGCCGGGTTCGACATGGGTCTCTTCGTGTATAGATTCGAGGTTCTGGAAGTGTTCCCAGATTCGTCCCTGATTGCGGCTGATGGCGGTCGACAGCCGCGTGCGGATCAGGCCTTGCTTGATCTCCTGCTCGCTCTGCTGGGTCCAGACTACGAGAAGGTGCCCGGTGCCGGGCAGCTTGCGAATCTGGGCGGGGGCCTGTGTGCCCGCTAGCTGGGTCAGTTCGGGGCGTGTCCAGGTGGTGCCGTCGTCATCCGACCAGGCCTGATACATTCGCCCCAACCGCGTGCGCAGAAGCATGAGCAGTTTGCCCGGCTCGTACTCAACCAGGGACGGCTCGTTGGTCAGTTCCCAGCGTCCGCCGTACTCCATGATAACAAGCAGTTCGCCGTCACTGTTCTTCTGCCAGGTCTCGCCTTCGTCGTCGCTGTAGATCACGTAGCTGGCGGTGAAGTGGGGGTCGTAGAAGTGCGCGCTTGTCGAAACGAAGACGCCATCGACATAGCCGCCTGGGAAAGGCGCCCCTTCCTGGTGGAATCCACCCTGTCCGATGCCGAAATAGACCGGCAGAAGAATGCGGCCGGACTGGGTGCGAACCATTGTATCGTTGAGGGCGTGGGCGGCCAGCATCCAGTGGTTCATGAGCGTGAGAGGGGACCACGTTTTGCCTTCGTCTTCGGAGCGCCTGAAGACCATCTGTGACTCGTACAGGCGGGTCGTGCCGGGTCTGGTGCGCTTGGTTGCCATGCCGATTGCGCCGCCTGAGAGTTGCACGAGTGAACAGTTCGTAAGCGTGAGTGGGTTGCCGGTCTCGTCCAGGCCGGCATACGGCTCGCCCCAGGTTATGCCGCCGTCGGCGCTGACGGAGAAGTGTGTGCCGTTGCTGAAGAGGACGCGGCCGCCTTCAAGGCCTACGAAGGCGTTTCCGGGGAACCCACCATCGTGGAAGGCCAGCATCTCCTCCGGCCTTGTCATAGGTACATTGCTCATTTTTGCCGCCCTCTTTGCTGATGGCTCTTGTGGATGGCGTAAATTCTCTTAAGCTCTGCAAACGGATTGCACCTCGTGTCAACGCCAAGTGACCTAGTCGTTGCCAGGTGCGCCGAATTCGAAAGCGGTTATGCCGATGCAGTCATACTGGAGGTGACCGGCGTGGCAGGGCTTTGTTCTGTTGTTGTGTGGCGTAGATTGCAAGTGGGGCGAGGCTTAGAGACAGCAAGTCGTCGATTCCAGGAATGCTGCCAGGCGGTTCGTCAAGTAACTCACCCCGATCATGGGTCGCACCTTGTCACAAACACTGCCTGCTTCTGGTTGTACTTTATAGCATATTCCTGAAGTGAGGTCAAAGGGCTGAAATCTGACCCCGATCTCGGAATGCAAGTTCTCGTGCAACTCGGTTGACGAGGGTCGGCTGACCTCCTATACTGGGAGTCCACACCCAACACACGGCGGATGTCTTCCAATCAGGTGGAATTTGAAACGATGTGAACAGGGGATGAGAATCGGGGCGTTCTCTATTCTCGTCAGCCTCTGTCCCTTTGATTCTCTGCAATACCCGGGAAAAGCGAGCGATGAAGGTTCTCTATCTGCGCGCGCCGAGTGGACTGGAGGCGCCTAACCTGATACTTTCAAGGCGATCGAAGGGCGTTTTCCTTTCGAGGTGTACGTCCCCGAATGGCCGGCGGATAATCAGTCTGGGGGCGTCGCGGATGTTGTTGACCTGGGTAGAGCGGTGGGCACGCGTGCGCTGATGGACGCAGCGCTGGCGGCAGAGGTGAAGCTGCGGCATGTTACGCAGACGCTGGCGATCGCCATCCGCACATGGGAGGCGCTGCGGCTGCAAACGGGCGCAAAACCGGCGGTGTGGAGCCACATCATGGCCGTCTCAGTAATGATGACACTGGCGCCGATGTTCGTGTTCTTCTTTGCCCAACGCTACTTCATCCAAGGGGTGGTGATGAGCGGCATTAAGGGTTGACGAACTGTGTTGCGTACTTCGAATTGTGTATTTCGTTGTGCAATGCGCTTTACACGATAAGTAATGGAGTTTTCCGATGAGGCTTGGGGCGACGATTGGCGATTATCTGGGGACTGAGGACCCTGATGCGCATGTGGCGGAGTGCCGGCGGCAGGGCTATCGGGCCGCGCCCTGCCCGGAAGTGGCGATAGGCGACCGAGACCGGATTCGCGACATCAAGCGAGCGTTCGGCGAGGCCGATATCGTGATCGGGGAGGTGGCCGCCTGGGTCAATCCGCTCCACCCGGACGCGGACAAACGGCGCGCGAATCGGAACACGATCGCGGAGAGGCTCGCCCTGGCTGACGAGCTGGAGGCCGTCTGTTGCGCGACGGTCGTCGGCTCCTATGACGGCAGCGACAACTGGGACTCTCATGTAGGGCACCATCCGCAAAACTTCAGCGAGGAGGGCTTCGAGGCGGTCGTGGAGTGGGTGCGGCAGGTTCTGACCGAGGTCGAGCCGCGGCGCACCAAGCTGACCCTGGAAATGTCGCCCTGGACCCTGCTGGACGGGCCTGAGATCTATCTTGCACTGCTCGAAGCGATCGATCATCCTGGGCTGGGCGTCCATCTCGACCCGGCAAACGCGGTGCGCGAGCCGCGCATCTATTATGCGACGACCGAACTGCTGAACAGGTGCTTCGACATTCTAGGCCCGTGGGTCCGCTCCTGTCATGCCAAGGATATCCACTTTGCGCTCGACGCGCGCACCGTTGCCATCGAGGAGGTGCCGCCGGGCCGGGGCGTACTGGACTATCGCACCTACGTTTCTCGGATTGAGCGGTTGTCGCCAGATATGCCGCTGATAATCGAGCATCTGGCGACCGAGCCTGAATACAAAGAGGTGGGCGACTTCATTCGTGGCATCGCCAACGAGGTCGGCGCAACGATATAGGCGTGGATTGGAGATGGAAACGGAATCAGCCGCTGGCAACAAGGGTAACGCTATGCAAGGTAAACTTTCGGGAAAGGTGGCGCTGGTCACGGGTGCGAGCAAGGGGATTGGCCAGGGGCTGGCGGTCGGCCTGGCCGCGGCCGGGGCGCGGGTTGCCGTCAACTACAAGACGGATGCCGAGGGCGCGCAGAGCACGTGCACCCGCATACGGGAGGCGGGCGGGGAGGCCGAGCCATTTCAGGCCGACATCGGTTCGAAGAAGGAATTCGAGCAGCTGGTGGACGCCGTCTGCGCGCGCTTTGGACGGCTGGATGTGTTGGTCAACAACGCGGCCCGCACCCGTTTCGGTCACGCCTTCGAGATCACTGAGGAGGACTTCAACGACGTGGTGGATACCAATCTGCGGGGTCCTTTTTTCGGCTCGGTCGCGGCTGCCCGCAAGATGCAGGCGCAGGGCAGCGGCTCGATCATCAATATCAGTTCCATCGCGGCCAAGCTGATGATCCCGGCGCACTCCAGCTATACGATGGCCAAGGGCGGGCTTGAGGCGCTCACCCGACAACTGGGGCTGGAACTGGCACCCGAGGTGCGCGTCAACGCCATCGCGCCGACGGCCACCAGCACCGAGCGCAACCGCGGCTATGATCCTGACTACGAACAGAAATGGAGTGCGATCACGCCCGCCGGCCGCGTCGCCACTGTGGAGGACTACGTAGGGACCTGCGTTTTTCTGGCAAGCGATGATGCCGCGATGGTCACCGGCCAGATAATCTACGTGGACGGCGGCTGGACGCTGCGCGGATTCACGCCGGATATGTCCGACTATGATTTCTCGCAGGATCGTGAGCGCGGGTAAATGTGAGGGGAACTGCGGGGGAATTGCGGGGGTTAGGTGGCTGAGATAGCGCGTGGGAAGGAAGTCACTGTTGGCTAGACATGTTGCTGGGGAAGAGTGAGCACGGTGGCTAGCCAGGGCGGGGCGTTGCGGGGGCGCAGCCCCTGCACAAGGGAGGCCGCTTGCGGCCGACCGCCCATATGACAATCATGAGGAGAGAAGAATCACCTTTGCTTCCAACGTTCAGGGTTGCGAATCAGTTGCGGCTGAACAGTTACCTTTGCTACATAAGTTCGTGTAGGAAGTGTCAATTGGAAGGGCAATGGACCGAACTATGGCAGGCCGTATAACGATGACCGATTACAACGCAGATTGGGCCTTGCGGGAAGGCAATGTCCACCCCAGGCCCCACGCTTGCTACATAAATTCGTGTAGCAAGAGTCAATCGGAAGGGCAACGGACCGAACTGTGGCAGGCCGTATAACGATGACCGACTACAATGCAGATTGGGCCTTGCGGGAAGGTAGTGTCCACCCCAGGCCCCACGCTTGCTACATAAATTCGTGTAGGAAGTGTCCATCGGAAGGGTAACGGACCGAACTATGGCAGGCCGTATAACGATGACCGATTACAACGCGGATTGGGCCTTGCGGGAAGGTAATGTCCACCCCAGGCCCCACGCTGGCTCCCTCAGTCGCGAGGATGTGATAGCGCTCTGCGGCAGTCTGGATATCGACGGCCTGGAATTGATGCACCAGTACTGGGAGGGCTGCCCACCGGCGTATGTTCGGGGGCTGGCGGAGGACGCCGGTCTGCCGATAGTCTCCTATATCTTCTTCTCTGATCTGGCCCTGCCGCCGGACGAGCGCGGCGCCGCGATTGACGAGGTGTACGCGCAACTCGACCGTATCGCCGAGATGGGCAGCGCGTTGGGCATGATCGTGCCTGGGGTCGCCAAGGATGCGTGGCCTCTGGAGCAGCAGCGCGCCTGGATGGTTGACGGACTGCGCGTCTGCGCCGAGCGCGCCCAGGCGGTCGGCGTAACGTTGATTTCGGAGAACGTCGACTTCCCGCCCAGCCGTCCACTGATGGGGCGCGGGGCAGACTGTCGGGACATCTGCGCGCAGGTCGATTCGCCTGGCTTCCGGCTGATATACGACTGCGCGGCATCGCTGTTCGTTGGCGAAGATCCGCTGGAGACGCTTCACACGATGGCGCCCCATGTCGTCCACGTGCATGTCAAGAACAGCCGCCCGCTCGCGCCCGGTGAGCAGCGGGCGCGCTATCTGGATGGAGACGGCGGTCTACGCTATACCGGGACCGACCTTGATGGCGGCGTGATCGATTTGCCGCCCATTCTGGCTGAACTGGGTCATCTCGGCTATGATGGCTTTATGTTGCTAGAGTATCAGGGTGAAGAGGATCCGCGCGTGTCCCTGCCGCGCAATATCGCCCATTTGCGCCAGCTGCTCGATCCACTGTAGCAGCTGAAATTGCACTATCAACTGTCCACAGTGGTCTCCAGTGATAACGGATGAACAGATCGCTTCCTTCCAGGCCTTTGGTATTCTGGTGCTGCAGCAAGCGTTCAGCCCGCAGCAGCGGCCGCCGCCATCTGGCCGTGTATTTTGTCCCGAAACCGCAGAAGGCTGCCGATACTGATATGCTGGTGCAGAATCATCGAGTCGTCCTTGAGGTAATAGAGGGATATCAGTACAGCTAGCCGCAGCGGATCTTTTCTGAGGATTCTCACCATAGCGCGAATCCGCGCATCTGACGATGTCCGCCAAGCAGGTTGAATTGGAACCGGCGGGAGCGGCGACGAGAAGCGAGGCGTATTCTATTCTCGCCAGCCTCTGTCCCCTACACACTCTAAACTAACCGGGAGATGTGAGCGATGAAAGTTCTCTATCTGCGCGCGCCAAGTGGACTGGATGACGCCTATCCTGATTTTGTCAAGGCGATCGAAGGGCGGTTTCCTTTCGAGGTTTACGACCCTGACAGGCCGGTAACTGAACAGTTCGAGGGTGTAGAGGTTGTCATTGACCCAGGCGGCGCGGTGGGCACTCGGCCCCTGATCGACGCGGCGCTGGCGGCCGATGTGAAACTTTGGCAAGTCACCACCAACGGTACCGATCATGTGGACGTGGCCTATTTTCTGGAGCAGGGGCTGCCGCTGGCGAACTCGCCGGGAAGGCTGAGCGCGGTACCGCTGGCAGAACACGTGGTGTTGCTGATCCTCTACTTTGCCAAGAATCTCGACCACAATCGTGTGGACGGGTGGCAACGCATGCTTGGAGAAGAGCTGGCAGGCAAGGTGCTGGGGCTTATCGGGTTTGGCGCCAGCGCGCGCGAGGTGGCGCGGCGGGCGTGGCCCCTCGGTATGCGTATCATGGCGGTCGACGTGATGGATTTCCCGCAGGCCGAGTTGGACGAATTTCACGTGGAGTATTTGGGCGGGCCGGAGCAGCTGGATCATATTCTGCCGGAAGTGGACTACCTTTCGCTGCATGTCCATCTCAACGCGACAACGCGGCACATGATCGACCGCCGCGTCTTGAGGCTGATGAAGCCGACGGCGGTCCTGCTCAATGTGGCGCGCGGGGAGCTGATCGATGAGGCGGCCCTGGTAGAAGCGCTTCAACAGGATTGGATAAAGGGAGCAGGGTTGGACGTGTTCGAGCAGGAGCCATTGCCGGCTGACCACCCGCTGCTGCAGCTGGACAATGTCATTCTCACGCCCCATTCATCGGGTTTAACGCCGGATACGCCGCGCAGACGGATGGAGGCTGCAGTGGCGAACGTGGAGCGCATCGCCAAGGGGCAGCCGCCGGGGGACCTGGTGACGACGCTGGTGCGCTAACGCTGGCGGATCGTAGTTGGCGGCGCGGCGTCCTCATTCGTAAATCGACGCGACCTTTACAAGATATCGAAGAGTCAGATCACTGGAGGAACGATGACGAGATTCAAGGTGGCCATGGTCCATATGGATCCGGAAGTGTTGCCCGCGTGGGTGCCCAATACGATGGCAGACCACGATATAGAGTTCGTTTTCCAGGAATGCGAGACGCGTGCGCAGCTTGCGGCCTGCGCCGGCGATGCCGATGTCGTGTGGATCTTCGGCGGCAGTCACATCGTGACCGCCGAGAGCTTGGCTGATATTCCCCAATGCGGCGCGTTGATTCGCACCGGCAGCGGCACCGACAATATACCGATCGACGCCGCGACAGCGCGCGGCATTATCGTCGCCAACACGCCTGAGGCCTTCAACGACGGCGTGTCGGACCATACGATTGGGCTGCTGCTGGCGGTCGTTCGTCAAATTGGCCTTCAGGACCGGAAAGTGCGTGCCGGGATCTGGGACCGGTACGCCGGCTTCCCGGGCTGGCATCTGCAGGGGCAGACGCTGGGGTTGATTGGGTTCGGGCATATCGCCCGCCTGGTGACGCGCAAGTTGAGCGGGTACGAGATGGCGGTGCTGGCGCATGACCCATTTGTGGGCGCGGATGTGATGGCCGAACACGGCGTGCAGGCGGCGTCAATGGAGCAAGTTCTGTCCGGATCGGACTTTGTGTCGCTCCACTGCCCACTGTTGGACGAGACCCACAATCTGATCGGAGAGCGTGAACTGCGGATGATGAAGCCCAGGGCAATCCTAATCAACACTTCTCGCGGTCCGGTGGTGGATGAAGCGGCACTGTTGCGGGCGCTGACAGAGGGCTGGATCGCGGCCGCGGGCCTTGATGTGCTGGAGCTGGAGCCGCCGGACGCGGACAATCCCCTGTTCGGCCTGGAGAACGTTGTCATCACCCCGCACATAGCCGGCTACTCCGATGAATCACTGGATAACAGCTGGCGGCTGTCGGTCGAGACCGTTCTGGATCTGGCCCAAGGGCGCTGGCCCCGTTCTTACGTCAACCCCAATGTGGAGCCGCGCTGGCGGCTGCAAAGGAGATGAAGGCATGAAAGGTTCGGACCTGAAGAAGCGCCTGCATAGTGGAGAGTCCGTCTACGGGACCTGGTCGGTTTCGACCGATCCGCTGGTGGCGGCGACGGTGGCGCGCGCCGGTTTCGACTGGGTGAGCGTTGACATGGAGCATTCGCCGCGCAATGTGGAATCTCTGCGCTACGTTCTGTGGATGATACGGGAGACGCCGACGGTGGCGATGGTCAGGGTGAAGGACAACCGGCCCGATGAGATCAAGCAGGCGCTCGATGGGGGCGCGGACGGGGTCGTGGTCCCGCTGATCGAGTCAGTTGACGATGCCCGTCGTGCTGTGGCTGGGTGTAAATATCCGCCGGACGGCGTGCGCGGCTATGGTCCTTTCATGCCGTCATTTGGGGGCGATGACAGGGAATACCAGAGCACGGCCAACGATGAGACGCTGGTCTTTGTTCAGGTCGAACATTACCGTGCGGTTGATGTTATCGAAGAGATCGCGGCGCTTGAGGGTATTGACGGCTTCATTATCGGGCCCAACGACCTTACGCTCTCGATGGATATTTTTGGCGCGTGGGAGAGCGAAGCGTTTATCAGTACGATTCAGAGGATTGCCCGGGCTGGGGACGCTAATGGCATTCCAGCCGGTTTCCCGGTGGACGTGCTGGGCGGGGCTGAGGCGGGTATCGATTGGGTAAAGGAGTATGCGCCGAACTTGCGGCTGCTGACGATTGGCGGGGATCTGGGCTTTGTCTCGGCCGGGGCGGAGGCCGCGCAGCAGCAGATAAGCGAAGCGTGAAGTATGCGATGAAAGGGCACCCACAAGGAGTGCCCCTACTGGATGTCGATGTCAAACATGCGGGCTGCATTGCCGCCCAGGATCAGGTTCTTCTCCGCTGTCGAGAGAAAGTCGCAGTGCAGGCGGATGTAGTCCACGGCCTCTTTATAGGTGCACCAGAAGCCGCCGCTGTAGGGCATGTCCGAGCCCCACATCAGCTTTTCGACGCCGACCTGTTCGCAAAGCCAACTGAGCATCTCCTGGCCTTCGGCGTAGGGATAATCGGGCCACTTGGCCGGCATAAGAATCTCGGCGCTCATGTTGGGGCGGTTCAGCAGGTCTATCACCCCGTCGGGGATGCCGATTTCGTGGATGATGGCGGCGGGCACCAGCCCGTGCGTGATCACTGACGGGATGTCATCGTGGGCGTCTGCCCAGCGGCTCAGCTCGCCGACGCGCTCTAAGAATCCTGCGACCCGGTCCTGCTTGCGGGCGTCGATATACCAGAAGATTGGTATTCCCAGGCGGCGCACCATTTGCCACAGCGGTTCGAATTTGGTGTCGTCGATATGGTCCACGTATCCCTGTAAGGCGAATAGCTCCACGCTGAAGTAGAGTCCCTTGCATCCCAACTCTGTAACCGCATGCTCGAGCCGGGCCAGTTCGTCAGGTTGATGCGCGTCTGTCTCGTGAATCTGCGCCAGGGCGATGAAGCGGTCGGGGTAGCGGCGTAATGCCTCGGCGTAGTATTGGTTGATGTTGGCGCCGTAAACGTGGTCGCTCTGGAGCACGCCCCGGTCGACGCCGGCCACTTCCATTTCGGCGATCATTCTTTCGGGGGTTGCTTCGAGGTTCTCCAGGGCAGGGGGATAGAACTGCATGACGTAGTCGACGCCGGCCACTGTAAGCTCGGCCTGGCCGTATCTGCCGAAGCGGAAGTTGACATCGGGCATGGCGTTGATGTCGTCGGAAGGGAAGTCGAGCAGCGGCTCTTTGACGCGGGCGCCGTCGCTCTTACGCCAGAAGTCGGTGAAGTCGCGCAGGTGGTACTGCCACAGCTTGCGTGTGAGCGCGGCGCTGGCCGCGCCCGAGCCGGTCGCAAAGCGGCGGAAGATGTGGGAGTGGGCATCGATGACGAGGGATTTCTTCTCTTGCTCGGACTCGACTTGCCGCCAACCGCCGCCGAAGAATTCCAGCTTTTTTTCAGTGGTCATTTTTTCTCTATCCAGGATTGAAAGTCGCTCTGCCGCCAGGTGTGTTTGGGGCGATAGCCCAACATGCGGGTCGCTTTTGCGTGTGACCAGAGTGAGGCATGACCCTTTAATGGGGCCTTCAGTGGTATCTCAGGAACTGCTGGATTTGCGGCTTCAGCGTTGATCGGGCGCAACAGGCGGTTGATGAGCGCCGGCGTCTGCTCTTTGGAGCAGGTGTCGGCACCGTTGATAAGGAAAACCTCGTGCTTGATCGTGTCGTTCTCAACGGCCAAGCGGAAGGCCTGCGCGGCGTCGCGGGCGTCGGTGAAAGCCCACAGAATCTTGCGCGGCGCGGGCGGGCCCGGTGTCGGCCAGCCACCTTCGGCGTCCTCTATGGTTTTGCGATAACGCTGGGTCCATAGCTCTTCGACCGTGAACTGTTGCGCCCAGCCGGAGCGCACGGCCACTTCGGCGCTGGCGCGTTCGAGATACCAGTTGTTATTGATGCGCAGGCAGATGGTCTGGATGCCATATGAGGTGGAGTACCGCCTGCAGGTGAGTTCGGCCAAGAGTTTGCTCAGCCCGTATTCGTCCTGCGGCTCGCAGGGATGCTCTTCGTCGAGCGGGAGATATTCTGGAAGGATCTCCTGTTTCTGGAAGGAGAAGCCGGTGGCGGCGCCGGAAGAGGCGAACACGACCTTGCCGACGCCGGCCTGGATAGCCGATTCGAGGACATTGACCGTGCCGACCACATTTACGTTGAGCAGCTGCGCCGGCGTCATGCGTCCCGGGCCCGGGACGGCGGCCAAGTGGATCACGGCGTCTTGATCCTGGCACGCCAGGGCAAGCTGGTCCGGCTCCATGATGTCGCCTTGGATGAAGTCTGATCCGTCCACGCGCGGCGCGGTGCGGCTGAAGCTGGTCACGGAATGACCTGCCTGTAGCAGTACTCTGAGGACATATCCGCCGATCGTGCCGCTGCCGCCGGTTACGAGGATTTTCATAGACAAATGCCTTTCAAGCGGACCATAATCTGGAGGGCACCAGGAACAAACAGTTTGGCACCATTCGACTCTTGATTCTCCCTGGGCCGACTACATTCCTGCTCTTGGTCAGACCACGAAAAGGGGCGTACGGGGTGCGTCCAGACGGCTGCGGCAGGCGCCGATCAGGGCACGAAGCAGTCGGGTTCGCTAACGATCCACTTATGTGATGCATCCACGCCAGCGGCCGCCCTCACGTCAGTCTCGATAGTACTTCCCGCTTTCACTTTTCCTCCTCCTTCGTCTCCTGCCAAAGCTCATGGACGGGGGCGATTTGCCACCAGGCCGGGCCCACCGGCTTTTCCAGCAGCATCGGCCTGATAAAGGCGGCCGCCTTTTCCAGGCCCTCTTTGATCTCAATATACTCGCTCTCCATTTCCAGGGTCAGGATGCCGTCATAGCCGACAAAGCGCAACGTCGAAATGACCTCCCGCCAGGTGCGGTCGTCGTGTCCCCAGCCCGGTATGGTGAACGTCCACGAACGATCCTGGTAGTTCTTGAGGTCGGTCGAGTCGAAGTAGCCGCGCAGCCGCACATTCGGTTCGTGGATCAGTGTATCCTTGAGATGAACGGCCTGGATGAGTTCGCCCAACTCGTGGATGGCTGCCAGCGGGTCGATCCCCTGCACCCACATGTGTGAGATGTCATAGTTGCAGGCCACGACCGGGCCCAGTTCGTCGCGCAAACGGCGCAGTTTGACCGGACTGTGAATCATGTCGTTGATCTGCATTTCGAAGCACAGCGTCACCCCGTGGTCGGCCGCGATCTTGCCATGCTCTTTCCAGTAGGGGAGTAGCCGCTGCTCCCATTGCCACTCGAGGGCGTCGCGCAGGAAGGGCAGGTCGGTGTTGACGATCCAGGCCGGCAGACTATCGCCCTCGGCCCCTTCGGGCAGACCGGCCACAAGGGCCAAACGGGTGCAGCCGATCCGCTCCATGAGCTCGCAGGTTTGGCGAAACTGGCGCGAATATTCCTGGGCAATGCGTCGGTCGGGTACCAGGGGCGTGCCGTGGCCGGCGAACGAGTAAATTTCGAGGCCGTGTGCTGCGTAGATGTCCAGCCAGCGCTGTAGTTCACCTTGATCAGCGAGCAGCCTGCCGACATCGCAGTATTGCTTTGCAGCAGGACCGACCGCTGCCACCTCGACGGCCTGTACGCCCTGCTCCTGGCAGAATTGCAGACCCTCTTCGAATTCCAACATATTGATAAAGAAGGTGTTCATGCCGAGTTTCATGTCAACTGCCTTTCGCGTGGAGATGAGTTTCGACTTGGGAACTGCCAGCGCATCTCGCCAATGCGCTCTGGACTGGGAACTGTCCACGTTACCAGTAGAGCGCGGTCCGGATGTAGCGTGTCTGGATGACGCGCGGATGCTTGCGGGCATCCTTGCGGGGATTATCTCGCTCTGGCAGGGCCATCATAGAAGAGTCCGCGCAGTTGGTCAATCTCCATTATCCATCGGCTGATGGCGGTTAGCGCTATGTCGTACCTCGTGTATACTATCCCCAAATCCACACATCAAGACCCACTGAGATTAATCACCATCCGCGCACCAGGGAGAACAGAAGATGACGCATACGCGGAGAATGGAGGGCAGGCGCGTACTGGTAACAGGCTCCGGAACCGGTATAGGGCGCGGGGTTGCCCTGGAGTTCGCGCGCGAGGGCGCGGCGGTCGTGCTGCACTATGCCCACAGTGAAGCCGGGGCCGCGAGCGCGGTTGAGGAAATCCGAAGTGCCGGCGGCAAGGCTGACGTTTTTCAGGCGGACCTGGCAGATATCGAGCAGGTGAAAGGGCTGGCATCGCAGGCGATCGAGTTTCTGGGCGGGCTTGATGTGCTGGTCAACAATGCTGGCATCACGATGAACAAGCCGTTTCTCGAGGTGACGCCCGAGCAGTTTGACACGCTCTACAAAGTGAATATCCGGGGCATGTACTTTTTGACGCAGGCGACAGTGCCCACCATGATCGGGCAGGGTAGCGGCGCGGTGATCAACCTGACATCGGTGCATGCTTTTGCCGGGATGACCGAGCATACGATCTACGCCGGCACCAAGGCAGCCATTGTTGGGTTTACGCGCGTCCTTGCCCTGGAGTTGGCGACGAGGGGCGTGCGTGTCAACGCGATTGCGCCCGGCTGGATTCTGGTCGAGAATCATCTCAAGGTTCTGGGCGAATTCGACCAGGAATCGGCTGGCAACACCATTCCGGCCGGGGTGATTGGCGCGCCGCACGATATCGGCAAACTCGCCCTCTTTTTGGCGTCGGAGGAGAGCCGCTACATCGTCGGACAGACGCTGGTGATTGATGGCGGCATGCTGGCGATCATGCCGCTAACCGGCGATTTCCGCGAGACGCGACAGGAGCAGTGGGGGCAGGGATACGTGCCGGGTCTTTGAGCTGAGCCGGCCTAAAACCACTTACGGAGAGTAGATCATGTTATTCAATCGGGCGCGGGCCATAGACCATATGCGGGAGTATGGGCTGGATGTGCTGGTGGCGACCTCGCCGGTCAATATCACATATTTCACTGATTACTATTGTTGGATCGATCCGCTGTTCAAAGAGTACATGATGGTGCCGGGTGCATCGGCCAACCTGGCCCAGGCCTATGCCGTTTTTCCGCTTGAGGGCGAGCCGGCGCTGGTCGTCAACCCGCTGTTTGCCGTCAACGCCGAGGAGCTGTGGGTGAAAGACCTGCACATTTTCGGCAGCGCCGGCCTGGACGACTCGCTGCCGGCGGGTGAAATGCCGCAGGCACTGCACCGCTTCCGGGATCTGCTCAGCGCCTCGCATGGCAATGCTACTGCGACTGACGCGCTGCTGAGTATTCTGAACCAGCGCGGGCTGACCGGCGCGCGCATCGGATTGGAGATGGAGGGCCTGCCACCGGAGACGCATGATCTGATCAGGCGGGCGCTGCCGGAGGCATCGTTGAGAAATTGCGCCGATCTGATCCGCATGGTTCGCATGGTTAAGAGCGAGGAGGAGATCCGGCTTTTGACCCGTTCGGCGGAGATCAATGAACAGGCGGCGATGGAAGCGCTGGCGATGGCCCGGGCCGGGCGGCCGGTCTCCGAGCTGGCAGAGCATTACAGGGCCGAGGCGGCGCGGATGGGCGCCGATTTTGATCACTTTGCCTTCGGCGTGCGCGGACTTGGCATGACGACTGAGACCAACTACGAATTGGCTGAGGACGACGTTCTCTACGTCGATTACGGCTGCATTTACCAGTACTGTTTTTCCGATAGCGGCACGACACTGGCGATGCGAGAGTTGTCGGCGGAACTCAGCGAGCGTTTTGCAGCGCTGCGCGCGTGCATGGACGCGGGCGGGGAGGCGATGCGGCCGGGCGTAAAGGCGTCGACGGTTGCGACCGCCATGGTCGAGGCGCTGCATGACCGCGGCATTACAGCCTCCTTTCCCCACGGGCACGGCGTGGGCCTGGAGGTTCGCGACTACCCAATAGTTGTTCCCGACAACGGGCTGCGCATCAAGGACGACTGTGTGGACCTTCCTTCTGACTTGATTCTGGAGGAGGACATGGTTCTCAATCTGGAGGCCCCGCTCTTCATGCCCGGCGTAGGTTCTCTGCACATAGAGCAGTCGTATGTGGTGACGCCGGAAGGGAATCGTCCGCTCACAGCCCAACAGAGGCGGCGACCGGTGGTCATCGGCCACTAGTCAACGGCCAGCAATTCTGCCAGCCGCGAACGCAGGCAACCGGTGTATCACAATGATAGGATTGGCGCTGCGGCGCAATTTGAGCAAGTGGCAGCCGATGTCCTTTGTGGTTGCCGGCCTGGTGGTTACGGTTGCTCTGATCGCGGCAATTCCGCTCTTCACCAACGCTGCCCTGGACAGGTTTCTGCGTAGCGAACTGGCCGCGCAGGATTCCGAACTGCCTCTCTCCAGCCTGCTCCTGGTACATCGGGTGCCCTTTTCGAGCTCGACTTCGCTTGAAACGTACAGGCGAGCCGACGACTTCATGCTTCAACGCGCGGCCGTACTTCCGGGCCTGCCGCTAACCGGCATGACCCGTTACGGATCGACGCGCGTCCTCAAGTTTCTGCCCGAGGCTGACAAAGAACTGCCGGAAGACCTGCGCCAATATCAGTCGGCTGGGCTGGCCTTTCTGACCGGCCTGGAAGATCGCGTGGAGATCGTGCTGGGCGAGACCTTCGGACAGGTGGATCCCGCTGCGGGGGGCGCGATCCAGGCGCTGGTCAGCGAACGCTTCTTTTACGATCACGACGTTGAGGTCGGCGATCACATTTTCTTCGGCCTTGACGATCCAGATGTAGTCGCCCCTGTCGAGGTACTGGTCAAGGGCGTGTGGCGGGCAGCCGACGCCGACCGCGGCTTCTGGTTTGAGGAGCCGGACGCGTTCGCCTTCTACTTCATCGTTTCCGAACCGGACTTCATGGCCCTTGTCGCGCCGATCCTGGGCGACCAGGTGCGCAAGTATGCATGGTATCTGCTCTTCGACGGTACGGAGATCAGGGTTGACAGAGTAGGTCCCATGCTGGCGGCCATCACGCGCATACAGGCCAGGACGTCGGGCATCCTGTCGCACGTCGAACTGACGGCGCCCGCGTACGAGCTGTTGAAAAAGTACGCAGACAGGGCGGCCGCGCTGCGGACTTTCCTGCTGCTGCTGAGCCTGCCAGTGCTGCTCACGCTCCTGCTATACACGTTCATTTCCTCGGACATTATGGTGGCGTCGGAGGAGAGCGAGATCGTCACGCTCAAGAGCCGCGGCGCGTCAAGCCGGCAAATCGTAGTGATCTATCTGCTGGAAATGTTCGCAGTCGGCGCGCTGTGCCTGATCGTAGGGCTACTGGCGGCTAACGGGGTCACGCAGGGGATGGGACAGGTTTATCGATTCCTGACCTTCGCGGCCAGACCGCTGCTTAACCTCTCTTTCACCACACAGGTAGTCTTATTCGCCGGTTTTGCGACGCTTCTGGGCATCGGTACGACGCTGCTGTCGGCGGCTGGGGCGGCCAGACGCACCGTCGTAACCCAGCAGCGCAAGAGTGCGCGCGAGGAACTGCTCAGTCGCGAGCGGCGCGGGGCATGGATTCCGTTTGAGCTGCTGTTTCTGGCAGCTGTGCTCTATGTCTACTGGCGTCTGCGGCAACAGGACCAGTTTCTTCAGGTCAGCAGGGACGCGTTTGTGGATCCGCTCTTCCTGCTGGCGCCAACCGGGTTTGTCGCCGCGGTGGCGCTCGTTTCGTTGCGGGCGCTTCCAACAATCACCGGGCTGTTGGGCCAGGCGGCGAATCGTTTCCTCAGCGTGCCGTTATGGCTGGCCGTAACGCAGATCTCGCGACGGTCGGGCAGCCACCGGCCTTTACTCTTCCTGCTGATGTTTACGGTGGCGCTGGGGCTCTTCAGCGCGACCTTCGCCAGCACGCTCGATACGCACTACGCCGATGTCGTCCGCTATGCGGTCGGCTCCGATCTTGTCATTCAGGTACAGTGGGAGCAGGTGCAGGGAAGTTCCGAGCAGCGCTGGCGCTATCCTCCATTCGCGGTGGTCCAGTCGATTCCCGGGGTGGAGGCGGCGACGCGCGTGCTGCGGCTGCCGGTTTTCGTTGACGGCCTTGAGGGCAATATTGAAGCGACCGTACTGGGGATCGACCGGGCGGCGTTCAGCCAGGCCGGATGGTGGCGGGACGACTTTTCGCAAGAGTCTCTGGGCGCGCTGACGAACAGATTGGCGCTGGATTCAAGGGGCGTATTGGTCAGCAGCAGCTTCATTGAGGAGACCGGGCTGCAGGTAGGAAACGAGCTGTTACTGATCGTCGAAGGCGTCAGCCGTCCGATCCGCTTTACGATCACCGGCGTGCTCAACTATTTCCCGACACTGTACCCTGATGACGGCCATTTTTTCGTCGGCAATCTGGACCATATCTATCGGACGATCGGAAACAGGCCATACGATATCTGGATGCGGCTGGAAGGCGCGGCGAGCCCGGCTGCTATCCTGGACACGCTGCGCGCCCGGGGATTTATCATTACGGCGGCGACCGACAGCCGCTGGGAAACCGCGGTCTGGCGCACTGACCCGCAGCGCACGGCGCTGTTTGGCATCTTGTCTCTGGGATTCATTGTCGCGATTGTCATCTCCGGCCTGGGTTTCCTGCTGCACGCGCTATTTGCTCTGCGGCAACGCATCCTGCAGTTTGGTCTTCTGCGGGCAATCGGGCTATCGACAACGCAGATTACCGCTGTTGTCGTGTATGAGAAACTGTTCCTGGTGCTGCTGGCCGTTGTGGGCGGCACGCTTATCGGGGCACTGACGGCTGCTTTATTTGTGCCCTTGCTGCAGATCGGAACGGCCGTGCACGGCTCGACGCCGCCATTTGTGGTTGCGCCGGCCTGGGGCCAGGCTGTGAAAATCTATCTTGCATTTGTAGTCATGGTAACTGTCACCCTGGCGATGGTGATCGGGCAGTTGCGACAGCTGCGCATCTATGAGGCGATCAAGTTAGGGGGACTGGATTAGGGATTGCTCCGGGAGGGTATGGGGCATGCGATTCTGTTTTCGAACCGGCGCGCGGCAATGTTTCAAGCTTGTGCGCCGCCTTTGAGCCCTGCAAACCGGGCCCGGCTCTCAGACTATTGGACCTGGCAAATCGTGGTTGACATGGGCAAAGATATGGAGCATACTGGATGAAGTGGACTGGAAACGGCCCGCAACTCCCAAAAGCATATGCCACGAATGCACGACCAGCGGGAAGTTCCTCTTTCTCCATACCAAATTCCATGCGCATGATGCGCTCCACAGAAGACGCTGATGTCCAGATAGAGGGGGTGGTGGCACGCGCAATGAACTGAACAGTCGCGGTTGAAGAACAGACTGCAGGTCGATCTGCTTCGCTTTCGCAACCATGCCGCTGCAGATTGAGGCCGGGCAGCCCAACAGGACTATATTTCTTCTCGCAGATTTCCCTAACCATAAGGAGACTCAAATCGCCATGTTGTCGAAAAAGTATTCGCGACGCGATATGCTCAAGTTGACCGGCGCGGCGGCCGGCGCAACTCTGATGGCAGCCTGTGTGGCGCCCCCGGCTACTGCGCCTGCCGGCGGTGAAGCCGAGCCGGCGATGGGCGCGATGCGCAAGACGGTACGCTGGTGGGATAACTATAACGCCGAGCATCCAATTGGCTCCACGCTGATAGAGCAGGTTTTCCCCGTCTTTGAGAAAGAGAACCCCGGCTGGGACGTTGAGTTTACATTTGTCACCAACACGGAGTTGGTGCCCAAGATGATCACATCCCGGATGGCCGGCGAGCCTGCCGACCTGTTTGCCAACTTTGCCGGCCGCGGCAGCCTGGCCCATGCCGGTTACACGCTTCCACTTCAGGACTATGTGAAAGAGTGGGGCCTGTGGGACGACATGATCGATGGATTCCGCAACCTAAGCACCGTCGGCGGCGACTTGATTGGCTTCCCGGCCCTCTGCGGTACGAAGATGTATATCTACCGCAAAGACTTCTTCGATGAAGCCGGTCTAGACGCGGATAGCTTCCCGGACAACTGGGATGATCTTTTGGACGCCCAAATCAAGCTGACGCAGCACGACGGCGACGGCAATATCACCCGCGCGGGCATGCGGATGGGCAAGACGTGGGACTGGGAGCAGATGACTGTTAACGCCTACCAGAATGGCGGCGGAGAATTCGACCAGAGTGATCCGCTGACCGGCAAATGCACGGTGAACGCGCCCGAGTTTGCCGAGGCATTTTCCTGGAACCTCGATTTGAAACGCGTCCACGGGATCAACCCGCTGGAGGGGCTGACGCTGCCGCCCGGTACCTGGGCGACGGTGGAAGGCTACACGGCGATGGAGATACAGGGGCCGTGGTGGGTGCCCAACATGCGGCTGCGCAAGCCGGAAAATGCCGACCTGATGGGGATCGGCGCGCCGATCGCCCGCAATTCAGGCGGCGAGCGTCTCGGGCTGGCGAATGCCAACCATATTATCAGCGTCTACACAGACAGTGAGGTTCAGGAGGCGGCGCTGGCGCTGCTGGAAGTCTATTCTCGTGCGGCGAGCCAGGAAGCTCTGCACAACGCAATCGACGCGGAAGGCTTGTTCCCGCAGTTCTTCCTCACAGCCTTCAGATCGATGAATGAGAATCTGGCGTGGCTACAGGACGAGCCGTTGGTCCGCGACACGGCCTTCCTCGAATATGCCGGTTCGGGCCGCGATGTCGGTTACGATCACGTCGGCTATCGTGAAATGGCGATCAACATCTGGAGCCCGTTCACGGAAATGGCGCTCTTTGGCCTGCGCGAGGACCAGGATGCGCTGGACAGCATGGCGAGCAAGGCGGACGGAATTACGAACCGGATCATGAGTACAGGCGCGTAAGTTCAAGACGTAAACGGAAGTGAAAAGTGGCGAGTGAATAGTGGCTGGTTCAGTGACCATCCACTATTCACGAACCACTATTCGCTGGGGTAAAGGGGGCGCTCGTGGCTGTTGGCACGGCAAATCGATTTCAGGAGTTTCGGGCCGAGTTGCGCCGCAGCGAGGTCAGGTGGGCTTACGCTCTGATTCTACCTGCCGTTCTTCCCCTGTTGGTCTTTACGGTCCTGCCCGTCTTGGGGGCAATTGGCCTCAGTTTCACCAACTTTGACGCCTTCAGCGCCACGATGAGATGGACCGGCCCCTCCAACTATGGCCAGGCGTTTGACAATGAACTGTTTCGTATCACGATACGGAACACCTTACAATTTACGGTCGGATTCGTTCCCCTCTCTCTGGCGGTCGGTTTCACTGCCGCCATGTTGTTGAATCGCAGAATTCGCGGCATCTCCTTCCTGCGGGGAGCCTACTATCTGCCGGTTCTGACCTCGACGATCGCGATGGGCATCGCTTGGATGTGGCTTTTTCAGCCGCAAGTGGGGCTGGTCAGCCTGGTTCTGAAGCTCATGGGCGTTCAACCCAAAGATTGGCTCAACAGCCCGTTTACTGCCATGCAGGCCGTGATCGGGGTGGCAGTGTGGAAGGCGTTCGGCGGTACGATGCTCATCTACCTGGCCGGCTTGCAAGGTATTCCGGAGACGTACTACGACGCGGCCAAAGTAGATGGCTGCGGGCGCTGGCAGATGCTTCGGTTCATCACCTTTCCGCTGCTGCGACCTGTCACTTTCTACCTTTTCATCATCGGCATGATCGACTCCCTACAGGTGTTTGACTTGGTGATGATCATGACCGAGGGCGGGCCTGCATTCCGCACCACCACCATCGTTCACCAGATCTATCTCAACGCCTTTAAGTTTAATCAGATGGGCTACGCTTCAGCGATGGCTGTCCTGCTCTTCTTTGCAATTGCCATCCTTACCTATTTCAACTGGAAATTCTTTTCCTCATCGCTCGAATACTGAGAGCCGGAAGCCTGTTGCAGGTGGCTGGCAGCCGTTAGCTTCCCATATCGCTGGCCACAAAGACCTCATCGCAAATGGAACGGACACGAAATCTTCGACTTCCGCCGCGGCAAGAGTTGCTCTTTCAAACTCTGCTGATAGCTGGCATCGCTTTAGGGCTGGTGATCGCGGCTCTGCCCTTTCTGTGGATGGCCGTCAGCTCCTTGGGCACGGCGGGCCTGGTCATTCGCATGGGCTTCACCTGGGACATGTTCAATCCGCTCAACTGGAGCCTGGAACCCTATCTGATCGCCTGGAAGATGGCGGGCCTCAGCAAATATATCCAAACCACCACGATCTACGCGGTCACGGTGACAGTTCTGGCGACAATTACATCTTCACTGGCCGGCTACGTCTTTGGCCGCCTGCGCTTCCCGGCGCGCGACTTTCTATTCGGCCTCGTTCTTGCCACGATGATGATTCCCGGTTCAGTCACTTTTCTGCCACTCTTTATCCTCATGCTGCGTCTGCCGCTGTTGGGCGGCAACGACATTCTAGGCGCAGGGGGGCACGGCCTCTACAATAGCTATGCCGGCTTGATTCTGCCCAACATGGTCAGCGCCGGCTCCATTTTTCTCTTCCGCCAATTTTTTCGCACTCTACCTAAGGATCTGGAGGATGCCGCGCGAATCGACGGCTGCTCCGAACCGATGATCTGGTGGCGGGTGATTATGCCTCTGTCCGGCCCTGTCGTGACCGTGGTCGCCCTCTTTCAATTTCAGGGCAGTTGGAACGCATTCATCTGGCCGCTGGTGATGTCCAGCTCCGAACGGCTGTACACGATATCGGTCGGGATGTATTCGCTGGCCTACGGCTCCGGTTCGCTGACTTCGATGGCTGAACTGTTCCAGTCGGTGCTGCTGGCCGGATCGGTGATGGCGGTGTTGCCGATTCTGGTTCTCTTTATTGCTTTCCAGCGTAAGTTTGTGCAGGGTATCGCGCTCACCGGCCTGAAGTAGACTGGTATTTCTGCACTTTGCGCTGCCACACGGCGAAACCCATGATGACAAAACAGATACCGGCACCGGAGTTAGCCGAAGTCGAACACACGCTTGTCGACTATGCGCGCGATCGCTATGCCGGTCACCCGCGGCAGGGGGGTATCTTCGACTTCGGCGGCGGGGAGATTGCGGTCATCTACAATCGCGCGCCTAGTGCATACCGCCACCGCAACGATGTTCGGCATGGTTACGATGGATACCACGGCCGCGCGCAGATCATTCTGGCGCGCAGTTTTGACTACGGTGCAACCTGGGACCGCGCCAACGATGTTGTCATCTTCGACGAGAGCGCGTCGGTTGAGGCGCGTCGCGCCTATGTCCGGCAACTTGAAGTCTATCCAGGCCTTGAACGAGACTGGATTGATCTGACTGCGCCGGAGACGGCCATCTTTTTCGGACGCACCAACGCCGGGGAAGGATATCAGCCCGCCCTGCTCTGTTACGCGCTGCGCTCGCCCGATCGGGGCCGTACCTGGGAAGAGGTCCCAACGCCTGTGCAGCCGCCCGCCGGGCATGGCATGGTGCATAAAGACGGACATCCGCTTGTTCAGATGCCGGACGGGACACAGCTGGCGGCGATGTCGGTTGGCCTGCCCACCGGGGGCGTGGAGCTGTATGGCAGCGACGACAATGGGCTCAGCTGGGAACCGCTTGCGCGCATCTGTGACGATCCGACCGGGGACGGTCGGCCCACGTACGCCGGTCTGCTGCGCCTGCCATCGGGCCGTCTGCAATGTTACACCCTCAACATCGACGGGCTGCGTGACGCGATCCAGATGAACTATTCGGATGACGGCGGCTACTCCTGGTCGCGGCCGGAACCGATTGTTCGTTGGGGCCGGTCGCCTTGGGCCAAGCGCGCGCGGGAGAGGAGGGGCACCATGTGGGAGGCCGGCAAGTACTATCGTTCGCCGTGGCCGATGCAGCTGGCCGATGGCCGCATTCTCGTCCTCTTCGGCCGCCGCAAACCTCCACATGGGATCGGTCTAATCGTCAGCGACGACGAGGGCGAGACCTGGAGCGACGAGCAGATACTCCGCGACGACAGTCCGATCAGGGATTTGGGATATCCGGTAGCGACGGAGGTGGAGCCGGGCCGCATTTTCACGGCCTACTACTTTACGATGGACGACGGCAACGGCTTCGGCGGCACGCGCTACATCGCCGGTTCCACATTTTTTCTCAAATAGGGCGGTCACGCAGATTAAGGATCGTCTGGCTCAGCCCGCCCAATGCGGGCGTTCTTAGCGGCCATTGAATTGGGAGGCAAGGACTATGACTGACTCGATCAATATGGCGCTGATTGGTTGCGGAGGGATGGGGCGTAGCCATATGCGCAGAGCCCGCGACCTGCCGGAGTTGAACTTCGCGGCCTATGTCGATGTCCTTGAGGAGGCTGCCGCCGGCGCCTGCGAGGAGTTCGGCGGTAGGTACCATACGACTGACGTCGAAACCGTGTGGGATGACGATGAAATTGACGCCGTGCTGATCGCCACCCATCATGATTCGCACACGCCTTTTGCGACCCAGGCGGCTGCAGCTGGCAAGCATATCTTTCTCGAGAAACCGATGGCGCTTACAATCGAGGAGTGCCTGGAAATCGAGGAAGCGGTCGCCAAAGCGGGCGTCAAACTGATGATGGGCTTCAAGTTTCGCTTCGCCCCGCTGGTCGCCAAGGTGAAGGAAGTTATTCCGACGCCCTTGGTGACGGTGGGCCAGAGCCTGCATGCCAACATGAGAGGCTGGGCATTGACCCCGGAGCGCGGCGGCGGCCCTGTGCTCTCAAACGGCTGTCATGCCTTTGACCTGGTCTACTGGCTCAATGAATCTGAGCCGGTTCTCATCAGCGCGGCCGGCGGCGCGTTGACCCACCCGGAAATTGGGCTGGTCGACAACGCCGCGGTCTCGGTGCAGTTTGAAAACGGCAGCATCGCGTCGATCATTGCCGGCGACAGCGGCGATGCCCGATATACGTCCAAGTTTTTTTTCGAGGTTTTAGACGGCCAGCGCACGGCGACGCTTCACGACCGCTGCCATAAGGTAACCTTTGGCGGCTGCGAAATTGATTCGTTGTCTGTGGAAGAGTTGCCGCCCCCTGCGCCTTCCGACCCGGAGGGAACGCAAGGTGAGCTGCAGGCCTGGGCCAGGTGTTTGCTCGACGGTACCGAGCCGCCGGTTGGCCCACGCGACGGGACGCGCGCGACTGCGATGGTGCTCAAGGCCTTCGAGGCTATCCGCAGCGGCAAGACGCAGGAGTTGCGGTTGTGAGGCTCATCTCTGTGTGACAGATCGCCAAATTGAAGGACTCTGCTAGTGAGGGAGTCATACGCGCGCATTCATCTTGGACTTCGCCCGCGCCGATTGGTGGCATAGTGAATAATATGCGCGTAATCTGAGAACATTAGCGACGGACATTGGAAAGTTTCGTCTGGTAAAGGGTGTTGGAAAGACGCCCCGGCTTATTCAACAGGCTATTGAAAGAGCCGCGGCGCTGCCGCAAAATGGAGCAAGATAGGTTTACCCGTTTTCTACTGGCCGAACTGGATTCGGAGGCGCGCTGGGCCGAGCTATTCAGCCGCCCCGAGTCGGAGGAACTGCTGGAGAAAATGGCTGATGAGACTTTGTCCCTTCGTCGGCATGAGACACTCAAGAATCCGTATGGGGGCCTTGCCGACGGCAAGCCTTTCCTTTCCCAATCCGAGTAGCGTGGAGTGGCGCGTAAAGAAAGGTCCTCCCTGTATACGAGTGAACCCTCTAGCTCTCGTGCCTGAAACGCTTCGGTTTTCCCAATCGCGGGTCCCCGCTTACTCAAATAATATCGTCACCAACACGGCGCACTCTTCTTCCGCCTCCAGAGAGTGCATCGCGCCTCCCTCCAAGTAGAGCCACGATCCTGGAACCAGCGCTCGCGGCTCATCCTCAACAAAGAATGTGCAGCGACCACTGAGGCAATGCACCGTAATAGGTCCGTCAACTTTATGCGGCGGAATCTTCTTGCCAGGAGTGAGATAGACTCGAATCGCCTCGAATGCGCTCTCTTTGACGACGGCAGTGGAAGCTGACTCGCCAAAGGTGTTGAGGTCGATTACTTTCCCGGGTACTGCATGCTCTATAGCCATTTGGCTAATTCTCCTCAGGGTTAACGAGACGCCTTGTAGAATGGTCGTCTGCATATTTGCGCTCTGCGCGGCCTGCCGCGGATTACGATGTGGATCTCCGAACCGATGCGGTGCATGCCGCGCGGCAGGTAGCCAAGGCCGATAAACTTGTCCAGGGTCGGGCTTTTCATGCCGGTGGTTACGTGGCCAACCACCTTTCCCTCGGCACCGATGATGCCGTGATTCTCTCTGGGAACGGCCTTTTCTATCATTTCAAAGGCGACCAGGAACCGGTCGTTGCCCTCCAGCTTCACTTTCAGCAGCGCGTTACGCCCCAGGAAGGACGGTTTCTGCAGGTCGACGACCCAGCCGAGCCGCGCTTCGTAGGGGTTGATTGAGGCGTCAATTTCGTGGCCGTAAAGCGACATGCAGGCTTCAAAACGCAAGCTATCGCGGGCGGCAAGGCCGCAAGGCAGTAGACCGTCCGTCGCGCCCGCCGTCAGCAGCGCATCCCAGAAAGATACCGCCTTGTCCGGAGGCAGATAGAGTTCGAAACCGTCTTCACCCGTATAGCCCGTGCGGCCCAGGAGCATCTCGACGCCACCGACTTCTGTTTGCAGCGCTGAGCGGGGCGGCGCGGCAGCCAGGTCGGCAGCGCTCATCCTGTCCAGGATCGCGACTGCCCTGGGGCCTTGCACGGCCAGCATGTAGGTCTCGTCCGATATATCGGTCAATTCAACCCGATACCCATGGGTGAAGCTCTGCAACCAGGTGAAATCTTTTTCGCGGTTGGCGGCGTTGACGACGATGAGCCATTTCTCCGGTAAACGGTAGATGAAAATGTCGTCGACGATCGTGCCGTCTTCGTAGCAGAGCAGGCTGTAACGGGCTTCCCATTCGGACATGGTAGCAACGTCCGCCACCTGCACATATTGAAGAAAGGGCAGGGCATCCTCACCGCTGAGCGCAAACTGCCCCATATGGTCAATGTCGAACACCCCGGCGGCCGTGCGCACGCTTCGATGCTCGGCACTGGGGCCGGCTGTGTATTGCACGGGCAGTTCGTAGCCGGCGAACGGCACCATGCGTCCGCCCAAGTTTACATGTCGTTCATAAAGTCGAGTACGTTTCATTGCCTAGCGTCTCCAACGTCGCACCACCTCGCGCGCGATACATGCTGCACTTTCAAAACCGATAATACAACAAGGCGACTAGGAATTGGCAAATATTTGCAGGGCTTGCCGTCGCGCTGGTAACGGTACGAAAGTTGTGACAGCCAGCCCTGTCGGTGAATGGACGTAACTGGCGGCGCGTTGACAATCAATGACTGTCCGTTATATTCTGAAAACTGCAGTGACCAGTGATCTGTTGCCAGGTGACGCGGGCTGCGACCGGTATATTCGACCACTGGCCACTTGCCAATGGTGTTTCGCACGAAGTGCCATGTTTAGACGACCTTCAGGAAATAGCAGAGTTTACAGACGCAGCGCGTTTATTCTGGCCGCGGCGGCTGTTGTGCTGCTCGTCTGGCCGGCGCTGGTCCAAGCGCAAGGGACGCTGATTCCGCCCTGGTCGGACTACACCCAGGAAGACGGCCTGGCCTCAAATAATGTTCTTTCCGTTTCCGTCGGCGAAGGTGAGGTCTGGTTCGGGACCGACCACGGTATCAGCCGGTACAACGGCGCGTGGCGCTCGTGGACGGAAGGCACTGATCTGCAGAGTGGTGTGCACAGCATGACTCTGGGGGGTTCGGGGACAGACCTCTGGGCTGGCACGGCGACGGGCGCCGTCCTTGTATGGGACGGCAGCGCCTGGGAATCGCTCACACGGCTGGATGCTCCGGTACGGGCGCTGCACTATACGGGGGATCAACTCTGGATCGGGACGGCGGCCGGTCTCTACCTCTGGAACGGCGAAGCCGCGTCCTCTGTGGCTGGGCTGGACGACGCATATATCAACGTGATCGGCAGTTCCGACGAAGGCGACAGCATTTGGGTCGGCACATCGGACGGGCTGTGGCTGCGGGAGGTGGGGCGCTGGCAAGCAGTTGGTGAAGAGGAAGGTGTGTCCGCCCAAGATGTAACCGCGTTGTGGGCCGATGCCGCCGGAACGGTATGGGTCGCGGCCGACGGCAACATCGCCTGGCGAGATGCTGCGACCGGCGGGTGGGAGCAGGTGGAGACAGCCCCCCTGCATGCACGGGAGCGTGTGCGCATTACCTCCTTGACAGGAGATGGATCGGGCGGTGTGTGGGTAAGCACTGAAGGAGGAGGATTCTTCCGCCTCGTCGAGCGTGAGGCGCTTTCCTCGACAACGCCGCAGTACGACGTGATTCAGCAGTCGATCAACAGCGGCGAAACTTCCTTCATTCATGCGGCAGCGATTGATCCGGCAGGCTCTCTCTGGCTGGGAACCGTCTCGGGCGTGTTCCGGTCAGACAGGGAGATCTGGGGGCGAGAGATTCATCCGCCGGCCGCTAGCCCTGCCAACGAGATTCAAGCTTTGCTTGCTGATGATCATGGCGGACTGTGGATCGGCACACGAGGAGAGGGGATCCGCCGCAAATCCGCCGGCAGCGGTCTGGACGATGAAGCTTCCTACGGTGTTGAAAGCGGTCTGCCCAGCCTGTTTGTAACAGACCTCGCTCTTGATGTCGATGGACGTATCTGGGCCGGGACCTGGTGGGGCCTTGCATCGCTGGAGCCCGGCGCCAGCCAATGGACGCAACCGGTTCCGACGGAAGAACTACCTTCAGCGCTTGTCACAGCCCTGCTGGCACATCAGCGTCAACTCTGGATCGGAACCGACAACGGATTGGCGCGCTATGATATCGCGGCCGGCACCCTATTGGTTGAAAATGCGCTGGCCCATCAAGTGGTCCAGGACCTGGCGCTGGATGCCTCCGGCCGGCTGTGGGTAGCAACTGAGAGCGGCGGCATCTTTGCCGGCAGCGGAGACGGCAGATGGACCCGGTACCGGGCCGACTCGGTGGAAGGTCAAACGATTTACGGTGACAATGTCGCAGCGCTGGCGCCGGATCTGAAGGTCCCCGGTGCGATGTGGGCGGCAGTTAACCAGCACGGTCTGGTCTATTTTGACGGCCAGGCCTGGCAGGACCGCACTGCCACTGCCCGCCTGCCCAGCAAATTGTTCTACGACTCTTACGTCGACCCTATCGACTCTTCGCTATGGATCGGGAGCGAGGGTGGCGTTACACGTTATGACGGCCGCACTTGGGAAACGCTGACTGTCGAGGCAGTGCTGCCGGCTACCTCCATTTATTCGATCATCCGCATGTCGAACGGCGTTTATTGGTTCGGCAGCAGGGACGGCCTGACATTCCACCGCCCGGACTCGATTCCGCCCTGGATCAGGATCGAGGGCGTTTCCGGCGCGGCAGAGCAAATTGCGGCCAACAACTGGGAGGTGGAATCCGACGGCAAGATCATAATTGGGTATGAGGCCGGCGATCTGTACACGCCCCAATCCGAACTGGTTGTCCTTTATCGGGTCAGCCCGCCCGGGCAACTCGGCGCGTGGCAGCAGTTGGATCGTCCGTTTCTGGAGTTGTCCGACTTCACAGAGAAGGGCATATACAACGTGGAATTCCAGGTGCGGGATTTTGCATTCACCTACTCCGAAGTAAGAAGCGTTTCCTTTGAGGCCGAGTCGCTGCCGGCACAGGTCCGGCTCCCTCTCCTGGGGTTGATACGATCGGACTATCTCATCACACTAGTCGTCACAGGCCTGCTGGCGCTGATTGGCTTCGGCTATATGGGTATTGAAGTCATCCAGAACCGTCGCCGGACCTGGGACGCAGTGGTCCGCTCCTTCAATCCTTTTATCAGCGGCGAGCCGGTGCGGCGCGAAGACATGTTCTTCGGTCGACGGGAGATGCTGCAGAAGATTGTGGACACGCTGCACAATAACAGCATTATGATTCACGGTGAACGGAGGATCGGCAAGACGACACTGCTCTATCAGTTGAACAACCACCTCTGGGGACTGGAGGACGACGAATACTGGTTTGTGCCGTTGTATGTGGACCTCGAAGGCACGGAGGAACATACTTTTTTCCATTTCCTGATGGAGGAGATTCTGCACACGGCTTCATCGCTTTCCGGGCTTACACCGGAGACAAAAAATGCCCTTCAGGACCTGTTATACTACCGGCCCGGGCACGAAGAGTATACAGACAGAGAATTTATCAGAGACCTGCGCGATGTGATAAAGGCACTTCAGCACTATGGAGAAGAGCTGCACCCGAGCAAGCATCTGCGCCTGATTCTCCTGATGGACGAAATGGACGTCTTCAATGCCTTCGACCATCTGATTCAACAGAGACTGCGGCGAATATTCATGCGTGACTTCGCGGCGACGTTGGGAGCAGTGATTGCCGGTATTCGAATCAGCAAGGAATGGGGGCGAATCGAGAGCCCTTGGTACAATTTGTTTAACGAGATTGAACTGGAGCCTTTCAACCGCGAGCAGGCTCTGGAGCTGCTCACCGAGCCGGTGCGAGGCTTCTACCGTTACGAGCCATCAGTGGTAGATTTCATCATTGAGAACTGTGCCGGCCGCCCCTTTCGTATTCAACAGTTCGGTCTTGAAGCGGTCGGGCGCATGCTTGCCGAAGGGCGGCGTACGATTACGATGGAGGATGCCCTGTTCGCCCATGCGCATATTCAGCAAATGGGTGATAGTATCAATACTGGGTTGAGCGAGAACGTCGACGCTTAGACCCAGGATTGGAAAACAAAGCCGACGCCTTCAGAGCGTCGTGAACTAGCTACCGAGAATTAGTCGAGGAACGGCCTGAGCGTTATGCGCAATCCCTATACTGTCGGCCGCTGGCTGCGCGGACCCGACCACTATGGCCGAGAGGAGTTGCTGGAATATCTGATGGGCGCGGAGGACCCCGCTATCTGGGTGGTTGGCACGCGCCGCATGGGCAAGACTTCGTTGCTGCGACAGTTGGAGTGGACGATCACCCGACAGGACGACGCCCGCGCCGTCCCTCTATTTTGGGATCTGCAAGGGAGCGAAACAAAAGACGATTTCGATTACGAGTTGTTCCTGGCATTGGAAGACGAGATTCAAAGGTTCGAGGCTTATGGCGTCGATGTAAGCGGGCTCTATGGCCGGGATGCGATACACATTTTACGCATTTTGCAGCGGGCCCTGCGGGAGCATGGTAAATATCTGCTCTTGCTCATTGACGAAGCTGAGGCATGGATCAGTCTGGCCAAGAACGATTACCAGGCCCTGGCGCGGCTTCGGAAGGCATTCCAGAGCGGGGGGATGCGCACGATAATGACGTCGACCAAGCTGCTGATGCAGCTGAACGATCTGACCCGCAACTGGCTTACAAGCCCATTCCTTTTCGGATTCAGTCTTGTAAATCTTTGGAACCTGGAACCTGAGGCGAGCGTTAGTCTGGTGTTGCAGGAACAAAGCAACGCGCCCGTCAGCGTCAGCAGGGAGCGCATTGACGAAATACTGCGGCACACGCATCGGCATCCATACCTGGTACAGACCCTCTGTTACCGTCTTTTCGAGGAAAAGGGAGGGAGGGGGGCGTTGCGGGAGGTTCGTGAAGAAGATTTGCGTGCCGATCACCTGCTCGCCGGCTTTTTCGAAGTTGACTTCAAGTGCCTGGCGCCGACGGAAAGGCAGATACTGCTGACCGTTGCCCGTCAGGGTGTCATCAGCGAAGAAGACCTGGTGGCCAGGACGGACAATGAGTCAATTGATCAGGTCTCGATGTATGTGCATGGCATGAACAACCTTGGCTACCTGCAGCGGGCATACAGCAGGGGGGACGGCGGAGCCGCTGCCGGTTCACACGAAGAATTCCCGCGCTGGACTATCGGCAACGAATTCCTGCGTCGCTGGATGTTGGACAATTACCAGGACCTGGCCCAGACCCTCTACTCCGATGTAAGCGATTACGGTGTCGAATCTCTGCTAGAGATGGGGCGCAAGGTGGAGTTGGACTACCTGCAGCACGAGATTCCTGAACTGCAAAAGCGGCTGGAGTCGCTGCTGGCTGCGCACGGGGGCCATGGCGAT
The DNA here is from genome assembly GCA_002238445.1 of Caldilineaceae bacterium bin5. Classification (GTDB taxonomy): domain Bacteria; phylum Chloroflexota; class Anaerolineae; order Caldilineales; family Caldilineaceae; genus Bin5. Next base: position 47,757 of record MPML01000004.1, read on the forward strand.
GAGGCGCCGCCGGAGATTCTGCACGAGATTCAGGAACTGCGCCGGGAGCTGGAGAAAACCAGTGCACAGCTTCGCAATCTGGCCGATTAGCTAGCAGAAATGACCTCTTCCATGCTTCCCCCCGCGGCCGAAAAGGCTGCCTATGTCAATCGGATGTTTGCCGGCATTGCGCACCGGTACGATCTGGTGAACCGGCTTATGACCGGTGGGCAGGATGTAGGCTGGCGGCGGGAGGTCGTAGAGCTGTGCCGGCTGCCTGCCGGGGGGCGCCTCCTCGACGTGGGCACTGGCACCGGCGATATCGCTTACGAAGCCCAGCACAGGCATCAGGATGCGGAAGTGATCGGCTGCGATTTTACGTTCGAGATGATGGACGTTGGCCGCCAGAAAAAAGCGAAAAGCCTGCTTCGTCGGGCCGGCGGAGACAGGACGAAGCGCGTCGAGTTCGTCCAGGGCGACGGGCTGCGCCTGCCGTTTGCGAATGGCTACTTTGACGCCGTTACCAGCGGCTTTCTTCTGCGCAACGTGACCGACGTGGAGCTCTGTTTGGCAGAACAGCGACGGGTGACCAAACCGGGCGGGCGGATCGTCTGCCTGGAAACGTCACCACCCCCGCCGACGCTGATTTCTCCGCTGCTACACTTCTATATGCTTAGGGTAATTCCGGTGGTGGGCCAGCTGTTTTCGACCGGCGATGGGACCTCCGGGAAATCAATGCCCCCGCCCGATACGGCTTACCGGTATTTGCCGCAAAGCACGGTCGCGTTTCTGCAGCCCGAGGAAATGGCGCTGCAAATGGAGAGAGCAGGGTTCCGTAACGTATTCTACCGCACAAAAATGTTGGGTACGGTCGCCATTCATGTGGGCGCGGCATGAGCGCCGTGTACGCATATCTTCGAAGCGGCGCCGAGGGGAACGGACTGTGATTCACCAGCCTGAGCGTACAGCATTGCGCGGCAATCCATCGTTCGTCTGGCGGGCCGGCCAGGAACGGCGCCTGCAGATGATTCTCGATTGGGCGCCGCAACCGCTGCAACGCGCGCTGGTAGACGGATGTGGTGTGGGTATCTATTTGCGGGCGCTGCAAGAGTCGGTCCCCGAAGTCCACGGAATGGATATCGAAGGCGAGCATCTGCGGGCCGCGGCCGGAAACGTGCCGGAGGCGCCGCTTAACCTCAGCCAAGGTGAGCAACTTCCTTATCCTGACGGAAGCTTCGACCTGGTCCTGTCTCACGAGGTGCTGGAGCATATGCAGGATGACTGCCGGGCCGCATCCGAGATCGTCCGCGTGCTGCGCGTGGGCGGGCGCGCGGTCATCTTCGTACCGAATCGGCTCTTTCCTTTTGAGACCCACGGCCACTACTGGCAGGGCGTATATCGCTTTGGCAATACGCCGCTGATCAACTATCTGCCAGACTTTCTGCGCAATCAACTTGCTCCTCACGTGCGCGCCTACACGCTACGCAGTCTCCTGGATCTGTTTATAGGGCTGCCCGTTCTCGTTAAGCGGCACACGCAGATCTTCCCCGGCTACGACGGTATCAATGCCCGTCAACCGGTCATAGGGGCCTGCTTGCGAGCGTTCACCTATGCTCTTGAGCAGACACCGCTGACGACACTCGGTATCAGCCACTTTCTCGTACTCGAAAAAGTCGAATAGGCGGTCACAATCCAAGGTGATTTGGCTGGGCGCGTCGCCGACCTGTCGAGTCGTTCACACCATGGCACGGATTCCCTCATGTGCAGAATGGCTCCTCAACTCTTTCTCTCCAAATCCATGATTCTCGGTTGGATTTGGGTCGGCATTGGGCAGATGCTAGAATGCTGACAGTGAGCGTCGAGGGATTTATCTGATTTTTGTCAGGTAAGGTAACTGCTGAGCCCGATACAGTGTCTGTCGTGACCTGCCCTTCATCCCCGCCGCCATTCAGGCTAGCTGGATACGTTTGGGGGTTGGCAGAGCCGCCAGCGTGCTGGAGCCTAACGGCTGCGTTGAATACGTAAGGTCGCTGAGGCATGGTTTTGGAGGGGGGCGTTGCGGGGGGGGCACCCCCCGCACAAGGGAGGGCCGAAGGCCCGACCGCCCAAATGCAAATTGGGAGGAAAGAGTAAGAGCCTTCGCTCACCTCGTTACGGGCTGTAAATCAGTTGCGGCTGCGTAGCTACGATGAAAGGTATTGACGATTCGAATGTGCGACAAGACTGACAACGAGGGCAATGGGTTTCGCCGTCTGCCACCTGCGAAGGAAAGGCTGGCATGGCAGAGATAGAGCGCGGGCGACCCGCTGCGGGAACAGGCGGGCCGACCAGATCCGCCCGTATTCTAGCACAGCGGCGGCGGCGGCAGCGGGTGAAAACCTATCGCGCTCGTCCATGGTTCTGGTTATTCCAGGGGACGGCAGCGCTATTCTTCGCTGTGGTTCTGACCGTGGGAGCCGCCGTCGGAGTCGCTGTTGCGAGCGTGTTTGGCATCTATACTTTTTACGCCGCGCAACTGCCCGACGCGGGTGTCATTGAACTGCAACAGGAGAAGTTCGAGACCATCCGCTTCTATGATCGCACTGGCAAGCACCTGCTCTACGAGAGTGTCGATCCCCGCCCATACCGGGGAGACCGCACTTACATGCCGCTGCGGGAGATGTCGCCGGCCGTCATCCAGGCCGCGGTCGCGCTTGAGGACCATAATTTCTGGGACAATCCGGGCATAAATGTGCGCGGGTTGATGCGAGCCTTTGCTTCCAACCTGCAGGGGGGCAGTGTACAGGGCGGTTCATCGATCACCCAGCAGCTGATCAAGAATGTCGTGATCCCCTTGGAGGAGCGGACACAGCAGTCTTACGCCCGCAAACTCAAAGAAGTCATTCTGGCAATGGAAGTGACGCGGCGGTATGACAAGGGCAAGATCCTTGAGTGGTATCTCAATTACAACTTCTACGGCAATCTGGCTTATGGAATCGAGGCGGCAAGCCAGGTCTACTTTGGCAAAAGCGTCTCGGAGCTCAACGTCGCCGAAGCGGCTATGTTGTCGCCGATTCCCCAATTCCCTGCGCTCAACCCAATAGACAACCCCGATGACGCCAAAATCCGGCAAGGCGTGACTCTGCAGGTCATGGTCGACGCCGGCTATCTCACCCAGGAGGAGGCGGACGCAGCCTTTGCGCAGGAACTGGATCTGCGAGGCTCTGTCGCGGAGCGTTTCGATATCATCACGGCCCCCCACTTCGCCCTCTATGCTCTCGAGCGCATCAAAGAGGAGTTCAATACGGTCGACGACCCCTATCGTATCTGGAAAGAGGGGCTTTCTGTCTATACAACACTGGACGTCGATCTGCAGAAGTATGCCGAACAGGTGGCACGCGACCATATTGCCAGGCTGAATGAACAGGGCAGAAATGTAAACAATTCCTCAGTGGTGGTGCTCAAGCCCGAGTCCGGTGAGATCCTGGCCATGGTCGGATCACTGGACTACAACAACGAAGAGATCGACGGGCAGGTGAATGTCGCCATCTCTGAGCGGCAACCCGGTTCCAGCTTCAAGCCATATGTTTATCTCTCCGGCCTGCTGCAGGGCATGAATGCGGCCTCTTTGATTCTGGACGTACGTACCGCGTTTACTCAGAATGACGGTTCAGTATACGTGCCCGAAAACTATGATCGTCTCTACCACGGACCTGTCGGGTTTCGTGATGCCCTTGCCCAATCGCTAAACATTCCCGCCATTCGAGTCATGGACCAGGTCGGCGTCGCCAGCGCATTGCGGACTGCTCATAGACTGGGTATTAACGGCCTCGACCGCGGCCTCAACTACTATGGGCTCAACCTGGTGCTAGGGGGCGGTGAGGTCACTTTGCTGGACCACACATACGCATACAGCGTACTTGCGAACGGCGGTGTAATGGCCGGCAAACCGGTGCCGCCGGAGTCTCGACGCAGCGGATTCCGCAACCTGAATCCGGTCGCGATCTTGCAGGTCCACAATTCGCAAGGCGAGGTGTTGAGCAGATACGACAGTCCGGACCAGGAGCGCATTATCAGCGCCGACGCCCAGTACATTCTGGCCGACATTATGAGCGACAATGTTGCCCGTGCACCACTGTTCGGCATCAACAACAATCTCGTGCTGGGGGATCGCAGAGTCAGCGCCAAGACCGGGACAACGAACGGCTGGAAGGACGCCTGGACTGTTGGCTTCACGCCCCAGCTGACGGTTGGCGTTTGGATCGGCAACACTGACAATGAGTCGATGAATAACGTCACCGGGGCATCCGGTGCAGCCCCCATCTGGAATAGCGTGATGGAGCGCTATCATGAGGGGTTGCCTGCCCGCTGGTATGAACGCCCCCGCAATGTCGTCTCGACGACGGTCTGTCAGCCCAGCGGGTTGCTGCCGTCGGAGGACTGCCAGCGGCAGAGAGTGGAGCTGTTTATTGCGGGCACCGAGCCAAAGGTCGTCGATAACCTGTGGCAGCCTTTCGATATCGACAAGCGCAACGGACTGCTAGCCAAAGCAACTACGCCGGAAGAGGAGCGGGAGACGAAGGTCTATCTCATTCTGCCACCGGAAGCGGAGGACTGGGTTAGCAGCAGCGGTATAGAACAGCCGCCGCAGGGCGAGAGTCCAGATGATTTTATCGACTTTGACCCAGAGGTTGCAATCACATTTCCTCCGCCCGGCGGATACATTGGCGGCCAGGTCGAGATTTTGGGCAATGCCCGCGGCGGCAACTTTGCCAACTATCGCCTCGAGTTTGGAAGCGGCCTGGAACCAACGCAGTGGACGAGGATCGGCCCGGACCATGGCCAGCAACATGAAAACGGTCGGCTGGAGCTGTTTAACACAGAGGGGCTTGAGGAAGGGCAGTACACGCTGCGGCTGACGGTGCGGTATCATGACGGCAACCAGAGGATCTGGGACGCCCCCGTTACGATCGACAATACACCACCTACTCTGGAAATCAGCGAGCCGGAACCTGATGCGCTCTTCGTTATGAATGAGGACGAGCAGATCAACATCAACGCGCTCGTCAATGACGACTGGGCGGTGGACCGTGTCGAGTTCGCGATTGACGGAACCTGGTTCATCACCCGGACCGTGGCCCCCTATAACGAGCGCTGGCCTCTGGAACTGCGTTATGAGTCGCTCGATGCGCCGGAGACCCGGAACTGGCCGGCCTTTCAATCGGATGATGAAGATATTCGCCCAGGGCGCATTCGTGAATTTGAGGACGGATTCGCCGCGATCCTTTCCGGCAGCGGCCTCTATCTGGAACGGCATCTGATCAAAGTACGCGCCTTTGACCGTGCCGGCAATGAGACTGAAAGCGATGAAGTGCAGGTCTTCGTTCGGCAACCGCCGGACCGGTGACCTGCGCAACAACTGGCTGCTGGCCACCGACCAACGCCACCGAATTCAGTTATGCCTAACATACTCGTTACAAATGATGATAGCGTACACGCCGACAGCATACGCATGCTGGCGGCCGCGCTGGACGACCTGGGAAACGTGACCGTAATAGCGCCGGAGCGGAACTGGAGTGCTTCGGGACATCCCAAAACGCTGCACAAGCCGCTGCGGATGGCGCCGATTGTCTGGCCCGACGGCCGCCGCGTCTATGCCTGCAGCGGCGCACCCTCTGACTGCGTTGCCCTCGCGATTCTCGGTGCGCCGCACCGGGCCGAGGCCCCAGACTTGCGACGGGCCGCGGGGGAGCCGGAATCCGCATACGATCTGGTTGTCAGCGGCGTCAACGACAGTTTCAATCTCGGTTGTGATGTCCTCTATAGCGGCACCGTGGCCGCGGCGATGGAGTCGCTGGTGATGGGTGTACCGTCGATTGCATTCAGCACAGGCGCCGTGGATGGCTTCGAAATTTCCGATTCCGACGCGTGGCAGAATGCGGCCGGATATGCTCGTACACTGGCGGCGGCCGCGCTTGAGCAGCCTCTGCCTCCGCAAACCATGCTCAATGTGAATGTGCCGCGACGGCCGGCGGCAGAGATTCACGGTCAGCGCTATACTTTCCTGGGCCGGCGCATCTACGGGGATGTGCTGGTCGCTCGCGACGATCCCTGGGGCAAGCCGTACTACTGGATCGGGGGCGAAGTCCCCACCGGGATTGCAGAGGCTGGTAGTGACTTTGGCGCTATCGAAAGCGGGTATGTAAGTGTTTCTCCGCTGGGAATTGACCTGACCAGGCATGAAATTCTGGCCGACTTGAACGCGGGCAGCTGGCCGCTACCCAAGTGAACGCGACCGGAATGTTTCAGAGGGGGATTTCTGACAAATGCCGGTGTTCGCAAGGGCGGAGGCGGAAAGCGCGGGCGCAGGGGCATTCGAGCTTCCATGGAGTGTGAGGGCCTCAACCGAACTGGCAACGTTGCCGTAGGTGGAGAACCGGTTGCGCAAGGGCTACCGTTAACCATAGGGGCGTCGCGACAGGGCGCGATGCAGGAGTTATCCAATTGTCACGGATGGTGTACACACCGCCTTCAGATGGGTCGAGATGGCAGGGCTTGGCTGGGCTGTGCTGGTTGCTCCTGACCGATGCAGTTCTGCTCTCGTGGTTGGCGCTTAAGCCGGTGGGTTGGAGCAGTTTTCTGCTGCTTCTGATCTTACTGGCCACACTGCCTGTACTCGTCCATCTGACGATGCGTACTTGGGGGGCGTTCAATCTGGAATACTGGCTTGACCGCAACGCCTTGCGAATTCGCTGGGCCGGTACCTGCCAGGTCATCCCGCTCCACTGCATCCGGCGTATCATTGAAGGTGTGGACGAGATGACAGTGCGGCCTTCCGTCAAGGATTGGCCGTCACCATTTGTTCGTATAGTAGAGGGAGGGGAAGGGCGGAGGCTGGTGCGTCTGGCCAGCGTTCCGCTTGATCAGTGTCTGCTGATTGAAACTGACGATGGGATATTTGCGATATCTCCAGCAGACCCGATCGGTTTTTTGGAAGAGTTACAGGCACTGAATCGACTCGGCCTTTCGCGCACATTGTCTCTTGTACGCGAACAACCAACGAACTACTATGCGTTGGCGACTGAGTCGCCGGCGGGCCGCTGGTTGCTGCTCGCCGGGCTGATCGGTTGCCTGGCCCTCTTTGGCTATCTCATGGTCCTCTTCCCAGATTTGCCGGAGGCACTGGTATTTCATTACAATCGGCAAGGTGTGCCGGACAGCATCAGGCCAAAGAACTCACTTTTCCTACTGCCTGCGATTGGCCTGCTGACATATCTGACAAATACGCTGGCTGGGCTGTGGATGAGGATGCAGGGTCAACTTTCCGGCGCCTATCTGTTTTGGACCGGTTCGCTGCTGGTGCAAGCGCTTTCGCTTTTGGCGTTGTACAGCCTGACAACATGACGGGAATCGAGTTTCTCTGCCAGGTAGAGGCTTGGCGGAACGAATGAAAATGGGAAAACCTGAGTCGGCCTGCACAGCACAAGGTCACTTCACAGATGAAATCCCAATGCTATCCCTGCGCCCCTGTCGGCCGAGGAGTTCTTAGTGTCGCGCCCCTTCCTGACAATTATCATTCCTGCCTTTAACGAAGCGCGACGACTTCCCCATTCACTTACTACAATCGCCACGTTTTTGCGAGGCCAATCCTTTACAACCGAGATTCTGGTGGTGGAAAACCGGTCGACCGACGAGACCAGCGCGGTTGTACGCGAATTCGCAGAGACGGTCACGGTCTCGGACCCATTCACGTTGGAGCTGCTTCACAGCGCGCCGGGGAAGGGGGCAGCGGTAAAGACGGGGATGCTGGTGGGCAAGGGAGATTATCTTTTCATCTGCGACGCCGACCTGTCGATGCCGATTGAGGAGGTTGCCAAGTTTCTACCGCCCCAGCAAGAGCCAGATGGGTATGACGTCGCCATCGCCAGCCGTGAGATTGCGGGCGCGGTTCGTTACAACGAGCCGTTCTATCGTCATCTGATGGGCCGGGTTTTCAACTATGTTGTTCGGAAGCTGATTATTCCGGGAATTGAAGATACCCAGTGCGGCTTTAAGATGTTTACGCGGGAGGCGGCCTCTCAGGTCTTTCCGCACCAGACAATTGACGGTTGGGGTTTTGACCCTGAAATCCTGTACATCAGCCACATCCGCGACCTCCGACTGGTCGAGGTGCCGATCAACTGGTATTACATGGCCGAAAGCCGCATCAATCCTCTCGTCGATACATTCAAGATGTGTCGCGAGGTCTTGCGAATCCGTCGAAATGGATTGCGCGGTATCTATGAACAGGTGCCCCGGACGATGGAGTAGCTGCCTCGCGACCCAAGCCGGGTTGAATGTTCGGACTGTTCGCCGCCACGTGCCTTGCTATCGAATGCGTAGATCGGTATTACATTCTGTCATGTTGTTGGAGACCGGTCGAATTGCTTGCTTGCCAGCCAAATCTGCACACTGTTGGCGACGAAGTGGGCGACCAGCGGGGCGAGCAGGCTCTGATGCCATACGAACATCAGGCCAAATAGCGCGCCGGCCGTTCCAGCGCCGATAATGCCCCACGCGCCCTGCGGGCTGTGCAAGAGGCCGAAGACAATGCTGAAGCCGATGATGAGCCAGGCAGTCGGGAGCAGAGGCGAGAGCCCGCCGATGAGCAGGCTGCGAAACAAGACCTCTTCAAAAAGTACGCTTAACAGCAGGGCGAAGGGCAGTAGACGGGCTTCCCTACGGTTGCGCGGGATTACCAGCTCGAGAATCGAACGGTAGAACCTGGTATCTGTGTAGCGCGTAACATACCGCCCCAAACCCACGAACACCACAGCCATTGCCAGCCCTGTCAGGAAGCCTGTCAGAAGCTGCGACCCTGCATTGGGAAACTGCCAACCCAGCGTCTCTGGCGAAAGGCCGCTGCCCCTGCCCAGGAGAATACAGATGGCCAGTACAATGGCCCGCAGAGCATTTTCGGCAGGGAGCAACAGCAGATTCTCTTGCGGCTGCCAGCCCCGTAACAGGCGCGCTGTCATATGGGCGCCATATCCGACGAAGGCTGTGATGAGAAGAGTTAATCCCGCAAACAGAAGGTAGCGCCAGTCCATTTGGTAAGTGTAGGTGACATGGGGCGATGCCTTCAAATGCAGGCACGACCTGTTTCGCCAGAAGGTTGCCTTTTTGCTTCGAATTGGTCTCCTTGGTCAAGTGCTTTTGCGGTAGAACAGGCATGCCAGTCGTGAGGATGGATTCTAATTCGGGAGAGCTTACCTGTGCCACTGGCAACACAACCGGGGCGGTCAAAGATTTTTGGAAGTTTCCATTCTGTTGCTATACTTATTTTTTGTTTGCAGCTATGCTGGCGCGCCGCTGTTGGGCGCGCCGAAGATGGGAATTCCTCTTCTTCGGCGGAGACAAAGGCGTCTCCGCCTTTGTCTTCGACACGCTACAATTGACTGTCGCGGTAACGGAAACGACGGCGCTTTACGGCAGTGGGAAAAGGACTGAATCGATGGCTTCTTCAGCCGAGTTGCTGTACACGGAAGAGCACAATCTGGTTCGCAAAATGGCCTATGATTTCACCCGCAATGAGGTGATGCCGATCATTGCGGAGCACGACCGCAATCACACGTTCCCACACGAACTGTTGCCGAAGATGGCGCAACTTGGTTTTCTCGGCATCTGTCTGCCGGCGGGCTACGGCGGCGCGGGGATGGACTTTCTCTCGCTGGGCATCGTCTCCGAGGCATTGGAATACGGCGATTCGTCCGTGCGCGAGACGGTCGCGGTTCATCTTGCGCTGCATGCGCTGCCGATATTCCAGTGGGGAACCGAGGAGCAGAAGCAGGCGTTTTTGCCCGCTCTGGCCAGCGGCGACCGTATCGCCTGTTTTGGGCTAACCGAGCCTGGCGCGGGATCGGACGTTGCGGCCCTCCAGACGCGCGCCCGTCGACAGGGGGACACATATATTCTCAGCGGCGAAAAGATGTGGATCACTCTGGCCGACGTAGCCGATCGATTTCTCGTTTTTGCAAAGACGCAGCCTGAGGAAGGCGCGCGCGGGATTTCCGCATTCATCCTGGAACGGGGCTGGGAGGGGCTTACAACCGGCACGCTCGAAGGAAAGATGGGCGTCCGCGCCAGTAACACCGGCTGGATCAATATGCAGGAGGTGCGCGTTCCTGCCAGTCATCGCCTGGGGCAAGAGGGAGAAGGCTTCAAGATCGCGATGAGTTGCCTGGATAACGCTCGCTTTGGCGTCGCCGCCGGCTCGGTCGGGATCATTCGGGCCTGCATCGACGAATCGGTCAACTATGCTCTGCAACGCAAAACGTTCGGCAAACCGATTGCCGAACACCAACTCATTCAGCAGATGATTGCCCAGATGCAGCAGGACCTGGATATCGGTGAGTTGCTGGTGTGGAAGGCAGGCACGCTCAAGAATCAAGGAGTGCGCAATACGCGGGAGACCAGCATGGCCAAGTGGTTCTGCACGGAGGCGGCCCGGCGTTCAGCCGACAACGCTGTCCAGATTCATGGCGCGTATGGATATTCCGACGAGTACAATGTGGAGCGGCACCTGCGAAACACCAAGAGCGCGGTGATCTACGAGGGCACGTCCCAGATTCACACGCTGATGCAGGCCGCCTACACCTTAGGCATGCGCGAGGACCGCGCACTGCGCTGCCCCATGCCAGCCTATGACCCGGATACTTGGCAGTAGGGGGCAATGGGGGAAGCGGCTGTGGGGACTGCAGGCAACCAGATGAAGCTGTCCAGCTGGGACATAATCTCACATGAAAGGAGCGCTGCGTGAAGGTAGCGGTGTTAATCAAGCAGACGCCCGATACAGCGGAATTGCCCAGAGTTACAGTTGCTGAGGCGCAATCCGGCGAAGTGCAGGCGACAATGGTCATCAATCCCTGGGATGAGTTTGCAGTGGAGGAAGCGATTGACCTTGCTGACAGGTTTGACTGCGAAACCGTCGCCATCTCAATGGGTCGCGAAAGCGAAACCGACGCGCTGAAACATGCGCTGGCGATGGGGATGGACAACGCCGTGCTGGTGGATGAGAGCGTCATTGACGGCGGCGACGAGTGGGCCGCCGCCGGGGCCCTGGCCGCGGCCGTCAGGATAGCCGGCGAGCAGGAAGAGGTGGAGCTGGTGCTGGCCGGCAAGATGAGCGTGGACGGCAACAGCGGCGTCATCTACGCCGGCGTTGCGTGCAAGTTGGGTTGGGACCTGCTGGTCAACGTAACCAGAATCGTCGACATTGTCGATGGCAAGCTGATCGCCGAGCAGGTTTTTGAAGGCGGGCAGGAAACGGTCGAGGCGCCACTGCCGGTAGTGGTAAGCGTCGCAAAGGAGATCAACGAACCACGATACCCCAGCTTCATGGGCATCCGCAAGGCGAGCCGAGCGAGTATCCCCGTCCTCGGCCGCGATGACTTGGAGGTAGGTCCCTCAAGCACTACGCGCTGGACCGATCTGGACAAACAAGAGCCGGAACGCGTGCAGGTGAAAATATTCGAGGGCGATAGCGTCGAGGAAAAGGCTGCCCAGCTGGCGGATGCACTGATGGCTGAGAAGGTGATATAGGCTACCGAAGGTGAGAAGCAAGGGGAACATTTCACTCCCTTTCTTCTTCATTCTCTTCCCTTAGAGAGGGATAACGATGGCGATTCTCGTCTGGATTGAACTGAATGAAGGACAAGCCGTGTCCAACTGTTGGGAGCTCCTGGGCAAGGCGAAGGAACTGGGTCGGGAAATGGGCGCCGAAGTTGCGGCGCTCCTGATAGGGAGCGACGTGGATGAAGCTGCCCTGCAGGCACTGGCCTACGGAGCCGACCAAGTCTACGCCGCGACTGATTCCAGCTTGGAGAGCTACCGGCTACAGCCCTTTGCCGCCATCGCCGAACAGGCGGTCAAACACAGCGGGGCGACAGCCTTTCTCGCCAATGCCTCCATTCGCGGGGGTGTGCTGGCTGCCACGGTCGCGTGCCGCCAGGTCGCCGGCATTGCAGCCAACGCGACCGATCTGTGGGTGGAGGAAGGCAAACTGGTGGCGGCCCGCACTATTTATTCGGGCAATATCAGCGCCCGGATTCACTTTGAGAGTCCGCTGGCAGTTGCCAGCGTGCGGCCCCGCTCGTTTGCCATGCCGCAGCCTACAGAGGCGTCGGGAACAGTGGAAAAGTTGGATGTTGCGTATAGTGAAGATGAAATCCGTCAGAAAGTCACCGATTTTCGTGCGGTGGATGCGGGCGAAGTCAGCCTGACCGATGCCCACATCATAGTCTCTGGCGGGCGAGGCGTAGCCGCGGATCCGCCGAAGGGCTTCGAGATTGTGGGTGAACTAGCACGGACCCTGGGCGCGGCGCTTGGGGCCAGCCGGGCTGCGGTCGACGCGGGCTACATTCCATACAAGCACCAGGTAGGGCAGACTGGCAAGACGGTCAGGCCGGATCTATATATTGCCTGCGGCATCTCGGGCGCGATCCAACATCTGGCCGGCATGGGGAACAGCAAGATCATCGTCGCCATCAACAAGGACTCGGACGCCCCCATTTTTCAACGGGCCAAATATGGCATTGTCGATGATCTGTTCAAGGCGGTCCCGGCGCTGACTGCGGAGTTCAGCAAGCGGCTGAACTGATACCAAAGCCGCGGGGTAGGTAGACCGGGTGGGCCGTTTTCACTTGGGTTGATTGGACTATTCATCTGTTTTCTAGGTGTACGTTGGCGGCGGCCTGGCCTGTTGTGAATCAACCGGGAAGTGCAGTTGGATTCTGTGTCTGGATCGGAACTCCGATGTCGTTGTTTCGAACTTTCGAGAGACGCTAGCAAAACGCGTGCGCGTTGTCGGGCGTGCTGGAGTGCGCGCCGGCACTGTGGTGAAGCCAAATGACCGATTACAAAGCCCACTTTCGTTGCTTTCGGGGTTGTGCGGGGATGTACTCCATATATGAGGTTATCTACACCTGTCCGAATTGCGGCGGCCTGTTGGAGGTGCAGCACGACACTGAAGCCTTGAGGACGCGCTCCGCGGACGAGTGGAAGAAGCTGTTCGATGACCGGGTCGGTTCCACCGAATGGCCCTATGGCAGTGGTGTTTGGGGTAAGAAAGAGTGGATCATGCCGACCATTGCTGACGACAACGTGGTCAGCATGTATGAGGGCAACTCCAACCTTTTTTGGGCCGAGCGGCTGGGAAGGCAGATCGGACTGTCCGACCTGTGGGTAAAGCTGTGCGGGAACAGTCATACCGGCAGTTTTAAGGATCTGGGTATGACGGTACTGATCAGTGTCGTCAAGCAGATGCAGGCGGACGGCGTACCGGTTGGGGCGGTTGGCTGCGCCAGTACAGGTGATACCAGCGCAGCGCTGGCCGCCTATGCGGCCGCGGCCGGGATCCCGGCCGTTATTTTCCTGCCCGAGGGTAGGGTTAGCCCGGCCCAACTGATTCAGCCGATTGCCAATGGCGCCTTTGTACTTGCCCTCGACACGGACTTTGACGGCTGCATGCGAGTCATTCGCGAAATCACGCAAGACAGCGACAGCGATGACTCATCCATCTATCTGGCAAACTCGATGAACTCGTTGCGCATTGAAGGCCAGAAAACGATTGGAATCGAAATCGTGCAGCAGTTCGACTGGGAAATACCCGATTGGATTGTCATCCCTGTTGGCAACCTGGGTAACATCAGTGCCCTCTACAAAGGGCTGAAGCTGATGTTGGATCTGGGCATCATCAGTCGCCTTCCTCGCCTGGTGGCGGCCCAAGCCGCTAAGGCCAACCCTTTCTATCTCAGTTATCTGAATGGATTCAGCGAGAAGGTAAGCGTGGAGGCCGAAACTACGCTGGCTTCTGCAATTCAAATTGGTGATCCTGTCAGCTATGACAAGGCGGTGCAGGCAATTCAGGAGACCGACGGCATTGTCGAGCAGGTTGAAGAACACGAGATGGCAGCGGCCGCGGCCATGGCGGACGCCACCGGTATGTATACTTGTCCCCATACCGGTACTGCCCTGGCTGCGCTCTTCAAACTACTGCAGCGCAAGGTAATTGGGAGCAACGAGCGGGTGATCGTCATCAGCACCGCCCATGGCCTTAAGTTTACGCCGTTCAAAGTTGGCTACCACGAGGGCACGCTGACGGAAGTGGAGAGTGACCTTGCCAACCCTCCCGTCTATCTGCCTGCTGATGCGGATATCGTGCGTGACGCGATTCAGCGAAGGCTCTCGTGATCCTGACGTGCGGTGACGTAACCTCCATTTCGACAGTCGGCTCGCTAAGCTACCAGCATCCGACCTGCCAATTCTCGCAAGCGCAGTGATCGAAAAGAACAAGGCGACTCCCCTCGACTATAGTCCCACCTCCTTCTCCCAGGGACGAATGGACTTTGCCTGGGAGGAGTTGACGGCCACACAGCGGGCGCAGCACTACGCCGACTGGCAGGCCGGAAAGGGCCTCATCGGCGGCGACCCCCGGCAGCGTCCGAAATTCGATGTTCTTCCTTCCTGGGGGGTGGACCGACGTTTTGTGCGCGCCCTTGCGCTCGGTGATGCTGGCGCCGCAAATGGCGAACGCTTCCGCCGGGAAATTGTGAGAGCGCGATCTCTGGAAATTGAGATCGGATTTGGCCGGGGGGACTTCCTCCTTGACCGCGCCGCGCGCATGCCCGAGCGAATGTTCATCGGCTTCGAGGTAAGAACCAAGGCCGTGCGCCTGACGCTGCGCCGCCTGGAGAAAGGGGGTTTGGGGAATCTGTGGCTTAGCGACGATGATGCCAGAGTGGGTCTGCCGCATGCTATCCCGGACAGCAGAGTGGATGCAGTTCATGTGCTCTTTCCTGACCCCTGGTGGAAGGCGCAGCACAAGGTAAAGCGCCTGTTTTCTCCTCCATTTGTCGATCTGTTGGCCTCCAAAATACGTTCGGGCGGCTATTTGCACTTGAAGAGTGACGTGGAGCAGTACTGCGAAATGGTGCGCTACCTCCTGTCTCAACACTCCGCATTTTGTGATCACAGTCCGGAAGGGGCCGCCCGGATCGGGCCATATCTTCCTACACACCGGGAACACTGGTGCCGGGAAAACAGGATGCCGGTGTGGGCCTGTTATTTTGCCAGGCGAGATGAAGGGTAGGCGATTGTCTGGGAGGAAGTGTTGGCTCAGCCGCGCGGCAGCACCAGAGTTGACTACATCGGTTGATTTGACAGGTCAAGCGGGGTCGAAAGTTCAGCGGGCATGGGCGAGGTGAATTTGCTGGCGAAGTTCGCGGCGGGCGGTGTTCAGGTTTTCCTTGATTTTGAAGAAGACCGCCTCGGTTACTTCCATTTCCTGCGAGATTAATAGTGCTTCAAGGGCTTCAACCACGCGCAGCACTTTGGCTTCCAATAGCTCGACAGTGGTCGCGTAGAGTGACTCGGGCAAAAAGTAGAGCAGGATAACCAGACCCCACATAGCGAACGCCAGAATTCTGTTTCCACCCATACTTACCTGCTCGCGCAGCAGAAACATCGACAAGAGCCAGATAACGACGGTTGCCGCCATCAGATCATAGCGGGTGATTGGTCGGGCCGCGCTGATGTCCTGCACGCCGGCGGCCAGTTGGTCGTAGGTTTTGAGACGCGCCAACCACAGGTTGAATTGCCGACACTGCTGGCGGTTGACCCTGCTCTGATCAAAGAGGGCCAGCTCCAGCGCCCGTTCGCGGCATTGGTCGGCTAACTCATAGAACTCTTTACGCGTCAATTCTGCCATGAATCGAGTCCGCTAGATGCGCGGGACGAGCCTGTCGCCACACCAGGAGGCAGGCAATCGGGCGCTGACCTCCTGGGCAATCGAGCTACAGTGCCCGGTGGGAATGGGGCTACCTGACGAAGGCACCGGAAGGGCAATCATGCACAGCCAACTCAGGACCTTCCAGCGGATGCCGGGTACAGTCGTTGCCCGATCAGGTGAGCCACAGGGGCACAAGCCACAACAACCCAGCCAAAACCACAGCGTTCAACGTGTTCTCTGCGGTTGCAATTCCGGCCTGTCTGGAGAATGGCCATACCCGTGCACGGGCGAATGCACGCAAGAAGAGGGGGAATGCTCCCAGAACGAGAATCGTCCACACCGGCACAGCGCCGGTCGCTATCAGCAGCAGCAGAACGATAAACGCGGCAATGGCAAGAATTGCCGCAACGTCCAGGCCGCGCTCGGGTCCGAACACAACCGCCAAAGTACGTCGCCGCAGACGCCAGTCACGGTGCCAGCTGTAGAAACCATAGGATTGGTAGGCCAGCCAGGCGAATGTTGCCGGCGCGAAGGCTATCCACAATATCTGGCGCGTGACCGTGCCGGTCAGTACAAAGTAGGTTCCGACCAGAGGGGTGACGCCCAGACCCAGCCAGTAGGCAAGGTCGCCGAGCCACCAGAATCTGCGGGCGTAGCGTACGACCGACCACAGTGATACGCTGCACATCAGGCCGCTGATCAGCGCGAAAAACCAGATTGGCCAGCCGATGAAGATTCCTAGCCACAACGCTGCCAGCACATAAATGGTCCCCGACATCAGCCCGAGGCTAAGGAAAGTTTTCGGCTGCAACAGGCCCTGCTGCATCCAGTCGTAGCCATCGTAGAAACCGCCATGCGACTGCCGCAGAGGATTGCGCTCGTTCGCGGGTGTAGCGTTCAGTCCCTCGTTTCGAACATGGCGCATGTAGTCGACATATGCGCCGAGGTAATTGCAGGCCAGCGCCAGAGCGCCGAAGCTGAACAGCAAAACCAGCCCCCACCAGATGCTGATCGTTCCGACTTGCCAATGGGCGGCAGCCGCTCCCCACAAAACGGGCGTAAGTAGGGCAGGCAGCGCCCGCAGCCGCCCCATTTGGGCGATCACTCTGAGGTACCCGACACCTTTTGTGCCGACGCGTGCCTGCTGGGTCGGGGCAGTGTCTGCTCTGCTACGGCGCAGTTCGGAAGGAAGTCGGTTAAACATTTCTCGTTTAGTAACAACTACACGCTAACGTATCTCCATTCTAGCAGCTAAGTCCGATATGCTCAACCAAGTCAGTTGAGGGCCGGGGGGGCCTGCTGTGGATGGTGAGAAATGGCTGGAAAACAATGCTGCGATGGCGAGGCGTTCTGTTGGGAGGGGGCGTTGCGGGGGGTTTCCCCCCGCACAAGGGAGGGCCGAAGGCCCGACCGCCCAATATACATGCATCAACAGCTGGCGATGACATCGAGAAGCCAAGAGTTTTGGGGCGACCGCCGGCTTTCAGAGTTGCGAACCGGGCGTCTATGCGCCTCAAAGGCAGGCGTGAGGGCGGACCACCAGGAAGTAAATCAGTAGCGAACACGCCAGAGCTCGTACAGTGGCGTGCCATCCTGCTGGGAAAAGATCCGCTCTCGTTGAAGATGGCCGTTACGCTCGCTGACTAAACGCTCGAAAACGGCACGTCGCCCGAGGAAAAGCTCGTTTCCCGGGGCGCGCAGGAGGTAAACATTGTTTACATTGTCCAAGAATGGCTCGATTCGGTGAACAAATCCTTCATCCGGCTCCAGCAGCGAAGAATAGCCGAAGATTTCGAGAGGCGTGACTTTCCCTTCACTCAGGAAACGAACCGTTGCATCCATCCCCCAGTCGAGGACGATGGGCGCGCCCATCCCGCGGTGGCGGAGATCGAAGGCGAGATGGTAGGAGGTGTCTGAATGGTCCACCAGCCCGCCGCTGCGCGTCAGCGCGTTGTGGTAAGCAGCGGTTGCCCGCAGGTCGAGCAGGACGCCGGCGCACACCAGTAACACAAGAATGAACCGGAGTGCGGAAGAACGGCGAGAAAGCAGTTGAAACGGGCCGCGCGCAGCCGGTATCGGTAGCCGCTCCCACAACCGAATCAAGGTTCTTCCCGGTTTCGCGTTGCCGGCAGTACCTGGCTGTCGCGGCCGGCCCGACATAACCTTGTCCTGGGAGCCGGACCATCGCCACAGTTCGTACAGGCAAAGGCCTGTGATCGCAATCGCGAGGGGATGAAGCAGTGCGTAGTGTGTGATGAACAGATCGCTGACAGTGAACAGACTGGCCGCGAAGGCCGCTGCCAGCAACAGGAGCGGCGGACCGACCACACGGCGGCCAGAAGGACGTGTCAGTGCCGCTGCAGGAAGTGCCAGGGCCAGCCAGGGCGCAAGCGGATTATGCTCGAGTGCGCCCAGATACCAGAGGTGATCTCCGCGCAAGATCTGGAGGAACTGTTGCCAGCGCACAGACGCGTTTTCGACTACAGCGGCATTGTTCACACCATAGTAGCTGCTGCTGAGGTTTTGGGTTATGGAAGTAAGCGTGCCGCCGGTCTTCAGATTGAACAGGATGAAAGGAGTGAGAGGCAATGTGAATGCGAGAGCGGCAATGAGCAGCAGAGGAAGGGGGTTGGCATGATAGTTGTTGGTCTGCCTGCTCTTGGGCGGATTTGCAAGGGAGGCCGGCGACCGTTCGCCGGCGCTAACGTGAAGCGCGCCTTTTGCGCGTTGCCATAGCCACCAGCCGGCGCATGCCATGATGAAAGGCAGGAGAATCCACGCGGCCAGCAGTTTTGCATAGACCGCCAGCCCGGCGCAAAGAGCCGAGAAAATGAGCGTATGGTCTTGTCCGAGTCGAAACCAGCGAAGCGTCAGCCAGATACAGGCGAAGGTGAAGGGGAAGGTGGCGTTGGTGACGAATATCCCTTGTCGTTGCCAGAAAACAAAACTGGGCGCGGCGGCCAGGAGGGTAAGGCAAGCAAGAGCAGCCGGGGCGATCGGTGCAACGCGGGCCGCACTGTTCCCGCAAAGGGCCAGCCACTCGGAGACGGTTCGTTCCAACGCCAGCAGTCCAAGTACGGCCAGAAACAGAGGGAGAAGACGCAGATTGGGCACACCGATACCGGTTGCCGCCAGAAAAGGCAGCGCCAGGTAGACGTTGAGGGCACCGATATAGTCCTGCACCATCAAGGGGAGTTCCAGGCCGAACACGGAGATGGTGGCGTCGCGGAATGCGGTCACGGGGGCGCCGTGCAGTAGTTCGATCGCATTGACGCCAGCCTCTTTGGCCTCGTCGTAGTGGAGACCGGGTAAGCCCAACTGATATGCGGCCAGCAAAAGAAAAAGGCCGACCGTTGCCGCCAGCCAGCCAAGTCGTATCTTGCGTTGCCGCGGCGTCATTCTACAATGAGTTCCAATTCGCTGGCGTATGATTCGTAGTTCCAGCCGCTGGCGTAGAGCCTGATGCTATTGATGTGGACGGGTCGGGTCGCTTCCAACTCTTCCATCAGATTGGCTGACTCATAGCTATGCCAGATGAAGAGAGGAACCTGTTGGCCGCCAAACAGCTGATAGTCCGGTCTAGGCTCCATGTTATAGAAGCCATAGCCCCACCTCAATTCCTTGCCGTATTTGTCGGTATAGGTCATTTCAATGCGCAATGGAAACTCGGAGCTCAGCTCGCCGGCGCCTGCCAAAGTCTGCCAAATCAGATTGACGTCCAGTTTTACGACCAGGGAGTCATAACTATGCACGTCCAGGTCGACGACTTGGCGAATACCGATTTCGGTATGAAGCTGGTCTGGGCCTCTGTAGAAAAAGCGGGCAACGTGACGGCCGTCCTTCTCAAGGAATTCAGCGGTGCCCGGCGTTACATGCGGCGGCGTGTAGCTTTCCCATACCTCTCCCAATGGCCTGGTGAATGCGCTGTCCCGCAGGAGGTTGTGAACGGCCGGAACCGCTGGCAATATCGTCCCGTCCGCTTGCATCCAAGTCCGCAGTCCTGGTTCAACCTCCACGGGCTCCTGGCCAGGTAGTAAGAGACTAGCAACACCCTGTTTCACCACCACCTCGCTATTCTCGGCGTTGACGAAGAAGGCATAGTTTCCTTCCTCCAAGTGGGCCTCGCCATGCGGGGTTTCGATCTGGACTTCGACCGGTCGATCCAATGCGCTTCTGGTGAAAAGCCGCACCTGACCCTCACGAAGTCGAATACGTACGGAATACGGTTGGTTGCTGCCGGCAAAGTAAGGTCGCCGGCTGCGCACAATTTCGAGTGACGTTTCCGGATAGAGGAGGATGGTTCCCAAGAGATCGTCGCCCTGGCTGCCTGCGGGGAGGCCCAATACACCTTGGGTAGCTGCGCCGGTTGTTTCCAGCCGGCTGCCCTCGCTGATGCCATCACGTCTGTCGGTGAGAGCAATTGGTTGGTCAGAAAGCGGCAGGTAGAGGAGGGCAGTACCTAGTGTTGTTTCGAATTGCAGAGATTGTTTGACTGCGGCTGAATGGTAAAGTGCCCGAATGGCCAAAGGAATGCCCGTCAACAGGACAAGCAATATGGCAAAAGAAAGCAAAATGACGATCCAGGCTGCGCGCTCAGGGCGTTCACGCCAGCGTGGCATAGGCTGTGATTGAGCGGACGGCACCGCGTCAACTGGGGCGCCCGGCGATACCGAAGGTTCCGCCGTCATTATTGCTATTCCTCTCCATTCCGGTCCGGTGGGCGTCCGTTGGGACGACGGGCCGCACTGGCGCGATCGTGCGGGGCAAGACCTTGCTTCTTCTCGCGTTCTATTTCTACTAACAGGTGACTGAGCTTTTCCATCCAGTAACGGGCATCGCGGTCATTGGGGTTGATCTCCAAGGCCCGCTGGAACATGGCGGACGACCGGCTCAGGTTTCCCTGCTGTTTATAGATCAACCCCAAATGGTAGTGAACATTGGGTGTGCTGGGATCGATCCAGAGCGCTTTTTCGTAGGCGGCGATGGCCCTTTTCTGGTGTTTTGGACCGGAAGTTTCCAGTCGGCCCAGATGGGCGGCTGCCAGATTTGTCCACAGCAGCACATTATCGGGCGAGATGTCGACCGCCCTTTTGAGCACTTTGACTGCTTGCGACCACTTTCGTTGCAGGATCAGGGCGCCGCCCAGATTAATAGCGATATCGGGGTCGTTGGGCAGGTTTGCCCGCAGCGGTTCAAGCACGGCGATAGCTTCCCCGGGCCGGTTGGCCCGCAACAGACGGGCGCTTTCATTGAGTATTGTGCGGTAGTCGGCGGCAGAACCGCGACTTTCAGAAGGGGGTTGGTTCGGGTCGCTCTCGGTCATTGGTTTCCAGGTGCTTTCACGCGCAATAAATATCCCGGCATTGAAGTCTGACAGGCACAAGTCATTCAGCGTGGATCTGCCTGCGCGGACGCTGCCCCAGGGTCGTCAGCGTCCGCGTCTAAATTGTGAAAAACCTCATACTCGTCCAATGTGGGCGCAAAGAACTCGATCACGAATTCGTTAGGCAACCCCATCGGCAGAACCAGTTCACTAAGCAGCGCGTGCACGAACATTCGTCTTCTCTCGGGATTCATGCGCTGCGAAGCCATGTCCCACAGAAGTATGGTCCCGTAGGTCCCCTCTCCTGTGTAATGCAGATCGAGTTTCCCGATCGTGATGGGTTGATCTTCGACATCTGTCTGGGCCAAGTCAAAAAGTGCGTACTGTTCGGAACTGTGTGTGCGCACTAAGCGCTTGAGCTTCAGATTCACCACGCCTCCCAGTCATCCGCTTCATCTTCCCAGTTTTCCTGGGATTCATCAAGCAACTGGACTCT
Organism: Caldilineaceae bacterium bin5; assembly: GCA_002238445.1. Lineage (GTDB taxonomy): Bacteria > Chloroflexota > Anaerolineae > Caldilineales > Caldilineaceae > Bin5. The sequence continues at coordinate 69,300 of MPML01000004.1, forward strand.
TTGGGTATCGCCATAGAAGAGGGTCTCTTCGAGAGCAACTGCGGCCGCTTTAGCTTCATCGGCGTCGTCGCTGTCGCTCATGGTGTTTAGCATCTCTTTTGCCTGTCGACCGCCCAGCCGGCCCAACGCGAAAATCGCAGCCAGCCGGACCGGTTTGCTATCGTCGGACAGCAGCGCGATCAGGTTTTCGAGAGCGTCACTGGCTTCAAGTTCGCCGCAGGCTCGCGCCGCGGCTGCTCTCATTTCCGGCTCTGGGCTATCCAGTTCGGTCTGGGCAGTGGAGCGCCAGCGTACATCTGCGCTGCGTCCCATAGCCCGTAACGAGGCCACTTGCATTTCATCAAAGGGGGAATAATAGCAGTCTTCGATCAGCTCTCGAATGCCGGTTTCGCCGGAAAAGGCGATGCTTTCCAGGGCGTTGACCTGGACGTTGAGTGGCTCTGTATCGGCGTGCAATACGGCTAACAGGGCATCCTCGGCGCGCATTGCCAACGCGGGCGAGAGCTCGTCAAGCTCACCTGCAAGAACAAACGCGCCCAGGGCTTGGGCGGCGGCTGCGCGCACTGTGTCGTAGGGGTCGTTGTTCAAAATGTGGATCAAGGGACCGACAAGATCTGCTTCTCTATCCTCCCACAGGCCGGAGATGGCAAGGATGCGCACATCGGGCAGCGGGTCTGTCAGGGCCAGACGCAGCAGCCGGCCCAGTTGTACATGCAAATTGGCGAAGCTCTCTTCTACGAGCGTATGTACGGCTTGGAGCCGGCGTGCGTCGCTGATCTTTGACCAGGCCTCTCGCACGCGGCGCAAGTCGGCCAGACTCAGGTCGGACAAGGCGACCAGTTCCTGCGTCGGCGGCAGCTCGTCGTTTCCTCGCAGTTGGTTTAACAGGGCCTCGACGGAATGGTCGGGGCCAGGTTGCGTCTGCGCGTTGCTATAGGGTGCGACAGAATTTGTCACTCGTCGCCTCTTCTACAAGTGGTGTATTTCAACAGAGAACGGATCGATGTTTTCAGCATGGGCTGACTAGATTATATACGAATCTGGGGCTAGGCCCAGATGGGCAGTGCGTGTTTGGGCACGGTTGTAAAGGGCTACCCTGCAGGCGATGCGGTGGGCACGGCGGTGGCAGCCTCGGTAGGCGTCGGTGTCGGCGTGACCTGGTATAACCCGGGTAAAATGATCTGGTCACCAATCTGCAGCCTCGTAGCATCCTGAAGCGAGAGGCCATTGGCTATCAGCAAGTCATCCAAGTCGACGTCGAACAGATCAGCGATTTTGGCAATTGTATCGCCCTGTTTGATCGTATATATCAACCACGCGGGCGTGGGCGTAGCAGTCGGTGTTTCGGTCGCAGCTGCAGTTGGCGTTGATGTGGGCGCGGGTGGAGCGGTCGCTGTATGTTCCACTACGGCAGAGGTCGCAGTGGGCGTATTCGCGGGGGGCGCAACGGTATCAACTGGCGTATTGGCCGGCGGAACGGCCGTGCCCGTCGGTATCGGCCCGGTTTGGGACCCGTCTGCTGCTGCTTTTGCTTCCTCCGGCACCGGCGTGGGAGTTGAGACGGCGGCCGCGGCCGGGGCTGTTGCGGGAGGAGACGACTCGTCAGACTGGCCGGGTCCGCTCTGAACGACCGCGGGGGCCAGGCTTTCACGCGCCAGCCGAACTGTCGGCTCACTGTCTGACGAGGCTGGTGTAATAACGAAATTCTGGAGTAAGGGCAAGCTATCATTCTCTTGCAGGATGGACGGCATCCCGCGGGCGACGAGCACTATGGCCAGTGCTGCAACCAGCAGAGCCGGTGCGCCGATGGTGAGCAACCGTGATGGGGCCGCGCGCAGGTTGCGCCCGCAGTGGGGGCAGATGACATGGTCGGATGTAGCAGGTTTGCCACAGCGCAAACATCGGACCTTGGTAAGACGCGGTTCCAGGCGAGTGCCGCACTCTGCGCAGACAACCTGGTTATGCAGGACAGCAGCGTAGCAGGAAGGGCAGCGCTTGGCGGCCCAAGAGGGGGGTTGCGCCTCTGGGCGGCTTTCGGGTGGGCCTGGATTGAACTGATCGGAATCTTCATCCGAAAAGTTTGTATCGTCTAGAGACATGTATGGGGCAATTAATTCGTCTTACCGGCAATTGACGGCTTAAGTTCGCGCTGTCAATTGCCCAGCAAATGGGACCAGTCGATACCTTGCGGTCCGGAGCGGATGTCGTTGATCGTGATGACAACCATCAAGCCCAACAACAAGACAAAGCCGACAATGTGAATGACGCCTTCCTTTTCGGGGGCAATTCGACGCCCGCGTAGCTTCTCGATGAGAATGAAAAGCAGTCGTCCTCCATCCAGAGCAGGAATTGGCAAAAGATTGGCAATGGCCAGCCCGGCGCTGATGATAGCGGCCAACTGCCAAACCGGGAACCAAAGGCCGGTGTCTACGGTGGCGTTGACCGCGCCGCCCACAAGTTGTGCGATTCCAACCGGACCGGAAAGGGCGGCATCCTGGGGCGCCAACTGGCCGGAGATGAGCAGAACCGGTAGGGCGATCACGGCCTGCACGTAGTCGACGATGCCAATGATTCCCAGCCAGATGCTACGGAGGAAGGGCTGAGTGACCAGCATCAGTACGCCGCTGATTGCCACGCCCATTGCGCCCTGGCCGGGCGGTGGTTCCCGACGGGCCAGCACTTGGCGGGAGTAGAGTTCATCGTCCCGGAGCATTGTAACAGTAACTGTCTCACCCAACTGCGCTCGCACCATTTCTCCCAGACTGCGTTCGGCGGTTACTACCTCCCCGTTGACGGCGTAGAAGACATCCCCGGGCAGAAGCCCGGCCTCCTCTGCGGGACTGCCCGGCGCGATATGCGTGATCTGCGTCTGCAGGGCCGCTTCAGGAGACAGTTCTTCCAAGAGGCGTTCCAACTCTGTGCGGGTTGCGAAGGGCACCTGCAACGTGTGCAGGGCGTCTCCGCGCAGAATGACGACGGTGCCAGCCTCGGCAGAATTGGCCGGGGCACGCTGTTTGCGGTCGAGCAGTTCGCCGGTGACCACGTCGATGTAAACCGGCTGTCCGTTGAAGCGGATGAGCGTATCATTCGGTTCGAGGGCCGCTCCCATAAACTCGGTGCCGGGCGGAACATCATTCAACAGGGGGTGGGCGGCAGCGGCGGGAAAGCCTGAGAATACGCTGGCTATCGAAAAGAACATTGCCAGAAGCAAGTTCATCGCCGGTCCGGCAATGAGTGTCAGGACACGGCTACGCCCGCTGGCGGCGTTGAAGGATCCGGGGCTGTTGTCGGCCATGTCCTCGCCTTTCATGCGCACAAATGCGCCGAAAGGAATTGCGTTTAAGCTAAAGACTGTGCCGTCGTAGGTAAACAGTTTGATGAGACGCGGAGGGAATCCAAATACACCGAACTCTTCAACTTCAATCCCATTGCGCCGCGCAACCAGATAGTGACCCAGCTCGTGGAAGAAAATCAGTAGACCCAGAAGCAGAAAAAACGAAACGATTGTCACGAACATCAGTGGCCTTACTCCGAAATTGGATAAGAAGGCTCCCATCGAGCCCTACCGCGAATCTGTACATCGCAACAGGTGGAAACATGCCTGTGACGCTCTCACTGAGGCAAAACCGAACTGCAGGGACAGACAGTTTTCAGCGTCAGAGTAGCATTCTCTATGGAAATCATTATACTCGGACGCCAAATGAGCGGGCAAATACCTCGGGCTAACCCTCAGGGCTTTCAAAGAGGGAAAGGCGGGAGGCCGGCAGGGCATCCTCAAGAGGCGGTCCCTCTGGATCCTTCAATGCCACTCTTCCTCAGATTGGATTAGGCGTGGGTGTCAGGCGTGGTCTCGCGGCTCGCCGGCGTGAATCAGGGTGCCGGGGGGGTTGGCGTGGTCGGTCAGGGCGGAAAAGATGGCCCCGGGTACGAGGCCACCGCAGATTACCACCTGCAAGCCGGCCGCGGCGCGCACCATACGCAGGGACTGTTCGACTTTGGCGGCCATGCCGCCGGTTACATCGGTGGCATGGCTGGCGCCGAGGGATGCTTGCAACGAAGCGAATGAGGCGGGCGTGATCTCTCTCAGCATGACTGCGGCTGGGTCCTGAAGTGGGTCGCTGGTATAAACCCCTTTTACTTCTCCTGCCAACACGATTCGGACCGGCGGCAGCTGCAGGGCCATCTGTTCGAATATTTCCTCAGTTCCGGCAATTGTACCCCCGCGCACGCTGTCGAGGGCGACGTCTCCGTGAATCAAGGGCAGGAGTCCCCGCTCCAATGCCAGTCGAACTGTTTCTGCCGGCCCGCTGACGACCTGGCCATCCTGGCAGCGGAGGGCGACGCTGGGCTGCACGGTCCAGGCCGGCAGGTCGGCCTGGAGGAGCTGCGCGGCGACGATGCGATTCAGGCGCGCGGCTGCATCGGCAGTGGCGGCGAAGCCATACCACTGGTCCGCGTTGCGGACACCACCGCGGGTGCCATGGCGCTGAGCGCTGACGTGGCCGAAACTGCCACTGCCGTGCCCCAGGACGAGTCGCAAGCCCGGGCGTTCCTTTCTGGCCTGGGCGATTTCCCGGGCCAGACGTTCCAAAACGTCGAGCCTGGGAGTTTCCGGTCTGTGTTTATCGGTGATGAGGGAGCCGCCGAGTTTCAGGTATTGGAGAGGCACAGTCGACTTCGATTTTCGGCTACGGGCCGGCGGCGCCGGTCTGGCCGCCAAGAAGCGGCAGCCGGCTGCTGAGAGTCTCAAGCAGCGCCTGCTCCTGGTCCGGCAGGACGGTGCGCAGGTCGAACAACAGCAGGTTTTGCTGGATCCGGCAGATGATGGGTGGGTCGGCCTGGCGTAAAGAGGCGGCCGCGCGGTCCGGCTGTGGAATGTCTAGCGCCAGCAGGAATGTCGGCAGCGTTTCACCGGGCAGACTGCCGCCGCCTATGGTGCTTTTGCCTGGAATCACGGCGGCCTTGATGTCTGCAGCGGCCAACCGGCTCTGGCAGCGTACGGCGCGCTGTTGAACGTCCTCTGGCGTCTGCGCGATCATGCTCCACACGGGAATCTCAGCCGCGGCCCGGTCCCGTCGATAGGCCCGCAGGGTGGCATCCAGGGCGGCTAATGTCATCTTGTCCACGCGCAGAGCGCGGGCAAGCGGGTGCGAGCGCAACCGTGCAATACACTCGGCCTTGCCCACGATCAGACCGGCCTGGGGACCGCCCAGGAGCTTGTCACCACTGAAAGTGATGATGTCGGCGCCGGCCTTTACGCTGCTCTGCACCATGGGTTCCGGGGCCAGCCCGAATTGGGCTGTATTCAACAGCGTGCCGGAGCCCAGGTCGTCGATGACGAGCGGGCGGTCGGCAGAAAAGGTGCCTTGGGCGCTGCCTCCGCTTTCAGTCTTGACGTCGGCGTCGGTATTCTCAGGTGCAACGCGTGCGTGTGCAATCTCGACCAGTTCTGACAGTTCCGGCTTTTTTACAAAGCCGATCTGTTTGAAATTACTGGCGTGAATCCGCATAAGGGCGGCGGTATTGGCGTTAATCGCAGCGGCGAAGTCGTGCGGATGGGTGCGGTTGGTCGTACCTACCTCCACCAAAGTGGCGCCGCTTTGGCGCAATACATCGGGAATGCGGAAGCCGCCACCGATCTCGACCAGTTCGCCGCGGCTGACGATCACCTCTCGCTTGTCACAGAGTGCGGTAAGCGCCAGGAATACTGCTGCGGCGTTGTTGTTGACGACGAGGGCATCTTCGGCGCCGGTCAACTCGCACAAGAGCCGGGCAGGGTGAGCATGGCGGCTGCCGCGCTGACCGGTTTCCACATCGTATTCCAAGGTACTGTAGCCTTGCGACAGGCGGACTACGGCGTCCTGGGCCCTCTGGCTGAGAGGTGTGCGGCCCAGATTGGTGTGGATAAGTACGCCGGTGGCGTTGATGACGGGACGCAGCGAGGGGGCATCGGCCGCGAGTACGTTCATGGTGATGCGGTCGGTCAGTTGCTTTGCAGTGGGAGCCGTCTGCCCGTTGTGGATGGCGAGGCGAGCGCAGTCCAGCTCGGCGCGTGTTTCCGCGGTGACCGGGCCGCTGCCATATGCCTCCACAAGGGCTTGGATGTCGGGCCGCTGCAGGAGCTTGTCGACGGCGGGTAGTTTACGAAACTCGGCGGCTTCCCGCTGTTGTTTCTGTTGGTCGAAGAAATTGGGCGTTTGGGTAGGAGCACTTTCTGTCATGGCTATATTCTTACGCCCCACAGGAGCGCTCAAGTTGAGGATGCATCTGTCTAGTCAGACCGCCAGCCTGTTCAGATACTAAGCGGGATGGAGGCGCGGCAAGTGATCGGCTGGCAAGTCCGCCAAATTGGGATTACAGCGATCCCGTTCGGAAAGGAGCGGGGCAGCGCTGTTCCAATCAACCGCCAACTCCGGGTCATCCCAGGCTACGCCGTGTTCGTCAGTGCTGTCGTAATAGTTGTCAACATTATATGCGAGGGCAGCTTCCGTTAACGCCAGAAATCCATGTGCTACGCCAACCGGAATGAAGATTCCGAGGGCGTTGCGCTTTCCGATTTCTACCGTTTCGGTCTGCCGAAAAGTCGGGCTATCGGGCCGCAGATCCGCAAGCGCTACCTGAATCGTTCCCAGGAGGCAGAACCAGTAGTCGACCTGATGGTAGTGGTAGTGCAGCCCGCGCAGCACGTCCGGTTTCGAATAGCTGACGTTCGACTGTACACGCTCCCAACTGCGTTGCGGAAACCACTCCTTGCGAAATGTCTCCAGGAAACGGCCGCGGTCATCGGCGAAAGCGCGCAATGCGACGAAATTTACACCCTCAATCAGTTGTGAAGCAGAAATCTCTGGCACAGTAAAACCTCAGGTAGTTGTGACCTGGGGACAACACGGCGGATGCAGCGGTGGAGTGCTTTTCTTTGGGTTGCCGACTGCAGTGGGCCAACCGTTCAGTCCGTCAGTATACGCATGCGTTCAATGATCCTGTTGATTTCGGAGCTCTTGAGTTGGTAGGAGGTGCGGTTGACGACGAGCACCGCCTGGCTTTCAAGGATCGTGCGAATCTCCACCAGTCCGTTCATGCGCAGGGTGGCGCCGGTCTGGACCACATCGACAATCAGATCAGAGAGGCCCAGAATTGGCCCAAGCTCGACCGAGCCACCAAGAGTGATGATCTCTGCGTTGACGCCTCTGTCGGCGAAGAAGCGGCGTGTGAGGCGCGGAAACTCGGTTGCGACGCGGGGCTGGCTCATGTAACGCAGGGGCGTTTCCGGCAGGTGGGAAGACAAGGATGTTCTGACGGAAAGGTCGGCAGAGTCAACATTCTCGCCAGATTGGACAGTCGTCCTGTCGGCCGGGCCGGCGACGCTCAGGCGGCAGTGGCCGAAGGGAAGCAGGAGAGGTTCGTAGACGGCGCGATCTGTCTCCCGCACCACGTCGAGCCCGCAGATGCCCAGATCGGCTGCGCCGTGTTCAACGTAGGTGGGCACATCGCGCGGCTTGGCCATGACGAAGCCAATGGAGCCGTCGGCGGCGGGCAGAACCAGCTTGCGGCTTGCCGTGTCGGTTGGAATTGACAGCCCGGCCTTTTCCAGGAAGGACAGACTGTCCTGCGCGAGCCGGCCTTTTGGCAAGGCAAATAGCAGGGACTGTTCGGTTGCGGCCTGTTTCGAGGACGACTGTGACTTTTCCGGGTCGGATGCCGGGTTGCGAACTGGCGCTGCAAATGAAGTCGTCATGTGCGCAGCTTCTCCCGGCACGCCCCTGTCGGCGGGGACAATCGGTTCTCTTCGAGCCGGCCGAGCAGGACAAAGTCACCGCGCTCGTCGCGGCGGTGATGTTGGAAGCCGTCCTCCCAGAGCAGGATGTCGCAAACACCTGTCTCTGCTGCATAGGCAAAGGCTGAATCGACCGTCCAGTTGTTGACGTCTACCTGAATATGCAGCCCGGTCTCGCGCATTTTCTGAACAAGGGCCAGAGCACCGGCGTTGCCCTGCGGGAGCGCCAGCGCGGGTGGGCGCCGGTCAGCGCTGGTGGCCGCGTCGGCTTCTTCCTGCCGCTGGCGAGCCACCAGGAGTCTGTCCACACCCAGAGCGACGCCCACGGCAGGTTGGGACGGGCCAAAGCGGCCGACAAGGTCATCATAACGCCCGCCGCTGCCGACAGCAGTGCCAAGGCCTGGCGTCATCGCCTCGAATGAGACACCTGTGTAATAGCCAAGATTGCGTATCTCGGTAAGGTCGATGACAAGACTGTCAAGGATATCGTAGCCGGTAAGGGCGTCGACGATTTGGCGCAGGTTCTGGAGGGCTTCGTGCATGCCACTGTTTTGGATGTGGCGTTCCGCCAGCGAAAGGATGCTGTCAACATTCTCGCCCACCAGATGCGGCAGGGTTTCGACCGCCTGGCGCTGGCCGGTCCGCAACGGCGTATCGCGCAGGAAGTCAGCCAGAAGCGGCTCGCTTTTTCGCTCCAGCGCCCACTGCAACTGTTGCGCCTGCTGCGGCGTGAGGGCCAGGGCTTCGAGGAGACTGCGATAGTAGCGGATATGGCCAATTATCAGTCGGAAATCGGTCAGACCGGCGACTCTCAGTGCGGTGGCGGTCAGGGCCAGGATCTCGGCATCGGCCGCGGGCGTCGGTGCGCCGATCAACTCTCCTCCTACCTGCCAGAATTCGCGCTGGCGGCCGGCCTGCGGTTCCAGGTAGCGAAAGACGCTGCCGCCGTAACAGAATCGCTGCGGCATAGGCCAGTCGTGGAGCCGTGCGCCGACAAGGCGGGCTACCGGCGTGGTAAATTCGGGCCGCAAGGAGAGAGTGCTGCCGTCACGGTCGAGGAAGCGATACATGCCCTTGCGCAGCGTATCGTCATACTGGGCGCTGAGGGTTGAATCAAACTCGAACATGGGCGGGATTACATCGCCGTAACCCCAGCCGCGAAAGGTCTCCATCAGTTGATTGAGGAGGCTCTGCCGCCTGCGGGCCTCATCCCAGAAGTAGTCGGCGACACCAAAGGGGACGTGCCCGTTCATTTGCCCTGCTCGCGCTTTCGCTGTTTGTTGGCCTGAAATGTCTGGATCTGTTCCTTGGGGGTGTACGAGGCGGTCTTGGCTGTCTCGGCACTGGCCGCGCTCTGTTCCTGCGGGGTAAGCCCGCCGAGTTTCCCGAGCACGGCGACCTGCGAGATGGTTCGCCGTGTGGCAGTGCTGGCGCAGTCCGGACAGTCCGGCTGCTGGTCCAGTGCGGAGGCCGCGGTAGGCCAGTATCGGTCAAACCGGTGGTCGCAGTCCTGGCAGATATACTCGTAAATCGGCATATCGATCTCCGTTCCGACTCGGCTGCCAGTTCCCTCCGGCAGGGCGGATGTGCTTCGAGTGACCACAGTATGCCAAAGGAAGAACAAATGCTCAAAGGTCGGCCATAGCCGGCGCGGGTAGGCGTGCTGTCCAGGGGCTTCGCGGCTGCATCCAATCGCAGTGCATTCGCATCTTGTTGGGAGAGAAGTTTCAGGAGGTAGTCAGTTTTCCAACCGGCTCGTTTACGTTTGGCAGAAGTACCGATTTGGGCGCTGTCCTCGCTGGGTAAGGGGTTGAAAGCCATGCGGCGCAAGACGGCCAGGTTGTGCTGCGCATGGACCTGACGGATGCGACTGTCGTCCCCATCCAAGAGCCAGTAGACTGGATTCTCGATGCTCCTGTGGCTGCGGGTGGAAGTCAGGAGCTGTTTGGCATCGGAGGAAAAGATGGAATACACATCAGATGCAAGTGCTTTGGGGGCTGATGCGGGCATTTCACTCATCGTGGACCGTTTTTATCAGATTTATCTTGATGGCGGGACTCAGGCATTCTCATGTGTGTGTTGGACGAGAGTTTACGAGAGATCATGAGCGTTTACGAGCGTTGTCGGGTTGTCTGGGCTGCAGTTCACGGGATTTGCCTGATTGGCAGTGAGCGGCGCCTTGCCGATGCAGGCCTTCTCATGTGTGTGTTGGACGAGAGTTTACGAGAGATCATGAGCGTTTACGAGCGTTGTCGGGTTGTCTGCGCTGCAGTTCGTGAGATTTGCCTGATGGGCTGTGACAGGGGTCTTGCCGATGCTGACATTCTCATGAGTGTGTTGGACGAGAGTTTACGAGAGATCATGAGCGTTTACGAGCGTTGTCGGGTTGTGTGAGCTGCAGTTCGTGAGATTTGCCTGATGGGCTGTGACAGGGGTCTTGCCGATGCTGACATTCTCATGAGTGTGTTGGACGAGAGTTTACGAGAGATCATGAGCGTTTACGAGCGTTTTCAGGTTGTGTGAGCTGCGGCTCATGAGATTTGCCTGATGGGCTGTGACAGGGGTCTTGCCGATGCTGACATTCTCATGTGTGTGTGTTGGACGAGAGTTCATGAGCGTTTACGAGCGTTTATAAGCGTTTTCAGGTTGTGTGAGCTGCAGTTCATGGGAATTGCCTGATGGGCTGTGACTGGGGCTGTGACCGGGGCCTTGCCGATGCAGGTTGTCTTGTATGCGCGTTGGACGAGAGTTACTGCCAGGGATCTTCCTCGCTTGCGTGTTGCAGCAGACAAAACCAATCTATCGGCGAAGTCATGCAAAGGGCGGCGAAGAACCCCGAAGGTGTAGCGGATTTTTTATGTGCGGCCCTTGGCGGAAGAGCACTTTGCTCATGCAAATCGCTTTGGTGACAAACGTCAACGGGTTCTCGTCATTACTGGATTCACTTGCCCGTGTTCTGGCCGCGAAATGTCTACAAATGTCGCGTAATGTATACAAATGTATACGTATGTCGCGCCAATTTCAGTTTTTTGGGACGCTTTTTTGCGTCTTACCGAACAGTTCCTCGCCGTCCCTGATGGATACCGCGTGGACGATTTGGGGCATTTCACAGCGTTTCAGCGGACCGCTTTCACCTGCAGGTTTTCTTTGGGCAAGAGCAGTGGCTTCTCAGTTCGTGCGCCTCGAATGTCCACAAAGCGGGCCCTCCTTGTGGGCCCACAAGGGGTACTTATTCGATTCAGGCGGCCTCACGAGGCCTAGTCCCAAGTCGATGCAATTATCCTGGTTTGGTCGACCCAAGTCGACCCAAGTCGACCCAAGTCGACGGGTTTTCTCTTTTTTTTGGGACTTTTTTCTTGATGTCGCAGTCGGTTACTCCAGCCGATTCAGGCAGCCTCACGAGGTTTGTTCCAATTCGTTGCGATTGCCTTGGGTTCGGGCGGGTTGCGACGGATTATGTCGGCGTTTTTCCTTTTTGCAGGCCCTTACATGCTTGCGTTCGCAAGCGTTTCCTCGCCGACTTCTATAGGTATCGGAAGATGAAGAGTGGGCAACTCACAGACGTACAGCGGCCCTCCTTCGGCTTCAGATTTTCTTTTGGCGGGAGTCGTGGCTTCTCAGGGTCAGAGGAAACGCAACTCATTTCGGACACTATTATAACACACGATTTGGGCCCAAAAGGGGCAACTTTACCCGAATCTGCAGGGCATACGCATCTTATTGGGAGAGAATTCTCGGGAGATAGCCAGTTATCCAACCCGTTCGTTTACGTTTGGCAGCGATACCGATTTTGGCGCTTTTCTCTCTGCGAAGTAACTACTAAGCCACAGTACTTGACCAGCCAGTCATCCTTGGGAGCATTCAGGCTCTTGATGACGCAATTGGCGTACAGCCGCCGCCATGCTCGCCAGCCGACAGGTTGCGAAGAATGCACAAGGTCGGTGAGGCATGTTTTTGTAGGGGGGCGTTGCGGGGGCGCAGCCCCTGCACCAGGGAGGGCCGAAGGCCCGACCGCCCAAAAATGCAACAATGAGGGGAGAAAAAACACCTTTGCTCCCCTCGTTCAGATTTGCGAATCAGTTGCGGCTGAGTAGTTACTACAGGGATATTATATCATCGCTTTTGATGCAATTGCCCTGCATCCAATCGGGGCCCGTGTTGACAAGCCCTGGGGCCGGCTGTATACTGCTGGCAATTGAATATTGAACGCCAGAGGCGCCCATGGTCCGGATGCCAGGGCTGAAAAGGCGAAGCCGGTGAGAGTCCGGCGCTGTCCCGCAACTGTAAGGGAAAGCAACTCTGCCTCCTTAATGGAGAGCATCTCGAAAGAGAAGTGAGGAGTATTTCCCAAGCCAGGTCGACCGTCTCTGTCGTACTCTTGAAACATCTCGTGGATTGGGTGACTGAGTCAAGCCTGCATTTTGGGGCAAGGATTGTCGGTGACGTCCGATCTCGTAAGAGATCGGACGTTTCAGTTTTGGGGGCTGTTTCAGGCAGTGCGGCAGGGGCATCAATCACATATGCAATATGGGGAGAAACTGATGCGAAGCTTGCCAATTCACCTGCTTGTAATCGCGCTCATGGTTCTGAGCGCGTGCGTTGCCCAGCCAACTACGACTGCGTCGCCGCCGGCCAGCGCTGCTGCTGACTCTGCTGTAGAAGCCTCACCTCCCGAGCAGAATATACAAGACGGTTGCGTTGATGGGTTCGATTCAACCGTCGACTACTTTCCGGAAAAGCTGTCTGTAGAATATGCTTCCGGCTTCGATATCGAGTATCACGGCAATTACAAGGTCATTACCGTTACAAATCCGTGGCAGGGCGCGCAGGAGAGTTTTCGCTATGTGCTCGTCCAGTGCGGCACGCCGGCACCACAGGATGTCGAAGGCACGGTGATCGAGGTGCCGGTCGAAAACATGATTGCCATGTCGACGACCTATTTGCCAACTCTCGATGACCTGGGACTGATAGACAGGCTGATTGGTCTAGACAGCTATATGTGGACAACGAATCCGGCGGTACAAGAAATTATCGCGGCCGGTGACATCGCAGAGATTGGCAGCGGCGCGGCGGTTAACGTGGAGCTGACGCTGGATCTGGACCCGGCCCTGGTGATGACCTACGGGACTGGGTTTGCTGACTTTGACACGCATCCTGTGCTTTTGGAGGCGGGTATTCCGGTGGCGCTCAACGGTGATTTTGTTGAGCAGAGTCCGCTTGGCCGGGCGGAATGGATGAAGTTCATAGCGCTGTTTTTCAACCGGGAAGCGGACGCTGGCTCTCAGTTCGACGTCATCGCGGCGGAGTATCATGCGGTAGCTGCGTTGACGGCATCGCTGACGGAGCGGCCTTCTGTTCTGCTGGGGAGCGTATACAACGGAACCTGGTATGTAGCGGGCGGCGAAAGTTACATGTCCAAGATGCTGGCCGATGCCGGCGCTGATTACCTGTGGGCGGATGAAGGTGATGTGGGCGCGCTGCCGCTGGATTTTGAGTCGGTCTACGCAGCTGCAGCAGATGTGGATTTTTGGCTCAACCCGGACAGTTCCTTCTGGTTCAGTGTAGACGATGTGCTCGAAAGTGATCCCCGCTACGGCGATTTTGCGCCGCTCAGTCGTGGGCAGCTGTTCAATAACAATGCCAAAGTGAACGAGAACGGGGGCAACGCCTACTATGAAGAGGGCGCGGCCCATCCTGAAAGAGTGTTGAAAGATCTGGTGAAGATACTGCATCCGCAACTGTTGCCTGATCACGAACTCAGGTTTTACCAGCAGCTGCAGTAACAGGGCATATGTCCTGGCCAACTGTCAGCAGATTGCGGCGGCGCACCGGGGAGGCGCGAACGGTCCGTGAAAGCGATTCTGACCGGTGTTGTGGTAGCGTTCCAGTTCCTTACAGTTGCGCCGCCGCTCCTGCGCCGGATGATTACACCCGGCGAGTTGGGGAGATCGGTCGCCTTCTTTCCGCTTGTTGGCCTGGCAGTCGGGCTGCTTCTGAACGGGCTGTACTGGCTATTGTCCGCTGTCTTTCCGGAAGTGCTGGTGGCGGCAATGGTGGTGGGTGTATGGATCGCATGCAGTGGCGCTCTGCATTTTGACGGCTTTCTGGATGCGGTAGACGGCCTGCTGGGCGGCCGCACGGCGGAGGATCGAATGCGCATCCTGCGAGATGCGCGTGTTGGTGCGTTTGCTGTCGCCGGCGGCGTTACCATGCTGCTGCTGAAGTTCGCGGCGATCGGTGGCATCGGGTCTGGGGCGCTCATCGCTGCGCCGCTGCTGGGGCGTTGGGTGATCAGCTTGGCGGTTGTCCTCTTCCCGTACGCCCGTGCCGAAGGGCTGGGCCGGGAGATGAAGGACAATGCCGGCTGGCCCCAAGCCGCAGGCGCGTCGGCGATTTCGCTGGCAGCACTGGTACTGCTCGCTCCGTCTATAGGCATTGCCGCTACTTTTACGGCGGTGGTTGTGGTCGGCCTCTGCGCCTGGTTGTTGATCCGTTTCACTCTTGCTCGCATACCGGGGTTGACCGGTGATGTCTACGGGGCTCTGTGTGAGGTCGGGGAGACCGTCTGCATAGTGACGCTTGCGGCGAATTGGACATTGTAGGTCCCGCCCGGAACTGGGGAGTGTAGCGCACGGCTTCTCGATCGTTCTTAGAGTAGGGGTAACTACTAAGCCATATACAGTGCCTGTCTTGACCAGCCCTTTATCCCTGCCGCCCGGAACTGCAGTTTTTAGTAGTCAGTTCTTAGTTTCTAGTGAACTGCTAACGGTAGTGGGCGGTGGCAAGAGACGGCGAGTGGGGGAGGAAACACTGGTGGCTAGATACGTTGCTGGAAAGAGCACACAAGGTCGGTGAGCGATGGTTTTGTAGGGGGGCGTTGCGGGGGCGCAGCCCCTGCACAAGGGAGGGCGCTTGCGCCCGACCGCCCAAAATACAACAATGAGGGGAGAATGAACACCTTTGCTCGCCTCATTCAGGATCGCAAATCGGTTGTGGCTGAGTAGTTTCGAGTTGGGATAGAGGCAGGCGTTGCACTGTCCCTGTCTTCGCTGATTCGGTCGTTCGACAAAGGACAGATCTCGTGGGGGAACTGATACTGATTCTCGGCGGCGCGCGCAGTGGCAAGAGTGCCGAAGCTGTGCGGATGGCACGAGCGCGCGGAGATGGCCAAGTGCTATACGTGGCGACCGCCGAAGCCGGCGACGATGAGATGCGGCTTCGCATAGAGAAACACAGGGCGGAACGGCCTACACGCTGGGACACGATGGAAGCGCCGCACGCCGTCGGGCAGAGGATCGGTCGGCAGGCGGACGGACATACCACGATTGTTGTGGACTGCATCACTCTGCTGGTATCAAATCTGTTGGTCGACAAGCCGGACCCCTATGACGACGCGGTGCAGAACAGCGTAGCTCAGGAGATTGAAGCTATCGTGCAGGCGGCAAAGGAGTTGCCGAGCGCGAGCAAAGTGATTATTGTTTCCAACGAGGTTGGTTACGGCCTGGCGCCGCTGACCGCCTTGGGGCGAGCCTTTCGCGACCTGGTGGGTCAGGCGAACCAGACTTTGGCCGCTGCAGCCGACAGGGTGGTTCTGATGGTGGCAGGACTTCCACTCATACTAAAGGGTGAGGATCCTGAGGATAGAGGCTCCCCGCGAGTGGACCCAGATGCCAACGCGGCCGTGATTGGAAATGAGTAGAGACAACGTTTCACTGGCAGCATCAGATAATGGGGTTCGCTCTTCGAAGCAGCCAGGTTTTACTTTGGCGCCCGGACTGCTACTGGCCGGGTTGGCGCTCGTCGCGCTGGCGGTCTTCCTGCTGAGCCTGGCGGTGGGATCAGTACGCATCCCTATTGACGAGATTGTGGCTGTACTGCTGGGCGGAGATGCTTCCAAGCCGGCCTGGGCGACAATTGTGCTGAAGTTTCGCCTGCCCAAGGCGTTGACGGCGATGCTGGCGGGCGCCGCGCTTTCGGTCAGCGGGCTGCAGATGCAAACCCTGTTTCGTAATCCGCTCGCCGGGCCGTTCGTGCTGGGCATCAGCTCCGGCGCGAGCCTGGGCGTGGCGCTGACCGTGCTGCTGGCCGGTGTAGCCGTGGGCCTGGGCGGCAGCACCACGCTGCTGGCCGGGATCAGCCTGGCGGGTGATACCAGCCTGGCCCTGTCGGCGATAATCGGCTCAGGCCTGGTGCTGCTGCTAGTAATGACGGTGGCCCGAAAGGTGCAGAGCGGCATGACGCTGCTCATTCTGGGGCTGATGTTCGGCTATACGACGAGCGCGCTGGTAAGTGTGCTGATCTATTTCAGTGTGGTTGAGCGCATTCAGGCCTACATTTCCTGGACATTCGGCTCATTCGGGGGCGTCACCTGGCGGCAGCTCCAGGTGATGGCGCCGGCGATTCTGTTGGGGCTGGCGGGCGGCCATCTGTTGATGAAGCCGCTGAATGCGCTGCTGTTGGGAGAGACATACGCCCTCTCACTGGGTCTGAATGTGCGTCGGGTGCGACTGGGGATCATCGGCTCGTCGGCGGTGCTGGCCGGCGTTGTGACCGCTTTCTGCGGGCCGATCGGCTTTCTGGGCATTGCCGTGCCCCATCTGTGCCGCAGTCTCCTGCACACGTCGGATCACCGACTGCTGCTGCCCGCGGTCTCCTTCATGGGCGCCACGCTGGCCCTGGGCGCGGATATCGTTGCCGGGCTGCCGGGCAGTCAGCTGACGCTGCCATTGAATGCGGTGACGGCGCTGCTGGGCGCGCCGGTTGTAATCTGGGTGATCCTGCGGCAGCGTAATTTGCGCGAAGCCTTTGCCGGCTAACAGAGGTAGACGGATGACGGGTGGGACTGTACTGCAAACCGATGCTCTCTCGATAGGCTATCGCCGCGCCCGCAGAGGAGACGTTGTCATCGCCCGCGATCTTGATTTTTCGCTGCGGGCGGGGGAACTGGTCTGTCTGCTGGGACCGAACGGCGCGGGAAAGTCGACGCTGATGCGCACGTTAGCCCGGCTGCAACCTTCTCTGTCCGGCCAGATCTGGCTGGATGACCGGCCTCTCGACGACCTGCGGCCCGGCCAGCTGGCACGCCGTTTGAGTATTGTGCTGACTGAGCGTGTGGACGTGGGCGCGATGTCGGGGTACGGACTGGTAGGCCTGGGACGCCATCCCTACACCGGCTGGACCGGGACGTTGAACGAGCAGGACGAGCGCATTGTGCAGTGGGCGTTGCAGGCCGTTCGGGCCCAGGATCTGGCTGACCGGCTGATTGTCGAGATGAGCGATGGCGAACGACAGAAGGTTTTTATTGCGCGCGCGCTGGCGCAGCAGCCGCGGGTGATGCTGCTGGACGAGCCGACTGCGTTTCTCGACCTGCCACGGCGGGTGGAAGTGATGGATCTGTTGCGGCGGCTGGCAAACGAGAACCGTCAGGCGATCCTGCTTTCCACGCATGACTTGGACCTGGCTCTGCGCAACGCGGACCGGCTGTGGCTGCTGTCGGCGGAGGGCGAACTCTTCGATGGCGCGCCTGAGGATCTGATCCTTAACGGCGCGTTTGAACGCGTATTTTCCGCCGAGGGCGTGACATTCGACCGCGAACACGGTTCCTTTCACACACGACAGGAGACCTGTGGGCGACTGCTCCTGCACGGTGATGGGGTTGCGGCCTTTTGGGCGCGACGCGCGCTGGAGCGAATTGGGTATGCGGTGGAGAAAGAGGTAGAAATAGAAGGTCCGGCTGGCCAGGATTCTGTACTCGGCGCCATATCAGTTCATATGCAGGACGGCGGACCGGTCTACAGTTTGGACATTGCGGGACGAATGGATTCATTTGCTACGTTGGACGCATTGACAACATTCTTGCGCCAGGGAGGCGCTGGAGGAGAAACTGATGCCAAGGTTGACTAAGATCTATACGCGCGGCGGTGACGGCGGCACTACCTCTCTAGGGGGCGGTCAACGCGTCGCCAAGGACTCACTGCGCGTGCAGGTGTACGGGACGGTCGACGAGTTGAACTCGCACATAGGGTTGGCGCTGGCCAGCGGCCTGAGTGATCGCCTGCAGCGCCCGTTGGGTGAGATTCAGAATGAACTATTCCACTTGGGTTCGGATCTGTGTTTTCTGGAAGAGGATAAAGAGAGCTATACGCCCCCACAGATCGAGCAACGACATGTCGATCGTCTGGAGGCGCTGATCGACGAACTGACGCCTATTGTAGGCGTCCTGGAGAACTTCATTCTTCCGGGGGGCTCGCTGGGTGCATCTCACCTCCACGTTGCACGCACTGTGTGCCGGCGGGCGGAGCGGGAGGCAACGTCGCTGGCGAACCAGGACAAAATCAGTCCGCAGGTGATACGCTACCTGAATCGTCTATCGGACGCTTTGTTCGTTATGTCCCGTTTCGAGAATTTGCAACAAGGGGTAGCCGAGCCGCTGTGGGACCCGTCGGCCTGAGGGAGAGCGGAACTGCGGGGAACTGCGGGGGAACTGCGGGGAACTGCGGGGAACGGCAGTGGGCGGTGGCATGAGACGGCAGGTAGGGGAAGGGACACTGCTGGCTAGACACGTTGCTGGGGAAGAGTAAGCACGGTCGGTGAGGGATGGTTTTGTAGGGGGCGTTGCGGGGGCGCAGCCCCTGCACAAGGGAGGGCCGAAGGCCCGACCGCCCAGAACAGCAGTTTTTAGTAGTCAGTTTTTGGTTTTCAGTGGAACACCAGTCGTCAGTGGAATACCTGCGATTAGTGGGTTGGGAATCTGTTGCGGCTGCGTAGTTACACTAAGAGGAAGAAGGAGAGTGTTGTGGATGTTCCGGAGATGGCGCCTTATGCACGCCATGTTTTTATATGTTCAGGCGCGTTCTGTGACCCAGATGGCAAGGCGGGGCAACTTTACGCGCGTCTGGCCGGCAAATTGGGCGAACTGGGTGAATACGACAACCCCCAGCGCGTAAAGCGGGGGACGACACCCTGTCTGGGCGTTTGCCACAGCGGTCCTGTGCTTGTCGTCTACCCTGATGGGATCTGGTACTGCCAGGTCGATGAAGCCTCGTTGGACAGGATCGTAGAGGAGCATCTAGGCAATGGCAGGCCGGTCGAAGATGCGGTCTACCATCGTCTCAGTGACAATGTCTATTCGAGCGATGTCAAATAGGCGTAGACTGCGCTGAGTCCATCGGGGCTGATCTTGGTAGAGCCGAACAGGTGATCGGGTCCGAGCTCGCCGCCAGTGCGAATCAGATCTTCGAATTCGTCTTCGCTCAAGGTCAGTCCAACCAGCGACGACGCCTGATCGGTGCCCGCGGCGCCCTCGCCGTGGCACTCGGCGCAGCGATTGCCGTATACGAACGCCCCCGAAGCAATGTCGGGCGCCTCCTCCTCCTGTTCTTCGTCCTGCTGCTTATCCGTTTCGCTAGCTTGCTTGAGATCTGTGACCGGCGTCGGCTGGTCAAAGCGGGCCGCCGGCATAGTCGGCACTGCGCTGGTTTCGCTGGCAGCGGGCGCTTCCTCGCTGGAACCGTTCTGCTCATCACCAGGTCCGCATCCTGCCACAAGAGTAAGGAGCAAAAGGAGGACAGCTGCGATCGGCACAATGCGTATAGCGAATCGTGTAATGTTCATTTTCCCCTGTACCATTTCCCCGGCCCTCCTGGTCGTTCTTTAGCGCAGGTTCATCGCTCTCAGTCGCCCGCTGCCGGGCGGGACGTAAGTGGCAGCCTGCTGTCCATCAAACGTCTTACTCGATCATCTTTGGGTCCAGCGCGTCCCGCATGCCGTCGCCGACAAATGAGAAGCCGAGCATCGCCAGCGCTACGGCGATGGTGGGAAAGAGGGCCAGATGCCAGTAGACGCGTACATATGCGTTGCTGACGCCGACCATTTTTCCCCAACTTGGGATGGGATCGTTGATGCCGATGCCGAGAAAGCTCAGGCCGGCCTCGCCGAAAATCGCCGCGGGGATGCCGAAACTGATAGCTACCAGGATAGGTGTCAGGGCATTCGGGAGCAGATGGCGCAAAATGATCCGATTCCTGCTCACGCCCGTGCAACGGGCGGCCTCGACGTATTCCTTCTCTCGCAGCGACAGTATCTGACCACGCGTCAGGCGGGCGATGCCGATCCAACTGGTGATGCTCAGGGCGAATATTACCTTTGTAAGTCCGCCTCCCCAAACGGAAATAATCAGAATGGAGAACATCAGACCGGGGAAGGCGGTCATTATGTCGATGAAGCGGGAGATGACGAAATCGGTTCGGCCTCCCACGTATCCTGCCAGGCTACCCAGCGGTACTCCGATTGAGAAAGCGACTATCTGGACAGCGATACCGACAGTCATGGAGGTGCGGGCGCCGTAAATGAGACGGCTCAGGTAGTCGCGGCCCACTTCGTCCGTGCCAAGCGGGTGGCCGGGCAGATCCAAGGGAAAGCGCAGCACGCGGTCGAAATAGACTCTGTCGTAAGGATAGGGGGCAACCAGGTCGGCGAAAACTGCCAGGAACAGAAAGATGAGAACGATTGTCAGGCCGAAAACGGCCAGCCGGTTGCGCAGGAACCGTCGGGCTGCGTCATGCCACAGTGTTCGGTGGCGGTCCCCACCAGGGGGCGCTACGTCCAGGGGTGTCGCGGCCGTGGCGGTCACTACACGCCTCCCTCTGCGCCCAATCGCACGCGTGGGTCGATCCAGGTATAGACGATATCGGTGAACAGGTAGGTCAGACTCCACAAGAAGGCGATGAGCAGAAAGAGGGCCATAATCATGGGATAATCACGATTAAAGATACTGGTAACGAAGAATTTGCCGAGGCCGTTGATGCGGAAGACCGCTTCGATGAAGATGCTGCCTGTCAGCAGGTTGGGGATGATTACGCCAAGGGCGGTAACCATCGGAATGAGTGCGTTGCGCAGGATATGTCGAAACATTATGGCCTGTTCGCCTAATCCTTTGGCTTGGGCTGTACGAGTAAAGTCCTGACGCATGACATCCACCACGCTGGACCGCGTGTAGCGTGCGATGATGGCCAGCGGGCCTAGTGCGTAGGCGACGACGGGTAAAATCCAGTCGGTACAGATGTAGGCACTGCCAATCAGACAGGTTTCGGAAGCATTCCAGCCGCCCATTGGCAGCCATTTGAGTCGCACGGCAAAGAAGAGTATCAGCCACATCGCCACCACAAAGCTAGGCACGGTGATCCCCAGCATGGCGACAAAGGTCGTTATATTATCGACCCAGGAATTCTGGTGATAGGCGGCATAGATCCCCAAGGTGATTCCGAGGCCGAATGCCAGCGTTACGGTCATCAGGCCCACTTGCGCGGTCACCTTCCAGCTTTTTGCAATCAGAGCGGTCACGGTGGTGGTCGGCTGTTGGAAGGGGATGCCGAAATCAAAGTGCAGGACCGCATTCTTCATGTAGTTCAGGTATTGAATATGGATTGGTTTGTCGAGGCCGTACTTGCGCAGGATGTTCTCTTTGGCAGCCGGAGGCAGGGGGGCTTTGGTTTCGTCAAAAGGGCCGCCGGGCACCTGGTGCATAAGGAAGAAGGTGACAACGGAGACAATAAACAGGACAAGAATCAGCGAGAGAATCCGTCCAAAAATGTATCGTGCCATGGAGTTGCCTGAGTAGGTAACACGGGGGCGGGAGGCCGACAACGCGGCCTCCCGCTCCGTTCAATCGCATCTTGTTTTTGTGGACTTGCAGGCGAAACGCTACTCGGTGATATAGATTTGCGAGATGTCCTGGTCATTGCCCCAATGCCAGCCGGTAATGCCCTGGGAGTCGGGGTCGCGGATTGTGCCCTGCACCCACGACTGCATCAGGTCACCAGCCCATCGATGGGCGATGAAGATTCCGCCGACGTCATCTACGAGAACGCGTTCGGCGTCGCGGAACATCTGGTCGCGGAGCTCCGGGTTGCCAACCATGCCGGCGGCCTCGGTGACCAGGGCGTCAAACTCATCGTTCTTCCAGGAGTGCCGGCCGCCTGATTTCCAGACGTTACCCAACAGGTTGGCCGGGTCGAGGAAGTCCATGCCGTAGTCAACGGCGCCGAATGTCAGTTCGGTGGGCTTGGCATTCAGCGCATCCATGTAGACCTTGCGGTCTACGTTGGAGATTTCGAGGTTGATGTTCAGGCATTGGGTGATGGAGGCGGCAACAGCTTGATAGACGGCGGACATGGCCGGCGCCTCGCCGCGCAGCATCATTACCAGATCGGGGAATCCTTCACCGCCAGGATAGCCGGCTGCGGCCAAATGCTCGTTGGCCTCGTCGCAATCGTAGTTCTGATACTCTCGCAGGTTGCCCTCGGTGTCAGAAGAGGGGTAGCCGGGCATCAGCATTGAGTAGGCGGGCATCGCCTTGATTTCGCCATAGACACTGGCGACAATGCTTTCGCGGTCAACCGCATGGGCGAAGGCTTTGCGGACGTGAATATCGCTAAAGGGTTCGGTGAAGGTGTCGAACAGCAGATAGTCGGTGCGGAAATCACCGAAATGGCGCAGGTAGTTGCCGGCCAATTCCTCATCGCGCAGGATCAGTTCAAAGTCAGCCGGAGTCAGCGCGCCGTAGGGCACCTGGTCGATGTCGCCATTCTGGTAGGCGGCGAAGAATGTGCTCGGATCCATGAAAACGCATTCGACGCGCTTCAGCAGAGGCGGGCGGAACCCATTGTAGGTCGGGTTGGCTTCGACGACGATCTTGTTGCCAGGATCGAATTCGGCCAGAACGAAGGGGCCGGAGGAAACGGAGGTTTCCAGGCTGCTGTTGTAGTAGGGGCCGTGCTCTTCCAGGGCCTTTTTCTGCAGGGTGAACGCGAACTTCATCACACCGGGCAGTGGCGGGAAGACATCCTCGGTCTCGACTTCGAGGGTCAGGTCATCCACCGCGCGCACGCCGAGTTCTTCGGGCGGCAGCTCGCCGGCGATGATCTTGCTCCAGTTCTTGATGCCGCCATCGGCCAGGAAGCTGTAGAACCAGGAGAAGTCCCAGCCGTGCTCCGGCGTAGCGGTCAGTCGGAAGGTGGCCTCGTAGTCATAGGCGGTCAGGGGCGTGCCATCGCTCCAGACCTGGCCCGGACGCAGGTTGAAAGTCCAGACCTTGCCGTCTTCTGAGACGTCCCAGCTTTCGGCTGCTCCGGGGATAACATTGAAGTCCTTATCCAGAGAGACCAGCGTGTCCTGGAAATTATCGGCAAGACAGTAGCGGTTGTAGACCGCCACTGAGAAGTCAAAGGTGGAGGCGCTCTGATTTATGTCAGCGGCCACCCGGTAGACCTGCTCGTCATAGGGTTTGGCGTCGGCAGGCAATTCGATACCGTAAACGGTGACGTTGCCGGAATCTTCCATTGCTTCCGATGATGCCGGCTCCTGGGCTGCTGGCGCGGCTGCCGGAACGCAGGCCTGCAGGAGCAAACCCAGCAGAAGAAGGACAGGAAGTCCATATGCGAACCAACGCGATCGGCGTACAGTTTGTTTCGTCATTGATGTCTCCTTTGTCTCTGGTGAAAATGGGATAGGGCCGACAGTCTATGGGCAGCAGGTAGCTGCTCAGAAACCACACGGCGAAAACTCTGGACGCTAAACTGAACTAGTAGAGGGATTCGTGAATCGATCTCGCTCGGTAGTCTAAGCTAGTGTGGCGATGATTACAAATTTTCCGGGGTACGTGCGCGTCCTACGTCGGAGGGGGGCAAAAACCGGGCCACCCACTTAGCCTCCTGCCATTGGCAGAAGGTTGACTTCGGGTGGCCCGGAGGTAGTTTTTTGTACTGTTTGGGTCAGGCACGTGGTTTCTGATGCCGCCCTAACAAGACTGGGCGCCGGCGACTGTATTGCCTTCAGACGCTACTCTGCCCAGGACCCTTTGGCCATCATGCCGCCGTCTACATTTACATATTCGCCTGTCATAAATGAAGCCTCGTCGCTGCTGAGAAAGAGCACGACTGCAGCGATTTCCTCAGGTTGTCCGATGCGCCCTATGGGATGGTCGGCTGCTGCGGCAGACCGGAGAGCCTCGACGTCGTGGTTCACGCTTTCCAGGGCCAGATGGGTCTCGATTGTGCCTGGATTGACCGCGAGGACGCGAATATTATGTTCCGAATAATCCATTGCCAGCTGCTGCGTCAGAGAGATCATTCCCCCCTTGCTGGCCGCATAGGCCGGCACGCCTTTCATGGACTGGCGGCCCTGAACACTGGCGATATTGACGATGACGCCACTGCCCTGTTTCAGCATCACCGGAATCGCATATTTGGACATTAGAAACCCGCTTTTCAGATTGACGTCCAGGATGCGATCCCAGGTCTCCTCGGGAAATTCATGGGCTGGCAGGTAGCTGTCCACGGGCTGGATGCCGACATTGTTGACGAGAACATCAACCCGGCCGCTCGCGGCCGCCTGGCTCACCAACGCCTCGCAGTTTGCCGCGGTCGAGACATCGATGTTGACGTATGTAATCGAGCCTGGCAGCGAGTCGCTTTCGGCCGCAATTTTGGCGCCGGCGGCGGCGTCAACGTCGGCACAGTATACATCGGCCCCGGCTTGAGCGAAGGCCCGCGTAACGCCTTCGCCTATGCCCTTGGCGCCGCCCGTCACAATTACAGTCTTACTGCTGAAGTCGTTCATAGTAATTCCTCCATTGTTGCAGAATGATCACTGTCGGAGATTGACGCTTCCAATTATCGTTCCGATGCCAGGAAATCGGCAATTGCTCCCGCTTCCTCTGCAGTGAGTCCCATACTTGTCTTTGCAGTTCCAGGTGCAAACTGAGCGGGATTGACGATGAATTCGGCCAGGTTATCCTGTGTCCAGACGATATCCTGCGCGGTCAGCGCAGACGTGGCGTCGAAGCCTTCGACATCTCCGGCTCGTCTGCCAACCACGCCGTCCAAATGCGGGCCGGCGCTATGTTCGGCAGTCAGATTGTGGCAGCCTGCGCAGTAGGTAGCAAATAGCTCGGCGCCGAGATGGCTGGGCAGTTCGTTCTGATGCGAGGACGGGGTAACCTCTTCTCCACGCGCGGCATTCGGGCCTGACGCGCCGAACGTAAAACTTCCCTCCCAGACGGGGCCTTTCCAAAATACTTCGCCATCAGGGCTCTCTTCGCGAATTACCTGACCCGTATGAATGTGTCTGATCTCATATTCCGGCAGCGTACGCGCTACCAGGCAACCGCCCTCAAACATGGCGCTGCCTACTCCTTCGTCAAAGGAGTTGAAGTCATAGACGTTGAATCCGAACTGCTTGCGTTCTTCGAAAACCTCCTCGTTATGAACTGGGGTGATGTTCAAGAAAAACCTGTTCCGAAGCTCATGCATGCTACATGGGATTCTCAGATATACCAACCGGTTCTCGTGGATGAAAATCTGGAAATGAGAGCGCATCGCGGGGAAGCCGATTTCAGCCCCATGGAGTGAACGCACCATCGGATCGTCGACTTCCCCGATGATCTTGAAGACATCGATGCAGACTTCACTGGCATCAAAAGAAAAGATCGATCTGGTACTGTTGTCGAGTTGGCAGTAGAGCGGGGCGCGCCGTAAGAAAATCACTTTTGAGGAATCTGACAGCAGAGCAACTCGGCCGTCGGGCATTTGCGCTATGTCGCGGATACGTTCGCCCAATCCGATCCGTTCAACAGTGGTGACCCGGTTATGGCGAATGCGGACGCGAAAGAGGGAACCGCTTCTCAGAGAACCGATCAGCAGGTCGTCGCGCCATAGGGGAAACTGTTGACTGTCGCTGATGATCAGGTTGGAAACAGCGATTGCCTGGATCCAGGCGAAGAAAGGCTCTTCGAAGCCATCGTGCCTGCCTTGTTGACTGATGTACGGCCATATTCTGTCTCCATACAGGATGCCATAGGTAGCGAACGGCCACCCGTAGTCCAGACCCGCCTTCACCAGGTTAAGCTCATCGCCGCCCTGGGGGCCATGCTCTGTCAGCCACAGGTTGCCGTCGGAATCGCGCGCAAGACCTTGGGGATTGCGAAAGCCGCCGGCAACGATTTCAACTTGACCGGTTGCCAGTTCGATTCGCAAAAGCCTGCCCAAGTGGGTATCGGGGTCAACCACTGGAGGTTTCTCCGGGTCCCCTGCCTCCAGCTGAACATGCCACTCGTACCACGCGTGGTCGCCTACGGCAACCAGAAGATGCTCGGCGCCGTCCATGAGCATCCGGCCACCGGCCTGGATTCCTCCACCAATCTTGGGAACGTCCCCCTCCCAATTGCCAAAGAGAGCGGTATCGATACACGGGTAGGCGGTGAACTCCGTCTTCCAGTCCCCGGTGATGTCTATTCCATCATTTTCGAGGATCAGTTTTGTCGAGGAGATTCGAAACTCTACGCAGTCGCCGACCAAAAAATGGTGGGAAACAAACAGCGTGAATTCCTCGGGCGACGCTTCATACAGAAGAATGTCAGCCACGCGAAAGCCGTTCCAGTTTATGGGTCCTTCTGGAGCCGACTCGTACATGGGGACAGTGTGAGGCAGGTAGCTAAGCTTGCCATCAGCTTGAATCAGTGCAATTTGCCCTCTTGGTGTCACAAGCAGCAGTCTGTCATCCAGCGGCTCGAATGCCCCGCCGCTATCCGCAAACTTTTCGAGTTCAACGATCAGGAGTTGAAGCTCATAAAGATGGGTCTTTTTGGTGGGAGGATCAGGGACAAAGTAGCTGCGTGCATTGCTGAAGTTTGGGGCCGCACTGCTCGAAGATGGTTCCAAGAGAAGAAGCGCAACTGTTACAGTAGTGACAAGCAACAGCAGTAATGTGAATGGTTTCGTACCGCTATTCGTTGCAGGCTTGTTTCTTGCTTTATGTCTGCGCATTGTTTCTCTTACGAAGGCTGGAAATCGGATACAGGCGGTGGGCACTTACTGTTCCGGTTGAAACTCTCGTCTCCAGGTTCCTTTTGCGCAAGGGGAACTGCTGAGCTGTCCTGGCATCATTTATCGGGCGGCAAGACGCCTGGCGATATGTAGGGCTTATTCGTTGGTCGGTAACTGCTAAGCCATAGTAGTTGACCAGCCAGTCATCCTTGGAGCCATTCAGGATCCTGGTGACGCAACTGGTGTACAACGGCCGCCATGCTCGCGAGCCGACACGTTGCGAAGAAGGCACACGGTCGGTGAGGCATGTTTTTGTAGGGGGGCGTTGCGGGGGCGCAGCCCCTGCACAAGGGAGGCCGCTTGCGGCCGACCGCACAACTGCAGTGGTCAGCGGTTAGTGAAAATCGCTTTCGCTCGCCTCGTTCAGGTTTGCGAATCAGTTGCGGTTGAGTAGTTACGCTGGTCATAAAATGCCCCAGCCGTGGTAGTGCCCGGCGCGAACTGACCGGGATCGGCGATGAATTAAGCCAGGTTATTTTCTGTCCAGACGATGTCCAAAGCTGATAGGTCAGCCGAGGCACTGAATCCGGCTCGCCTGCCGGATACGCCGTCCAGGTGTGCGGCGACAATGTGCGCCGACAATGTGCGCCGACAATGTGCGCCGACAATGTGCGCCGACAATGTGCGCCGACAATGTGCGCCGACATTGTTCGCCGACTGCATTCACTTGTGGGATAGGCGCGGCGCTTCTCGCCAGCGCGCGGAACTGGACGCCTTGCCAAAGCAGGGTTTTCGCGCCGCATCTGTGTATTCTCCTTGCGCACCGCTATAATAATCCTGTTCATATTCCCAAACAAATCTGCGCACTGTACTCAGAAACGCATGAGATTCCACGCCGTTTACGATTTGACGGATACTGGCGGGTCTGCTAAAGTGCCCCTTGAATTAGCCAGTAAGAAGTGGGCAGGGCCTGAACTGGCCTACCACACGTACCGACGGAGGACCGGTGAACATGAATCGTATCAGACTTTGGGTCGCAGTCATTTGCACTGCGAGCTTTGAAGGAGGAGCAAAGCACCGGTGATCCTGTCAAGGGATGGCGGCTCGGATTGAAGGCCGACCCATCCAGAAGCGGCAAAATGGTCACGGTGCAGATGCCCGTGACTTTTTAGATTGGCGAATTCCAATTCAGAGTCATGGGCCCGGCCCGTGGCTCTTTTGTTTTGTGCGGGCAAATGCCCGCTAAAGGTAACGTGCAGTTTCAGTTTGCTCTCCCCCGACGGACTGGGGCTGCCGTTGCCGAAGCAACAATCCCCTGTCGCGCCCGATTTCGGGGCGCAGATCTAAGGTTGTAAGGAGTGTAGGTTGATGGAAGACAAGGCATTTGAAACAGGGAAGAGGGCTCAATCCGGGCCGCGCCGGGAGGTGCCCGCCTGGCTGCGGCCGTTGCTGAGAGTTTGGCCTGCCATCGGCGGCCGGCCCAATGCGGGAGATGAAGAGGAAGAGGGCCACGCGGGTATACGGCTCACCTACGACTTGAAGGACACGCTAACTGACAATCGCTTTGTCGGTCTGTGGCGCATGGCAACCGGCTTTCGTAAGATTTATATCCTTGCTGTTCTCGCTGCAGGACTGGCCGCGCTCAGCAGCTCTGCAGTGTTCTACCTGCTGCGCTACTTCGTGGACGATGTATTGGCGAATGCCGACCTTCAGTGGCAAATACCGTGGGTGGCGGTCGGGGTCATCGTTCTGACGCTGCTGCAAGGGCTGTTCTCGTTTGGGATGGGCCGGCTGGCAGCGCAAACGGCTGAAGGGGTCGCCCGCCGGCTGCGCAACTATCTATACGATCAAATCCAACGGCTGACATTTACCTATCACGACACGACGCAGACAGGTGAGCTTATTCAGCGCTCCACCTCCGATGTGGATACGCTGCGCCGGCTTTTCCAGGATCAGCTGATCGGGATCGGTCGGACCGGCCTGCTGTTTCTGGTGAACGTGAGCGCGCTGGCACTGTTACACGGCTGGCTAGCCCTGCTGTCAATTCCTGTGTTGCCCGTGGCTGCCGTGGCTTCCTTTTTCTTTTTCAAGCGGATGGAGATTGTTTTCGAGTCCTATCAGAGTCAGGACGCGGCGCTTTCCAATCGCCTGCAGGAGAGGCTGACCGGCGTACGCGTGGTGAAAGCATTTGCGCGCCAATCCTATGAGATTGAGCGCTTCGAAGAGGAGAATTGGGAGAAGTACCGCCGCGGCGTGAAAATTGCCAACCTTCATGCAATGTTCTGGCCAACTGTAGAAATCCTTACCGGCGGCCAAGTTCTGTTTGCCATGTATATGGCCTCCATGATGGTTTTGGACGGTGGGATAAGCATCGGCACATATATCGCTTTCTTCGGTCTGCTCACCACTACGGTCTGGAATGTGCAAGGGATTGGGCGGCTGGTGGCGCATGTCTCGACCGGCCTGGTCTCGCTGAACCGGGTGCAGGAGATAATTCGCCAGGATCGGGAAGAGTTGGAGGATGGTAGTGTACCGACCAAGCAGGGTCTGCGCGGCGCGTTGCAGTTCAAAAACGTACAGTTCGCTTATGAGACGCCGGCTGCCGAGGAAAGCGGTGGAGCAAAAGATGGCAAAACGGCAGACAAGGTCAAGGCGGCAAACAAGGTCCTGCAGGAAACGCGGAGTAGGGCGTTTGCAGAACGAGGATATGTACTGCGCGACATCAACTTCGACGTCGAGCCGGGGCAGGTGATCGGTCTGCTCGGCGCGACCGGGTCGGGCAAGTCATCTCTGGTCAACCTGTTACCTCGTTTCTATGACTACAGCGGCGGCAACATTATTCTGGACGGCGAAGAACTGCGGAACTATGCGCGCGGTTTTCTGCGCAGCCAGGTCGGCATTGTGCAGCAGGAGCCGTTCCTGTTTTCGACGACGATCCGCAACAATATCACCTATGGTCTGGTAAGAGATGTCTCCGATGAAGAGATGGAGGCCGCGGCCAGGGCGGCGGCAATCCATGACGTGGTTCAGACCTTTCCTAAGGGCTACGATACGCTGGTAGGCGAGCGCGGCGTGACCCTTTCCGGCGGGCAGAAGCAGCGGGTGACTATCGCACGTACGTTGCTGAAGGATCCGGCGATCCTGTTGCTGGATGACGCAACCTCCAGTGTAGACACGGAAACCGATGCAACCATCCGTGCGGCATTGAGCCGGTTGATGCAAGGGCGGACAACATTCATAGTTGCCCACCGTGTGCAAAGCGTTATGGCGGCCGACCAGATCCTGGTGATGGAAGCAGGGCGGATCATTCAGCGGGGCAGCCACAACGAACTGGTCTCTCAGCACGGCGTCTACCGCCAGGTATATGAACTACAGGTCCAGGTCGAGGCCGATCTTGAAAGAGAAATCGCCGAGGTAGTCGAATCGGCTGAGGTGAAGCTGAATGGACTTGAAGAAGGGCCGCGCACGCCGGACGAGAATGGCGCGCCGCCTGAATCTGAAATTCCCCATACTGTTTCAAAGGGTTGACCGATGTCAGAACACGAACAGTTCGAAGAAGAGGAATTTGATACCGAGTTCAACGGCCAGACCGTTGCTCGTATTCTACGTCAGGGTCTGAAGCACTGGCCGTTAATGTTTGGCTATATGTTTTCGATGTTAGTGACCGCTTTTATGGACGGGTACTTGACCTTTCTCACGAAGCGGATCATAGATGAGGGCATATTGGCCGGTAATACAGAACAACTTGTGCGGCTGATTGTCCAGTTCGGCTTGGGACTCCTGCTGGTGTCGCTGGGTGTGATGGGCTTCATTTTTTCGGCGGGTCGTCTAGGCGAGCGCGTTCAGTATGATCTGCGCAAAAAGATGTTTGGCCGGCTGCAGGAGCTGTCGCTCTCGTACTTCGACCGCACGCCCGTCGGCTGGCTCATGAGCCGGCTGACGTCCGACGCCAGCCGCGTAGGGGATCTGGTTTCATGGGGTCTAGTGGATCTTGCCTGGGGTGGGGTCAGCATAATCATCTCCCTTTCTTTCATGGCGGTGATAAACGTTCGGATGATGCTGATCGTCGCTGCGGTCATGCCGGTGCTGGTGGTGGTGGCGCTCCGGTTCAAGAAGAAGATACTGGTGGAATATCGCGACGTGCGCAAGACGAATTCGAAGATCACCGGGGCCTATAATGAGAACATTACCGGTGTGCGCGTAGTCAAATCCCTGCGTCGCGAAGAAGGCAACCTGGAAGAGTTCACCGATCTCACTCGGACTATGTACCGTGCCGGATATCGAGCGGCGTGGCTGTCGGCTCTGTTTCTGCCGGTGGTTCAACTGATCAGTGCGGTGGCGGTTTCAGGCATTGTCTTGTACGGCGGCTGGCAGTTCCAAGTGGGAGAAATGACAATCGGCGGCATCCAAGCCTTCGTCTTCTACATTACATTCATGCTGTTTCCGATTCAGGAGATGGCGCGCATCTATGCCGAGATGCAGCAGGCAATCGCGTCGGGGGAACGTATTTTCAGTCTCGTCGATGCTGTGCCGGAGATTCAGGACCGCGATGGAGCGCAGGAGCCGGAAAGCCTGCGGGGAGACATTGTCTTCGAGAATGTGGACTTCCGCTACGAGGAGGAAAAGCCGGTCCTGCGCGACTTCAGCCTGCATGTGAAACAGGGAGAGACAATCGCGCTGGTCGGGCCGACAGGCGCGGGCAAGTCGACGATTGTCAATCTGGTCTGCCGCTTCTACGAACCCTCAAGCGGCCGCATTCTGATCAACGGAAAGGACTATACGGAGTGGACGCTGCATGGCATTCACAGCCGTATCGGCATCGTGTTGCAGACCCCCTACCTTTTTTCCGGTTCGATCTGGGATAATCTACGTTATGGGCGGCTCGACGCCACCGACGAGGAGGTCGTGAACGCGGCCAAGGTAGCAGGCGCGCATGCTTTTATCGAAGAGCTGGACGAAGGGTATGACAGCCAGGTGGGCGAAGGCGGAGTACTGCTGTCGGTCGGGCAAACGCAACTGTTGAGCCTGGCGCGGGCCATCCTCGCCGACCCTGAGATTTTCGTCATGGACGAGGCCACAAGTTCGGTCGACACGCTGACCGAGGCGCTAGTCCAGGAGGCGATGGATGCAATCCTGGCGGACCGCACCAGCTTCATCATCGCCCACCGGCTCTCGACCATCAGAAAGGCGGACCGCATTCTGGTGATTGAGGATGGGCGCATCGCTGAACAGGGCAGCCACGCGCAGCTTATTGGCCAGCGCGGTCACTACTATGACCTGTATACGAAGCAGTTTCGTGACGAGCGCATCGGGACCGGGCAGCCGCTCCTGGGTACGGGGAAGTTGGTAGCGGCCTGAGAAGCAGCCAGTCACTTCAGGAAAGGCGCCGGTTCTCGTATCAGAACCGGCGCTCTTTTTTGCCGGAGGCGTTGGCACCGGCGTCGGGAACCCCACATTTTCCTTATTTGACCAACTGAACTATCTAAAATATACTGTGCACAGTTGCGCTGCGGGTGAGCGCATTTGCACCTGAAAAACCGAATCGCAATCGGGAGCTCGGAAGAACTGGGCTGAGAAATCTCTTTGTGCGGCCGAATGCCGCTCTCTGGAGATGACCGACAGACCTGATCCAGGTAATGCTGGCGTAGGAACATTAGCGAAATGTTGAAGAACTGTAGATAGCACAAAACGCCAACCGCCTCGCAGGGCGGTTTTTTTATTATCTAAAGGAGACAGCATGTCCAATCCGGTAAATGTTGATATTCAAGTGCTCCCCTCGACGGGCGACGACGTCTATTCGGTTGTCGATCGCGCCATTGCCGTCATCCAGGAATCGGGCCTGAAATACGAAGTGGGCGCGCTGGGGACGACGGTCGAAGGTGACCTGGACAGCTGCCTGGAGGTAGCAAAGGCGGCGCATCGCGCCTGCTTTGTTGACGGCGTTGCGGGCGTAGTCACCGTCATCAAGATCGGCGAGGCAGTTGGCGGCTCTTCCATGGAAGAGAAGGTGGCAAAGTTTCGAGGTGGCGACTGATGTGGGCGGCGCGCCTGGCGTTTCCGGCGGCAGTTCTGCTGACGTTGGCGGTTCTCTGGGAACTGGTTGTATGGGGACTGGCGGTGCCGAAGTGGATCGTTCCTTCGCCATCCGCGATCTGGCAGGCGTTCTGGGAGATGCGCGCCTTGCTGGCCGTTCATGTCGGGCAGACCATGCTGGAGGTTGCGACGGGTATCGGTATTGCCGTGACCGCCGGGGTTGCCGTGGCGGCCGCGATCAATTTTTCGCCGTGGCTGCGGCGCGCGATCTATCCACTACTGGTAATTTCGCAGACGGTGCCGATTCTGGCGCTGGCCCCGCTGTTAATCATCTGGTTTGGCTTTGGCATTGCGCCCAAAGTCATTGTAGTGACACTGTTCTGTTTTTTCCCGATCGCCATCAACACAAGTGATGGGCTGACTGCGACCGAGCCGGAGCTGATCGATCTATTCCGCTCGATGGGGGCGACGTGGTTGCAGATATGGCAGAAGGTGCGGCTGCCGGCGGCGCTGCCCTACTTTTTTTCGGGCCTGAAAATCGCAGCCACCTATAGTGTAACCGGCGCAATCGTTGGGGAGTGGGTGGGAGCCAAGCAGGGGCTGGGAATCTATATGCTGCGCTCGTCGGCGGCGTTCAAGACTGCGCAGGTTTTCTCGGCCATTGCGATCACGTCTCTCCTGAGCATTGCGCTTTTTCTGGCTGTGTTTGTCATTGAACGGGGCACAATGCCGTGGCACTTTGAGGAGCGATAGCGGTAGTTACCGGCAGGTGGCTGCCTGTCGGAAAAACCTGAATTCTGGAGGAGATGATGCGAGAGCGAATATCACGGACGATGCTGCTTATTTCGATAGTGACGGCGGTGCTGCTGGCGGCCGCCTGTGTGCCGGTTGCGCCTGCGGCACAGAGTGGGGACGGGGCCGCCGCGGTGAAGGACGTAACGCTGCTGCTGGATTGGACTCCAAATACCAACCATACCGGTATCTATGTGGCCCAGGAAAAGGGCTGGTATCAGGAGGCGGGCCTGAATGTGGATATTGTGATACCGGGCGAGTCGGATGTGCACCAGGTTGTGGCCACCGGCTCGGCTGACTTTGGCGTAAGCTACCAGGAGGGCACGACTTTCGCCAGAGTTGAGGGCGTGCCAATTGTGTCGGTGGCGGCGGTCATTCAGCACAACACGTCCGGCTTTGCTTCGCGCAGCAGCGCGGGCATCGAGCAGCCTGCGGATCTGGCCGGCAAGCGGTACGGCAGTTTTGGCTCGCCGATCGAGTATCCGACCATCGACCTGCTGATGCAGTGCGCAGGGGGATCGGCAGAGGATGTAGTATTCATCGACGTGGGTTGGGCCGAGTTCCTTCCAATCACCGAAGCCGACCAGGTCGATTTTGCCTGGATCTATTATGCCTGGACCGGCATTAACGCTGAACTACAGGGCGTTGACCTGAATGTCATCATGCTCAAAGACTATCTGGACTGCATTCCTGATTACTATACGCCGATCCTGATCACCAGCGAGGCGATGATCGCGAATGATCCTGAGACAGTACGTGCGTTTGTCGGCGCGACGGCCAGGGGGTTTGATTTCGCTATCGAGAGTCCGGCCGAGGCGGCCGACATTCTGCTGGCGGCCAACCCGGACCTGGGCGCCGATCTGGTTCGCGCCAGCCAAGCATGGCTGGCCAACGAGTACCGAGCGGACGCGGCACAGTGGGGTGTTCAGACCGGCGATGTATGGCAGGCCTATGCCGACTTCCTGATCGACGGCGGCATCATCGAGTCGTTTGACGGCGAGGGCGCATATACAAACGAGTTTCTGCCTGAGCAGGAATGACACTTCTGGCGGTCGAATCGCTCTCGAAGACGTTTGAAGGCAGTTCCCGCAGGGGCTCGCCCAGCGGTGTCGAAGCTGTGGTGGACCTGACTTTCGAGGTTGCAGCGGGCGAGTTCCTTACGATCATTGGGCCGAGCGGCTGTGGAAAGTCCACGCTGCTGCGCCTGTTGGCGGGCCTGGTTCAACCGGACAGAGGGCGGATCCTTTTGGAGGGGCAGCCCCTGCCGGAAGCGTCAGACCGGCAGGGGCGCTTTGGCTATATGCCGCAACGGGATACCTTGCTGCCATGGCGCACGGTGCTTGAAAACGCAGTTCTGGGGGCGGAGCTGGCCGGCGGCAGCAGAGACGCGGCCCGCGCCGAAGCGCGTCAGCTCCTGCCGCTATTCGGGCTGGACGGGTTCGAGGATAACTGGCCCAGCACTCTGTCTGGCGGGATGAGACAGCGCGCGGCCCTGTTGCGCACCTTCCTGGCCGGCTATGACATTCTGCTGTTGGACGAGCCGTTTGGGGCGCTGGATGCACTGACGCGCGGGATGCTGCAGCAGTGGCTGCTGGGCGTGCGTACAAGGTTTTCGAAGACGATACTATTCATTACGCATGACATCGACGAGGCGCTGCTGCTTGGCGATCGGATGCTTGTTTTCAGCCCGCGGCCGGGCCGCATCACGGCAGATCTGACGATTGATCTGCCGCACCCGCGCGACGGGGAGACAGTTCTGGGTGCGGATTTTCTCGAATTGAAGCGAAGCGCGCTGGCGCACCTCAGACTCTGAGATTGGAGTAGCTGACACATGATCGAACGGCATAGTGCAGATACATTGAAGTCCAACGGATATCTCGTTACATCCTGTGCTGCTTTGGACAGATCCGAACTGCAGGAAGCTTTTCGATCCTTTGTATGCAGAGATCGGGACTATCAGCTACGTTTTCTGCAGAAGCATTTCGGGTATGCTTACGACGGCTATTCCTATTATGGCCAGTCTGATAGCAGCCATCAGGCCGAGGACGACCTGATCAGCACTTTTGTCCTGTCCGAGTTTTTTCCGGTGGAACGGTATCCTGTTGAGTTCCAGGGCTTTCTGAAGGGCAGATGGACAGAGGTGGTTCAGACGGTGCGTTCTCTGGAAGTCGAGCTGCTGACACAGCTAAAGATGCCCGGCCTGCTGGATTTCTACCGGAACAACGCCGGCCACATGGTCTCCAACAACTACTATCCCCCGGTTCAGCAGTTCACCACGACTGCAGCTGGAAATACGAGGCTCTCCGCGCATCCCGACGCATCTTTATTTACGGTTTTTCCTTTTGGAATAGACGAAGAGTTGCAGTTGGAGATGGCCGGTGAAAGCGGAGAATCTGTGTGGCAGTCGGTAGACGCTTCCGGGTCGATACTGATCTATCCGGGCTATCTGATGGAGATGTGGACACACGGCGCGATCAAGGCGATGAATCACCGGGTGCGACTGAGCAACGATAGAGAAGCCGAGCGATTCTCATTTTCAGTTTTTTCGCTGCCGTATCCCCTGCGAGAGTTCGAAGTGCCCGGGCGGGGAAGGATGACGAGCGAGGCTTATTTCGATGCCTACGGGGCGTTATTCTGATGGGGTCAGGTTGAGGCCGTAGCGCAGGCCCGCGGCACAGATCTTGCCCCAGGCGGTGTCGTCAACGTGGATGCCGTCGCGGGTGCGCTGTTGGCGCGTGCGAATCTCCGGCTCGCCCGGCGCCAAGACCTCATCGAAGCCGGCTGCCAATTCCGAACTCTTGACGTGCTGCACCAGTCCATCGACATCAGCATAGAAGGCATCGCCCTCTCTGAGCCGCTCAGGTTGGATCACAATTGCAAGGAATCCGTTGCCAATACGGGTAACGCCGTCGCGGCTGCAACCGGCACCTGACAGGGCGCCGGCCAGGATATCGATGACAAAGGACAGGCCGAAGCCCTTGTGGCCGCCAAACGGCAACAGCGCGCCTTCAGGCGGCCCGACGTAAGCGGCTGGGTCCGTGGTGGGATTGCCGTCGGCGTCAACGATGCAGCCGGCCGGGGCAGGCACGCCGCGGTTGAGCATATCCTTGAGCTTGCCATCGGCAATGGCGGAGGTGGCCATGTCCAGCACCAGCGGCTCGCCGGTCTTGCGGGGAATGCCTACTGAGATCGGGTTGGCAGAGAGCCGGCGCCCGCGGCCGCCCCAGGGCGCGGCCAGCTTGCCGCCGCCATGCGTGTTGACGAAAAGGATGGTCACCAGCCCCTGCTCTGCCGCCAGGTATGGGTAGTGTCCGACGCGCCCGATGTGCCCGCACTGGCTGACAGCTATGATGCCGACGCCGTTCTGCGTCGCCTTGTCGATGGCCACCTGGATCGCCTCCAGGCCGATGACCTGACCGAAGCCCCAGCCGCCCTCGATGACCGCCAATGTCTCGGTTTCATGCATGATGTTCATATGCTGACCGCGGACGACATCGCCCGCTTCCATCCACTCCAGGTATTCGGGGATACGGAGCACGCCGTGCGAGTCGTGTCCGACCAGGTTGGATTGAACGAGGTGTTCAGCCACGATGGCGGCTTCGTTCCGTTCAACGCCGGCGGCGGTGAAAACGTTTTGGGCGATGGCGGTGAGTTGGTGCGGGGAGAATCTTGGCACGGTTACCTTCTTTTCGTCTTTTGAGTTAGTCCCCCGGCTAGCTTCTTCAGGAATAGTAGGAGAACTAGTGGAAGAATGGAGCTATGCCGGATGAACGAGACCGTATTGTAAACTTGATTTTTTGCCTCGCATGTCATCGCTGACGGGAGGTCGCGGTCGACCTCCTTCCCCATAGACGCTGCCTACGGCCGTCTCACAGCGAAAAGAGGTGATGGAGCCTTGGCGTATGCATGCCACAACCGCGCCTTCTCACCCGCCAGAACGCTTCAGCAGTGCCTCCACTCGCACCTGCGAATTCTGAGACCACCGGCACTGAGCCTTCTGTTCGCGTACAGGCGCTTCATTCTGCTAATGCCAGAGTTGCAAAATGAGCTGCTCCGCGTCGAGTAGGGAGGCGCCGTCGCCAGCCACTTTCACTGATTCCACTGCTGCCGCGGCCTTCAGGTCGGCGAAAGCCCCCTGGTATTGACCCAAGTTGTCTTTTGCAAGGCCCCGATAGAGGTAGGCATTGGCATAGTCTGGCTGCAGTTGGAGAGCCCGGTCATAGTCGGCAATGGCGCCCTGATATTGACCAAGGTTGATTTTGGCAAGACCCCGATGGAAGTAGGCGTGGGCATTGTCGGGCTTCAGCAGGAGACCCTGGTCAAAGTCGGTGATGGCATTCTGATATTGACCAAGTTTGTCTTTTGCAAGGCCCCGATAGAGGTAGGCGCTGGCATTATCGGGCTGAAGTTGGAGAGCCTGGTCAAAGTCGGCTACGGCGTCCTGATATTGACCAAGTTTGGACTTTGCGAAACCCAGATAGAGGGAGGCATTGGCATTGTCGGGCTGCAGCTGTAGAGCCTGCTCAATTTCGTGGATGGCGTCCTGGAATTGACTAAGGTTTATATTGACAACACCACGACCAACATAGGCATTGGCATTGTTGGGCTGGTACATTAGCGCCTTGTCAAAGTCGGCGTTGGCGTCCTGGTACTGACCAAGACAGGCCTTAGCAGTGCCCCGATGGATGTAAGCCTCAGCAAAGTCGTGCCTCAAACTGAGTGCTTGGTCAAAGTCGGCGATGGCGCCCTGGAATTGACCGAGGCTGCCCTTGGCAACACCCCGATAGGAGTAGGTATTGGGATTGTAGGGCTCCAGGTGGAGAGCCTTATCAAAGTCGGCGATGGCCTCTTGAAACTGACCACTCAGAAGAAGGGCAACGCCTCTGCCGATGTAGGCTGCGGAGATATCGGGCTGCAGTTGGAGAGCTTGGTCAAACTCTGTGATGGCGTCCTGGAATTGACTAAGGTTGAGATTGTCATAGCCCTGATCGAGGTACCTGTCGACATTACCTGCCCGGCCACAAGCGGTGACCGCAGCACACGCCAAAGCAACCGCTACGAAACAAATCAATTTCCGGATAGTGCGCACAACACTCAGTGACCCGTGTAGTTGCAGTGTGGTAAGCTCCTTTAATCCATTCACCAGCGCGGTTAATCTCGTTGGAATGCAGTGCGATTTCTTCTCAAGAAATGGTTCATCGCACGGCTGACTCCGGCTACATCGCCGATGAACCGGCTGCAGCAAATTGCCTCAGGCCAAGAGCAGCTTGATTGGCGTTTCCAACAGTTCTTTCACCCTCTGCAAGAAGACGGCGCACTCGGCGCCGTCCGTCACTCGATGGTCGGCGGAAATGGTCATCTGCATGACCGTGCGCACGACCACCTGACTTTCCTCCACGACCGCGGTTTCCCTGGCTGTGGCCACGCCAAGGATGGCGGCCTGGGGCGGGTTGATAATGGCGGCGAAGTGATCGGTGTCGTAGCCGCCAAGGTTGCTGATGGTGAAGGTGCTGCCGGATACATCCTCGGGCCTGACCCTGCCGGCGCGGGCCCTCTCGATCATGGCTTTATTGTCGCGGGCGATGTCTGAGATCGCGCTGCGGTCGGTCTGTCGGCTGACGACCGTCAGCACGCCCCCGTCCACTGCGACTGCGGCGCCTACATTGATGTCAACGTGGTGCTCGATGCGGTCCTCAACATAGGAGGCGTTCAGGTTTGGGAACTCGCGCAGGGCCAGGGCGGCGGCTTTCACCACCATGTCGTTGACGGAAACTTTGGCGTCCGACGGGAAGGCATCGTTGAACTGTCTTCGCAATGCCAGGGCATCGTCCATGGTCACCGAATTGGTGATGTAGAAGTGGGGGATCGTCTGCTTGCTGCGGCTCATGCGCTGGGCAATCGTCCGCCGGAGGGGAGACGCCGTACTTCCGGAAGTTTTTGACGGGGCACTAGCGCTTGGCGCCTGGCGAGTGAGGACTGCAGGGGCGCCGGGACCTGCTTGCGCCAAGTGGTTCTCTACATCCCCGCGCAGAATGCGACCGCCGGGGCCGCTTCCGGCCACGCGACGCAAGTCCAGATTGTGCTCGCGGGCCATGCGCAGGGCTATGGGTGTGGCCAATACACCATTCCCTATGGGCTGCGCGTATACAGGGACAGACGGCTGATCCTCCTGAGGTGCGACTGGCAGTGGAGCGGAAGGCGCTTCTACTTCAGGCGGCGCAACCGGGGGTGGCGACTGCTCCTGGGATTGCGCCGGCGACGGCGCGCTGGGTAGCTCATCCGCCTCACCAACGCGGGCGATGGGCGCGCCCGCGGCAACGCTTTGTCCGGGCTGAATGAGGAACTCCAGCAGGACGCCCGCAACCGGCGCCTCCACCTCCAGCGTCACCTTTTCTGATTCGAATTCGGCGATGGGTTCGCCCGCCTGAACTGCGTCGCCTACGTTCTTCAACCAGACTGACAGTTCACCTTCACCGGCCTCAAAACCCAGGTCGGGCATGGGTATGATCTCGGCCACGGAATCCTCCTCTAAGCGGCAACTTCGGGTGGCTGGCGATCTGCACCGTATAACTGCTGCAACCAGCCACACTTCAGCGCGGTTCTACCTGAACTCGGTTCGATTCAGACCTACGAGCGCCGCCTCGAATATCGCGTTGCTGTCGATCTCGAAGTGGCGGTAGAGGTCGGCAGGCGTGCCGGATTGACCGAAGTCGTCCACGCCCAAGGGTATCAGGTAACTGCCAAATAGACTGCCCAGCCAGGCCAGATTGTGGGATGCCCCGTCCTGCACGGTGACGATTGGGGCCTGGCGCTCATTGGGGGGAATAAGCCATGATAGCAACCGGCTTGGCTCTCTGCCGGGTCGACGGCCCCATTGGGCGGCGCGCCAGTTTTCAAAGAGGCGGCGGGGGCTGGTCAGGTTGAGCACGTTGACGGCTATGCCCTCTGCCTGCAACATCGCGGCCGCCTCCATCGCCTCCGGCAGCATGATGCCGGATGAGGCGATGTGGACCAGCGAGCGGGGATCTGCTTCCGGCGCGGCCGTTTGCCAGTCCAAAAGACGGTAACCGCCTTCAAGTACCTGGCGCCGCAGTTCAGTCGCCCCCAGTCGTTCCAGGGCAGGATCCAGCATTGACTGATCGGTCGGCTTGGTAGAGAGACGAAGATAGGTTGCTCTGCCATCCACGTCGCGGCAGCACTGGCGGACCGCTTCCAGCATGATCCAGACCAACTCCTGTGCAAAGCAGGGCTCATAGCTGTTCAGATTTGGCAGTTCTGCGCCGAGAGACGGAGTAACGGTAGACTGGTGCGCGCCCCCTTCGGGAGCGAGGCTGACGCCTGATGGTGTGCCGACGACAATGAAGCGGGACTTGGAGTAGAGGCCGTAGATGAAGGAGTCGAGTCCTCGCAACACGAAGGGATCGTAGACAGTGCCGACAGGTATAAGCTGCTGGCCGTTCAACTCCGCTGAGAGGCCCAGCATGCCCAGCATCATAAACAGATTCATCTCGGAAATGCCCAACTCGATGTGCTGGCCGTCGGGGCCGTAGCGCCAACTGAGTCCGCGATTTTCTTCCAGTTCGTAAATTTCGCCTTCGGTTAAGGAAAAAACGCCCTGTTTTGCGATCCAGCCTGACAGATTGGTGGAGGTGGAGACGTCGGGCGAGGTTGTGACGATACGCGGCGCGAGCTTCGGATTGCGGCTCATGCTGACCAGAGTCTGGCCAAATGACTGCTGGGTACTGAGCATGCCGTGGGTACGGACCGGCACACTTTCAGGAACGTCCTGCGCCGAGAGACCGATGGGAGGTTGCATCTCATTCCCATTCGACTTCTGCTGGGAATTGATGTCGGGCAGGTCAGAGGAGGGATAGAGTCGGCGGGCAATTTCGGTACAGAGAACACTCTCGTCCGATCCCGGCCCAAATGCGGCCCATTCATCGTCACGAGGTATCGCCAGCTCCTCGCCGAGCGCTGACATCTCATCCACGCTCAGCAATTTCGAGTGGTTGTGGGGGTCGCCTGCGATCGGCAAACGCCAGCCTTTAATCGTATAGGCGAAGATCACGGTGGGGCGGTCTGCCGTGGCATCGGCCTCTTCAAGGACGCCAATCATCTCGGTGAGGTCGTGGCCGCCCAGATTACCGACGACACCGGGCAGTTCTTCGTTGCTAATTGGGGCGAGCAGCTCTTCCAGGTGCCTGTCCTTGTGGCCGTTTACCGTGACGAAGCGGCGGCGCAATTCGTCGCCGGGCAGCCGCACCAGTAGTTGATACTCCTCATTGCTCATGTCATCAATGCGTTTGCGCACGCGTTCGCCGTGCTTCTCTGCGAAGAGACTTTGGAGCCTGCGTCCGTACTTCGCCTCCAACACCTGCCAGCCCCAACTGTCGAACATCGATTTCAGCGTCCCGGCGCGGATGCCGGGAATCACCCTGTCCAGGCTCTGGCGATTCAGGTCTACGATCCAGATCGTGTTGGACAGTTCTGCCATCCATTCGTCGAAGACGGCTTCCCAGACATTGCCCTCGTCCAGCTCGGCGTCGCCGATGATGGCAATGAAGCGATTCGATGTTACCTCACCAAAGTGCATCTGGGCGTAATGGTGGGTCAGCGCGGCGAAGGCCGGCGCAACTGCTCCCAGCCCTACGGAGCCGGTGGAAAAATCGACGGGGTCGGGGTCTTTGGTGCGGCTGGGGTAGGCCTGCAGGCCGCCAAAGGCGCGCAGCGTGGTCAAATAGTCGCGGGGCAACTGGCCGAGCAGGTATTGGATGGCGTGAAAGACCGGGGAAGCGTGGGGCTTTACCGATACCCTGTCACCGTGCTTGAGCAGGTGAAAATAGAGCGCCGTCATTATGGTCACCATGCTCGCGGACGAAGCCTGGTGACCGCCCACTTTGACACCGTCCCGCTGCGGCCGAACGCTGTTGGCCTCATGCACGATGCGCATGGACAGCCACAGTATCCGTTCCTGAATGCGGTTAAGAGTTTGCAGGTACTCGGATGACAGTTTCACTGGCAGAGACCTGTGTTCGGCAACTGCTCTTAGTGTACTTACACAATCAGAGCTTTTTGCGCCCTCAATTGCTTTCAGGGCGCCTCACGTTTCAGATGTCTCTCCTGCAAATTATAGCATACCGCATCAGTTCGAGATCAAAGCCTCGCGGTAACTGCTCAGCCATATACAGTGCCTGTCTTGGCCAGCCCTTTATCCCAGTCGCCATTCAGGCTATCTGATTGCGTATTCGGTTGGCGGCAGCCAGGTTGCTGGAGCGGCACGGCTGGAATGCGCACACACGGTCGGAGAGCGATGGTTTTGTAGGGGGGCGTTGCGGGGGCGCAGCCCCTGCACAAGGGAGGGCCGAAGGCCCGACCGCCCATATGCAAAGAGAGAGTAAAGAGGAGTGCGTAGTGAGAGAACATCGATGTGAATTGGCGATGGCTGAGTAGTTTTGTCTCGCGAATCTCCACTATCCACTCGTACGAGGGCTTTGCGGTTTATACCCTATCGCGCGGTAGCCGTGTTCCAGGTCGTAGAGCGGCCACTCACCGCCGGAAACACCAAAGACCACCTCGTACTGTACGTTCGGATGGATGACGGCGCGCTCGAAGACCCGCACCAGGTCGGGGTGGCTGAGGTGGTGGGGATGATCGGCATGGGGCCGGTCGGCGCGCACATTGCCGATGCGGACGGAAACGCACTCCATCCCAAACTTGCTGGCGTACATGTAACCCAGGTTCTCACCGAAAACTTTGCTAATTGAGTAGTAGCTTTCGGGGCGGGGCGGCATATCGATAGTGCGGGTGATCTCCTCTGGGTAGGGAGCAAGCAGGCCGGCGCGACTTGCAAAAACGACGCGGCGCACGTTGTTTTGGCGGGCCGCCTCGAACAGGTTGTAGGTTCCGATGATGTTGCTGTTGAGAATCTCCTCCCACGGCGCGCCGCCCAAGGGATTGCCGGCCAGGTGGACAACCGCCTCCATGTCCTGCGTGGCCGCGGCCACGGCCTCAAAGTCGGTCAACTCGCCCACAACCGCGTCTTCAAAATCGGGCAAGGGCACGCGGTCGAAAACGCGTAGCTGGTAGCGATCGCGCAGACCGTTGACAAGAACCGTGCCGACGGCGCCGGCAGCGCCTGTAATCAGAATTCTCATTTACAACTCCCTAGCAGGCGGCGACTATAAGATAGGTCAGCCATGCCTGGTCAGTATTGGTTATGTAGTAGGTCGTATCCGGCGACAGGTGGATGGCGTCGCCTTCACCGATCGCTCTTTCCTGGCCGTCGGCGACGAGTGTGCCAGCGCCGGCCAGGACGTAGTATATCTGCTCAAGATCCTCCGAATTCCCTTCGGCAGACCGCCGTCGCGGCTGCACCATCTCCCGATCGATGAAGGCCAATCCGCGCAGACAGCCGCCTTCCCGCTCAGTTACGGGGCCGAGAAGACGCCAACGCACCGCGCCCGACTTGTCACTCAGCGGGGCAACATCGCGCCAATTGCGTAACACGAACTGGCCGCCGTCACCGTCAACCGGCATGTTGATCACGTGGTGGTACAACCAACCATCACCTGTGTTAAAAAGCTGGTGGAACTGCCCGGACGGCAGGTAGATGATATCCCCCTCCTCAACAGGGGACAGTAGGTCGCCGCACAAGATCTGCCCGGCGCCGTCGAGGATGTAATAGAGTTGCTCGCGATTCTCGTGTTTGTGATGGTCCGACTGTTTGCGCCCTTGCAGGGCGTGCAGGGTGAAAACGCCCAGCTTTTCCAGCGCTTCCCCTTGGGCCGGCTGCCAGGCGGCGGCTTTGCCGGTTGGCTTGGGCTGCAAGCAACTCCAGACGATGGCGCTCTCATGGCCGACAACCGGCTGCGCCTCTCTCCAATTTACGACTGTGGGCATGGTGACTCCTCTCTCAAAGGCGACGGCTCGCCCGCAACCGTCAGGCCCAATCTTCGGCCGGCAGCTGCTCGATCATTTGCCGGATGCGCGGTCTCTCGCGGGCCGTGAAGGAGCGGTGAAAGGAGAAGGCGCCGTGTTTTCT
Organism: Caldilineaceae bacterium bin5; assembly: GCA_002238445.1. Taxonomy (GTDB): domain Bacteria; phylum Chloroflexota; class Anaerolineae; order Caldilineales; family Caldilineaceae; genus Bin5. The sequence goes on from MPML01000004.1 coordinate 113,761, forward strand.
CAGGGCTTCGAAATGGCGGTCAGATGTTGGCATCGCGGCGAACTTCAGGGCGATGTATCGCCGGTCGGGCTGCTTGCCAAAGACGGCATGGTACAGATAGTGATTGAAGAATACAGCGTCGCCCGGCTCGACCTCCAGCGCGCAACTGGGCAGCTCCGGCCCCGCTACGCCGAAGGGCATTTCATGCGGCTTTGATTGGATGTGGTTGAGCTGTTGGAGTTGGTGATAGAGGGGAGGGCGATGTGACCCGGGCATCACGCGAAGAGCCCCCGTATCCTTCGTCGTGGGAGTCAGGTACAGCATTATCTTGATGCGCACATAGTCCGGCTCCTCTTCGCCGGGGCGGTCACAGTGCCAGCCGTGGCTCTGCGTTTCGTTGAAGCTGCCCTTGTTGCCCTCGGAGCCGCCCCAGACGAAACCGGCGCCCAACAACCGTTCCACTGTCAGGTAGATGCGGTCGTCTTCAACGAGTGAGGAAAGCTCGAGGCTCGATTCGAGGAATGGCGCGACATGCTGGTATGCCCCTTCGTCGGGACCCCCGCCGCGCTCTTCTCTCCACAGCGCATCGGCCGTGCGCCGGATTTCCGCTATCTCATCGGCCGAGAATAGCTGCGGCAGGAAGAGGAAGCCAAAAGTGTCAAAGTGTGCGACCTGCTGGGTGGTGAGCATGATGCGTCTCCCGTTTTATTCTCGGGTGAATTTCTGCAGCCGGTTATCGAGAAAGGGCACTTCGGCCACATACAGGTCCCCGTGCGAATCGAGCCACAGCCCATGCGGGTGATCGGCGAACTGGCCCGCGGCCTCGCCGTGTTCGCCCCAACGCGCAAGTAGTTCGCCATCCAGATTGAAGACGCTGATGCGGTAGTTGCCTTCGGCGATGTAGACGTTGTCGTCCTTGTCGATGAAGAGATCGTTGGGGCCGTCGAGATCGGGCCACTCGCCCTGGTAGTTGCCGTCCGCGTCAAAGATCTGGAGGCGCCGGTTCTCGCGGTCCAGGACTAATATGCGATTGCGGCTGTCCACGCGCAGGCAATGCGGTAGGGCGAACTGGCCGGGGCCGGTGCCCTCTTCTCCCCACGAGTGCAGCAGCGTTCCGTCGGCGGTGAAGCGATGCACGCGATATTGGCCATATCCGTCGGTGACGTAGAGATCACCCCACGGGGCTAACACTGCCCAGGTGGGCATGTTGAAAGGCTGGCCGGGCGCGCCGACCTTGCCGGGCGTTCCCAGGGTCTGCAACACGCGCCCGTCGGTGTCGAGCTTGCGAACAGTGTGGTCATCGACGTCGGCCACGTACAGCTGGTCCTGTTCGTTGAACCAGACACTGTGCGGGTTCTTGAAGAGGTCGCCACCCCACTCGGTTAGGTAATTGCCTTCACGATCATAGACCAGGATCGCCGGAGGTTCGCGGCGGGCGATGTAGACGCGGTCACGCGAGTCGGTCGCCACCGCCGGCGTTACGCCGCCGAAGGCGCGGCCGGCCGGTCCCTGCCCCCACCCCTCGACCACCTTGTATTCGGAAAAGCCACTATTTCCTGCCATCTCGCTCCTCCATTGTCACAAGAGTTTCTTTTTCGCGGCCCTTCGTAGACAGACCTCTTGCAGTCGGTGCGGATCTCAATCCGGGCAACCGTCAAAAGCCCTGGCGAAGCGGGTGTCAGGGTATCGGGCTTTCCATCAACACAGTGACGCCCATATCGATATATTTGTTGCGATTTTCTGGCGAGTAGCTCCTGAAGCTGATCTTGGCGTCCGCGCCCTGCAGCTGCTTGAGCGCGTGGCGCACACAGTCGTCTACGCTCTTGAAAGGATGCTCGGGATGCGCTTCCAGGTCGTAGAGCAGATCATTCGGCCCCCACGTCAGGCAGTCAACGCCCGGCTTGGCAAGTTTGCGCACATTGGTCACTGCCCGAACCGACTCCATCTGAAGGCACAGAATACCGGTGCGGTTCCACCAGTCGGCATACTGCAGGCGGTCGTCGCGTCCTTCGATGCCATAACGCGCTGCGCCGCCCCAGCTCCTCCTGCCGACCTGGGGATAGTAGAAGGCTTCGAGCGCTTCATCCACCGTCGCCTCGTCCTCCACAATCGGAATCTCGATGCCGAGCGGGCCCAGATCGAGGATATTGCCGATCAGGTAGGCGTGCCGCGTGTGCTTGATGCGAAACTGGACCGGAATCCCCAGCTCCGCGGCCACCCCGCAGAATTCGACCAGCTTCTCTTCGTTGTAAGGCGCATGCTGGCTGTCCACCGACAGGAAGCTGTAAGAGTCCTTGCCGAGAATGTCTTCAAGTTGGCTCTTGCCGGCGCTAACAGGGGCGGACACGCCGATCACGATGTCTCCCCTGCGAATGCGCTGTTTCAATGACTCGCTATCTGACATAATCGCCTCCTGCGATTTTGAGGTGAACTGGGAATCGGGGTCAGCCTTAGCAGAAAAACCGTTCTGACACTTATTCGCTCGATTCCCGGCCATTACCGGGACTGTCGGAGCGTCTCTGGTGCCATTTCATCCTGACAAATTTGCGGGTGAAGACTCTGATGGCCTCTTAGTCCTAAGGCGGTGGGAGATTCAAAGCTAGTGGGATGTTGCCGCGAGCACAGCCGGCGGCGCAGTCGCGAGTCTGAAGCGTCATTTTCGGCAAAGTTAGTCTGAAATCTTTCACAACGCGCGCCATCCTTCAAGCATTAGCGGCATAGAAGGCACATTTACAGTTTACCATCAACTCAATGTCAGCGCCGACTGTCTCAAAGGCATTCCAGTCGGGCGCCAGATAGGCCCAATTCAATTTCCTGGAAACTGTGGTTGAAGTGGAAGCAGGGTAGATGGCGAGCCGAGAAGACAGCAGGGAAAGGGGCGTGGAGGGGTGGTCCTTGAATTCAGGCCAGGAATTCCATTTGGCTGCGCAGGGCAAAGGACCTTGTGTCGATTGCCCTTGAAGTGGCTAACACGCCGTCCAAATGGTCGCATTCGTGTTGAAGCAGCTCTGACAGATCATCTTCGAGCAGCAGGGTCTGCTTCTGCCAGCTCCGGTCAAGGAATGTTATGCGGCAAGCCTTGTGCCGCCGGACCTTTACAACCAGATCGGGAAAGCACATGCAGTCATCCCACAGCGTGATCATCTCTTCGCTTTCCTGGTCAATGACGGGATTGAAGAGGACGGTTGGGGATGAAATATACATGTAGACCATGCGCTTCATAACACCAATCTGGGGTGCGGCGATCGCCCGTCCGACACCATACTTGCGGCGGAAGTCGAACAAAGTGTCGTGCAGATCCTGGATGACCGGTTCGAGGCTGTCGCGTTCATTGCGGCGAACCGGTTCGCAGATTTCGTATAGTTTTGGGTGTCCAAGCAAGAGTACCTGTTGAACTGCCATCTGGGTGCTCCTATGTCCGAAAACATGCAAGTGAATCAACCGGGACCGCGTCTCCAATTCCACTCCGCGCATCGTTAAGCAATTTGACAATCTCAATTGCCTTTCATTGAGCCCGCTATAAAGGGTACAGTAAACAGGAAGATCTGGACAAGAGGCACATCGGCGGGCTCGAACCGACAAGCTGCCGTACTTTGGGGGGAAATTGGAGCGTTGAGCGCACGGCCGCTGCGCTATGCTCGACGTGAAATCGCGTATTGACAACGCCTTCCTTACAGTATAGAGTCCCGACAAATGACTACCACCTGGACAACGCACGGATTCGAGAGCTTTCGCCAAGGCCACTTCGGCAATGCAGGGCAGAACCTGTATGTGTCCCGCGCCGGCGTTCTGCAGCGCATCCACCAGTATGATCTCAATGGCAACGGCCACCTGGACCTGGTCTACTGTAACAGCCAGAATCACCAGGAGCGCCCGCCGGCCTACGTGTACGAAGACCCGTTAGGGGCAGTGAGCCTCACGGAGTTGCCGGCGGAGGGCGCGTGGACGGGTGCGGTCGCAGACCTGAATGGTGACGGTTATGACGACCTGGTGCTGGGGATGCGGAACAACGGGATTCGTCCCGACCTCAATGCCATCGTCTACTACGGCGCGCCCGACGGGATGAGCGAGCGCCGGCAGCAGCAGTTGCCGGTTCCGCAATGCGAATCGGTGGCTGCTGGGGACTTTGATGGTGACGGATTTCCCGACCTGGCCTTTGTCAGCCAAGGCTCGCTGCGCATATTCTATCAGACCGAGCTGGGATTCGAGCCGCACCGGTTCGTCGACCTTGAGATCTCCGCGGAGCAGCTGGCGGCCGGCGACCTGGACGGGGACGGCTACGCCGACCTGGTCGTACGCAGCGGCGATGGATTGGTGTCAATCTACTGGGGCGGCGCAGACGGTATCCAGTCTGGACGGGAGACGGTCTGTAATGATCCAGACGCAGATCAGACCGGCCTGAACGAGGTGGCAGCGCAATATGCGGAGCACGTGGAGGAGGCCAGGCCGCTGGCCGGCGTCATCAAGCTGGACGGCGTACCCCATCTGTTCTTGCCTCAGCCACAGGATGTCTCCCTCGTGCCAGTCGGCGCGGACCGAAGTCTGGGTACGCCGCTGGTGCTTGCCTGTGCGAGCGCCATGGCAGTCGCAGTGGGCGATGTAAATGGCGACGGCCATGATGACCTCGTGCTGGCCTGCCGCGAGCCAACTGACGAAGGTGAGCGTTCGTGGATCTATTGGGGCGGCGATAGAGGGTTTGACGAGAAGCGCCGCATTCCACTAAGGAGTCATCACGCCTGCGATGTTGCGGTCGCAGACCTGACCGGCGACGGCTGTGCCGATGTGATCCTCTGTCAGACCCACACTGCTGACTCCTACAGTGCCGACTCGCTCATCTACCGCGGGAACCGCGACGGCGTAGACCACGATCCCGTCCGCCTTCCCTGTCACGACGCTCGCCGCGTACTGCTGGCTGGGGCGGGCTCTGACATGGCGCCGCAAGTCATCTTTGTCAACCATTTTGGCCGTAACCGCCTGGGCAACATCAATCCTTTTATCTACTTTGGCGGGCCGGAAGGTTTCTCGCCACAGCGGCGCCAGGAGCTGCCAGGCTGGGGCGCGGTCGAGGCCGTCTGTTGCGACTTCGACGATGACGGCCGCGTGGACATCGTGCTGGCCAACGCATCGGAAAACTCGGTTGACCGCGATCCGGGCTCCTATCTGCTGCGGAACGGGCCGCAGGGGTTCGCAGACGAACCAACCTGGATCCTGCCGACAGCAAGGGCGCACGGCGTCTGCGTCGGGGACGTCAACCGCGACGGCTATCTTGATCTTATTTTCTGTGGCTTCGACAATCCCGACCTGCTGATCTTCTACGGCGGTTCCGCCGATCCAGCGACAGGGCTGTGCTTCGATACGGTCAATCCGCAGCGCATACGCATGGAATATGAGGGCGAGGTATACAACGAACCGCGCTGGATCTACCTGGCTGATCTCAACAACAATGGCTGGCTGGATCTGGTAGTGCCCCAGATCGCGTATGACCGCAGCTTGATTCTGTGGGGCGGGCCGGAAGGCTTCAGCATGGACCGCTGCCAAGCGCTTTCAGTCGTGCGGGGCGCGTGCGCACGCGCGGCCGACCTGACCGGCAAAGGCTATCTGGACCTCATCATCGGCGGCCACATGACCTCGCAGGACGGACCGCACGACTCCTTTGTCTACATCTATTGGAACGGGCCCGACGGCCTGCGTGAGGACCGGCGTACGCTGCTGCCAGCCAGCGCGGTCAACTCGATGGCGGTGGCCGACTTCAACAACGACGGCCTGCTGGACCTCTTCATTTGCTCTTATCACAATGGGCGCGAGCGGGACATCGACTCCTTCCTCTACTGGAACCGCGCCGGGCGCGGCTTTGCCGCGACAGACCGCACGCGCCTGTTCACACACTCCGCGTCCGGCTGTGTTGCTGCCGACTTCAATGGCGACGGCTGGGTCGACCTGGCGATCGCCAACCACAAGGTGGAGGGCGACCATATCGGCTTTTCGGCTGTCTGGTGGAATGGCCCCGATGGCTTCAGCGCCGAGCGCCAGACGCGGCTGCCGACGTCAGGCCCGCACGGGATGACCGCGGTAAGCCCGCACAGCATCCACGACCGCGGCGCAGAGGAGTACTATGTTTCGGCGCCGTACAAATTGCCGGCGGGCGCTCGTGTGACGGAGATTTCCTGGCAGGCGGAGACGCCGCCGCGCACCTGGTTCAAGGCCCAGTTGCGATTTGGGGACACGGCCGCTGCGTTGGAAGGAGCGGCGTGGCAAGGGTCTGGCGATGGCGCGGAGTGGATTGAAGGGCCGCAGGCGTTGCAGGCAGAAGCAACTGCCGGCCAGTGGGTTCAGTACAGACTGGCCTTGGGCGCGTGGAATGCGTGCGGCACGCCGCGCGTGACCGCGGTGGATGTGCAGTATGAATGACCAATGAAGGTCTGAATTCCCTCCACCCTGCAGCGACCAAGAGCGGCTGACTGCCAATCAGCTACCGCTAAACTGGACGTGTTCCAGAACTCCCGGGTTGCAGATGTCTTTCGGCTGCCTGCCGTTGAAGAAGTCGAGCACCGCGTCCACAGCCATGTGTTCGATGCGCCCGCGGCCTTCGATCGTTGTCGTCGACGAGTGAGGGGTCGCCACGATTTTGGGATGGGTGCGCAGTCGCGAAGAGACCGGGGGCGGCTCCGGGTCAAACACATCCAGCCCCGCGCCGAGGATCTGCCCGTTGTCCAGCGCTTCCAAGAGCGCCTCTGGGTCCACGAGCGGGCCGCGGGCCAGATTCAGGAGGACTGCCTCGGTCTTCATCTGGGCGAAGCGGTCGGCGTTCATCAGATGGTGGGTTTCCGGTGTTGACGGCGCGTGCATGCTGAGAAAGTCGGCGCTGGCGATGACGGTGTCCAAGTCGGCGAGTTCTACGCCGAGCTCGGCGGCCCGCTCCGCGGTGATGTAGGGATCGAAGGCCAGCACTCGCATATCAAAGCCGCGCCCGCAAATATGGGCCACGCGCCCGCCGATGCGACCCAGCCCCACCAGCCCGAGCGTCTTCCCCATCAGTTCCGTGCCCATTGGCAACCCTCTAGGCGCGAAGTCACCGGCAGCCAGCTGCTCCATCCCCGGTTTGACCTGCTTGGCCACTGCCAGCATCAGAGCGACCGTGTGTTCGGCGGTTGATTCGGTGGGGCCGTCTGGCGTGTTGCAGAATACAACGTGATGGCGGGTGGCGGCGTCTATGTCTACGTTGTCGATGCCTATACCTGTGCGCACGAGGATGCGCAGATTGGGCAACCGATCAAAGACTTGGTCGTTGTAGCGGATTGCCGCGGCGGCCAGAATCGCCTGGGCCGGCTTGGCGCTGCCAACTGGGTCAGCCGGGTCGGCGATCAGACGGGTGACCGATTGGGGAAACTTGGTAAGAGCGTCCGAAAGCTGGGGCGCCTCGCTCCAGATGTGCGTCAATTCAGAAGGGTTCATGGAATCTGCTCCGAGCAGGCGTAATTTGGTGGTTATGTGGGAAGTTCGAGAGGATGCTGCCAATCTAATCCCTTGAAACGACCGAAATCTCGGTCGGTAAAGATCCAGGTGCAACCCGACTCAATCGCGAGGGCCGCAAAGTAAGCGTCAGGAGTGAGATTTCCCTTGGCATTGGATTCCCTACATAGTCGACAGAAAATCTCCCAGTGTTGTGTCTCAGGCCGAATGATCCTGCAGTTAGCCTGACTGCGAACTTCCTCGACAAATGCCAGGGCATCCACAAAGGAACTGGGCGGATCGAAAATGCGTGGATGCGTAACGATGCGGAGGAATCCGCTCAGAACCAGTTCCGCCGTTCCGTAGATATGGGTTCCGTTTATCAGATTTTCCAACCAATGCAGATAGGCGAGATGATTTGGGGATTCTTCTCTGTGGGCGTAGACCAACACATTTACGTCAGGAAGAAACATCCAATTCTTCCATCTTGTCTAGCAGGGCGGCAGAGTCGTCAAGATTAATTCCAGGACGTACACCCTTGCCTTTCACAGTTGTTAGAGACACCCGAGGGCGGTCGGCTTGCACTATGCGTCGTGCAAGCATTTCGCGCAGCGCCTCCTCGACGACAGCAGTGAGTGTCTTGCCCGTCGTAGCTGCGTATACTTTCGCTTTCGTCAATAGGTCGTCGTCTAAAATGATCGATGTTTTCATGCCAAAGAGAATATTACATGCTCTCCGATAAGTCAATATTTCTGGCGAATCTCAGAAAGCGTCGTGTAGCGCATCACCAAGCGGTCCTGACCCGTCGGTGTCACATCCACGAAGCCGGCGCGGCGAAATGTTTCCGGCGTGCCCATGTAAGTGTACGACGTGGCATCCGGAGCGACTGGATAGCCTTCGACAATAGGAGCATTTTGGTCGCGGGCGTAGTCGACCGCAGCCTTCAACAGCATGCTCGTGAGCCCCTGGCGACGGAAATGGCGATCCACGAAAAGACACACAATCGACCATACAGGGGAGTCGTCGATGCGGGGCAGCGCGCGGTAGCGTTCCAAGGCATGGTAGGTCTCCCGCGGCGCGATCGAACACCACGCGACCGGTTGCTCCTCTGAGTATGCGAGGATTCCGACAGGGGTACACGCGCGCACCAGCTCTTCGAGCGCGTCCACACGGTCCTGTTTGGATGAACGGCGATAGGCGGAGCTGGTCATTCGCCATCGCATGCAGGAACAGTAACGGAATTTGCCGTGGCACTGCGAAAAAGAAATCAGATCGGGCAATCGCTCGGGTGTTACCGGTCGAAACTGAATGCTAAGAGAGTTGATATCGTTCAAGGCTCAAGCCAGCTAAATGCCAGTGCGAAGAAAAGGCTTTGGAATTCATCCCCTATGGGACCCGGTTGCTCGAAACTTCACTTTCACCGTTTCACTCTATTGGAAACTTCCCCTGATCAACAAATCCAGCCAGTGGTAACGAGTAATCAATGTGCGAGACCCGCCGGGCAGACGTTCCCCGGCATCAGCGATGCTTTGGCCAGCGCCCCTTTCCTTCTGAATGGCGGTTGATGATTTCGCTCTGATTCGCGCATTCAGGGCGGCGGGCAGCCATTTGGGCTGGTGAGGTACCGATACCATTTCCGACCTGCCAGCACCTATTTGGATCATCCTGGCCCAAAAAGACCTGTTTGACTCAGTCCACACTTTTATAGTATAAAAATGAACGCACCATCATTTCTGGGACTGTCGTGCGCTTTTGGGGTTCGTTACTTAACTGCTTTAGCAAGGCTTGGCCTTTGTAGTGTCGTTGCGCAATGGCTTCCTGGTCATTGATCATTCACCCATCCTTGGCTGAATTCGAATAAGTGTCCAATTGAACCCCTTAGTCTCTTGCTAATCCAAAAGCCTAAGTCACTCAACTGCACCTTCCACAAGTGCCGCGGCAGCAGCCGAGTCTGGTTCTGCTTGCCAAGCCAAGGGCTAGCGGGGACAGGCTATCTGACGGTTTCAATCTACGGTTCCTGGATTCCTGAGGAGGAAAACCATGCAGAAACTAACTCGATTCTCAGTGTTGGCGGCCATGATAGTTCTGGCTGTCCTCCTGTCAGCTTGCGTAGCTCAACCCGAGTCGGCAGCTGGAACGGCCTCCGAAGCAGACGCGATGGAGGAGGAAGTCGTCGAGATCACCTGGCTCCAATGGTGGGTCAATGAATGGGGACCAGACAATCACGCCCAGTTAATCGCCGACTTTGAAGCCCAGAATCCTAACATCAAAGTGACCGTTGTCGACGTCCCTTGGCCTGAAATGGCCGGTAAGCTTCAGGCTGCCGCTGCCGGAGGAAGCGAATCATACGACCTCTTCGGTACGGAGTCCACGTGGATCGCGGGCCTGACCAAACAGGGGTTCATCGAAGACCTTGGTCCATGGCTGGAGAATGATCCCGAGTTCGCAGCCAAACTGACACCGACAACGCCGATGAACCTGCTTGGCGAGACCAGGGGACTCTGCCTCTATCTCATTCCCTACCAGTTCGCCTATAACGTCGACATTTTCGAAGAGAAAGGCCTTGAGCCGCCGACCAACTGGGATGAGTTTGTGGCTGTCCTGGAAGCTCTGCGAGACGAAGAGTCGAATTCCTACGGGATGAGTATGCCGCTGCAGGACGGTGGCTTTCTACTGTTGCGCTACTTCAACTTCCGTCTTGCCCAAGAGGGCGGCCAAATGCTTGACGCCGACGGCAACGTTGCCTTTAACTCTGCCGAAGGTGTGGCAGCCATGCAGTGGTGGAAGGATCTCTACGACAAAGACCTGGTCGTACCCGGTTCCTTTGGCGAGGACCAGGCCCTGATGCTGGAGTTTGTGGCCAGCGGTCAGACGGCGGCAATCATCGACGGGCCGTTCATCTGGACCAAAGCGAAACAGATCGATCCCGAAATCAGAATGGCTTATGCGCCAGCTTGGACGCATAACACCGGCGGCTACTCCTGGGCATGCAGCGGCATGGGCATCGCCGCCAACTCTCCCCATAAGGAAGAAGCCTGGGAGTTCTTCAAGTACATTTATTCGGATGCAGTATCGCTCAAGATGACCCAGACAGTCAGCTTGTTGTGGGCGACTAACGCTGCTGTTGATTCGCTGGCAGATTCGGAAGATCCCATGTTGAGGCATGTCCCCGCATTTGCCAATCAGGATCCTGAGAGCAACATCCTGTTTGCTCCCCTTCCGGAAGCCTCTAAGCTGATCGACGCATTTCAGCAGGCATTCCAACAGGTGCTTGCCGGGGAAAAGGATGCTCAGACAGCACTGGATGAGGCTGCAGCCGTCTGGCAGGCGGAATTGGATGCCGCCAAGTAACGTTAAGGACCCAACAGTCTTCTGATGGTTCCGTTGGCGCATAGAGGTCTGTTTCGGAGCAGTACCTGAAATTGCGAACTGTCAAGGGGCCTTGCAGGCGTTCACGAACTGCAAGGCCCCCTTTTGGGTGCCCGCTCCATTTCCGAAATCTCCCTCGAAAGTCAGAGAGAAATCATATGCGTGAAAAGGGGACGCCACCTGCAGCTTCTTCAGCTACGGGAGAAGAGGTCACGGCAGGCAAAGGGATCGAGTCAGGGTCTGTGCGCGCGCGTCGAGTCCCTTGGCGAATGATGAATGGGTACTTCTTTGTGGGGCCGGCAATTCTCTTCTTCCTGTTTGTGAGCGTCTTCCCCCTTCTGCGAACTTTGCAGATGAGCCTGGTGGATGTTGAAGCAGGCGTGCCCAAATTCGTCGGCATCCGGCACTATACAGATCTTGTGCAGGACCCGTGGTTCTGGAATAGCCTGAGGAATGTCCTTGTATTCACCATATCCTCGGTAATCCTGCACATATCAATCGGCATGGGATTGGCTTTACTGCTGAATGAAGAGTGGTTCAATACCACCTTGAGAAACTTTATGCGCGGCCTGCTGATTCTGCCTTGGGTCTTTTCCACGGCATCTTCGGGCCTGATGTGGACACTCCTCTATCATCCATTTGGACTCCTGAATTACATGTGGGTAGGGCTCTTGAACCAGGAGGCGCCTATTGAATTCCTGGCCAAACCGGGTCTGGCAATGGCTTCGGTTGTAGCGGTAAATACCTGGAAGTCCTATCCGTTCTACATGATCATAATTCTTGGTGGCCTGCAGGCGATCCCAGCCGAGATATACGAAGCGGCCAAGGTTGACGGGGCCAACGCCTGGAAACGGTTTTGGCACGTCACCCTACCCCAACTGCGACCCATCCTGATCGCGATCTCGACTATAGACATCATTACAACCGTAGGCCACGTCGACCTGATTCGGATGCTAACACGGGGCGGTCCTCTCCGTAGCACCGAGACGGTGGCCTATTACATCTATAAGACGGCCCTGCTGGATGGAAATCTTGGGTACGGCGCGGCAGTCAGCACACTCATGTTGATCATGCTTGCTATCCTTATCATTATCTATCTGAGAGTCTTGTCTCAAGGAGGAGATGCGGGTGAAACGAGCTTCTGATTTCAGGTTCAGGCACGGGTATCTGATTCACCAGATCTTTATCGTCTCTCTGACATCCTTGTCAGCGATCGTCATCCTTACCCCGGTGGTCTGGATGATAAATGCCGCAATGCGTCCGATAAAGGAGGTGCTGACCTATCCGCCACGGCTGGACCCAAGTCAACTTACCTTTGAGTATATGGCATCCCTCATTGAGAATGACCTTTACCGGGGATACTTCGTCAATAGCTCGATCATTTCTCTGTCAACGCTGGCCATTGTAATCGTACTAGGACTTCTCGCTGCCTATGGTTTCTCGCGCTTTAAGATGGGGGGTGGAAGGATCATGTTGCTGGGCATCATGGCTCTGCTCATGCTGCCAACAGTAACCCTGATCGTACCTTATTTCCGCTTGGCCCACCTTGTCGGGCTCTATGACACACGCCTTGGACTTATTGTAGTAAATTCTGCCTTCATTTTGCCCATATGTATCTGGCTCCTTAAAGGATACATGGACGCTATCCCCGTCGACCTCGAGGAAGCGGCCATGATTGACGGCTGTACACGCCTGCAAGCCTTGCAGAGGATTGTAGTCCCACTGGCAGTCCCCGGAATCGTGGGCACAGGCACTTTCGCCTTTATATTTGCCTGGAACGAGTTTCTCCTGGCTGTTACGTTAACAGACACACCCGATGCGCAGCCGCTCACCATCGGGCTGGCCGCCTTTTTTGGCCAGTTTGTCAGGGACTGGAATTCAATCATGGCCCTGTCCACCATTACCAGCATTCCCCTCATGATCATTTTTGTCCTCTTCCAGCGTTGGGTAGTGCAAGGCATGACGAGCGGCGCAGTCAAGTAGTCTTCAAAGGCGTTCTCAATTTCACCTGGCAAGGGAGCATTTCAGGATGCCTGCTCAACTGTCCAACTGGAATTTCCCGAAGTAGGGCGACTTGTAAGATTCCCATCCTACAGGAGGTGCAGCGTCTGCTCTGAGGCAGGCCTGTCTCCAATTGCGCAGTTGGCTGAAGTCGGACGCCAACGCCACGCACTTTCTTTACATGGAGAGAAGACCAATGCGCATAGCAATCGCCGGCATCAGCCACGAAGCCCTGAACACTTCCCCGATACAGACAACAATGGAGCATTTTCAGGTCTGGCGCGGCCAGGAAATCTTGCAGGGGAAAGGCCCGTTTTCGCCCTATGCAGCGGGGACGGCGGCGGGGTCATCGGTGAGACCGAAATACGCCACGCTTGCCGAAATGATGGACGACCTGGGCGTTGAACTGGTACCTGTATTGTACGCAGGTGCCCTGGCCCCATCCGGCACCGTGGAACAGGCCACCTACCTTCAGTTGCGAGACGAGATCGTCGAAGGTATTGAGCAAGCGGGCCAACTCGACGGCATTTGCCTGGTCCTGCATGGCGCGCTTCTGGTAGAGAACATCTGGAGCGGCGAGACCGATCTGGTGCGTTCGATCAGGGCAGTGGTTGGAAACGAAATCCTGATCTCAGCCAGGTTTGACCTGCATGGCAACCTCACCGAAGAGTTTGCCAACAAGGCTGATATCTGGACGGTTTACCGGACCGCTCCCCACCGTGACGCGCCGCAAACGCTGGAAAGGGCGATGACGCTGCTCGTCCACTGTATTCGCGGCGATCATCGCCCGCGGCCTGTTTTTGTGCGCGTGCCGATGATATTGCCCGGCGAAAAGGCTACCACTGACGTTGAGCCGATGAAGTCGCTGCTGGCGCTGGCTGTCGAGATTGGGCAACAGCCGGGCATCCTCACCGCCGAAATATTGGTCGGCTTTGGCTGGGCGGACGCGCCGTATTCCTCCTGCAGCGTCGTGGTTATTGCCGAGGACGAGCCGCACCTGCCCCATGCACGGCGGCAGGCCAAACGGCTGGCGCAGGCTATGTGGAACCAGCGCCACAACTTCACTTTTGATTCGGAAGCCGCCGCGTCCGCTGACGAAGCCATCGATCTCGCCTTGGAAGCCGAGGAAAGCTGCGTCTTCATCGCAGATTCCGGGGACAATCCCACCGCGGGCACACCCGGCGACGCGCCTCATTTTCTTGCGCGTCTGATAGCCAAAAACGTCCCTGACGCGATTGTGGCCGGTATTCCCGACAGCGCGGCTGCCCGCATCTGTTTCGAAGCCGGCGTAGGCGCAACCGTATCGCTCAGCCTGGGTGGCAAGATGGACACGGAGTATGGCGCTCCCTTGGAAGTCACGGGCACTGTGGAACATCTCTGCCAGGCCGGGCCTGACACCAAGGAGGCCGCCATCGCCACTGTACGCGTGGGCGGCGTGCGTGTACTGGTTGCCGACAGGCGCATGTATTTCTCAACCTTGAACAACTTTCGCATGGCCGGAATCGAGCCGCTGGAGCACAAAATCATCGTTGTGAAACTGGGCTATCTCATGCCGGAGCTGCGCGACGCCGCACCGCGCGAGATCCTGGCACTGACTCCAGGTTATTCTGACTTGGATTTCACCCGGTTACCTTACAGATACATAACACGCCCGATCTTTCCCTTGGATGAAGAGTTCGCCTGGTCTCCGGTGATCTCAAATGTCGCAGGCTACGGCGGCTGAAGGCGTCGAGTCATGACTGGGTGAGACTGCAACGCGCATACGAGCATCATCAGGACTGACCGCATGGAGGTCGGTTCGCTGAAAAAGAGGAGAACGTCACATGGCCGGACCCGGCATGGAACTGGTTGGCGAAGAGGAGATTGAGGAAGTCCTGCAGGTGTTGCGAGCCGGCTATCTCTATCGGTACGGCATTTCGACCGCAGATGGGGACGACCCGCGCTTTCAGGGCAAAGTTTACCAGTTGGAGCAGGAAATTGCAGCCATGTCGCAGGTGCGCTACGCGGTGGCGGTCAACTCCGGCACGTCGGCCCTGTTGGCGGCGATGGTGGCGCTGGGCATCGGCCCCGGCGATGAGGTGATTGTCCCTGGCTTTACATTTGTGGCCAGCATCTCCGCCATCGTCTACACCGGCGCCGTGCCTGTCCTGGCAGAGATCGATCGCACTTTCAATCTCGACCCGGAGGACGTGAAGGCAAAGATTAGTCCCCGCACCAAGGCGATCATGGCCGTCCACATGATGGGCAATCCGGCCCGCTTGCAGGAACTCAAGGCAGTCGCGGACGAAAACAACCTGTACCTCATAGAGGACTGTTGCCAGGCATTCGGCGCGGCCTACCGGGGAAGTCCTATAGGCTCCATCGGCCATGTCGGCGCGTTCAGCTTCAACATTTACAAGACGATCACGTCGGGCGATGGAGGCATGGTTATCACCGACGATGAAGAGTTGTACAGGCGGGCGTTCGCTTTTCATGACCAAGGTCATTCCCCTTTGCGGACCGGTGTCGAGATCGGCAAGCGCCCATTTCTCGGCCTGGATTTTCGCTATACCGAGCTGCAGACGGCCGTGCTGCTGGCGCAACTGCGTAAACTGCCAGGTCTGATTGATCTTCTGCAGACCAAGAAGCGCCATTTGAAGGCGGCCCTAGCAGATCTGCCGGGCCTTGCGTTTCGCGAAGTGCTCGATGCCGAGGAAGAGGTCGCCACTATTCTGACGGTGATCCTGCCGACTGCGGAGATAGCGCGAAAAGTTGCCGAAGACCTGGAGAGCAAAGTGGTGGCCGAGGCCGGTTGGCACGTTTACAATAATATGGAACACCTGCTGGAACAGCGCATGCCTACGCCGCTGTCCTGTTCGTTCAGTTGCCCCCACTACGCCGAAAACGGCGGTGCAATGCAGTACCGGGAAGGCATGTTGCCCCGCACTGACGACCTGCTGTCTCGCTCGATCAATATCAGCATCGGCGTATCGGACGCCGGCCTTGGCTCGGCGTTCGGCGTTACCATAAACGACGGTCTGGATGTCGTCGCGGAGCGGGCAGACACCTTTCGCCGCGTCGCTGCCCGCTATCTCAACTGAACTTCAACCTTACACTGGGAAGGGGGAAAGAAACGGCCCATTTGCCAGGACTAACGACATTGACACGAAGTCTGCCAGCATTGTAAAGTCATACTGACCTCTTCCAGAGCAGAAATGGCAGTTATTCGAGACAAGAAAGGAATCGGTTTTCAATGGACGCAGCCACTACTGATATCGCCCAGTCCTTTTCTGAATACGGTTTCGCTGTCGTACCGAACCTGTTTCTCCGACAGGAGGCAAAGGCATTGAAGAAGGAAGTGCAGAGGATTCTGGTTGAGGTAAGACAAGAGTTCGGAGGAAGCAATACTGCCAGGGAAATGCTGGATGCCACGGGCGTATATGTTGGTGTGGCAGGGCGAAGCGAAATTTTCCGCCATGCGGCACGCGACAAACGTCTGGTCGACATCCTGGAGGCCATTATTGGCCCAAATGTTGAATTCCTAAGTGATAAGGTCGTTTACAAGGACACCGAGACCCACACTCCAAGCCCGTGGCATCAGGACTGGCCCTACTGGGAGGGGACGCACAAGGTCTCCATCTGGTTCGCGCTCGATGACGCCACCCCGGAGAATGGATGCCTCAAGTTGATGCCAGGTTCCCACATCGGAAGTTTAGTCCATGACGGCGACAGCAGCGACGGCATAGGTTTCGGCCACCGAGTCCGGCCCGAAACGGTCGATGAAAGCGCGGCCGTCACCGCCCCGTTGGAGGCGGGAGGCGCAGTCTTCTTCCACGACCTGACCATGCACGCCAGCCACCCCAATACGCAGCGCCGCGAACGCTGGACCTGGATTCCCACATATCGCGACGCCCAGGCAGACGATCCACCCTATTCGTTTGCCGTCGCCAACTACGTGGTGCGCGGTGTCGGGCGATAGCGAGTAACCTCAGGGACGTTTCCGGTCTTACCCGAAGGTAACTGTCTAACCAGGATTGAGGGCCTGATCAGTCCTCTGGCCTGTCAAAAAGCGGGCTCCGGTCGAGTATGCCTGCCGACTTCCCGCGAAATGAGGAGGATGTAAGGTTGAACCATCGGTTGCTGGACATTGAATCTACAGATCAATTGCCGAACGCCCATCTAAATCAGACGGGCGCTCTATTTGCCGTCTTTGACGAACATTCACAGGACTCAGGCAACATATCGTATGGCGTGCAGGTTGACCGGCAGCGCTTCTTCGTCAAAACCGCGGGCGATCCTTCAGATCCACGCCCCTTTCTGTCTCACAAAGAAAGAGTTGCCCTACTTCGCAATGCGGCCCGCCTGTGGCGTAGCTGCGCTCATGTCGCTCTACCCCGGCTACATAACGATATCGAGTCGTTGCACGGGCCACTGCTCGTCTATGACTGGGTCGACGGCGAACTTCTCTACGCAGATCGGGAAACGCGCTATAAACTTCAATCGGCCTTTCAGCGTTTTCGCAGGCTGCCCGTCTTAGAGATTCTGAACGCGCTCAATCAGCTCTTCGAATTACACCTTGCGCTTGCCCAAGCAGGATGGATAGCGAACGACTTCTATGACGGCTCCCTGATCTATGATTTTGCTCGCCAGGATATACATGTCATAGATCTTGACGGGTATCGGGAGGGCCCCTTTGTCAATGGGATGGGGCGCATGTTTGGTTCGTCTCGATACATGGCCCCCGAAGAGTTTGAGCGAGGGGCGTCAATCGATGAGCGAACGACTGTCTTCACGCTGGGGCGCACTGTAGCCAACCTGCTGTCAGACGGTACGCTGGCGCGTTCAGCTTTCCGCGGCAGCGACGCGCAATTCGAGGTTGTAAGCAGGGCTTGTCAAACCTCGCGTGAGCAGCGATTTGCGTCAGTTGCCGATTTCTACGCTGCCTGGTTGGAAGCGATCAGTGGGGCGTCTTCTTGCTGAAGTAATCTGAAGCTAGAGCATCGAAGTGGAAAATCTAATTGGCGCGGCTGGCATTCCTGGATGTGGGTCCAAAATGTGCCGGCCGCACAGCAAGTAGACCAGACAAACGAGTCGGGACCAAAGTGTGCTACCTACCCCCAAATCCCGTCATGGCGATCCCTTGGACGAAGTAACGCTGTGCCACAAGGAAAATCGCCACCATCGGCGCCAGCATCACCGTGCTCGCCGCAAAAACGACCTCCCAGTTCTGGGTGTAGGAGTCATTGTAGGCGCGGATGCCCAAGGCCAGCGGCCACTTGTCCATCGAGTTGATGTAGATCAACGGGTTCATGAAATCGTTGTAGTGCTGCAATAGCGCAAACACGGCAACGGTCGCTATCACCGGCTTGGAGAGAGGAAGCAATATCTGCACCAATACGCGGATGCGGCTGGCGCCGTCGATCTCGGCCGCGTCTTCCAGCTCCATAGGGATGCCGCGAAAGAACTGGCGCATGAGAAAGACGTAGATTGCGCCGATGCCCGCCCAGTAGGGCACGATCAGTGGCAGCCAAGTGTCGATCCATTTCAGGTTTTTGAATATCAGGAAGCGGGGTACCAGGGTCACCACATCGGGCAGCATCATCGTCGCCAGGAGCAAGGCAAACCAGAAATTGCGCCCCGGCCAACTGATACGGGCAAACGAGTAGGCCACCAGCGCCGACGAAACGACAGTTCCCACGACAGCAAACAGAACAATGATCAGCGTGTTGTAGATGAATCTCGTTAGCGGCAATAGTTGAAAGGCCTTGACGTAATTGTTCCAATGGGGATCCTGGGGCAGCCAGACGATCGGGTGCGCGAACACCTCGGTCGAGACTTTCAGAGAGGAGGAGATCATCCAGAACGTAGGCACCAGGAACGTGATCACCAGGAGGGTCATAAAGACCTGTAGCACCGCCAGCCGGGCTATCTCCCACCCTGAGCGAGATTTGTCGTCCAGTCTTGGCCTCAGTACACTCCCAGCCTGTGGATCGGCAGAAGTTGACTGCCAGTCGGTCGCCAGAGCCCCCTGCGCTTGCCTGTCTGACCGCATCGTCATTCCCCTTCCTCGTAGTAGACCCAGCGTCTAGACAAGTAGAACTGGAACAGAGTAAAGCCTACAACAATGACGAAAAGCTCCCAGGCCAGAGCCGAAGCGTAGCCCATGTTGAAGTACTGGAAGGCATTGCGATAGATGTTCAGGACCACAAATAGAGTAGCGTCCTGTGGTCCGCCTTCGGTCATGATCATCGCCGGCACAAACGATTGGAAGGAGTTGATGATTGCGATCACCATGTTGTAGAAGATCAAGGGCGTCATCAGCGGCAGAATGACGTAGCGCAGACGGCCAAACGTGCCGGCCCCGTCCAGGCTGGCGGCCTCTTTCAGCGATTCCGGGATACTGCCCAATCCGGCGATGAAAATTACCATCTGGCGGCCAATCATCCAGAAGGACATGAAAATGAATGCCGGTTTGGTGAGGCGCGGTTCAAAGAGCCACATGCGCGGTTCAATGCCGAACCAGCCCAGTGCTTCGTTGAGAATGCCGAATTCCGGGTGCAGTACCCGCTGCCAGACCACTGCGCTGGCAACCAAGGGCACGATAATCGGCATATAGAATCCTGCCCGGTAGAAGTCCCGGAAGCGGATCTTTTGGGTAAGAGCCAACGCCAGTGTGAAGGAGATCGTTAATTGGATGGGGACCGCGAAAATAGTATAAAAGGCGCTGTTATAGAGGCTGAGATTGACCTTTGGGTCTTTGAACATCTGCGCCAGATTGGCGAAACCGACAAATACAGGCGGGCGCAGAAGGTCCCATTCAACAAAGATCAGATAGACCGAATAGAACATCGGGAAGGCGATGAAGACCGAGAACCCGATGATAAACGGCGACGCAAACAGATAGCCGGCGATCCAATCCCGGAGTTGTCGTTTGGAGACGCGTCGTTTGCCGCTTACGGCAGCTGTTGCGGCCATGAATGATCCTCGAGGGGGCGGCGAAATGTATCGCCGCCCCCTGTTTTTTCTGCGAAACTTTCTTATCCCTGTCGCGCCCAGTGGGCATCGAGCAGGGCCTGCACGCCTTCATTGAGCGCGGGAACGACGTCAGCAGCGGTTGCGCTGTTGGCCAGCATCGGATCCCAGGCAACCGGCTTCGCCACTTCGCTCCAGATCTGCCCGCGAGAGACGCCGCCGATTACGTCCACCTCAGAACGCAGGAAGGCGTTGCTGAAGGCGGCCGCGTTGGAGACACCGAAGCGCTCCTCAATCGTCGGGCCCCAGAAGTTTTCTACAAGCGACGCAGTATTGGGAATGCGGCCGGTAATGGTCGAATACGTCTTCTGGCCCTCTTCGCCGCCCATATAGTGGACAAACCCCCAGGCAGCGTCAACCAAATCGCTCTTCGGTACGCACACGCCTTCAGCCCAACCGCGGTGGGGCCGGCTCTCGTCCGCCATCTGTGGCATTAACACCACGTCGAACTCAATCTCCTTCCCCTCTTCGCGCAGTTCGGGGCTATTCAGCCGCGGGAAGAACCAGGGCCCTTCATACTTCATGGCTGCGTTGCCGGTATCGATCGTGTTGGTGCCGCCTTCCAGATCGGCCGGTGTCGGCGAAATGCCCAGGCCGTACATGAAGTCCTGCGCCACAAACTGCAGAATCTCAATGATTTCCGGCTGGTCGTACATGGCCGTGCGGGGGTCAACCAACTCGTCAAATTCCTGCACGCCGGTGGCGCGGATCCAGTGGATGTCGCGGGCATAGCTGCCGTTGGCCTGATAGCCGTACATCTTGGAATCGCCGTCGGTGCTGGTGAGCTGCTCGGCAATGCTGACGAAGTCTTCAAAGGTCCAGTCGTCGGTTGGATAGGCAACGCCGGCCTCGTCAAATACGTTTTTCGCATAGAACATAACCATCACGCCGGACTGGAGCGGAATCAGGTAGCGGCTTCCGTCGCGGCGTGTACTGAACTCGATGCTGTCTACGCCCTCAGGATAGGGGCCGGTGAAGTTGTCCCGTTCGACATAGGCGTCGATGGGCGCCAACAGTCCGGCATCGCTGAATGGTTGCCATTCCCAACCCTGGAAAGAGGCCACTTCAGGCACGACACCGCCTGCGAATGTGGTCTGCAACTTGGTGTAATAATCCACACCGGTGCCGCTAATAGAGGGCTTTATCGTAACGTTCGGGTTCAGCTCGGTATATGCATTCCCCAGCGCTTCCCACGCGGGAATGTCAGAGGCGTCGCCCCAGGCGAAAAAGTCGAGTTCGATATCCTCGGCGGCAGGGGCTGAGCCGCCTGTTCCGCCGCTGTCCGCGGGCGCCGGCGCCGGACACGCCGCCAGCAACAATGTTGTGGAGCCGATGCCGATTCCTTGCAGAAACGAGCGTCGGGAAACTTGGCGTTTCCTGCTCCGTTGGGCGTCTGTCATTGTTCCCTCCTTAGGTGGGTCAACTTCGGACCAGAATTCAGATTATGAACCTATGGACGGCCCGCGGTGTGGCGGCAACTCGCTGAGGATCGTGAAGCCGGCCCGTTGGGGCCACTCGGCATAGGATACATCAACTGGCAGAATACGTCACAATTGGGCGGCTGCATGTAGGAGAACAGCAAAGTGGTCGCATTCATTAACCAACTACTAACCTCTTCATAATTTGCACTTATTTTCGAACCTGTAGGATTGTCTTTCAATGCAGATATCCTTAAGTTTCAAATCCATCCACACTGGCCGAGAAAGTTTCAAACTGTCTTGCGGCCTGGTGCAAATGGCATTCGATGAACACGAAGGCTGAAGGGTCTTGGCCTGTTTTCGGGAATGGGCCCTGTTGCGTCTGTACAAACCTTTCAATTCGCCAGTAGGATTCCAGCGAAGGTAACCTCTCATGGACTTGGTTCTGTTGCGGCGGACGGGCGCCGAATGCATCGGCGTATTCTTTCTTGTTCTGGCTGCCTGCGGGTCCGTCATGATTGGCGGGTTGACGGGCGCGTACGGACACATGGGCATGGCCTTCTCGTCAGGGCTTGTCGTAATGGTCATGGTAGCCGCGACCGGCCACCTGTCAATGGCCCACCTGAACCCGGCAGTGACGCTGGCTTTTGCTCTTTCGGGTCACTTCCCGTGGCGCGAAGTGCCGGTCTACATCGTCGGCCAACTTACCGCAGCTATACTGGGAGCTGCCGTACTCCGGCTTATGTTTGGAAACGTTTTCGCACTGGGTGCCCATCTTCCGGCGGGACCGATTCTGCAATCTCTGGTCATGGAGGTCTTGATAACCGCCATCCTGATGTTTGTCATTGCGGCGGTAGCTACGGACCAACGTGCGCAGGGCCTGCCTGCTGCGCTTGCAATTGGTGGGGCAGTGGCGTTGAACATACTCTGGGCGGGCCCGATCAGCGGCGGGTCAATGAACCCTGCCCGTTCCTTCGGCCCGGTCCTGGTCTCCGGTGAATGGACGGCTCACTGGATCTACTGGCTCGGTCCGATATTCGGCGCGGCACTCGGGGCTTTCGCCTACGAATTCGTGCGCGGCAGCGAACCCGAAAAGAAGCAAGCCTAACACATGCTAACTTGGAAAATCTGTATTCCTCTGCTTGAACTGATAGGTGCTTGCAGGAGGTAAGAGGCGGGTAGGGTTTATTGCCCCATCGGCAGATCTTTCCGGCCACAGGACCCTTTGACCACCAACCAATATCAGGCTACATCCTGATACGGACCTCGGTTTCCGGGAGGCATCAAGGAGGCGACTTGGGTCATGGCATTTTTGGCGAGGGCGTCAAAGTGTCTCCGTCTCTCGCTCCGAGGAAGGTCTTCGGGGATTGTCAGTGGCCCAAACGGTCTGCCAACACGTATTCTCACATGCGTCCTGCGAAACTTACGCAGGTTGACCAGAATCTTTTCTGTCCCCAGCACGGCTACGGGCAGGAGGCGAGACTGCGCCTGTGAAGCCAGCATGCCAACGCCTGATTGGGCGTGAATCAGTTTCGCGCTGTGGCGCGCCGTGTGACCGGCAATCCGTTCGATCCGCTCGCCCCGCTCCCGCGCCCCAGCCATGGAGGGATCGATTCCCCCCTCAGGAAAAACGCCGATGGTACGGCCGTCCTTCAGCGCGGCCAGCGCAGCACGCATTGCCTTGCGATCCACCTGCCCCCGCCAGATCGGAATCAAATTGAACGACCGGCTGAGAAAACGGAAAAAGCAGACGCGTTCTGTCTCAATGGCAAGCAGGAAAACGATGCGGACCGGCAGGAAGATCATGAGCAAAGGGCCGTCGAACCAGCTGAAGTGATTGGAAACGAGTATCAAGGCCTCGTTGCGCGGGAAGTTCTCCAGGCCCGTTACTGAAACAGAAACAAAAAGGCTACTAATCAACCGGCCCAGGAACACAAGTATTGACTGGAGGATTCCCTGTAGAGAGGCGTACATGGCACCATTCTCCTCTAGGTCAGGCAGGTAGCGGCGCCGAAGCCGCGATCAGTCCGCTGTCCTGTAGTTCCTGCCACATCGCTGCAGGCGGCTCCACATCCCAGATGGCCCGGTTGTCGTCCGCCTCAGCTGACGTCGCCGAGCCGATAACGAGAGAGGCTATGGCGGGATGGGCCCCCGCGAAATGCAGGGCAGCAACGTGCAGGGGCACGCCATGCCCTGTCGTAATCTGCTGGAGGCGCCCCGCCTTTGCCAAGATCTCCTCCGGCGCGTCTTCGTAGTCGTATTTGGCTCCTGAAACCGGGCCTGTGGCCAGAATGCCACTGTTATACACGCCGCCTAGAAAGATGCTCACGTCGTTCTCCGTACACCAATCCAGGAAATTCAGCGAAGTCTGCTCCAGGAGCGTGTAGCGTCCGGCCAGCAGAAAACAGTTGACGTCGATCTTCTTGGCGAATTCCCATTCCATCTCCCACTGGTTCATGCCTGCTCCCACCGCGCCGATGACCCCCTGCTCTCTCAGGTCCACCAGCGCAGGGAAGGCCTCGTCCAGCGCCTGCTGATTGTGAAATTCTTCATTCACGAAGTCGGGATCATGTACAAGAACAATGTCAACCCGGTCCATTCCCAATCGCTCGAGGCTGGCCTCAATGCTCTTCATTACGCCATCCCGACTGTAGTCGAAATAGATTGATCGGTCAGGACGCAGGATGCGGCCGATTTTGGTCTGGATAACCACATTATCGCGTGGAATGCCCCGCAACGCTTCGCCGAGTCGCCGCTCCGCTTCCCCCGCGCCGTACAGAGGAGCAGTGTCGAAGAAACGGATTCCATTTTCATAGGATCGTCGGACTGTTTCGAGGGCCTCTTCATCGTCCAAATCACTGTAGAGATTTCCGATCGGTGCGGTGCCCATGCCCAATCTCGTAACTTGCAAGCTGGTGTTGCCGACCTGCGCGCTGGGAATTGTGTTAGCAGTCATATTGTCGCTCCATGTGGCGCCGATTGTTCACTGAGGATGGCGCACGAAATCCTGCGGGTTGCGCGCCAAGGCTCACGGGCTGCGGCGCGTGCCGGCGGCCTTATTCTGGTGCGTCTGCGCACACGAAGTGACGCCGCGTTCTATTTGGGGAGAACGGACCTGAGTCCCCCCGTACTGTCGGATTCCTCCACAAATACGGGGGAAGAATTTGTGCCGGAGGAATTGTACAACAACTGGGGCCGTAATGCCACAGGCAATTTCTCCACCAGAATGACGGCCAAATTACACCTGAGGCCGGTACACGCGGGGGTGCAAGGCAGGGAAAATGGTAACTACTAAGTAACAGTAGTTGACCAGCCAGTCATCCTTGGAACCATACAGGCTCTTGGTGACGCAACCGGTGTACAGCCGACGCCAAGCTCGCCAGCCAGCACGTTGCGAAGAGGGCACACGGTCGGTGAGGCATGTTTTTGTAGGGGGGCGTTGCGGGGGCGCAGGCCCTGCACAAGGGAGGGCCGAAGGCCCGACCGCCCAAAACTGCAGTGGTCAGTGGTTAGTGGTCAGTGACCGGAGGCGCTTTGGATTGTGAGGCGCGGCTGTTCGGATGGCCGCGAACTTGCGCTGGCTGAATTGTTTCGAACAGATAGGGAAAGAGCAGGCAGGCTTTTTGCGTTCTAGATTTGGGCCGTCACCGTTGACTACTATATCAGCTGCGCGTGAAAGGCATCCATCTGCGGCAAAATCGTCTTCCACGAGAACTGCGTTTCAACAAACGAACGGGCCGCTTCGCCAAGGGCGCGGCTGCGCTCTCCGCCGCCGGCCTGGTCGCGCAGCAGGGACACCACTGCGTCGGCGAAGGAAGCGGCGTCATCAGCGATCAGTATGTGCTCTCCATCCCGGACCGGGATCCCTTCTACACCCAGCGTCGTGCTTACAACCGGCCGCGCGCAGGCCAATGCTTCCAAGACCTTGAAACGAGTGCCTCCGCCCACACGCATTGGCGTCACATATACCGACGCGCCATGTATGTAAGGAACGACATCGTCGACTTCACCGGTCAACTCTATGTCCGGCTCTGCCCGCAACCGGTCCAACCTGCGGTGAGGGTCCATGCCGACGATCTGCAGTTTTATATCCAGTTGGCTGCGGACACGAGGCAACACCTTCAGCCCGAACCATAGCATTGCATCCACATTGGGGCGATAGTCCATTTTGCCCGTGAAGACCAACGAAGGAGGGCTCTTTGGCAGCAGCGGTTGGGGAACATAGCGGGAGATTTCAATGCCGTTGGGCACATTCACGACCGGCCGCCGCGGCGCCAGCGAGGACAACATCCGCCGGTCCGGCTCGCTGACAGCAACGATACCATCTACGGCCTGACAGAATGCACGTTCATAGCGGTACAATTTCTGCCACTGCAGCCAGCTGTAGAACGCTGCCGGCCAGCGTGCTATGCTGCGGCCATCCATCAATGCTGCTCTCTTCTGCAGCAGGAATTCGGCGTTGTGATTGTCGAATACGACAAGGGGTCGATCTCCAGCCATCTGCAGAATCTGAAAGCCGTAAGGGACCATTTCCAAACCTTCGACTTGCACGAGGTCATAGGTCTTTTCTGCCAGCATACGTTCGAGCAGGGCGAAGGCATCTTTCTGTACCAGTCGCAGGCCCATGTCCGGTTTTCCAGTCACCAATGCGTCGAGCATGCGGCGGCTCAATCGCCTTTCGGGTTGCCTAAAGCCCTCTACGCGGATGCAAAGCTCAGCCAGTTTCGGTTCAGGCCAGCTCTTGTTTGCTGGCGCGAGGCAGGTGAAAAGATCCACTTCGTGCTTGGAAGCGAAGTGGCGTAACAGAAAGTAGTTGCGAAGTGTTGTGCCTTGGCGGGGAGGATAAGGGGACTGCGGTGTAAGCAGGAGAAGTTTCATCGCCGCCGGTCAGGCTGAATTATGATGTACCGACGCGGCCGGCACGGCGGTCCCGCCGCAGACCATGCGGTAGACTTCCAGAGTTTCCGCCGCGGCACGGCCCCAGCTGAATACAGATGCTCGCTGCAGGCCTTTCTGGCACAGCTCTTGATGGAGTTCATCGTCGGTTAGAAGACGGTGCATGGCGACGGCGATCTCTTCCCAGTCTGCCGGATCGACAATCAGCCCGGCATCTCCGACCACCTCCGGCATGCTACTCGTGTTGCTTACGATGGTCGGTGTGCCACAGGCCATTGCTTCCAGCGGCGACAGGCCGAAGCCTTCGTAAAATGCCGGATGTACATGGCAACGTGCGCCGACGAACAGCTGATGGAGATCCTCATCAGGTACGCGATCCAAGAAAAAGGTGCTTTGACCAAGATCCAACTGTTCGACCTTCCGATACACTTCCTCGTACAACCAGCCGGGTTTACCGGCCAGGACGAGGCCGGTGTCCTCCACGCTGTAACACTTCCGGAGATGGTGAAAGGCGTCCAGCAGGCCGCCCACATTCTTGCGCGGTTCAATGGTACTGACGAAAAAAATGTACTTTTCCGGGATACCGTACTTGTCCTGCATTGCCGCTCGGGATTGGGCTTTCGACAGTGGGCAGTAAAGGGACGCCGCGGCTTCGTAAATGACGCTGATCTTTTTGGGAGAAGCGCCGAGCCGACCAACTACATCGCTCTTGGTACTCTCGCTGGGCACGATAATGTGCTGGGCATGGCGCACTGCCTGGTCGATTTGGCTGTAGTAGGCGGCGTGGGACTCGGTCAGAAAGTGGGGCCAACGCAGGAAGGCGAGATCGTGAACGGTGATGACAGAGGGGACGTTGCTGTAAAGCGGTGGAATAAAGTCTGTGCTGTGGAGCAGGTCCAGCGAATGGAAAGATAACTCGGCCGCCAACATCTTTTGTTCAACGCGCGTATGCACCGGCGTGAACAGTGTGCGCCGTCTAAAATTGGGCGCAGTGGCCAGAGGTTTCCGCTGTTTGCGGTGCTGGAAAACTGTGTACGTAGTTTCCCGATCCAGCTGCGCAAGCTCTTCTATGAGATGCGTCGTATAGCGACTGATTCCTGCAGGCTGGTGGTAACTGAGCCTGGCGTCAATGCCAACTCGCATAGTCTCGACAGTTCTAATGAGGGGACAGTTTGTCCTACGCGCCTCCAGGTTGCGGATTCAAATGAAATCGGCACCTAGCGACCGTGTTGCCGGGCGGGGTGGGGTATCCCGCTCCCGAAGTCACAATCACCTTTTATTGTATCATTTGTCTGAAATCGGGTCAAATAAACTTACAGACTTGCTCTTAACGTTTGGTTTTCAGTTCGATGATTGAACCCAAAATCTTCTCCGTATCCAGATAAGCCCACACTGCTCCCGGGTCCAAGGTAGAGCCACCGCTCTGGATAATATCAACCTTCAGCTCCTGCGCCACACCTTCCGGATCGGGCACTCGAAAGAGCAAGTGGTGCAATCCCTCTCCCCGTTCCTCCAGGAACTCGGAATAGATGTTGTCGCCTTCAAGCGGCTCGATAAATTCGATCTGGACTGCACCTGTCTCGATGAAGGCCAGTCTCATGCGGAAGTTACCTGGCCGTCCACGAAAGGTAGACTGTGCATCAAGATCGCTGCCCTCGGGGGGCCAGTCCACCACCTGGGCCGGTTCCATTGCAAAGCGCTCTGTCCACGCTTTGGCCGCGGCGCGCGCATCGCGCACGACGATTCCCACTTGTACAACAGATCCCAATTCGATTTTTTTCATAGTTGGCTTTGGCGGCCCCGTCCTCTGAATGGTCTAGCACCACGCCGGCGGAATTAGACCGCCAGGCGGGCAATGGAATGAAATTGCAGTGATGTTACGGCTCCTGCCGCGAGATACCAAGCCTCCCGGTGTATTCTTGCTCCAGCCTGTTTTGCTGAATATGTGGGATAATAGCAACTGCCAGCTTGAAAGCCAAACAAACCTGCAGGAGGGTTTCGATGATAATACAGGATATCAAGACAACCGTGCTGTCCCTTCCCCATCTTCCTGGATTTCAGGATGCGACTATTCGTCATATCTCGCCGGGGCGAAGCCAGTGTTTCGTCCATGTCTATTCTGATCAGGGTCTGGTCGGGCTGGGGCTGGGCGGAGGAACAACCGCGGCGCGCGAAGTAGTTGAACGAACGCTCAAGCCCATTCTGCTTGGTCAGAACGCTCTGCATATCGAAAAGCTGTGGGATGAAATGTTCTGGGCGATTCGAGGTGTCGGGCGCAAGGGTCTTGCATTCAGCGCGCTCTCGGCAGTGGATATCGCCCTCTGGGATCTGAAGGCCAAGTACTATGAGACGCCCCTCTACCAGCTGCTGGGGCCTTTCACAGAGACGGTGCCCGTCTACGGCAGCGGCGGCTGGACGCATTTTTCTGAGGAAGAATTGGTGACGGAGCAGTGCAGTTACGTGGAACGAGGAATGAAGGCCGTGAAGATGAAGGTCGGCAAAGATTTCGGCCAGAGCGAGAAGGAAGACGTTGCGCGCTTGGCCGCGGTGCGCGAGGCCGTAGGACCTGATGTGACAATCTACATCGACGCCAATAACGGATACTACGCCAAACAGGCCATCCGCATGGCAAGAATCTTTGAGCAGTACGATGTAGGCTGGTTTGAAGAACCGGTTCTGGCCGACGATATCGAAGGGCTGGCGTCTGTTGCCAGAGCCATCGACATCCCTGTAGCAACCGGTGAACACGAGTACACCAAGTATGGTTTCAAGGACCTCATCGCTCGCGGCGGCGCCGACATTGTGCAGCCCGACGTAGGCCGCGTCGGCGGCATCACCGAGTGGATGAAGGTCGCCCATCTCGCCCACGCTTTCAACCTGCCGGTGGCTCCGCATGCTTACCAGCTTGTACATCTTCATATGGCCTGTGCGACGCCGAATTTGAAAGTTGTCGAATATCTGGGCACGGTCGAGGCGTCCGACCGTATTTTCTATTCTTCCTTCGACGAACCGCAAGACGGTATTTGGTCTCCAGACCCTGATAGACATGGCTTGGGTTTGGAGCTTGACCCGGGCGCGCTCAAACACTATGCTGTAGATTGAGTATCGATAACTACTAAGCCATATACAGTGCCTGTCTTGACCAGTCTTTTATCCCTGCCGCCATTCAGACTATCTGATTGCGTATTCGGTTGGCGGCAGCCGGGTTGGCGTGGCGGCACTGCCGGAATGCGCGGACACGGACGGTGAGCGATGCTTTTGTAGGGGGCGTTGCGGGGGCGCACCCCCTGCACAAGGGAGGGCCGAAGGCCCGACCGCCCAAATGAAAGCAATGAGGGGAGAGAGCACCTTTGCTCACCTCGTTTGGGGTTGCGAATCAGTTGCGGCTGAGTAGTTACGAGTATCGTTCCGCGCCAATTGCTTGCGCCGGGCACGCGTCTCCCGACTGGCTTGGCGCTGTCTTCGGCGGACCTGCCGGCTGCTACCATTTACATCGGTTCGGTCGATTGGCGGCAGCCTGCAAGCAGAACATTGGGCCAACAGGAGGCGTTAGGTCTACTGACTGCAGGGAACTCTGAAGGTACCGCGGTCGCAGCGCAGGAATCAGGCTGTGGAAGGGAACGCTTTCGCGGGCGTCAACGCTCCAGGCCAGGGACGTATTGAACGCTACCTACCTGCAGGTGGAGTACACACGGCGTTGAATTCCGGTTGTCTTTTCTCTCCCCCAAATGGTACAATTCAGGTTCCAAAAGGTCCCTCCTGGCCGTTAGGCACAGCGCTGGTAAACGAACCCGGCGTCAGGGTTGAAGGGGCAACCGATGCAAAATGTTGTGGTTCCCCTGTCACGCAAGGATATCTGAGCGCGCCTAACCCAACAGAGTGCGCTGAAAGAAAGAAAAATGGATACTGCCCAACTTGCCCAAATGGTAACCTGGCTCGACGAAGAGCACCGGCGCGACCGGGCCGAGATTTCCCGTTTGCAGCAGCAGCTGGAAAGCCAGTCCGGAGACATAGTCGAACAGGCGCGTCGCATCCAGGAGTTGGAGGGGCGCCTGGCATCTACAACTGCGCAATTGGGTCGATTCGCCCAAATTGAACAGCAGATTGAAAGCGTTAAGCAGGAACTAGGCCTGATGATCGACCGCAGCGACGAGGGGCAAGCGCAGGTTGCCCGCGAATTTGACCGCGCCCGGTTGGCCGACAGGGAGGCAATCTCAAGAGAGATCAGCGAAGTGCGCCGGGAGTTGCCGCGTATTGGCCGGATTGAAGAGAAGGTTGAACTGCGTAAGGGTGAAGAAGAACGCATGGTTGACATGATTATGGAGGGTAGGAATCAGGTCAATCTGCTTGTCAAAGACATTGAAGAGCGCACGCGTCAGATCCCTTTTCTGGCCGATCAGCGCACCGGCGATGCAAAACGAATCGCCCAGCTGCAGCAGGAGACGGTCGAACTGTTTAAGCGTACCGAAGCTTTCAGCGGGCGCTTTTCAATTCTTGAGGATGCCGACCGCCGTATGAGCACTGAAATCGAGCGCTGGCGGCCGGTTTTTGCCGAGGTTCGAGAGGAGCAGCAGCAATTCATGGAGCGGCTGCGCGTCGAGGTCGTTGAGCGCTTGCAAGTACTGACCCGCTGGCAAGAGATTATAGATGATCAGCGGGCCGTTGTCGCTAAGAATGAAGAACGTCTGCAGGCGTTCGGCCAATCGATCGAAGCGGCCCGCCGGGCAGCAAATTCAATTCCTGAGTTTCAGGAAAACATTCGCCGCGATCAGGTGCAGGTGCAGGAACTGCAACGGTTGGCCGAAGAGCGCATGCGCCGCGAGATGGAAGAATTTCAAGAGGAGTACGAGAAGAAGAGTCGTCGCGACGGTCTGCGCCAGGAGCACCTCTGGGGGGAGCAGGAGAAGAACAACAAGGAGCTATTGGATCATCTTCCGCCGATGCTGCACGATTTGCGCGTACACGAAGAGATGCTGCGTCTTCTGTGGAAGCTGCAGGAGCAATATGGCGGCCGATATATAAATGCGGCCCAGCTCTGGCTCGACGGTCTGCAAACGTCTCTGGAAGAAAGGGACGAAACAATGAAGGACCTGGAAGAGGAATGGCAAAAGCAGCGCCGTACCGCCGAACTGTACGCCCGCCAGAATAACAGCCAGCCACGCACCACCGGTATCGCCACCGGTGAGCCGACACGCAACCGCACCTGATGCGGGTTATCGCCACCGCTGGCCATGTCGACCACGGCAAGTCGACGTTGGTTCAAGCGCTGACCGGAAGCCACCCCGACCGACTGGAAGAAGAAAAACGCCGCGGGCTCACCATCGTTCTGGGCTTCGCCTGGATGGACTTGGCCATGCCCGACGGCTCCCTTGAACCTGTCAGCATAGTTGATGTGCCCGGCCATATCGACTTCATCAAGAACATGCTGGCGGGCGTGGGCAGCGTCGATGCCGCAATCCTCGTCATCTCCGCCGAAGAGGGGGTCATGCCCCAGACCCGCGAGCATCTCGCCATCCTTGACCTGCTCGCGCTTCCCGAAGGTCTGGTAGCCCTCACCAAGACAGATCTGATCGATGAACCAGAGTGGCTTGACCTGATCGAGCTTGACATCCAGGAGATCCTGGTTGGCACTCGACTGGAAGGCGCGCCCATCATCCGTGTGAGCGCACAGAGCGGCGACGGCCTTGACCAACTGCGCTCAGCTCTGGCCCGGGGGCTGACCGCGCTGCCCCCCCGCCGTGATCGCGGCCGCCCGCGGCTGCCTATTGACCGCATCTTCAGCATGCCAGGCTTCGGTACAATCGTGACGGGCACTTTGAGCGACGGCCATCTTTCCGTCGGCGAACCGATTGATATTCTTCCTGACGGTCCCTCGGGCCGCGTGCGGGCGTTGCAGACACACAATCAAACCATCGAACGCGCCCTGCCTGGCAGTCGGGTAGCCGTTAATCTCAGCGGCATCGCCACCGATGAAATCGGCCGCGGACAGGTCGTTGTGACTCCGGAGACGCTGCGTTCGACCCGGCTGCTGGATGTCTCCTTCCGGCTGCTGCCCGACTCCACGAATCCCTTGCGACACAACATGGCCGTAGATCTGTTCAGCGGTGCGTCTGAGACCCCTGCTCATGTACGTCTTCTGGCCGTAGAGGAACTGCTGCCCGGTGATGAAGGCTGGCTGCAGCTGCGGCTGGAACGCCCAGTCCTTGTTGCAGGCGGCGACCGCTTCATTCTGCGCCAGCCCTCGCCCAGCCTCACGCTCGGAGGCGGCGAGATTCTCGACCCACACCCCCGTCGTCGCTATCGACGTTTCGATGCAACGGTGGTCGCCAAGTTGGAAACGCTTGCGCAAGGCAGCCCCGATGAGATCGTGTTGCAGAGTCTTGAGCGGGAACCACTGCTTTCGGAGCAGGATCTGATAGCCGCCAGTGGACTCGACAAGGAAATTGCAGGCGAGGCCATCCGCCAGCTCTTGGAAGCGGGTTTGATTCGAGGGTTGGACGAACAGCGGCTGCTGATCAGCGCTTCTGCTTACCAGCAGATTGTCGCCGACCTGCAACTGCTACTTGGCGAATTCCACAGCCAATATCCTTTGCGCCAGGGGATGCCCCGCAGCGAAGCGCGCAGCCGCCTGCTGGTGGCTGGAGCAGGCGGCCTGCGGAAGGAGCTGCCCCAGAGGGCGTTCAACGAGCTGGCCTTGCAGGCGAATGGTGACGGACTGGTGGCAAGTGAAGAAAGTACTGTCCGGCTCCTTTCGCATACTGTCAGGTATTCGCCCGACCAGCAGAAAGCGGTCGATCGGATCCTGCAGGCCTATGCGGCCGCGCCGTTCAGTCCGCCCAATGCTATCGACACGCTCGACCTATTGAGAGGTGACGAAAATCTGCTGGAGTCGCTGGTTGAGCGGAATGTCCTGGCGCGGCTGCCCGGCGCAGTCTATTTTCGCCAGGAAGATTTCGTCGCCGCCACACAGAAAATCATCGCCCTGGCCCGGTCTAACGGGGCAATTACGCTGGCGGATGTGCGCGATCTGCTTGACACCAGCCGTAAGTACGCACAGGCTCTGTTGGAAGAGCTGGACGCCCGCCGCGTCACGCGCCGGGTGGGAGATGAGAGAATGCTGAGGGGGCTTGAACAATGAAAGGCATCGAGTATCGTCGGCTGGGCCGGACCGGGTTGAAGGTTTCACCGCTCTGTCTGGGTTCGATGAATTTTGGATGGACTGCCGACGAGAAGACGAGTTTCGCGGTGATGGACGCCTTCGCGGAGGCGGGCGGCAATTTTATTGACACTGCTGACATTTACAGCCGCTGGGTGGATGGCAACAACGGCGGCGTCAGTGAGGAGGTGATCGGGCGCTGGATGCGGGCGAGAGGCAACCGCAGCCAGATGATCATTGCCACCAAGGTGCGCGGACAGATGGGGCCTGGGCCAAACGATCAAGGTCTCAGCCGCAAGCACATATTTGACGCGTGCGACGCCTCTCTTCGCCGCCTGCAGAGCGATACAATCGATCTCTATCAGACCCACTACTTCGACGCAGAAACGCCCATTGACGAGACGCTGGAGGCCTTGGATCGCCTGGTGCAGCAGGGCAAAGTGCGCTACATCGGCTGCAGCAACTATCCGGCGTGGCGCTTGATGGGGGCGCTCTGGGCGAGCGACAAATATGGCTTGGCCCGCTATGACTCAATTCAGCCCCACTACAATCTGGTGCACAGGGCCGAGTTTGAGCAGGAACTGGCGGAAGTTTGCCAGGCTTACGGCATCGGCATTATTCCCTACAGTCCGCTGGCCGGCGGCTTTCTGACAGGAAAATACAGTCGGGAGGGCGATACGGAGAGCGTGCGGGCGGAGAGCGTGCGTAACCGCTACTTTAATGACGCAGGCTGGAAAGTCCTGGACGCGGTGCAGGCCGTGGCCGGTGAACTCGGCACGACTGCGTTAACGGTTTCACTTGCCTGGCTCCTGGCCAGGCCGGGGATGACAGCGCCGATTATCGGCGCAAATACGGTCGAGCAGCTGCAAGGTAGCCTGGCAGCGTTGGATGTGGACGTGACAGCCGAACAGCTGTCAACATTGAATGAGGCGTCGGCCTGGTAGTGCCTGCGGGCAGAGCGTGCCAGGACAGATCCGGGTCGCGAGAATCAGCTTTCGCGTACATTGCTATTTGACTTAGAACAATCGCAACTGCCTATCTTCGGTCCTCTTGCGTGTCTGACGCGGCTGAGCATGCCGCACTTCCTGCAAGGCCGCCTCTATGTCGGTGACAAAGTCCGAAAGCCGGTTCTCCACCGACTGCCCGAATAGAAAGCGACGGGCGGCGTGCGTCAGGATCAGCCGCCGCTGCGCACGCGTCATCCCCACGTAGAACAGCCGCCGCTCCTCATCGGTGTCGACTTCCCTATTGGCAGGCATATAGGGCAGTAGTCCAGCTTCACAACCGACGACAAACACGACCGGGAACTCCAACCCCTTGGAAGCATGGAGGCTCATCAGGGTCACTCGGTCCGCCCGCTGGTCGTATTGGTCTGCGTCACTCTGCAAAGCCGTCGTTGTCAGGAATTCCCGAAGTCGATTGCGGAAAGGCGCGGCGCGGCGCACAAGGCGGTCGATACGCTCCTTCTCGGCATCGCTATATTCGGCGCCACGCAGCCTCTGCCAGCCTGCGGCCGCGGTCGCAATTTGCTCAGACAATGGTGCGGAAACTGTGCCGGCTAGAGCGTCCATGAGTTCTATTGTCTGGGCCAGCCGGTCGCGCTGCGACTTCCGCAAGGCGCCAGTTCTTGACGCCGAAGCTACGATAGCTCGCCAAGAGGGCGCAGCGCCCAGCGTCGCCGACTCTGATTTCACTTGACTAACCAGTTTTGCGACCGCTCCGTCTGAAAGCGCCCCTTTGCCCTCCGACAGGATCCGCTCCCAGTGGACAGTACTGTCCGGCGCCAGCGTCAAACGCAGGAGCGCCAGGACCTCCCGCACAGGCTTCTGGTCTGCCAGATCCGTCCCTCCGACCGTCTCGAAAGGGATGCCCGAGCGGTCGAATGCTTCCTCCAGCAGCCTGGCCTGAGCGTTAAGGCGATAGAGAACGGCGAAGTCACCGAACGTATATTCCTCTGGCAGGCCGTCTTCGTCAACCCGCCCTGAATCCAGTGAGAAGTAGCTGACGCCACCCAGCATCTGCTCGACCTGGTGGACAACATATTCTGCTTCGGCTTTATCGGTTGGGGCGCGATAGACGTCCAGTTTAACCTGCTCGGCAAAGTCGGCGATGAGCGCGGTCGCCTGGTGATCTGGATTGCGGGAAATCACCTGCATTGCCGCGTCCAGAATCGACTGGGCGGAGCGATAGTTGCGCTCCAGAAAGAGGCGCTGTCCACCAGGGAAGTCATTCTCAAAGGAGAGAAAATAGCGATGGTCGGCGCCGCGGAAGCCGTATATTGCCTGGTCCGGGTCGCCGATCACGCAAAGATTGGCTCCTCCTGCTGTCAGCAGGCGCAAGAGCCGGTGCTGGGCTCCGTTCACATCCTGATATTCGTCCACCGAGATCCAGCCAAACCGAGCCTGGATTTTTCGCAGAGTGGCCGCACTGGTCTCGAGTAACTGGACGGCGCGCAGGATCAGATCATCAAAGTCGAGGGCGTTGGCCTCTGTGAGGGCTTCGTGATAGCGCTTCCAGATGTCACTTCCGCTCTCAGCGTTGTTCTCAGACACGTCCGTGGTCAAGCCACTCTTGCGCGCCGAGACCGCCTCCAAGGCCGACCGCAACTCCCTTGTCGAAAGTTCGGGGCAGGCCCTCTTCAGAAGCATCTGCCTATCCGCATCCGCGAGAATTGTGAAAGTCTGGTTTACGCCGATCGCTTCGCCGAACTCCTGCAGCAAACTGGCCCCCAGCTGATGGAATGTACAGACAGTGATACGCCCTGATCTCTCCGCGCCCAACAGATCGGCCAGGCGCTCCCGCATCTCTTCCGCGGCCCTGTTCGTAAAAGTTACCGCCAGGATCGTCGACGGCGACACTCCCAGATTCTCGATCAGATAGGCAATGCGCACCGTCAGGGTACGGGTCTTGCCGGTTCCAGGGCCGGCTACAATCGCCAGCGGTGTCTGGGTATGGGCGGCCGCGGCTTGCTGCGCCGGATTGAGCTGCTCGAACCATGCCGTCTGCTTGCCGCCGGCTGCATCCGCGCTCGCCTGAGAATCAGCGGGAAAGAGTTCCAGTGGCGCAGATTCGAGCGGCAAATTGGACTCCTTTGC
Organism: Caldilineaceae bacterium bin5; assembly: GCA_002238445.1. GTDB lineage: Bacteria > Chloroflexota > Anaerolineae > Caldilineales > Caldilineaceae > Bin5. The sequence goes on from MPML01000004.1 coordinate 150,135, forward strand.
CCTATTCTCCACTACCTCTTCAAGAGGAGGTTCCAGCTTCTCTACCGGAATCTCCAGATCGGCTTCTCCTTCCTTATTCTCCTCAGCTGCCGGTGCGATCTCCGTCTTCTCGGCAGTGGCCGGCTCGTTCGCGAACATTCCGATCTGGAATGATGAAAGCTGGTCCGCCTCACCATCGAACATGCGGATCACACCGTATTCGCCGTCGTAGCCGCTCTGCGCAACGACCTCACCAGCGCGCATTCGGCGGATTCCCTCGGCCAGTTGAGGGCCGCCGGCCGCGGCGATATCCTCAAGGGGCAACTCCCGCAAAATCTCCAGTTCCGGTCCCAACCGCCCCAGCAGGCGCATGTACTCGGTCTGCACACGCTTGGAGTTGGGGCCAACGCTGAGAATCTCGCTCAGCGCTTCCGGCAGTGGAATGAGACTGGTAAATGGCGCGGCCGAAGGGGAGCGTGCGCCGGGCGCGCGGTCGGCCAACTCCTCTATCCGATGGTAAACGCCGACCGTCACCGGCTTGCCGCACTGTGTGCAGAGACCCTCGTTGGCAATCGTTGTGACCGGCTCCCAGCAGACCCCGCACTTGCGATGGCCGTCCAGATGATATTTGCCCTCTTCCGGAAAGAACTCGACAGTGCCCAGGAACTGGGCGGGATCGCCGCTCTGCAGCGCGCCGAACAGCGCGTCATAGCTCAACTCGGTGTCGAAGAGGGTTGCCTCGCGTGCCAGCTTCGGCGGGGAGTGCGCGTCTGAATTGGAGACGAGCGTGTAGTCATCCAGCCACGACACGCGCCAGTTCATCGGCGGATCGGACGAGAGGCCGGTCTCGACTGCGAAGATGTGGGGCGACAGATCGGTGAAGCACTCCTGCAGCGAATCGAAACCAGATTTGGAGCCGAGAATCGAGAACCAGGGAGTCCAGATGTGCGCGGGAATCAGATGGCAGCGGTCGTCCACCTCCAGCACGATTTCCAACAGGTCGCGGCTATCCAGACCCAGGATCGGACGTCCGTCAGAGCGGATGTTGCCAATCTTCTCCAACTCGGCCTGCAGAACCGTTGTCGCCTCGATCGAAGGGGCAAAGACAATGTTGTGTACTTTGCGCGTGCGGTCATATTTCTTGTAGATGTTGCTGATTTCGCCGCCGATCAGGAACCGTACGGTACTGCTGCAAGAAGGGGGCACCTCGTCGGCGACAGTGGCCGCGAATTCCGGCTTGAGCCTAAATAACCCATCCTCAGCCGGTTCCAGCCTCGTTTGCAGCTCGGCCAGCCAGCCTGGATGGGCGATATCGCCAGTGGCTACCACCTGCACGCCTTTGAGCTGCGCCCACTTCCACAGGTGCTCAAGGGTCAGGTTTTTGCTCGTGGCGCGTGAAAAGTGGGAGTGCAGATGAATGTCGGCGACTAGCTTCATCAGGACTGCCAGCCGTCCCAATACGTTCTGTCGCGCATTGGCTTGCGCTTGGCCGGACGGAAGTCGTCGCCTTTGAAGTAGGCGACCGGCAGCAGCGCGGCCTGTGAAATTCCCGCGGGGATGCCCAGCATTTCGGCGATCTCGCGTTCACTCTGCAGGTGCAGCGTGGTCCAGGCAGAACCCAGCCCCCTGGCGCGCAGTGCCAACATCAGCGACCACGCGGCCGGTAGAATCGAGCCGTAAACTCCGGCCTGCGAAGCCGGCGCGGCATCCTCTGGGCGGCCTTCGATGCAAGGAATCACCAGCACAGGCACATCCTGCATGTTGTCGGCCAGATACTGGGCGGAGCTGATCACGCGCAGCATCTGTTTCTCCTCTGCTGTCACGTCCGGCCCTTCACCCACATTGCGCGTGGCGTTGTATCCGTACCAAGCCTTCCTATACCGTTCGGCTATGAACAGTTTCTTTTCGGCATCGGTTACTACGACAAAGTGCCAGCCCTGCCGGTTGCTGCCGCTGGGGGCCTGGGACGCGATCTCCAGGCACTCTTTGATGACTTCCCGCTCTACGGGACGATTCAGGTCCAGCCGCTTCCGCACAGAGCGCGTGGTTGTCAGCAGGTGGTCGACTGCAGCCAGGTTGTCCGGGGTAGTGAGATTCATTTGGCCTCCTTGAGGCGCCGCGTTAGCTCGGCGCAGAATGTCTTGTGTTCGGATGACGCAATCCCGTGTTGCAGCGTTTCCAGGACGCCGGAGAGATCGCCGGACAGAAGCGCATCCGGCAGCAACCACAGGCCAGGGAACTGTTCGCTTTTAAGTACACCATCTTCGTCTGGCCCCTGCTCCTCATAGACGCCTTCACGGAGAACATGCCAGATAACGCGTTGCTCATAGGCCAGATAAACGATGTACTCCGGCACGCCGTTGCGGGCATAGGCCCGTTTCTTCTGATTCAGATCATAGCTGGCGCTGCTAGCCGAAACTTCAAGAATCAGTTCCGGTGTCCCTTCCAGATAGCCATCCTCCCCCACCCAGGCTGTTCCGCCGTACTCCGGCGGCAAGAATAAGAGGGCGTCAGGCTGGGGTTCGTTCTCGAAGTCAAGGCGCAGCGTTGCGTTATCACTGCCTTCGACGCCGGGCGTGGCCGCGCTATAGTTACCGAGCCAGTTAATTGAGTGGAAATGTGGTTTTCCGTGTTCGCGATGGCGTGCCGGGGATGGCATATAGACGACTCCTTCAATGAGTTCCGCCTTCTTAATTTCAGGATGGGACGCGTAGATGCGCTCGAACTGGGCGCGCGTAAGCCGGTCGCCGTTGTTCAAAGGTGGAACTGGCGTCTCAGTTTCCGTCGCAGGAGTTGTCGTCGAGCGTTCGACTGTCGTAACAGCCATTTCAGTCCTCCTTGCCCCTTCACCAGTGCCTCACGATGCCCGCATTATACCCGATCCAAATGACCGGTTTCAATCTGCCCACTGGCGGTCCATTATCGAGTAGCCGCCATCCACAACCAGGGTGGTGCCGGTGACGAACTCGGCCGCGTCTGAGGCCAGGAATATCGCCGCCCCTGCGAGGTCGTCTGCCGTCCCCAGGCGCCGCGCCGGGGTCTTGTGGCGGATCTCCTCGCCCAGGGGCCCGTCCAGCAGGTCGCGGTTAAGGTCGGTCTTGTGCCAGCCGGGCAGCAGGGCGTTCACCTGAATATTGTGAACCGCCAACTCGACTGCCAGCCCGCGGGTAAGGCCGAGGATTCCGGTTTTTGCCGCTGCATAGTTGGTGACGTTAGGCGGCCCCAGCAGCGAATACATCGACCCGATGTTGATGATCTTGCCGCCGTTACCGGCGTTGACCATCGCTTTGGCCGCAGCCTTGGCACAGTAGAAGCCACCGTTCAAATGTGTGTCGATGACGTCATGCCAGTCCGCCGTATCCATGTCCAGCACGTTGATGCGGCGGGCGATGCCGGCGTTGTTGACCAGTATGTCGAGTCTGCCGTGTTTTTCGACGATAGCAGCCACAGTCTGATTGACCGCCTCTTCGTCACGCACATCCAGCGAAATGACCTCGTGGCTGTCGCCCAACTCTTCCGCAATCGCCGCGTTCTTCTGCGGGTTGCGTCCGGTGGCAATCACAGTCGCGCCCAATGCCTTGTATCCCAACGCAATCGAGCGCCCAATGCCCCCGTTGGCGCCTGTGACCAATGCCACCTTATCCTGCAGCGAAAATGAAGTCTGCATGCAAATCCTCCTGGATGTGGTTTTGACCTGCAAGTCGAGATGGCGCGCGTGCCGCGCGGCCATTAGAATGCCTGCATATCGATCTGATTCTCTATGTGTCGCTCAAGCTACTATTGTCGGGGAACAGAAAAGGATATGCAAGACAAGGACTAGGTCTGACCGCCAGTCATTCTGTGTTCCTATGAGATTCAGTAGCATAGTACTCTGGCGGCGCAGAGGTTCCGTCTCGCGCAATTAAAATAACGATGACTGGTGATTCCCGGGGAAGCATGTTAGAGTTTCGAGATGCTCTCGAAAGATAACTAACAGTGGTTAGTGCCGAAAGAGCTACATGCCGAGATCTCCTTTCAGGAGAATGGTATTCATGATCTGCGCGATATTGATGAGCAAGAAACTGTTCACTGGCGGCAGGCTGCATCGCGGAGCCCTCTGGACTTTCCTGGTCCTCCTTCTGCTCTCGGTCTACGGCAGATGGCTTGTTGACGCAACGCCAGAGCAGCTGCGCCCTGCCTGGTGGGTCTTCGGCCCATTTATTCTGCTGACCGATTTCCTCAATCCGGTGTTCCTTGATCGGTTCTGGTTCTTTACCTACTGTATATGTGGGCTGGCTATGTGTGTCCTGTTCTGGGTGCTGGGTCGGGGTAGATGGAAAATCCGGGCCGTTTCTGCTGCCATTCTGGCCTCAGTAATTGCCGCTCCATTTGCAGTCTTGTTTATGTACGGTCCGTACAGCCTCAGAACTGTCAGAGTTGCCAGAGGATATGAGCTGAGCTGGCTGACGCAGCCGCTGAGTCCCTTTGCCAGCGCGTTCAAGACTGCCCAGCGCGAGCATGATGTTAATGGGTGCGAATATCTCTTGCATGGCTGGAGCCTTGACAATCGGCTCTACTATGGCTCCGATTGTGGAAACGCTTTGTGGATGTACGATCCTCAGACGGGTGAAAAGCCGCGACGACTCCAACACCTACCAGCGGACTATGGATCTTTTACAGCGGTTACGGCTACAGGGAATTTCCGTTCGAGCGGCCAAGACGGACTGTGGGCTACGTGGGTCACTGAGGTCTCGTTATCGCCGGACGGCAAGAGCAGAGCAGCCGTCATTCAGGATAGTTTCTATGGACCCTTTGATCTCATTGTGATGCACCGTTCTGTTCCGGACTGAACCCGCTGGCAAAGAACTGGGCGAGTGCTTTCGCCTTTAGCTGAACTTAGATGACAAAGAATTGACAAGTGGATCACCCTATGGTACTCTCTCCTTCAATATCCAGAGTTAGCCCTCAGCCGCCCCACTACGAGGACGATTCGACAGCGTGACTACCGAAAGAATCGAAGCACCAGTGACAATCGCCGATCTGATTCGCGGCGAAGATGATTCTCTTCTTCCTATCAATCTGTTGGATGGTCCGTCTGCAGCGGAGATCCTGTTGTCCAGCAACCTGCGCCACGAGTGGCGCGGGTTTTCTTTTGGCAACTTTTGGTTTGGTTATTATTTTGGTGTGAACCAACCGTCTCCGCTTGTTGAGGAGCGTTGGGCTGTGTAACGGCAGTCGACGTAAAGAAACTCAAGGCGTGGAGACAAACTCCACGTCTTTTTTGTTGGCATCGATAATGTTCTGTCAGCCCCTGAGGCTTGTCTAGGCGGGCGCAACCAGGACGAATAAGAGACAAATTCGCCAGGGACTGCATCTTCCACCCGGAAAAACCACTGGCAACATAAAGGGGAGAAAGTCGTGATCTGTCGAGGAATACGCGGCGCAACTACGGTCGAAGAGGACACGCCCGAGGCTATATTGCGAGCGACCCGTGAACTACTGGCCTTTATGATTCGTCTCAATAATATCGATTCCGTTGACGTGGGAAGCGCTATCTTTACCACTACATTCGATGTTGTCAGCCAATACCCTGCGCTGGCGGCCCGCCAATTGGGATGGATGGACGTGCCGCTACTCTGCGGACATGAGATGGACTTGCCGGGCGGTCTTCCTCGTTGTATTCGCGTGCTGATTCACTGGAATACCGATACGCCGCAGGCGGATATTCAACATGTATACCTGAACGGGGCCCAAGTCCTGCGCCCTGACCAGAGCTTGGCATCTGAAATCGATATAGATGAGCTCAACCGCTGGATCGATGAACAGTTAGAGAATCGACCGGACTGACCCCGGTCGAAAAACCTGGCGCTTAGAGGAAGGTTACGTGCTCGCTCTAGGCATGAATGGAGTAATCCGATGACAGTTGTCGCATTTCAAGGAGAGCCGGGCGCATACTCCGAAGAGGCCATTCGTCAACACTTTGGCGCAGAAGTCGAAACACTTCCGTGCCGGACCTTTGAAGATATATTTGACTCATTGGACGAAGGACGCGCCACAACAGGTGCAGTGCCGGTGGAAAACTCTCTGGCCGGCAGCATAAACAAAGCCTACGATCTTCTGCTGGATCATGACATGAGAGTGCAGGGGGAGGTCCTATTGCGGGTGCAGCACAACCTGCTGACAATGCCGGGCAACGGCGACAAGATTGAACAGGTGCGCAGCCATCCGCAAGCTCTGGCGCAGTGCGAAGGCTTTCTGAATCGCAACAGTTACACAGCCATTCCCTGGTATGACACTGCCGGCAGCGCCAAAGAGCTGGCCGAGCGCCCGGAGCCCAATGTAGGCGTGATCGCCAGTGCGCTGGCGGCGGAGATCTATAACTTGGAAATCGTTCAACAGGGAATTGAAGATTTGGACCATAACTTTACCCGTTTCTTTGTCATAGGCAAAGGCGATGCGCAGCAAACGCCGGATGCCAAGACCTCACTCGTCTTTGCGACGCCGCACAGCCCCGGCGCTCTGTACTCATGTCTGGGCGAGTTCGCCGAGCGCAACATCAATCTCGTCAAGTTGGAGAGCCGTCCGCGTCGCAACAGGCCCTGGCAATATGTGTTTTACCTGGATTTTGAGGGCCACTGGCAGGAGCCGGACTGCAGCGCCGCTGTTCTCGGGCTGCTCAACCGCGCGGCGTTTGTCAAGATGTTGGGCAGCTATCCCGCGGCAGAGCAACCTGGCAACGAGCGCCACGCGCAGGAAGCAATTTTGCAAATATGAGAGGCAGATAGCCCTAATCTCCGGGTCGACAGATAACGGTAATAATCGCCCAGGCGGTACCGATGTGGAGAAGTGTCGATCAGCCCATATGTATAGGCACAAGAGTGGGGATGTGATGCAATTATCAGGACGTCCCATAGGCGCATAGGAAGAGTCCAATGACGGTTGTCGCATTTCAAGGTGAGCACGGCGCTTTTTCCGAAGAAGCCTGCCATCAGCATTATGGGCCCGAGGTCAATACTGTCTCGTGCCACACAATTGAGGACCTCTTTGCAAGCCTGGACGATGATCGTGCTACCGTGGGGGTCGTGCCGGTTGAGAATTCTGCCGCCGGCAGCATCAATAAGGCCAGTGATCTGTTGTTGCATCATGATTTGCGAATTCAAGGTGAAATCATCTTGCGCGTGCGACACAACTTGCTGAAGTTGCCAGACAATGGCGACATAATCAAAGAGGTGCGAAGCCATACGCAGGCTCTGGCACAGTGCGAGCAATTTCTCAACAACAACGGTTACGAGGCCGTTCCCTGGTATAACACTGCGGGCAGCGCCAAGGATCTGGCGGAGTCGCCGGAGCCGAATGTGGCGGTAATCGCGAGTGCCCTGGCCGCCAAGACTTACGGCCTGGAAATCGTCCAGAAGAATATCGAAGACGAGAGCTACAACTATACTCGCTTCCTTATCATCGGCAAGGGCGAAACGGAACAGACGCAAAACGCCAAAACCTCCATCGTCTTTGCCACGCCGCACAACCCGGACGGGTTATCCTCATGTTTAGGGGAACTGGCCGATCGAAATATCAAACTGATCAGGCTGGTCAGCCGCCCGCGCCGCAACTACCCCTGGCAGTATGTATTTTATGTGGACTTCGAGGGCCACTGGCGGGAAGCAGCCTGCGGCGCTGCCATTCTGGGCCTGGTCAACCGCGCGGCGTTCGTAAAGATGTTGGGTAGCTATCCCGCCGCGATTCAGCCAGGTGAAGATCGATACACGCAGAAAACAATGCTGCAGATTTAAATAAAGGAGATTCAAATGGTCGTCGTAATGAAAGAGCAGGCAACCCCAGCCGAGATTGAAAACGTCATCCAGCGCGCCGAGTCCATGGGTGCCCAAACCCAACCGATCTACGGCGACAACCACACCGTCATCGCTCTCGTCGGTGACCTGACCCAAGTCCAGCGGAATACGTTCGATGCGATGGCAGGTGTGCAGAAAACGGTCCGCATTCAGGATCCGTATAAGTTGGCCAGCCGAACCACCCACCCCGAAGGGACGGTCATCGATGTGGGCGGTGTCCGCTTCGGAGGCGACCAGGTCGTCGTTATGGCCGGGCCGTGCAGTGTCGAGAGCCGGGATCAGATTATAGAAACTGCCATAGCTGTCAAGGAGGCCGGCGCGAGCGTACTGCGGGGCGGCGCCTTCAAGCCGCGTACCAGTCCGTACAGTTTTCAAGGGCTTGGTGAAGAGGGGCTGAAGTATCTGGCAGAGGCCAGGGAGATCACCGGGCTGCCGGTCATCTCCGAAGTCATGACCATTGAGGCCATCGACCTGGTGGCTGAATATGTTGACATCCTGCAGATCGGGGCACGCAATATGCAGAACTACGGCCTGCTCCAGGCGGTCGGCAAGACGAATCGGCCGGTGATGCTCAAGCGCGGCATCAGCGGCGAAATCCAGGAGCTGCTGATGTGCGCCGAGTACATCCTCAGCAATGGTAACATGCAGGTGATGTTGTGCGAGCGCGGCATCCGCACCTATGAGACCGCCACCCGCAACACTTTCGATCTCAACGCGATTCCGGTACTGAAGCGGGCCTCCCATCTACCTGTTGTGGCCGATCCCGCCCACGGCACAGGCGACTGGGAATTGGTTTCGCCGATGTCTCTGGCTGCGGTCGCTGCCGGCGCCGATGCCCTTATCCTGGAAGTCCACCCGGACCCTGAGGCGGCCATGAGCGACGGCGACCAGAGTCTCAAACCGGCACGGTTCGCGGATCTGATGTGCAGTCTGCACAAAGTCGCCGAGGCCGTTGGCCGCTCGATAGCAAACCCTGCCGACCCGCAAGACTCAACTGCGGCTGAGAGCAGAGAAAGCCTGTTTGCCAATGAAATTGAGCAGGAAGCAGTGCCGGTCTGAAAAGTGCGCAGGAACCAAAAAAGCGCACAGCTGCCGGCTTCAATATGAAACTCATCGGACATTGATATTTCAACAATGCATCTGAGACAGGAAAGGATCTATCAATGATTGTCGTAATGAAACAGCATTCGTCAGCGGAGCAGGTTGAGGCTGTCGTAAAACGGGTCGAAGAGCTTGGATACAAGGTACATCTGAGCCGCGGTGAAGCGCGTACCATCATCGGGATTATCGGCGCCGACGACTACCTGATCCAACAGGATACCTTCGAAGTACTCGATGGTGTCGAAAAGACGGTTCGCATAATGCAGCCGTACAAGTACGCCAGCCGCGACTTCACCCAGTCGTCAACCTCGATTCCAGTGAATGGTATTAGCGTCGGCGGCGAAAAGATTGTGGTCATGGCCGGGCCATGCAGTGTCGAAAGCCGCGAGCAGATCCTGGAGACGGCCCATGCAGTTAAAGAGGCCGGTGGCTCGGTGCTGCGGGGCGGCGCCTTCAAGCCGCGCAGCAGCCCATACAGTTTCCAGGGATTGGGCGAAGATGGTCTCAAGTTTCTGGCTGAAGCCAGGGAGCAGACAGGCCTCCCGATCATTACTGAGGTAATGAGCTCGGAAGACATCGAGCTTGTTGGCGATTATACCGACATCTTTCAGATTGGCGCACGTAACAATCAGAACTACCCGCTGCTGAAGGCGGTGGGCAAGACGAGCAAACCTGTCTTCCTCAAACGCGGTATCAGCGGCACGATTCAGGAGTTGCTGATGGGGGCCGAATACATTTTGAGCAACGGCAACATGCAGGTCATGGTATGCGAGCGCGGGATCCGAACCTATGAGACCGCCACCCGCAACACCTTCGATATCAATGCCATCCCGGTATTGAAGCAGCTGACCCACTTGCCGGTTGTGGCCGATCCGGCCCACGGAACAGGCCAATGGGAATTTGTTGGCCCGATTGCGAAGGCCGCGGTTGCCGCGGGGGCAGATGCCCTGATGATCGAAGTGCATCCCAATCCGTCCAAGGCCTGGAGCGACGGCGCCCAAAGTCTGACTTTCAAGCGATTCGGCACGCTGATGGATGAGTTGCGGACAATTGCCAGCGCGGTCGGACGCCAACTCTGATACCAAGTTTCGGGTTCGAAGTTTCAGATTTCTGGAAATCTAGCCAGCGGGCAAATCGGTAACTGAAAACCGGTAACGAATACGATTCATGAAACCTCTCTCTGAATGCAGAGTCGCAGTCATCGGGCTGGGCCTGATGGGTGCTAGCCTGTGCATGGACTTGAAACGGCGTAACCTCTGTCGCGAAGTGCGCGGCGTTACGCGCAACTTCAGCACGATATTGCGCGCGTTTCACGAAGATGCAGTCGACTTGGCGACAACCGATCTCAGCTCCGGCGTTGCCGGCGCCGACGTGGTGATTCTCTCCACGCCTGTGCGGGCGGTAGTCACCATGTTGGAGACGCTGGGACCGATATTGTGGCCGGGCACGGTAGTGATGGATATGGGAAGTACCAAGGCTGAAATCTGCGCGGCCATGGACCGGCTTCCGCCCAGAGTTCAGCCCATTGGGGGGCATCCCATGACCGGCAAGGAGACCGCCGGCTATGCCGCCGCCGAGAGCGGACTGTACGAGGGCGCGCCGTGGGTTCTCACGCCCCTGCCGCGCACAACGACGGAAACAGTGTCGCTCGCTTCGGAACTGGCGACTTCCATCGGAGCTTTCCCCATCACGATGGAGGCTGTACGTCATGATCGACTGGTGGCCGCCATCAGCCATCTGCCCTATCTTCTGGCGAGCGGCCTGGTTCACACAGTCAAGGACAGCGGCGCCAACGATGCCGCGGTCTGGGACCTGGCGGCAGGCGGTTTTCGCGACACCAGCCGGGTAGCGGCAAGCGATACGCAGATGTTCCTGGATATACTGATGACCAATCGCGACGCGGTCCTGGCCCAAATGGACACTATGAGCGGGCATCTCCAGGAACTGCGAATGCTGCTCGCAGACAGCGATGAGGAGTCCTTGCGTACCAAGCTTTCGTGCTCCCAAACTACGCGAGCCGCCTGGAAACCGAAGCAAGGCGTGCTCGCGTCGCAGGCCAAATGACCAAAAAGGATCGCGGTCAGTCTTCACAGCAATACGACACGATTCGAGGCGCGGATTCTAGAGAATCGCAGGACTACACAATTAAAACTGTTTTGCCCACCCACCCAAATATTTCCAGGATCTCCTATGGCAGACATTCTCAAGATCAGCAATAGCGGTCCGCTGATCGGTCGGTGCGGTGTTCCCGGCGATAAGTCCATTAGCCACCGGGCAGTGATCTTCAGTTCGATCGCCGAAGGCTCCTCACGTATTCGCAATTTTCTTGATGGCCATGATTGCCGCGCCACCATGAACATTATGAGGGCAATGGGCGTGCGCATTGACGAAATAAGCAGCACGCAACTGGAGGTTCACGGCGTCGGCCTAGACGGCTTGCGAGAGCCGAATGACGTGCTCAACTGCGACAACAGCGGCACAACGATGCGACTGTTGGCAGGACTGCTGGCCGGGCAGGAGTTCGTAAGCGTTCTCAACGGAACTGCCCAAATCCGCGGCCGTCCCATGGCTCGCATTGTTGATCCCCTACGGACGATGGGCGCGCAGATACATGGGCGTCAGAATGGCCGATACGCGCCTCTGACCATAGTGCCCAGCCGGCTGTCCGCCATTGAATACAAAATGCCGGTCGCAAGCGCCCAAGTCAAGAGTTGTCTCCTGCTGGCGGGCCTTTTTGCCCATGGCCTGACCGTTGTTCACCAGCCGGGGCCCGCCCGAGATCATACCGAGCGCATGCTCAGTTCGATGGGCGCACCGGTTACAGCACTTGGCAATACGACACACAGCGAGCGCCCTCAGGACCCGCTGAACCCCCTGAACATTATCATCCCCGGCGATATCTCTTCAGCTGCTTTCCTGCTGGTTGCAGCCTCCGCCGTGCCGGACAGCCAGTTGACGATCGTCGACGTAGGCGTCAACGCCACCCGCACGGGAATCGTCGATGCACTTTCAGAGATGGGTGCCGACATACGGCGGCGGTCGCGGCCTCATCAGGGTGGTGAGCCGGTGGCGGATCTCATTGTCAGCGGTGGCGGTCTGCGGGGCTTGGATTTCGGGGGCGAACAGCTTGTCACCATGATCGACGAGCTGCCGGTCCTTGCGGTGGCAGCCACACAAGCCGAGGGCCGTACTGTTGTGCGCGATGCCCAGGAACTGCGCGTCAAAGAGACCGACCGTATTGCCACGACAGTCTCAGAACTCAAAAAGATGGGTGCGCATATTCAAGAAACGCCTGATGGATTCATTGTGGACGGGCCAACGCCGCTTAACGGCGCCGAAGTCGACAGCCACGGCGATCACCGGCTTGCCATGGCTCTTGCCGTGGCGGGCTTGATTGCCGAGGGTGAAACCACTATCTACAACGCGCACGTAACTGCCGACAGTTTTCCCGACTTCGAAACGACTCTGCGGGCGCTCAATGTGGAAGTTCAAGAGTTGGACTGGGCAAGCGAAAATGAGTGAGCAACCGCAGACTGAAGCTGTCACGCCGGGTTCAGTCACTGCTGATCCGGAGCTGTTCCAAACTGACATCAACGCGAAAACGACAATTGTCGGTCTTTTCGGCTGGCCGGTCACACATTCGATCAGCCCACAGATGCACAACGCAGCATTCGTCGCTCGCCAGATGAACTGGCGGTACCTGGCGTTCTCGGTGCCGCCGGATCGAGTGCAGAATGCCGTCGCCGCGCTACCTGCCCTGGGCCTGAGAGGGGTCAATGTGACGGTGCCTCACAAGCAGGCCGTCATGCCCCATTTGCATCAGTGGACGGCCGCGGCCGAAGCAATCGGCGCGGTTAATACGATCATCGTTGACGAGGACGGACAGCTCACCGGCGACAACACCGACGGCGCCGGATTCATCGCCGATCTACAAGCGCACGCGGTTGAACCTGCCGGCCAAAGGGCGCTGGTGATTGGCGCAGGCGGCTCCGCAAGAGCAGTCGTCTACGGGTTGGCGGAGGCCGGGGTCCGGAACATCAGAATCCTAAATCGCACCGTGGCTAAGGCCGACGATCTGGCCGCAACCATGCAGTCTTACTTCCCGGAGATCAGGATCGGCAGCGCCGCCTTCCCTGATGACGTAACCGGCAGTGCAGAGGACGCCGATCTGATTGTGAACTGCACGTCGCTGGGCATGGAGCCGCGGGTCGAAGGGCTGCCCTGGGAGGAAGACGTTGAGTTTCGTGAAGATCAGATCGTTTATGACCTGGTATACAATCCGGCCATGACCCGGTTGCTTCAGCTGGCCTCCACCGATGGGGCTACAGCTATTGGCGGCCTGGGAATGCTCGTCTATCAGGGCGCAATCGCCTGGGAAAAGTGGACTGGCGAAGCCGCGCCGGTGGCTGTAATGCAACAGGCCACGAATATCATTTTCGAGCGCAGATGACGGACAGTTGCGCAGCCGTCGCCCAAACTATTACGAGGAACCGATGACTCTCTCCAATACATCACAACCTGTCAACTTCGGCGCCGTGCCGGACGAGACCGGGCGTTTCGGTCCCTACGGGGGCAAATATGTGCCAGAGACACTTATGCCGGCGCTGGACGAACTGGAAGAAGCATACTTGAACGCCCGCGGCGACAAAGAGTTCATGGCGGAACTGGCGCACCTACAGCATACCTACGTCGGCCGCCCGACCCCCCTTTCCTATGCCCGCCGCCTCAGCGAAGAGCTGGGCGGCGCCCAAATCTACCTGAAGAGAGAGGACCTTGCGCACTCCGGCGCCCATAAAATCAACAATGCCTTGGGCCAGGCGCTGCTGATGAAGCGCAAGATGGGCAAGACGCGCATCGTGGCCGAGACGGGCGCCGGCCAGCACGGCGTAGCCACCGCCACGGCGGCCGCGCTGCTGGGGATCGAGTGCATCGTCTATATGGGTACGGTCGACATGGAGCGGCAGAAGCCGAACGTCTTCCGTATGCAGCTGCTCGGAACCGAAGTGCGGGCGGTCGATAGCGGTTCGCAGACCCTCAAGGACGCCATTAACGAAGCCATTCGCGATTGGGTTACGAACGTTGAAACGACCCACTACCTGTTGGGCAGCGCGCTTGGCCCCCATCCCTACCCTGCGATGGTTCGGGATTTCCAATCGATTATCGGCCTTGAAGCCCACAGTCAGATGCAGGACCCCGCCGAAGGCGGCCCTGGACGGCTGCCCGACGTTATTGTTGCCTGTGTCGGCGGCGGCAGCAACGCTATCGGCATCTTCCATCCCTTCCTCGAGGAAGAGAGTGTGCGTCTCATCGGCGTCGAGGCAGGCGGCCACGGCATTGAAGACGGCGCCCACGCCGCCCGCTTTGCTGATCCGCAGCGGGGACGGCTCGGCGTTCTGCAGGGCACCAAGAGCTACGTCCTTCAGGACAGTGACGGACAGATTGCCATCACCCATTCGATCTCCGCCGGCCTGGACTATGCCAGTGTCGGACCGGAACATGCCTGGCTGCGTGATGTTGGCCGCTCTGAGTATACCTACTGCACAGATGTGCAGACCCTGAACGGATTCAATGCGCTGTGCGAACTTGAAGGCATTATCCCCGCGTTGGAGAGCGCTCATGCGATAGGATATGTTCTGGAGCTGGCGCCGCAGATGACAAAGGATCAGGTGATTCTGGTCAATCTCAGTGGGCGGGGCGACAAGGACTTGGGCACAGTCATGCAGGCAATTGGCAGAGACAGTTAAATGCGCCAACTCAGGGTGCGAGGTGAAAAATGAGCGGAGTCGAACGTATTGAGCAGGTTTTTCGTAAACTGAACCAGGCTGGCAGCGCGGCGTTTATGCCCTATCATGCCATGGGTTACCCTACTCGGCAGCAATCTCTGGACGTGATCACTACTCTGGCGGAGGCCGGCGCAGACCTCGTCGAAATCGGTATTCCTCACAGTGATCCGCTGGCCGACGGGCCAACGATTCAGACGGCCACCTACGCCGCGCTGGTCGGCGGAACGACCGTGGTTGACTGCCTGCAAATGGTGCGCGAGTTGCGTGCAAAAGGTGTAGACACGCCCTTCTGCGCCATGAGTTACTACAATCCGATTCTGGCTTACGGTGAAGAAAGCTTTGTGGCAGCTGCGGCCAGTGCTGGCGTTGACGGGCTGATCGTCCCCGATCTGCCGCCGGGAGAGTCGGAGCTGCTGGAGCCCGCCTGCCGTGAGGCCGGGCTGGCGACAATCTATATGCTGGCGCCAACCAGCACTGAAGAACGCATCAGATCAGTGGCACGGCATGCCACCGGATTCATCTATCTCGTCAGTGTAACCGGCATCACCGGCGCTCGCGACGAACTACCGCCGGGTCTGCCGGCATTTGTCGAACGCGTTCGCCGCCATACCGAACTGCCCCTGGCGGTCGGCTTCGGTATTAGCACTGGCCCCCAGGCTGCAAAGGTGGCTGAAATTGTCGAAGGGGTCATCGTTGGTTCGGCACTGGTGAAGGCCGCCGGCTCGGACGCGGGCGTTGAAGCAGTTCGTTCCCTGGCAGAGCAGCTTGCAGTCGGCAGCCACAATGGGAAGGTTGTGTAAGACCTTGACCAGGCGCTGTCAACCGACGTCTACAGGACCCGGTTATGCAGGACCGGCCGCAGCTTGAGACCGAGCTGGAGAGAGAAACGTGCATCGGCATCGTTAAGGTCCATGCGGGTGATGCCGGAGATGCGCTGCAGGCGGTAGGTCAGTGTATTGCGGTGGATGTGCAATGAGGTCGCAGTCTGGCTGAGGTTGCCATGGCAAGAAAAAAAGGCTTCCAGCGTCTCGACCAGTTCAGCGTTATGTTCTTCGTCATGCGTGATAAGCGGTTCTACCGTCTTGCGGAAGAATCTGCTCGCTTCTCCGCTTCCACCCAGCCCAGTCAGAAGTTGATAGAGCCCCAAGTCTCCGAAGTAGGTCACCGGCGAAGCCTGCCAGGAATTTCCCATCCGGCAGCTTTCCCGAGCCTGTTCCAAACTCCGCAGCCATTCGCGCACAGAGGCAGCCGGGCGACCGATTCCGACAACAAGCGATGCTTTTTGGAAAGACGACGTGAAGTGCTCTACCAATCGGTTCGCGATCGTCTTAAATTCTCGTCCGCTTTTGGGGTTGTCGCACGGCCAGAACAGCAACGCCGCTTCGGCGCGCACAGAGAGCAGGATCGGCTCCTGCATTCCGGTCAGATACTGCTGCAGGGCATTGGGCCAGTCCTGGATGCCGTCGGCCTGGATTAGCCAAGCAGTGTGGGGCCTTGCAAGATCGAACCCGATCGAGCGTCCGCGCTGAATCCACGCCTCCTGGTCGGCAATCTCGGTTGCCAGCAGCTCATCCAGAAAGACAGCGCGCATCTTCTCTTCGACTGCACCGACCGCCTGCTCGCGGCTCCAGGCCAGGGCTGCCGCGCCTGCCCCTTGCAATACAGCCAGCCTCTCTATCGTTGAAATCTCGTCCGAGGTAATGGAATTCGAACGCAACAGGAGGCAGTAGCCTTCGACTCGCTCGGCGACGATCACGGGACTGACCACCATCTCGCGAAAACGCAGTTTTTCGTCCAATGGGAGGATGCCGGTTAGTTCAGTATTCTCGGATGGCTCGGTGCCGAATTCGGCGACCAGCCAACTTCGCAAAGTCGTACGGCTGGGAAGAGATGTCAATACGCGCCGCTTGTGTTGTTCGGTCAACTCTTCGAGGCCGGCGAATGCAATCGGTGTGCCGCCATCTTTTACAAAGAGAACCGGCTGTTCTGAGAAGCCAGCCAGAAGTTGGGCCATCATATCCATTCCGCCGCCATCCAACTCGATCTGCGTTAGTTCCCGCTGCAAATCGGCCGCCTTGGCGGCTAAGTAGCCGCCCCGGTCCACGATCAGGCGAATCACCGTCCTTTCGACCGACAAAAGCGTTTCGGAGTCGGGAAGGACGATTAACGGAATCTGATTCTCTTCGGCGACAGATATGGCGTCTTCCGGCACGTCACCCAACACGCCGATTGCGGAGATGCGCGCCTGGTGAAGGCTGTTGATGACACGGTCCAGACGCAGCTGCGGGTCGAGCCGGCGCAGGTCTTCGATGTCGATCAGAGCCAGTTCATCGCCTTCAAGGTTGGGAAAGGCGGGTGGGCTGGGGCGCAAACTGCAGGCCCAACTTACCGGCCGGTCCAGAAATTCCTCGCCGCACAATACACTCGATCCTTGCGGCAAAGCCAGCCGGTAGATATCTTCAAGCGAGGTCGCGTCCCGATACATGAGCCAAGCCAGCCTGAACGTACGAGGTTGATTTCAATTCCACAGCAGGAACATGCTGCCGAAGCCGGTACCTGCTAAATTGAATCAGCGGGCGCTGTAAACCGCCCGCTGACCCGAATCTATCGTCTGTTGGAAGCGCGGTACATCATGTACCGCGAAGTACTTTCTACTTGCTCCACGCGCTCAGAGCCGCGCCCACCGTGCCGCCCCAAACGGCCCAAAACAGGATCGCGGCGATGCCGGGCCAACTGGTCGGATCCTGACCGGCGGCGAGGAACGCTACGATCCAGGCAAGAATCAGACCGATTATGCTGGCAAGGAGGAGTTTTAAGATCGACTGGTTCGGGCTCATCGCGCCGACGACAATCGGCCATATGATCACTGTTAGTATACTGATGGGGACGCCTGCCACAACGAAGCCAAAGTCGTCCGTAAAGACCCCTGGCAGGGCAATGCCAATTACAAAGGCCACCGCGCCGATCAGCCCGCCAATGACGGGTCGCCAATTTTCCCCGAGGGCGCCGCGGGCGAAATCGTAGCCTACAATAGGAGCCGCGCCGATCACGATTCCCAGCAGGGCCCCAAGTACGGGCACGCCTCTAAGCAGAACCATCAGTAGCGATACTACCGCTGCAGCCAGCGCCGCGTACAGTGAAGCCTTCCAACGTTCAGTGCTTGTCTGAGCAACGCTCGTGGCAGTCAGAATTGTCATCTTGAACCTCCCCGGTCGGGTCGTAACAGCTGATTCTCTATGATCCTCTCCACCTGTCAAAGGGAGGGGCGCCGATAGCTTCGGCAGTCGCCCCGTACCGCCAAGAGCGGAGCTGAAATTAGTAGCGTTGAAGTCAGTCTGTTCCGGCGTTGTTACTGCTCGCCGGGCAGAGTCTTCCACTCCTCGATTGTCCAGCCACCCACATTCAAATACAGGTGTGGTCTGTGCTTGCGGCTAAGGACTAAAACCAACTCTTCCTCTTCAGTTGCTGCGATTTCGTCCAGCCAGATTCCTTCGCCGATCAAAGCTTGCACTATTTTACCAGTCTGTTGCCAACCACGCAAGGGATCGCTTTCGGGATCAGGAAACACAGACGTTCCGTACAATGCCAGCAACAGATTGTTTTCCAGATACAGATCGAGATCAAACAGGACGCGCGCTTCTGCGGAAGGTGGCTCGCCGCTTACATCGCTGATCGATTCTTCCCACAGAGCCAGTCCCATTACCCTTTCGCCGGCAACAGTGTCTACCAGCGCCTGGTACTGCTCGTCGTCCAACCGGTAGTGAAGAGCGGCTTCTCCGGCCCCGTTGCTACTGATGGAATGTTCAGTCATTTTGCTCTCTTGTACTTGTGTTCTTAACGTGACGAACGCAAATGCGATCTTCCCTGTTCGCCCGTCGCGCTATGCCCTTTCCGGCCCGATTACGATCATGCGTGTCGGGACTGTAATCGGTTCGGCGAAAAACTGGCCGCCGGCCTCAAAATGGCTGAATTGGACCGGCAGCCCTTGGTCGATGAACAGGTTGGGTCCGTTCATGACATGAAAATGCAGGTGCGGCCCCGGCGAATTGCCGCTGTTGCCGATGTTTCCCAACTGAGTGCCGCGCCGGATCATCTCGCCCTCATTGACCTTCAAGCTGGCCTGTTGCAAATGCGCATAGTAGCTAAACTCGCCATTTGCATGGCTGACGGCAACCGCGTTACCCAACAGCCGCCGCATATCGCCACGCATGATCGCCTGGTCAGGGATGGCGCCGGGCGCCATGTCCGGCATGTCGAAACAGGCGTACGCCACCTTGCCCCCGGCCGCGGCATAGACCGGCTGATGCCAACTGTAGTGGTCAGATAATGCGCGTCCGTCGCCTCGATGCGTTTTTCCTTCTGGCCCCAGCTTCACGAAATCCACCGCGAATGGCTGGCTATACACCTCGGTTTTGTGAAAGTCGCTCCAGTCTCCTGCCTGCACTGCCCACCATGCTCCAGCCAGCGGGAAGTAATAGTCTGTCTTTTGCTCGTGGTAGGCTACCGGCGCTTGGCAGTGTGCCTGAATGCTCTGCCGATCGTCGGCACCTACGCCACTCTCCCCGATTCTGCCGACAGCAGTAATGTCGATGTGTGAGAGGCGTTCATATCCATGAAGCAAGAATTGGAGGCTGCGGACGGCCAGCCCTGTGTTGGCTGCAATCGTCAGGTCTTCTTCACCCGTGCGTTGACGGATTATGCGCGCCGACCACCTCTGTTCAAACAGCATCTGGTGCCCACAATAGCCCTGTATCACCAGACCCTGCAACTTCACATCGCCACCGTGAGCGGTGATTCCCAGATCAAAGGCGATTTCCTGCACCGGACCAATGTTGGGGAAGGGAAGCCGGTCGTAAAGTCCAGCCACAATGCCTTGCGGGCGGGTCTCCAATTTGAGTTGTGTCGGCAAAGTCAGTTCTTCCTGTCTGCCCTCTGGTGATCCAAGGGTGTTTGCAGCAGCATATTTCGGATCAGCTCAGCGGTCGAGTTACTTCGGGCTGATGAGCATAGTTTCCCTGCCGCCGCGTTCAATTCTGCGACCATCACAAGCGTAGCTGCAAGGGCCTGGCGAAGTCACGCGGTCACCGTCCTGAACGTCTAGTCTTCTTCGTTCGAGGGAGTCAGCAAGCCTGCCGCCCGCCTCCCGGGACAGTTTACTTTCGGTTCGCTTCGTTTATGAGCGTCGCGGCTTCGAGGACTGCCTCTTCCGGTGTCTTCGAATCGCGCAGAACCTGTGTAATCATATCAGCGGCATAGCCCCACACTTCGTCCAACTCTGCGTAGTTGGGCTGGGGAATTGCATTCTCGGCCTGCATTGCAAAACCGGCCAGCAGCGGATCTTCACTGAGATCTGCCTCCCTGTGCGCGGGCAGCCGGCCAGCGATGCGGGCAACAGTCGAGGCGCTCTCTGCGTTAGTGATATGGCGGGCTACTGTCAGCGCCAGTTCCTGTTGGTCGGCAGAGGTCGTCGGGTTCAGAAAGACGCCGTCTGCGCTCAGCCACGGGCGCGCCGGACCGCTTGGTCCCGCCGGCAGTGGCGCCACGCCCAAGTCAGGCCCGAACCGTTCCCGCAACTCGCCGATGCTCCACGGCCCGTCGATGAACAGGGCATACTCTTCCTTTTTGAAGCGATCCATCAGCATTCCATAGTCGAGAGCGGCAAAGATACCCGGCGTGTTTTCAGCCCGCTGCAGCCAGCTGAGAAATTCCGCCGTCGCTGGCGTCTGTTCGAGAACTACGCGGCCCTCTTCGTCAAAGAGTTCACCTCCAAAGGCGGCGATGCCCCAGTACAGGTGGTAGAAATTCGTGTAGATGCCGGCCCCTTGTGTAGGGGCATCCTGAGCCAGCTCGATCAGATCTTCCACTGTGAGCGGGAGGTTGCTTTCATCCAGCAATCGCCCGTTGAAATATAGGGCCACAAGCTCGTAGTCGGTTGGCAGTCCATAAAGGACGCCTTCCCAAACAAGGTTTCCGAGCGCTGCCTGGATGAACTGCGATCGTTCCTGCACCCCGATCCGAGCGTCCAGCGGCAGGACAACATCAGATTCTGCAAACTCTCGCAGCCACCAGTTGGGTCCCATGATGAGATCCGGTCCCTCCCCCGCCTTTACCGCATCCGCATAGCCCTGGGCCAGGTCGCCGTAATCCATAAACAGCGTTTCAACCTGGATGTTGGGTCTAGACTGGCGGAAACGGTCCAGGATGGCTGCCAGAGCATCACCGTCTTTGCCGGACCAGCTGTGCCACAATTCAACCGTGCCCGTAACTGCGGCCGCGGGAGTCTGCGAATCGACTGAAGCTTCCGCCGAGGAAACAATTGTCGGTTGCGTTGCTGGCACTGTCTCAACCACCGGATCAAGACCTGGATGAATCAGTGGAGAGGGCAGGGCTGAAGTGATTGCGGGTTGCCTGGATGCCATGACCAGAACGGCCATCAATGTCAGCACGAACAGAATTGTGAGCGTCCAGAACAGGCGCCAACGAAATAGGGACATCTGTGGTGGAAGAGGTTGGTTTCGTTATCGTCGCGTGAAAAGGTTCAGGAAAATCTTGCGAATCGTCCGGACGGCATCAGTTGCATACCGCTGGAACACGTCGCGAAATTCAGCCGGCCCGATTTTCAGATATATGAGTCAGCAGCCCCTGTAAACCCAGCAGATAACTACGCCAGCCGAAACCGCTGATCTGGCCAACGCAGACAGGAGCAATTACGGAACGGTGGCGAAACTCCTCGCGGCTGTGGACGTTGCTCAGGTGAATTTCGACCGCGGGCAGGGCAACGCCGGCCACCGCATCGCGAATGGCGTAGGAATAGTGTGTGAATGCGCCGGGATTCATCAGCAGGCCATCAGCCCATGATCGCGCACTGTGAATCTCATCGATCAGGATACCCTCATGATTACTTTGAACTGTCCGAACCTCATTGTCGGCGCCGGCCGCGGCAATCAGTTCCTGGTCGATGGTTTCCAGAGTGACGTGCCCGTAGATCGATCGTTCGCGCGTTCCCAGCAGATTCAAGTTTGGGCCGTGAAGCACCAGAATTTTGGTCATGAGCAGATATCTTGTCGTATGTGCAGAGATCTCACCGCCGCAGTGCGCTGGCGTTCACGCGGCGGCTATTTCGTCGTCAATCTTTCTCGACCAGTACTGACGCCAGCGCTGCCCGCACAAACTGTTCTCCCGGGTCGTCGATGATGATCACATCGCCAATCGCCTGAGGAATGATAAATCGCAGCGTCTTTCCTCTTCGTTTCTTGTCCTGGAACATCATCGCGTAAACTTCGTCCAGATCGAGGCCGGTGGCCGAAATGGGCAGGCCTAACCGGTCCAGGCAACTCTCGATACGGTTCGCAGTTTCGGCGTCGCAGCGGCCAAGCGCTACAGCCATGCGAGCGGCGGCGACGGTACCGACGGCGACCGCCTCCCCGTGCCGCAAACGATAGCCGCTGACCTGTTCGATTGCATGGCCGAATGTGTGTCCCAGGTTGAGCGTCGCCCTCCGTCCGCGTTCGAACGGGTCCTCTATCACCACGTCAACTTTCACGCGCACAGCATCAGAAATCATCTGCGTCAGGTTGGTTGGCCCTTCTTCTTCCATTTGGCGGAACAGATCCGGCGCGCCCAATATACCGTGCTTTACAATCTCTGCCAGCCCGGACCGAAACTCCTCCGCCGGCAGCTCAGCCAGAACCTCAGGATCGATAATCACTACGGCTGGCTGTTTGAACGCCCCCACAAGGTTCTTTCCCTGGGGAAGATCGACTCCTGTTTTGCCGCCGACCGAGGCATCGACCATCGACAGCAGCGAGGTTGGGATCTGTACGAACGGCGCGCCCCGCAAATAGGTCGCCGCCGCAAAACCGGCCATGTCACCGATAACGCCGCCGCCCAGCCCTACTATGGGGCTGCTCCTGTCCAGACCTGCGGTCACGAACTGATCGTACAAACTTTGAATTGTTGCCAGGGTTTTGTGCGCTTCCCCCTCGGGGACCAGACACACGAGTGGCGTGTACCCCTCCTGTTGCAGGCTCTCGCTCACGATGTCAGCGTAAAGTGCGCCAATGTCCGCGTTGGTGACGATTGCCGCCTGCCCCTTTGCCACCGCACGATTAGACAGCAGACGACCTGCCTGGGCCAATATGCCTTCACCGATACAGATATGATAATGCCCTTCCGGCGTAGGCACGGTGATGCGATTCATTTCAGCTATTTCATGGTTGCCTGCCAGCGTGTCGAGGACTCGTTCCACAACAGTATCGGGGGTGACGCCGTCGGTAGGCACGCGCAGCGGAATCCTTCCATAGGCGTGGCGGCGGCTCAGCAGAAGACTTTCGATGTTCCGCTTCTTCTCTTCCCTGTCACCAGGCAGCAGAGGGCGATCTTCGAATGTCTCGACTCGCTCTAGGACCGTGTCAGCGCCGGCGGTCAGACAGACCACGGGACCGCAGCCTTCCAGCACCTGCCAGTTCTCATCGCTCACCAGCGTGCCGCCACCAGTCGCGATCACCAGGCCGGACTCGCGGGCGAGCGTATGGCAGAGCCGCGCTTCTGCCTGCCGGAAAATCTCCTCGCCGTCTTCAGCAAAAACCTGCGCGATTGTCTTCCCAAATTCGGCTTCGATTCGCTCATCCATATCGACGAGCTGTCGGCCCAGGCGCTCTGCCAGGATACTGGCAACCGTCGATTTGCCCGTGCCCATGAAGCCGGTAACTGTCAGATTGAAGCCCTCGGCTAGAGGGTTTTCGAACGTCTGCATAGCGGCCAGTGCCTGTGAGTCGCCCAATCTATCTACTCCGAATCAGAACAGTTTGAAGTTCGTCGTGTCTACCCGGCCGGACTGGTGCATCAGCACGGCGTTCATTAACTCTATTGCCAAGCGGGATTCCAGCGTTACACCGGCCCGCACGCCGACGCACGGGTCGTGGCGCCCCTTACCTAACGCAAAGTCGATTTCTTCCAGGTTCTTGCGAACCGACTGCTGCGTCTTGAGAATCGTTGACGTCGGCTTGAAACCGACCCGGCAGACCAGGGGCGAACCTGTCGTCATGCCGCCGATGAGCCCGCCGTGGCTGTTGGCCTGGTAGCCGCTGCGGCGAATAGGGTCGTTGTTCTCACTGCCCTTGCGGGAGATGACCTGCACACCATCGCCCACTTCACAGGACTGCACTGCGTTCAGCCCGCCCAGTGCGCCCATCAGCCGTACTTTAAGACTTTGATAGAGTGGCTCGCCGGCAAGCGACGGCGGGTTGACCGCCACTACTTCAACCGCCGCGCCAAGCGAATCTCCTTCTATGCGCGTTTGTTTGATCAGTTCACCAGCCTCCTGCGCAAACTCGGCATCGAGCGAGTGAATTTCGGCCTCGTCGAGCCTGATCTCAACCGCGGCAATCTGTTCCCGCGTAATCGTCTGTGAATCCTGCTGCCGCGAGGCAACGTTCCCGAAATGCTGGGCCAGGCTCAGGTTTGTACGCAGGGGGCCGACTTGCGAGATTGACGACAGGAGCACAGTGCCGAAATTTTCTTGCAGGAAAATTCGAGCGATGGCCCCTCCGATCACATCCGAGATTGTGGAGCGGTAACTGGAGCGGCCGCCGCCGCGAATATCTACGAATCCCTGAGATTTGTGATATTTCACCAGGTCGGTGTGTCCCGGACGCACCTCACCTTGGGGTCCGGCGAACTGATCGTAATGACGCGAGCGCTGCGAGGTGGAGAGCACCAGTGCCGCGATCGGCTCGCCTGTTGAGTATCCCTCCTCATAGCTTTCTGTCGTGGAGCCGGACTCGCCCCCGACGGCGACCGCCGGCCCCGAAAGCAGGGTGTCTATCTCTCCTTCAGAGTACAGGCCGGAGAGCAAAACAACTCTGTCCGCCTCTTGCCGGGGCGTGCCGTGACGGTTGCTGCCGGGGCGGCGGCGATCGAGGTACTGCTGCACCTCTTCTCTACGAATGCGCAGCCCCGCCGGGCAGCCGAAAACAATGGTGGTTACGCCAGGCCCGTGGGATTCACCGGCGCCGGCGACTGCAAACAGTGGCCCCCCCAATATTTCCATGCTTCACTCTCTCATTCAGCGGTCGAACGATCTGGCCGACGCACCCGGCCTTTGGCAGAGTCAATGAAGGCGCGCACTTTGTCCGGGTCTTTGCAGCCCGGTTCAGATTCTACGCCGCTACTAACATCAACCCCCCATGGCTGCACCGACTCCACCGCGGCCGCTACATTCTGCGGCGTGAGGCCGCCCGCCAATACCAGGCGCGGGCATGTTTGCCTCACATCGGCGGCCGCGTTCCAGTCGGCTCTCTTGCCGGTACCGCCGTATTCATCAGGGTCGTAAGCGTCGATCAGGAGTTGCGGGCCGTCAGCCGGGCCCAAATCTGCATACCATTCGGCTTCGATACCGGCTTCGGCGGCGCTAGTGGGCCGCAGCGCCTTGAACCCGCGTCCGTGAAGCGCCTCAAGCATCGCCGGCGGCTCGTCGCCGTGAATCTGGGCGTAATCCAGACCGGCCTGCCGGATAGTCTCTTCAACCACATCCGAAGTCTCATTCACGAAGACGCCAATGAAACGGGGTCGCGTCCCCGTTTCTGAACCGGTAGCCGAACCAGCCGCAGATGCCAGGAGATGCTCCGTCAAAGTGGCGGTGATCTTTCCTGCCGCCTCCGGCGTCACGTAGCGGGGAGACTTCTTGAAGAAGATGAAGCCCAAATAGTCGGCGCCGGCATTGGCCGCGCACAGGGCATCTTCGAAGTTGGTAATGCCACAGATTTTAACGCGCGTCATCGTCTGTCCTGTAAAAATGCGCAGAAGTGCCTGAAAGAAGTCGAAACAGTTCCTCTGTCAGAATCCAATTTCGGCAACGCCAAGCAGCCATACGATCAGTGGTGCAATCGCGATACCGGGCAGGAGATTGGCGACCCTGATCTTCTTCAACTCCAGCAGTGAAAGACCGATCCCAAGAATTATGACGCCCCCGGTGGCAGTCAGTTCGACAACCCACGGCGTTACGCGGCTAATGTCGCCTAGTCCGCCGCCGATTCCCATTGCCAGCGCAGACAGCCCGCCTTGTACGAACGCCACCGTCCCGACACTGAGCAACACGCCCGGCCCTAGAGTGGCCGCAAAAGGGATGGCGGCAAAACCGTCCAAAGCGCTTTTTATCGCCAGCAACTCATAGTCGCCTATCAGACCGTCCTGAATGCTGCCAAGGATGGTCATCGGCCCAACGCAGAAGATTAAACTGGAGGTGACAAAAGCCTGCGTCACGCTCCAACCTGCCACTCTGCCCTTGCCCAAAGCTCCGCCCCAGCGGGCTTCAGCCTGCTTGCCCAGCCAGTTCAGGCCGTCCTCAATGCGGATCAACTCGCCGAATATGCCCCCCGCCACAACGCTGAACAGGGGGATAAGAACATTCCCGGTCCCGCTGGCCATGACCACGCCGATAACCAGCACCATCAGTCCCAGCCCGTGCATGACCGTTTCCTGCACTTTCGCCGGCAGTCGATTGCCCAATATCGTTCCCACCGAGCCACCGATCAGGACGGCGATGATGTTGAGAACTGTACCGGTCATTTACGATGCGATCCGGGCTTGGGTAGATCCTTTCCCAAGAGGCTCTGACTCACTGCTTTCCCGCCTGTACGAATTTGCTTACCTGTGCGCCCCGCTCCGCCTGGCGTAGTTTGCAGAAGCTTTCGCCCACCAGAATGGCATCGCAGCCCATTTCGGCCATGCGCTTCACATCGGCCGCGTTGCGGATTCCACTCTCACCGACCACGATTCTGTCCGTAGGAATCTGTTCTCGCAGCCGCGCCGTGGTTTCGATGTCGACGACGAAGGTCTTCAGATTGCGGTTGTTGACACCGATAATCTGCGCCCCTGCCGCCAGCGCTTGCTCCAGCTCGGCTTCGTCATGAACTTCCACCAGCGCGCCCATTCCCAGTCGATTCGTCAGGAGCAGCAGTTCCCGCAGTTCGGCGCTCCCCAGCACGCCAACAATCAGAAGCAACGCATCCGCCCCGGCAGCTCGAGCCTCGTACACCTGATAGGGATGATAGATAAATTCCTTGCGCAGCAGCGGAATCGACAGGTTTTTCGCCTGCAAATGCTCACCGATTTCAGCCAGATAGGCGACTTTCCCCTGAAAGAAACGGGAATCGGTCAGGCAGGAAATCGCTGCTGCGCCGCTGGCCGCATAGGTTTCGGCAATGGCTGTCGGCGACCAGTCCTTGGCAATCAAGCCCTTGGAGGGGCTTGCCCGCTTGACTTCGGCGATGAGGCTGGCCCCGCCTTCTGCTTTGAGCGCCTTAGCAAAATCCATTGGCGGCTCGGCCACCGATGCAAACGCCTTGAGTTGCGCCAGGGGCACTTCCTCCATCTGGCGCGCCACCTCCTGGCGCTTCCAGGACATGATCTTTTCCAGAACCTGTCCTTTGTGTTTGCTGATGTCCAACTGCGAGAATTTTGCCATTGTCCTGCTACTCACCGCTGTAGCTCTGTGTCTTCTCGATAAATCTGTCCAGCGCATTCTGCGCCGCGCCGCTGTCTATCGCCTGCGCCGCTGCAACCAGCCCTGATTTCCAGTCACCATTCTCGGTGGCGAGCGCAGCCGCCGCATTCAATAGTACCACATCCCGCTTGGGGCCGTGCAGTTCCCCGCTGAGGATTCCACGCGTGATGGCAGCGTTCACGGCCGCGTCTCCACCAACCAGGTCGTCCAATGCTGCCGGCGAGAGGCCGAGATCAGACGCCGACAATTGGCTTTCCCAGACTTCATCGTTGCGTAGATGGCTGATCCGGTTGACGCCGGTTGTGGTTAGTTCATCTACACCTCGCCCGTCATCGGTAGTTCCGTGAACGACAAACGCTGCCGTGCTTCCCATCTCCCCCAGCACCTGCGCCATCGGCGAGGTCAGATTAGGGCTGGGCACGCCGATCACCTGATGGGTAGCGTTGGCCGGGTTTGTCAGCGGGCCAAGGATGTTGAAGACAGTGCGCGTCGCAAGCTCCCTGCGCGGGCCGATTGCGTATCGCATCGCCGGGTGGTAAAGCGGCGCGAACAGGAAGCCGATGCCCACGTCCTCAATGCACTCTGCCACCTGCTCTGGCCCCAGATCCAGCTTGACGCCCAACTCCTCCAGAACATCGGCGCTGCCGCACTGGCTGCTGGCGGACCGGTTGCCATGCTTGGCGACCTTTTCGCCCGCACCAGCCGCAACGAAAGCTACGGTCGTGCTGATGTTGAAGGTGCCCGTCTGGTCGCCTCCCGTGCCGCAGGTGTCCAGCAAACGCTGGCCGTTCAGATTGGGCCGCACCTGTACGGCGACGCGTTTCATCGCCCGCGCGCAGCCGGTAATTTCTGCGACGCTCTCGCCCTTCTGGCGCAGCGCCGCCAGGAACGCGCCAATCTGTGCGTCTGTCGCCTCTCCGCCCATGATCTGTGTCATCGCCGCGTCGGCCGCATCGGCGCTCAGATCCTGCCCATCGAAAACTGTTTCCAGAGCTTCATGTATATGTGATGCCATGCGTCATTCTCCTATAGTGTCGAACGGTTCCAGTGGCCCTGCCGCAGAGTGAGACAGTTCAACAGTCTGTTGTTGCCTTTGAAGGCCGCGCGGGCAACTGAAAGGTCATCAAGTGTCCAATTTCATCGGCCAGCAGCGCCTCATCCGTCTCGTTCAAGGGCGCCAGCCCCCAAAATGTCAGCGAGCGGCGCACGGCGACCGTCAATGCGGCGATGAGAAAGGTGCCGTAATCCGTCAGACGTTGCCCCTCTGAATCCGTGCCCGACAGGACTGGCGCCGGCCCTTGTCTGATACCTTCCAACAGGTAAGTTACCGCCTGAAAGTTGAACAGCCGCATGTATAGTTCAACTCGCGGCGACAGACCGGGTTCGGCATTGGCTGCAAAATACAAATCTCGCCATCCGGCTCTGTCGTCCTCTGACCAGTCGTCTCCCCCGTAAAATAGAAAGCGGGCGATCTCCTGGGCCGGGTCTCCCAACCCGAAAAACTCCCAGTCCACGAGTATGGCCCGCCCCCTGTCGAACAGGGCGTTTTCCGCAGTCAAATCTCCGTGGATTGGCGCCGCCGGCGTCTCTCCCAGCAAGGGCAGCGCCTCATTCATCAGGCGGTGCGTTGCCGCCCACAGTATGGAAAGAAGCTCTTTCAGCAGCGGCGCCGGGGCAGCCGATACCCACTCGCGTAGCGGAGCCTCCCCCGCCTGCCATACCTGCCAAAATGTAAGCAGATTGAAGGGATGCGGGCTGAATCGCTGCACTGCATCACTTTCAGTGCGGTGGACCCGGGCCACGGCCTCGGCGAGCGCAATTCGGTGGAGGCCGTCCGCAAGCGACAGCTCTCCGCCCTCCGCCCAGCGGTAGACGAGTATCTGGCTGGGCAGTCCGTGAGGATAGCGATCATACCAGAGCGGCTCCGGCGCCAGCCCTGCCGCGGCAAACTGATCCTGGCCGCGGAACTGGCGGCGGCTGCGCGCCTGGCCGGCATCGGTAAACATTTTCACCACGGCGTCCGTGCCGTCGCCGCCGCGCACTCGCCAAAGCAAATTGTCGCGCCCCTGCCAGTGATCCATTACCGTTACTTCCTGACCGAGAAAGCGGCTGGAGGCGGCGCCGGTAAGATAACTGTGTACGGCCTGTGTCCACTGGCTCATGCCGTTTCCGCCAATCACACATTCAGGAAGTTACGCAACAGATCGTGCCCGTATTGCGTCAGGATGCTCTCAGGATGAAACTGTACGCCAAATACGGGTTTGGAGCGGTGCTGCACGCCCATAAGCTCGCCCTCGGCAGTATGGGCGGTTGCCTCCAAATCCGAAGGCAGAGGCTCCTCGACAATCAGACTGTGGTAGCGCGTGGCGGTAAATGGGCTTGGAATCCCCTGGAAGAGGGTCGTCCCCTTATGATGAATCGGGCTGACCTTGCCGTGCATCAGCCGCGGCGCCCGCTCGACGTTGCCGCCGTGAACGTGCCCAATGCACTGTTGGCCGAGACACACACCCAGGATGGGCGTCCGGTCTCCCATGTGGCGGATTACGTCATTGCTGACACCGCTGTCCTGCTGAGGCGTGCCCGGGCCGGGGCTGATGATAACATGACTCGGGCTCCTATCGACCAGCTCCTCGACGTCGATGGCATCGTTGCGCCATACCTGTATGCGGTTGGCCTCCTCCCCGCCGGACAAGGGAGTCTCGTTGACGATTTCACCCAAAAACTGTACCAGATTGTACGTGAAACTATCGTAATTGTCGATGACGGCGATCATGGCCCCGCTCCTTTTTTTGACTCCGGCTTAAGCCTTGGCCAGCCTTTTCTGGCGGCGCTCATTCGAACGACGTATGCGGTTCCAGACACCGGTCAAGCCCATCGCCTTCTTCATCTCCATCAGCGTAGACCTGGCCTCTTCTTGTGCCCGCTGCGTTCCCTCGTATATCAACTGGTCGGTGAATCCGGTCTGTTCGGCGTAGAATGCCCGCCGTTCACGGATCGGTTCAAGGAAGTTCTCCAGTGCATTGAATAGCTTGGTTTTCACCTCGACATCGCCGACAGCGCCCTGCCGGTATCGGGTCTTAAGATCTTCCACTTCCTCTTTGTCAGGGTTGAAAGTGTCGTGATAGCTGAAGACCGGGTTGCCCTCGACCGTGCCCGGGATGTCTGCGCGAATGCGATTCGGGTCAGTGTACATGCTCATAACCCGTTTTTTGACCGCGGCCGAGTCGTCGCTGAGAAGGATCGCATTGCCCAGGCTCTTGCTCATCTTGGCCTGCCCGTCGGTGCCGACGAGCGTGCCGCCGACGATGTAGGCGTCCGGCAGGGGGAAGACTTCGTCATAGGCGTTATTGAAGCGGCGGGCAATCTGACGGCTGATTTCGATGTGTGATTCGTTGTCCTTGCCCACCGGCACCAGATGCGCACGCGGCATCAGGATGTCGGCGGCCTGCAACACAGGGTAACCGAGCAGGTTATAGGGCATCTGCTCCATCTCAGCCGCGGCAGCCATATCCTTGATCGTGGGCAACTGCTGCAAACGTTCAACCGTCACCATGCCGCTTAGGATCAACTGCATTTCGTAGATCTCATGCACAGCAGACTGCAGATAGAACGATGTCTTTTCCGGATCGATACCAATCGCCAGGTGATCGAGAACGATTTCGCGGGCATTTTCGCCGATCTGCGCGATGTCCTCTTTGGTCGGCTTAGTCGTCAGCATATGGAGGTCGGCGATGATGAAGAAGCATTCATACTCCTCCTGGAACGCCAGCCGGTATTGTAAGCTGCCCACATAGTGGCCCAAGTGCAGTTTCCCAGTCGGGCGGTCGCCGGTAAGAATGCGTTTTCTTTGTGTCATTTTTCGCTCCAGGATTCGCATGAAGGAAGTGAATATTTCGGCTTTCGCAAAGTCTTAGTCATCTAATCCCTCTTCGGCTCGCTTGACAGCAGCGGAGAGGGCCCTGGCCTTGTTCAGCGTTTCTTCCCATTCATAGGTGGGGTCGCTGTCGGCGACGACGCCGCCTCCCGCTTGCAGGTAGCAGGTCTTGCCCTGCATTACGATCGTCCGGATAGCGATGCAGGTGTCCATCGCGCCGTCGTAGTCGATGTAGCCGACTGCGCCGGCATACAGCCCGCGCCGCCGCCCCTCCAATTCTTCAATGATCTCCATGGCCCGCACTTTAGGCGCGCCGCTTACGGTCCCGGCAGGGAAGGTCGCTTTCAGCAAGCTGATGGCGTCGTGGCCGGGCGCCAGTTCGCCCTGTACATCGCTGACGATATGCATGACATGGCTGTACCGTTCGATAACCATCATTTCCGGCACTTTGACGGTGCCATAGTCGCATACCCGGCCCAAATCGTTGCGCCCAAGATCGACCAGCATCACGTGTTCCGCCCGCTCCTTGGGATCGTTCAACAGTCCTTCCGCCAGGGCGTCGTCCTCGGCTGCAGTCTGACCCCGCCAGCGGGTGCCAGCGATCGGGTGCAGGAACGCACGGCCGTCTTCGAGCATGACGTGCATTTCCGGGCTCGATCCGATAATCCACAACGGCTCATCACTTCCGGACTTCTCCTCCAGGCCGGCAACTCCGTTGAATTCCAGAAAGTACATATAAGGTGACGGGTTCAACATGCGCAGCGCGCGGTAGATCGTGAAAGGCTCCGCGTCTGTCGACCGGCTCAGCCGCTGGCTGGGCACAACCTGAAATATGTCGCCGGCAGCGATATACTCTTTTGCTCTGCATACAACATCCTCGTATTCCTCCTTGGTGAAGTTGCTGCTCCACTCTGCATCGCCGTCAACTCGAGGACTCTTCGGCGGTGTGAGCGGCTGGCGCAGGTCGCTGACAATCGCGTCAATGCGAGCGACGGCGTCAGTGTAGGCTTCCTGAACCTGTTCGACCGAAGGCGAGCCCTGCCCATCGATTCTCATGTTGGCGATGACCAGCAGCTTGTGCTGAACATGGTCGAAGACCACAAGGTTGTCGCTGAAGAGCAGCAGCATGTCCGGGATGCCCAGTTTCCTTTGTGCCGTGGTCGGCAGGCGCTCAATGAAGCGCACCGTATCGTAACCGAAATAGCCGACCGCGCCGCCGGAAAAGCGCGGCAGCCCCGGCACCTCCACCGGACAGCGATCGGCCAATAGGTCGCGCACTGCTTCGAAAGGGTCGCCTTCCCTGCGTTCCAACTCGGCGCCGTCGGCCCCGCCAATCACCATCTGGTCTCCCTGAGCGCACAAGGTCAATGGCGGACGCACACCAAGGAAGCTGTACCGGCCCACCTGCTCCCCTTTCTCAACCGATTCCAGCAGAAAGGAGGGGCCGCCGTTCCGTAACTTCAGATAGACCGAGACCGGTGTTTCCAGGTCGGCCGGCAATTCCCTGAATACCGGGATCGTATTGCCCCTTGCCGCATACTCCTGTACTTCCTCCTGTGAAGGACTGTAAGTTGCCATGGTCTATCTCCTGATCTCCCTTATCCTGACCTATCTGCCTGGCTAACAAAAAAGCCCCGTCTCCAATGGCAAAGATCGCTCTCTGCTCTTGGGGACGAGGCCTGTAAAGACGCCCGCGGTGCCACCCTGTTTAGACCGGCTCACAGTAGGCAACAAAAAATCCCTTGCATGAAACGCAAGGGATGCCTGCACCAGTCTCACTCATCGCGGCCAGTTGATCTCGCATAATAACGGATCTGTCTGAGCCGCGGCGCCCTGATAACGGTGGCGTCTCCGGGACCGGCTAGTTAGTGGTAATACATCTGGGCTGATCGCCACAGGTGGTAACGTTCCCACTGTTCGCCGTCCGACTCCCCGGTCCATTCACACTCTGCGCTGTTGTCCCGTTTCCACCAGTCCGGGACTCTCTGGAACTCGCTCTGAGCGCTACTATTCCGGTTCACGGTCGTTTGTGTTCATTTGTCACAGAGCAGTATACGCCGCCTGCGCCAATCTGTCAATTTGCATACTGGCTAATTCCTGGTGTGTCCCATAATTCAGGGCGATGATGGTGCAACTCCTTGACCGTGCGCTAATGTCTGAATCAGGATTTTCTGTATATGGGGATTATCAGGATTTCAACCCGCCTCGCCCGCTCCTGGTATAAGATACCGGATATGTTGAGAAACGCGCCGATTTGTAACTACGAAGCCACAGTACCTGACCAGCCAGTCATCCTTGGAACCATTCAGGCTCAAGGAGACGCAACTGGTGTACAGCCGCCGTCATGCTCGCCAGCCGACACGTTGCGATGAAGGCACACGGTCGGTGAGGGATGGTTTTGGAGGGGGGCGTTGCGGGGGCGCAGCCCCTGCACAAGGGAGGGCCGAAGGCCCGACCGCCAAAAATATACCAGTGAGGGGAGAAAGAACACCTTTGCTCGCCTCATTCAGGGGTGCGAATCAGTTTCGGCTGAGTAGTTGCGCCGAATTTATGGGATGCGCCCTGACTTTTCGTTCCCTTGACACCCTCCCGACGAGCGGTATAATTAATGATATATTTCTGTCAATCTGTTCCAATGTCTGTGACAACATTTACATTCAGAGGGTGTACGGAGTTGAAAAGAGTTCCTTCCTGCCACAACTTCTTGATTGTTGGAGAATCGACCAGTGGTATAAGGGCAATGCATTCAGCAAGCTGCGGGTCTGAGTGGCCCCAGATTTGGAATCCAATCAATGTCATAGGAGAAGGTCAAGACTAGCCCACATATCCTTAAGCCAAAGCATCAGGGTACAAAAGCGGCGAAACGCGAAGTAAGTGATCTTCAGGTCGGAATGCAAACTGTTCCTGCATAGAATAGGCGGCACAACTGTATGATGTGAGAGACGCGCGAGTTTCGTCCCTCTCCAAACAGTCCCAAACGCAGGAAGATGAACGAACCGCCCGAGCTCTGCCGATGGGTCTATTTTCGGACTCTCGCAGTGGGTAGGACTGCATTCGAACGGAATTCTGTGCTGCCGTCTTACAATGACACAGTCAAGATACTTCCTTGGTGGATGGCAACAAGACTGGCTTGGCAGTCCTTCACGCGCAACTGTTGCAGAAAAATTGCGTCCACAATGATCTGGCGTTTCTGGCTTTCTTTTGCTGTGCGAAAGCAGGAGAAAAGCAGGGTTATCTACGTTTCGAGGGAAGGTCTTGCTAAGAAAAATATACCTACTTCCAAAGCGGACGCAAACTCTTCGTTGGCTGGCGGCTCCACCTTACGGACATCCGCCGGCCCTCAAAGTCATTCTTGCCCGCAAGCCTTAGCCATGCAGGCAGCCACTCACCTGAATAGCGCGACGACTCTGTATTCGGCGACCTTAATACAAAAGCAAGGAGGCTTGTGCCATGAAACGAATCGACTTTGAATACTACTGGACAGAGCAGCAGCCGGTAAACGGCAAAATTTATGGCGTCAAGGAGATTTTGGAGGACGCCGATCTGGGGGGCATAGACCTGGTCGTGCTGATAGCCGGCCCTATCGAACGGCCCAACAATAGCGGTCTGGCCGAATTTGTGAAGAGTGAGCCGCGTCTCATCGGCTGCTGTCAGATCAACCCACTGTATGGTCAGGCTGCGGTAGACGAGTTGGAAACGGCGGCCACCCAGTGGGACATGCCCATCCTGAAACTCATGTCGGTTGCCTGCAACTATCCGATCTATGGGCAGGAGCCGCTGCCAGTGTTGGACAAAGCACGGGAACTCGGGCTTCTCGTGAACATCCATTCCGGCGCCCGCCTCAGCACGCCGGCTCAGGTTGGACTGGTGGCTGCCCGCTATCCGGATCTGTCCATCATCATGGAACACATGGGGTACCGTGACGGGGTGGGTGAGGCCATAGAGGTGGCCAAAGTTTTTCCCAACGTCCATCTCGGCACGAACACGGTTGCTGAACCTTTGATGATCCAGCAAGCAGTTCAGGAAATTGGCGCAGAACGGGTGTGTTTTGCTTCGAATGGCCCCGGGGTTCCGATGGATTTCGCCGTGGAGTCGATACGTCGGCTCAACCTTGGTGAAGAGGCCGAAGGCCTGGTACTTGGCGGCAACCTCGCCCGCCTGCTGGGTGTCGAGTAAGGAGAGGAGTACCGATGATTTTAGCTCGATACCAACAGATTTCGCCGCGCAAGGAGTTGAAGGACATCCTGACGCGCTCGGTAGATCACTTGGTGAGGATGCCCCAGGATAGGCTATTCCGCGATTTTCATGTCGATCCGGATGGGTGGGCGTATGGCGGCGACTTCGTGGGCCGCTGGCTCGACGGGATGGCGCATTATCATCGCATGCCTCAATTCAGGGGGTTGGACAGTGGGATAATGGAAGTGGTCGAACGGTTGATCGACTTCCAATCTTCAAACGGTTTCTTCGGCCGGAACTACATTCAGGCCGAGTACACCGGGACGTTGCAAATCGCGAATGCGCTTCTCCAAACTTACCGCACGCTTGGCAATCAATCCGCTTTGAAGGCCGCGACGCGGGCCGTGGAATTCTTTATGTCCCATGTCTCTCCGGTCCACGGAGCTGAAGCACGTCCCAAGCCGGACACGACCTATATTCCCCCCGAGCTGGGCCGTTCCCGGACACGCCCCGATACCTTGGTACCCATGAACCAGGGCTACCGCTGGTTCTTCTCACTAGATGTCTTTCCCCGTTACTATCACATGACAGAAGACCAACGCGCGTTAGACTATGCGCGGGCAGTCTTTGAGCAGGTTGAGGTTCTGAGGCCGTGCGACGACTTCGCCGGCATCACAGGCAACTTCCACGTTCTGATCCACGTCTATCGCGGCTTGTTGGCGCTGTGGGAATGCACAGGCGATGACGACATCCTGCAAAAAACGATCTCGTTCTGGCAGTGGATCCGTGACACCAAAGCGCACGTCTCCGGCGGCGTGCAAGAGTGGCTCATTGCCGGCGAACGGTTCGGCCAGCCATCCACGGAGGACCGAGACGAACTGTTCTTCAGCGGCGAGAAGGAAGGGCGAGACAAGATCGACGAAACATGCACCGTCTCGGACTGGATGATGCTCAGCTTTGAATTGTACCGGGCGACCGGCGAGAGTGGCTACCTGGATATGGCAGAGCACACCTTTTTCAACCACCAGCTGTTCGACTTCGCCGCCAACGGCGGCTGGTGTGGCCATCGCAGTTTGTGGGGCGACGCTGGTTGTGTCTGGGACTTCTGCTGTTCGCATCACGGCCCGCGCTGCCTGGTGGATGCGCTCCGTTATGCGCTGACAGCTGAGGACAACAGGGCAACGGTGAATCTGTATGTGCCGCTGGAGACGCAAGTCAGCACTTCCGACGGCACGGCCCACCTGATTATCGAACCGGCATCCGACATGAGCGCGGCACTGATCACCTGCGGTCCGGCAACCGAGGGCGAATTCACCCTGTGTCTCCGCTGCCCGCCCTGGAGCGAGCAGATCGCGGTCGAGTCTGGGCAGCGGCAAGACGATGGCAGCATGAAGATAGACCGCCGCTGGCAGCCAGGCATGGCGGTACACGTACAGTTCAAATCGCGTCGCGGCCTGGATATTCGCAGCCGCGGCGCCGGCATCACCATCGGCTCCCTGGGCAATCCTGTGGGCGCAGTCCGCTCGGGTCCCTGGGTGTATGCGCTGCGCGACGAGAGCTTGGGCGATTTCGGGCTTCGTCCCGTGTCGGTGGGGGTGGAGGGTGGGCAGGCGGACGGCGCGGCTCGTACCTTACTGAGCCTGCCTGCCAACGCGGACAGACTGATCGCCGTCCACTCCAACGCTGCCCTGTCACCTGGGTCTGCTGGACTTGCCTTCCAGATCTTCGTGGATGAAGAACTGGTTTACGAGAGCGGAACGTACAAGACAATGAGCTTCAGTAACTTTATCGAAGTTCCGTTGAACGGTGCCAGGACGGTTGCGTTGGAGATTCGGGCGCCTGGCAGCGACGTTCCGCTGGCGTTGGGGCGCTGGCGCGATGTGCGCATCATTACCAGCGACGGCAACATCACCTTTTTGGATCGCGCTATCGAGGAGGGCGGGGGAAGTGCGGCACTGCGGGACGTCTATTTCGACCGCGATGGGCCAGCAATCCAATCGCTTGCCGATGGCAGTGTGCAGGCCGTGGTCTATGATCGTGCTGGTCAGGACAGGACGGTCCAAATGGAGCCCCTGCCGGCGATGAGCAATGAATTGGAGGATCCGGACTACGATCAGACCGGTATTGGCGCAGCGCATCTGAAGCCGGCCCCCTTCCGCGTCTGGTTGCCGATCCGTTCCCAGCCTGTCGTGTAGCCGAGCCTTCAATGGCATGAAGAGAGGAGGTGAATAAGACAGAGGTAACTACTCAGCCGCAACTGATTCGCAACCCTGGACGAGGCGAGCAAAGGTGCTTTTTCTCCCCTCATTGTTGTATATTGGGCGGTCGGCCGCAAGCGGCCTCCCTTGTGCAGGGGCTGCGCCCCCGCAACGCCCCCCTCCAAAACCATCGCTCACCGACCGTGTGTGCTCATTCCAGCAGTGCCGCTCCACTAACGTGGCTGCCGCCAACCGAATACGCAATCATATAGCCTGAATGGCAGTGGGGATAAAGGGCTGGTCAAGACAGGCACTGTATATGGCTTGGTAGTTACGGACAGAGAAAGAAAAACGATAGACAGTGTAGCCCACAGGCAAGGCATATTCTGGTTCTGTTACTCGGTGAGGAGGAAGGTCAATGTGTATCGCAAAGGCCACTCATCGATATTCGACAAATGTCGCAGCGATCCTGACCCCAATCACCACGGCGCGGTCAGACTGTGCCACCAATCCACAAGTCGCCGCAGCACCCCGTGAGGTCCAGGTCGTCGAATAGAATGAGGCCGTCAAGGAAGTCGAGAATATCGAAACGCCTGCGCCAGGACTAGTGAAGGAATAGGCGGATGCATCGGCCGTCCTGGACCTTACCACCACATGGACGCGAAAATGGGCGCCGTCTTCCCCGCTAAATGCCGGCGGTGAGCACGAGACCTGGACCCATGTGCTTTACCAACTCTGCTTCAACCTGAACGAAGATCTCGGCCTGATGCCCGGCTACCGCCAAAGTTTCGAGGGCAATGAGAATCACACCAGCCAAACGGTCACGCTTGTTGACGATGCCATCTGGTCCGGTGGCACGCTTATCACGGCGCAACAGGTCGCTGACTGGTACAGATACATCACCAAACCAATAGCGGATCCCCGCAAGAGAGACTGCAAGAAGTGATTGGTTCGTTCAAAGGGGTCAAGTCGGCCCAGTATGGCGATGCGGAAGAAATTAGGGGAATCGTAGTGATTGAAGAGCATACGCTGCGCTTCGATCTGGAGCAACTCAACCGCCGCTTCCCTTACCATCTGGCGACCAGGTGGTCCGGCGTGCGCCAGAATCAGTTCGCGTCGTCATCCGGATGACCCGGACCGACACGCGTCCGCTCTGACGGTCGGGGCGCCGGCATCTGGACCAGCGATACGCCCGCCTCACGCAGAAAACGGCGGCTGTTCTCGTCGGGGTAGGGGCCGGCGTAAACCACGCGCTCGATTCCAGCATTTATGATCATCTTGGCGCAAGTGATGCATGGTTGATGCGTTACATAGATCTCGCTGCCGGCTGTACCAACGCCGTGCAAAGCTGCTTGAATGATGGCGTTTTGCTCGGCGTGCAGAGGACGTAAGCAGTGGCCGTCTATGATCAGATGCCCGACGTCATCGCAATGGGGCAGACCGGTGGGGGCGCCGTTGTAGCCGGTCGTCAAAATGCGCTTGTCGCGGACGATAACCGCGCCAACACGTGCTCGATCGCAGGTACTGCGCGCTGCCACTGTGAAGGCGATTTGAAGGAAATATTCATCCCAGGATGGGCGAGGCGTTTGTGGTGAGGTCATGCGCGGCGTTGTACTCGTTAGCCCTGTGCCCGATCAATCCAGACGGCGGGTCGTTCCCATGGGGATATTTACGTGTCCATTGGGGGCCGGACTGGGGGGAGACTGGAGAGGCTGGGCCGGCTGCGGCTGCTGGTTCCGGGGCGGCTCCTCTTTTTTGGCCTGCCTGTCATGTAGAAGGTCCGCCAGAATGCGGTGTGTATCTTCTTCCGTAGGCGAAGCCAGTATTACCGTCTCTTGAATCGTGCGTTCGCGGCTGAATCGCCCGCGCTTGGGAATGTG
Organism: Caldilineaceae bacterium bin5; assembly: GCA_002238445.1. Lineage (GTDB taxonomy): Bacteria > Chloroflexota > Anaerolineae > Caldilineales > Caldilineaceae > Bin5. Next base: position 189,460 of record MPML01000004.1, read on the forward strand.
AATTTCGTGTTCGACTGCCAGGCAAGTCTGTGTCGTAGGCCCGAATCTGACAGTTCCATAGCGAATATTGCGGACCGCTTTCGGGAAGAAGAAGACATACCACATCCCAACATCCTTTTCCGGCCACTCTGCCATCAGAAAGCGTTTGGGTTGCACCAGACAGATTACAGCATGTTCCCGGGTCGCGAATGTGCGGAAATATCCCTGTAACCAGGTAAATCGTTCGCTCTTTTCCTCGACAGTGAAATAGCCGCTGGCGTGGATGGGAACGCTGTCCGACGGCTCCATTGGCTGCGGCGTGACCGCCGGCGTCGGCGCCTCGAGAAATTGTACATAATCCCGGCTGTGCCAGTGCCGTCGCAGCCAGATGAAGGCTGTAAGGAGAGCTAGGCAAAGTCCTGCCGTAATGAAGCGGCCTGGAATCAACCCGATTGCGCCCAAAGCGCCGACAACCAGAATCAGGCCGTCTATCCAGCGCACAATCGGCGCACCGGCAAGCATCATGCGGTCGAGGTGATAGATAAGACGGGACACGGTTCGGTCAGGGCCTGCGGTCAGTTGAAAAGGGCCGGTGGATATTGTGAGAAGACCCCGCCCTGTGGGGCGAGGCCAGGCAAATTCATCGATCTGCTTTCATAGTCGCGGGCATGATGCGCCTCTCAGGCAGGAGCCGGCAAAGTTCCCCCGCTCAAGTCCAACCCCTGGTCGCGGCTATCTTCCTCACGGGGGCGCTCGCTGCCGTCCTGTTCGGAGGTAGGCGTGCCGCTGGTCTGTCTCTCTTCCACACCGTCTACCGACTGGAACGGATCTTCGCCCCGCATAATCGCCTGGAACTCCGAGGCATGCAACGTCTCATGCTCGAGCAGAGCCGCGGCCACGGCGTCGAGGCGGTCCTCATAGGACGTCAGAATCTCATGGCAGCGGCGATGGGCCTCGTCTACCAGCGTGCGCACCTCTTGGTCGATCTCCTGCGCCACCCGGTCGCTGTAATTGCGTGTTTCAGCGATGCCCCGGCCGAGAAAAACCATCTCCTCGCGTTGCCCGTATTGGACGGGGCCCAGGGCGTCGCTCATACCCCACTGGGTAATCATCATCCGGGCCATGTTTGTCACTCGCTCCAGATCGTTGCTGGCCCCGGTGGTAATATCTTCAAAGCGGATTTCCTCTGCTACTCGACCGCCCAAAAGTGCTGCCAGTTCATCACGGAACTTGTCTCTTGTGCTCAGGTTCGATTCTTCTTCCGGTAGAGGCATGGTGTAGCCGCCGGCCATGCCCCGCGGAACGATGGTGACCTTATGCACCGGGTCGTGCATGGGCAGGACGTGCATCGCCACTGCGTGACCCGCTTCATGATAGGCGATAATCTCCTTTTCTTTAGGAGACATGACGCGGCTGCGGCGTTCTGGGCCGGCAATGACCCGCTCGATGGCTTCCTGGAACTCGGCGAGGCCGATCGAGCGGCGATTGCGGCGGGCTGCCAGAATCGCAGCTTCATTCACCAGGTTTTCTATATCAGCGCCGACGAAACCGGGCGTCTGTTTGGCAACGACTTCCAGATCGATGTCGGTCGCCAGCGGTTTGCCCTTCACATGGACATCCAGTATCTGCCGCCGACCCTTCACATCCGGCGAATCCATCATCACCCGACGGTCAAAACGGCCGGGCCGCAGCAGCGCGGGATCCAGGATGTCCGGCCTGTTGGTGGCAGCGATGATGATGATATTGACATCCGTGTCGAAGCCGTCCATCTCGACCAGAATCTGGTTGAGAGTCTGCTCGCGTTCATCGTGAGAGCCGCCCAGTCCCGCGCCGCGATGGCGGCCGACCGCGTCGATCTCGTCGATGAAAATAATGCACGGGGAGTTCTTCTTGGCCTGTTCGAACAGGTCTCGCACACGGCTGGCCCCGACACCAACAAACATTTCTACAAACTCGGAACCGCTGATATTGAAGAAAGGCACACCCGCTTCACCGGAAACCGCCTTCGCCATCAATGTCTTGCCCGTGCCAGGCGGCCCCACCAGCAGGACGCCTTTGGGGATGCGTGCGCCCAATGAAGCGAACTTCTGCGGCTCTTTCAGGAATTCAACCACCTCTTCCAAGTCCTGGCGGGCCTCTTCATTGCCGGCCACGTCGCTGAAGTTGACCGTCGGTTTATCGCCGGTGAACATACGCGCCTTGCTCTTGCTGAAGCTGAAGGCCTGGTTGCCCGCGCCCTGGGCTTGACGCAAAATGAATATGAAAAAGACTGCGATCAGAAGAATCGGCAATAAGGCCAGCAATATGCTGCCGTACACCTCCCACCCACTTGGCGCTTCAATCTCTACATTGACGGCAGACAGTTGGTCTTCGGTTACACCGAGATTCTCAAGTGTCTCGATCAGGCCGACGCCCGTCTCTTTGCGGGAACCAATTGCACTGCCGCCGGAATAGGCGAGCACCTCGTCGCCGTCCACATGTAGTTCCTGCACATTACCGCTGCGGACGAGAGAAGCGACTTCAGCGATCGATACGGTCGCAGAGATGCCGTTGCCCTGATTGCTCAGGACGATATAGAGAAACGCGCCGAGAGCTACGACCAAAAGGAAGTAGATCATGCCGTTGCGAATTCGTTTGGAGTCCATAGGTCCTCTTGAGTTCGACGGGGGTAGGAACGGTCGTCGCGAGCGAATTTCTGAATCTGCTCCAGAAAATTGGACCCTTCGCTTCCCGCTGAAATCTTAGCATAAGGAAAACACAGCGTCAAATAGATGCGTAAACCGGCTTTTCCCCTTTCGCCCGCAAAAATGCGCAACCAGGTAGTAACTCGATTCTAGTGCAGCAGCGTCGGTTGGGCAGTAATGCCGCTTCCACCTCTCAGGCAGGCTGGAGCGTGAAGAGCGTGATTTCCGGTCGGCAATTCAAACGAAAAGGCAGGGGCCAGACGCCAAGACCGCGGTTCGTATAGAGCTGGTAGCTCCCAACATGATAATGGCCGATCGGGTATTGGGTTGCCATGTGCGGCAGAAGAGGGGCATGCGTCGCCAGCCCAACGCCGTCAGGCCGCGTCGTTGGAAGCCGAACCTGCCCGCCGTGGCTGTGTCCGCTCAGTTGCAGCGACACCGGCGCTTTCTCCCTCTGGATGGTATTAATGTAGTCAGGTTCGTGACAGAGCAACACGTTCGTATAGCCCGACGGCGCACCGGCCAGCGCTAGCCGCGGGCGGGGGTCGCCGGACCAGGCGTCATCTACCCCGGCGATTATGAGGCCCGGCGCCGCTTCTACGTTCTGATTGACCAGAAGGACTACCGGCGTCTCCGCCAGCGCCGCCTCCACCGCCTCGCGATCGGTCCACAGATCGTGGTTGCCATACACCGCATATGTGGGCGGCTCGAGCAGTCGCAGCGGCTCGATCAAGCCGGCCGCATAGCGGGCTTCGTGGCCGACGAAGTCGCCGGTAAGCGTCACCAGGTCCGGCTGCAAACTGTTGACGCGCCGGACCGCGGCAAGCAGTTCGCTGGCGGAGGTGAAGCGGCTCAGATGAATATCGGAAATCTGGGCGATGCGCTGGCCCGCAAGCCGTTCGGCCAGCCCCGGCAGTTGGAGCGTAACCTCCTCCACTTCCACCAATGACGGCTCCAGCAGCCCGTATCCGAAACCGGACGCGCTGGTCACAACCGCCGCGGCGGCCCACTGCAGGAACCGGCGCCTGGTTAACGTGAGTTTCGACATAACTTGCGATGGTATAAGGTGTGTTTCAACATAATTGGCGATGGTATCTACTAAGCCACATTACTTGCCCAGCCAGTCTTCCTTGGAACTGTTCAGGCACTTGGTTACGCAACTGGTGTACAGCCGCCGCCATGCTCGCCAGCCGACACGATGCGAAGAAGGCACACGGTGGGTGAGGAATGTTTTTGTAGGGGGGCGTTGCTGGGGCGCAGCCCCTGCACAAGGGAGGGCCGAAGGCCCGACCGCCCAAATGACAACCATGAGGAGAGAGCAAACACCTTGACTCGCCTCATTCGGATTCGCGAATTAATTGTGGCTGAGTAGTTACTTGCGATGTTAATTCTATCGGACGACGGCCTTCGGGGTTTATCCTTTTATGCCGGAAACGACAATTCCTTGTATGTAATAGCGTTGCGCCACGAAGAACAGCAGTAGGGGCGGAATCATTGCCACGACCGAAGCAGCCATCATCAGGTTCCAAAGCGGCCGGGCCGAGGGGCTGGCGTTGTTCCTGAAGAAATGCAAGCCAATGGCGACGGTATACTTGTCCATCGAGCTGATATAAATAAGCGGCCCCATGAAATCGTTCCAACTTGCCATGAACGAGAAGATGGCCACGGCGCCAAGGGCCGGTTTGATCATCGGCAGAATGATGCGCCAGTATACGCCCATCCAGCTGCAACCGTCGATGCGGGCGGCATCGTCGTAGTCCGGGGGGATGCTGTTGATGAATTGACGCAACAGGAAGATAAAGAATGCGCCGCCACCGAACCACACGGGCAGGACCAGAGGCCAGTAGGTATCCAGTGTATTCAGCCACTTGAAGATGAAGTAAAGAGGAATCATGGTTACGTGGCCTGGAACCATCATTGTCGCAAGCATGATGACGAACAAATAGTTGCGTCCCGGAAAGCGCAAGCGTGCGAAGCCGTAGGCCGCCAGCGACGCCGTCAGCAGCCTTCCGACCATCACCCACGCCGTGACATAGGCGGTGTTCCACACAAAGCCAAGGAAGCTCCAACCCTGTCCGGCGCGTGACCCCTCTGATGCTTCACGATTACCGGTCAAGACTATGGCATAGTTCTGCCAAAGCGGCTCTTCTGGAATCCACGTTGGCGGCATCAGGAAAATCTCCCAATCGGGCTTGAGCGAGGCGGAGACCATCCAGAAAAAAGGAATCAATACCGCGAATCCGCCAAGAATGAGCGTCAGGTGAATCAGCAGCTTGGAGGTGGCGCGCACCCTTTTTGCGATCGTGTTCTGACGCCGCGCGTCAGCGAGAGCGGGCGCAGGTCGGTCAAGAGTCGACTCTGTCATTGTGCCGGTCTCCTCACTATCTGATCTGACCCTCATAGTGGACCCAACGGCCCGAACTTCGGAAGGCGACCAGAGTCAACAGCAGAATAATCACGGCCAACATCCAGGCCAATGCAGACGCGTATCCCATTTTCAGGAACTGAAATGCGTTCAGATAGATGCCAAGCACAAAGAAATAGGTGGCGTTGGCCGGGCCGCCCTGTGTCATGATGAAGGCGCTGGTAAAGACCTGAAACGAACCGATTATGCCCATGATCAGATTGAAAAAGATTACCGGTGAAATCATCGGCAGGGTGACGAACCAGAGCTTGGGCAAAGCACCGGCGCCGTCGATCATGGCGGCGTCGTAAAGTTCAGAAGGCACGCCCTGCAAAGCGGCCAGATAGAGTACCATGCCGCCGCCGACGCCCCAGACGCTCATGATGATAAAGGCCGGCAGCGCCCACTGGCGATCGAACAGCCAGGCCGGTCCCGGGATCCCAACCAATGCCAAAATGCGGTTGATGACGCCGGCCTCGGGATTGAGGAGCAGTAGCCACATCATCGCCACCGCCGCCCCGGATACTACTGCTGGTGTATAGAATACAGTGCGGTAAAAGGAGAGGCCGCGTACATCCTGGTTGAGAAACAGGGCCAGCCCAAGACCCAGGACGAGCCCTAAACTGACGGCGCCCACTGAGTAGATCGCCGTGACCTTCACGCTGTGCCAAACAAGAGGATCATTGAACAGCATCTTGTCCCAGTTTTTGAATCCCACCCATTGGGGCGTAGTAAGCACATCAAATTTGGTAAAGCTGAGGTAAAAGGAGGTGATGAGAGGCCCAAACTCGAAAAGCAGAAAACCCAGCAGCCACGGCGCGATCGTCAGATAACCGGCCAACGCTTCACGGCGCGCCAAGCGGCCCATGCGGACGCGTTTTGTAGAGACCGCGCCAACTTGACTTTCCACGCTGATAGTATTCATTTGTCAGACCCTTCCTTCACACCGTCGCTAACGGGTCGCAATCACATAACCGGCCTGTCTCTGCAGACAGAACAGTCCCGACCTTAATCCAGGTCGATACGGTACAACGGCTCTAATCCGGCTGCAATCCTGTCTACGTTGTCCGACGCGCATTGGGCTCGCTTGCGCGAGGTTCCGTCAGTTACACCGGCCGTATGGGGGGTTGCGATGACGTTAGGCAGGCTGAAGAAAGGCGAGCTGATATCCGGCGGCTCCTGGCTGTAGGCATCAATGCCGGCGCCTCCCAATTTGCCTGCAAGCAGCGCCTGCGTCAGCGCTTCCTCATCGATCAATGCGCCGCGGGCAACGTTAATGATATAGGCGGTCGGTTTCATCAGGCCCAACATGCGCGCGTCAATGATGTGGCGGGTGTCACTGTTGAGGTGCAGGTGCAGAGAAAGGATGTCCGATTCGGCAACGACTTTTTCGAGGTCATCGGGCGTGCCCACAAAAGAGAGGCCGAACTCCTGCCGTTCCGCCGCGCTGACCTCCCGTATGTCGATGGCCGCGATTTTCATGCCGAACGGCTGGGCGCGGCGCGCCAACTCGATGCCGCTTGCCCCGAAACCGATGATGCCCAGTTGCAGCTCCTCCAATTCATACCCCATCGGCTCGTATAGTTCACCCTCGTCCAGCCGCGCCCTCGCCTCCGGATAGCGGCGGGTCAGCATCAGAATGAACATCATCGCGGTCTCGGCCAGGGCCACCGCGCTGAAGGCGCCCGGACAGTTGGCCACCGGAATGTCCTTGGATTTCCAGTAGTCCAGGTCGAAGTGATCGAAGCCCGTACCCAGGATCTGCCACAGACGCGCGTCTGTGGCAGCGTCCACCATTTCGCGCGTGCCGGCCGAGCCGCCATGGTCGATGACTGCGTCTATTCCTTTGAACTGGGGCGCCAGCGGTTTATCGTAATCCAATACCTCCACGTCGTGGTTACGGCTGACAGTCTTTACCACGTCCATCCCCCATGGATTGAACATCGAGACTTTGACCGGATGGGGCAGAAAGAGGACGTTCAATCGCTTCGTCATAGGGTCACCTGGTTATGGAGGCAGGCCGTAGGGCTTGCTTTGGCTGGATTCTATCTGGTCTGTGTATCAAAGCGTCGTAAAGCCGCCGTCGGCCACAAGCACCGAGCCGGTTACAAATGAGGCATCGTCGCTGGCCAGAAATAGCGCAGCCGGGGCGATTTCGCTGGGCGCGGCGAAACGTTTCAATAAATTGGCCTCCCGGTAAGGGGCCAGCTTTTCTTCGGGTATCGTCTCTGTCAGCGGCGTATTCATCGAGCCGGGACAGACGGCATTGACGCGGATATTGTCGGCTGCGTGGTCAACGGCCATCGAGCGCACAAGGCCGATGACTCCATGCTTGCTGGCGTTGTATGATGCCTGCAGCCCGTTGCCCACCAGGCCCGAAAGCGATGAGATGCAAATAATGTTGCCGCCGCCCTGTTGCCGCATCTGCGCAACTGCGTATTTCGAACAGAGAAACATGCTCTTCAGGTTGGTGTCGACGACGAAATCCCATTCATCTTCACTGGTATCAACCACATCCTTGTTTATCTGTACGCCCACGTTGTTGACCAGCACATCCAGCCGACTGAATGCCTCCACCGTTGCGCGCGTCAGGCGCTCCGCATCCTGCCGCAGCCGCACATCCATTTCAACAAGCAATGCCTCGCCGCCTTGCGCCTGGATCAGGTCGACCGTTTCCTGGCCCTTCTCTCGGTTGATCTCCCCGACCACGACCCTAGCGCCCTCCGTCGCGAACAACATAGCGACCGCTTGTCCCAGGCCCATGCCCGCGCCTGTGATCGCAGCTACCTTGCCCCGCAGACGATCTGTCATCCGGATTGCACCTTGGTCAATACGGCAGAAGGCCGCCGCTCACGTTGTATGTCTGGCCGGTCATGTAGCTGGCGTCGTCCGAGGCCAGGAAAGCAACCACGTTGGCGACGTCTTCCGGCTGCTGAATGCGGCCGACAGGGATGCCGGCGACCGCTTCCGCTTTGACTGAACCGACCTCCACACCGCGGCGCGCGGCGGTTTCGCGGTCGATCAGATCCCACATAGGCGTATCGACGATGCCGGCGCAAACGCAGTTCACAAGAATCCCGTGCTCGGAAAGCTCCAACCCCATCTGCTTGGTCAGCGCAACAACGGCATGTTTGCTGGCGGCGTAGGCCCCCAAAGGGATACCTTTGCCCGGCGCGATTTTTCCCGCCCCCGATGCGTTGTTGATGATACGCCCGCCGCCGCCTTGCTCAATCATCTGGTACGCCCCGGCTTGCGAGCACAATAGCACGCTCTTGGCGTTTACGTTCATCAAGGCATCCCACGTCTCCTCGTCCGTCTCCAGCAAAGGCGCAACCGCGCCGATGCCGGCGTTGTTCACAAGGATACGCAGCTTCCCCAACTGCTCGCAGGTTTTGCCCACCATCCGCTCCACCTCTTCCTTGCAGGTCACGTCCACTTGGTGTGCCAGCGCCTGGCCGCCCAGCTCCCGAACTTCGGCAGCCACCAGCGCGGCCGTTTCGCCATCCAAGTCGGCAACCGTCACCAGGCAGCCTTCCCGCGCCAAACGCAAGGCTATGGCCCGCCCGATGCCTCGCCCGGCCCCGGTGACAATCGCAACCTGCCCTTCAAGATCATAGCGCGGCATGGGCTACCTCCTGCAGTGTTTTCCTAACACCATCCGCCTCAATGCTCGCCATCTTTTGTCTCGTACGGTACCTGCATCAGTTCCAGAATGTAGCCGTCCGGGTCCTCAAAGAAGACAACGTGGACAACAGCCCAACCGAGATCGAAACTGACCGGCTCAGACACAAACGTGACGCCTTCCGCCTTCAGTTCCTGATAGGCCTGTGCCATGTCCGGAACGCCGAAACAGATATGAGAGTGCCCCACATCTCCCAGCTTGCCATTCGATACCTTGCCCTGCGGCTGCACGTACTCCTGCAAGTCGAGCAGCATCCCCGGCGTTTCCGGCGCCTGCAGCCGCACAACCTGCATGACTACATCATCTTTACCTGCCATTTTCGAGATCGTCTCACCTTCCAGCCGGTGCGTTTCGATCTGCTCCATTCCCAGCAGGTCACGGTAAAACGCCAGCGAACGCTCCATGTCGCTGACCGTAACCGATATATGATCCAACACGTTTATTGAGCTGATCACAGTTCGCTTCCTCCGGTTTCAGTGTGTATCCAGTATTTCCAATTCCGCCAGCCGTTGAATCCAGCGTTGGTGGCGGGCGTCGTCGATCGAGCGCCAGTGTGGACCGTACATAGTGCGGCCGGCCTGCGCAAAGGCCTTGTGGTTTCCCCGCATCTGTTCCTGGATGGCGGCCGCGGCCTCCGGCGTATCCGGGTCTTCATAATAGACAACGACACCCTGGCGGCGGTGGTTGTCTCCACCAAAAGCCGCGTGCCAGAGAGCGACATTGAATACCAGGACATCACCCGGCTGCGATTCAAATGTGTAGCATGGCACGTCCGCCTGGGCAATGTTATATGCCGTCTCAGGATCGCGGCTGATCTGGCTGTGGAATGGATCGCGGTGGGAGCCGGGAATGACGCGCAGGGCGCCGGTGTTCCCGTCCAGCGGATCCGGATAGATGCAAAACTTGACGGCCGTGTAGTCCAGAGACCCGGTATCGGGGTGCCAGAGGGTGTCATCGACGTGGTAGTTTCCGTCCACCGCAATTGCCAGCACATCCTTGCCCAGCAACTGTTCGGCCACAGGGGCAAAGCGATGATCGTGGGCCAATCCAGCGATGAAAGGGGACTGCTCCTCCATCAGCGAGGCGTAATGGCGGCTCTTGCCGTCGTGCTTACCTCCCTCAATCCAGGAGTCCAGTCCAGCATTGAACTCACGCCTGTACAACGCCATCTCCTCCGCAGAAAGCAATTGGCGGAATACCAGGAATCCGAAATCGTGGAACAGGTTTAACTGCTGTATTGATAGTTTCATGCTAGCTCGTTTGGTGAGGAAGTGGTCGTATCCGCCTTGCTGAACAGGTGTAAAGAGAAGGAGTCGGAGTCGCGCCGGCCACTGGCTTTTTGGGCTTCCCGAAAGGTCAAGAATTGCCCGCAGGTGCGATTGAGGACAAGCTGCCTAAGCTCGCTGGAGTATAGCATTCCAATTCGCGGCCGGTCAAGCATAAATTTCGCTACTGAATGCTGCAGCGACGGCACGGCAACCGGCGCCTTTCCCCATATGAAATAGCTGGCGCGCGCTCCGTACGACGACCGCTTTCCCCTCGCCCCGTACTCGACTGGTGGTCTAGTGCTCGTACTCCTCCATCAGTTCAACCAGATTGCCGTCCGGGTCATAGCAGAAGCAGACGCTGACGGAGCCCTCGGTCAGTTCAAAGTTTACCGGTCCCGAGATGAAGTCTACACCGGCTTTCCTCAACACGTCTACCGTTTCCGGCAGGTCCTCAACGGTCAGAGCGAAGTGACAGGATCCCACCGAACCCATAGGGGTAACGTGCTTGTTCCCCTCCGGTGCAAAGAATTCGAGCAAGTCGATCAATATTTGGGGCGTGTCCGCGGCGGCCAGCCGGGTTGACTGCGCCCGGGAACCCTGCATTCCCCCGGCCATGTCACACTTTTCCCCTTCCAACTGGTGCTGCTCAACTTGCCGCAGTCCCAATTTCCCGACATAAAACTCCAAGGCCCTCTCGGTGTCGCTGACCGTAATTGCAACATGATCGAATGCCTTGACTTTCATGGCTGTATTCTCCTTGTAGACGATGCCGGCGAAGAACCCATCTCCAGAGTATTCAGACTGTGATAGCGGTATTTGGACGATCCTGGCGTGTCATTCGGCATTCCCGCCGACGCGCCGCAAATACCTGGCCGCACCTTCCCTTAGCTGCCTGCCGGAAGGCTGAATCGCGGTAGCGCCGCCATCCACCATCAGCACCGCCGCGGTGATATAGGAAGCCTCATCGCTGGCCAGGAACAGGATGGCATTCGCCACCTCTTCCGGCTCGGCGAAACGGGAAAACATTGTCATGGCGGCGTAGGGCGCGACGTTTTCGGCCGGCGTGCGCGCCATCATCGGCGTGTTCATCCCCGTTGGGCAGACGACGTTGGCGCGAATGCCTTCTTCGCCGCAGTCCTGCGCCAGGCAGCGGGCCAAGCCGATCAGGCCGTGCTTTGAAGTGTTATAATCGGCCTGCAGTTCGTTCCCCACCACACCGGACATTGAAGATACAAAGACGACGCTGCCCCCGCCCTGCCGGCGCATCGGCGGAATCACGTACTTCGAGCAAAGGAACGGGCCCCGCAGATTCACGCCCATTACCCGGTCCCACTCCTCTGCATCTATATCGGCAATATGTTTGCCGCTGCCAAACGTGGCGGCATTGTTCACCAGGATGTCAACGCGGCCATATTCGGCCAGCGTGGACGCCACCATCCGTTCCGCTTCCTCCGCGCTGCTCACGTCGACGACAACCGCCAGCGCCTCGCCGCTAGCGGCGGTGATTTCCTCGACAGTATCGTGGGCCGTATCCCTGTAAATGTCGGCGACGACAACCTTGGCGCCCTCCGCCGCAAAACGTAGCGCCGTCGACCGTCCCAGCCCCTGGCCGGCGCCGGTGACAATCGCGACTTTGTCTTGCAATCGACCCATTCGTCTGTACCTCCAGGCGTGGGATCGTCTAGCTCTCAGGGCTAACTGCCGTTCCTGCCGGGCACGTGCAGCGAGTCGCCCACCAGCAATATGCGGATGTCAAACTCCGGTTGCTGCTGGTGGTAAAGTTCAAACAGCTTACCGATATCGCCGGTGTGATTGCGCCAAAACTCCCAATGAAAGGGTAGAAGAGTCTTCGGGCCGAGCTTCTTCGCTACCTCTATCAGCTCCTCCACCTCCATGTACCATGTGCGGCCAAAGGCCAGCAGTGCGAGGTCAAGGTCGTGCTCGGCCCCGATCTCGGCGATGGCCGGGCCGTCCCAGGTGTCGCCCGAGACAAAGAGCTTCGTCCCGCCCGACGAAAAGACGAAAGTCACGGCGTGCGGCTCGTTCGGATCGTAGGAAGGATAGACCTGCATCTCAACGTCGCGGAACTGGATCGAGTCGCCTGGGGCTACCTCGCGGATGCGGTCGCTGTCGATGCCGAACTCGCGCATGAGCTTTGCCGAAGAGCTGGGCGCCATACAGAAGGCGTCCGTGTTGTCTATGATGGGCACCAGCGTGCCGTCATGACAGTGGTCCACATGATCGTGGGTTGAGATCAGGATGTCGGCAACCCGCACTTCATCAGGTTTGATCGGGATCGCCGTTGCCCTGTAGGCATCCGGCACCGCGTCGTCCGGTGTTCCGTAAGAGTAGGGATCAATCCAGATCATCGTTTCCGGCGTTCGGTAGACAAAGCTCGGCCCCCCTAACGCCCAGAACAGGATGCCGTCGTCGACCGTTTTCCCTTCAATCTCGTCCAGAAATGTCTTGGGCCAATAGGCTACATCTCGCATATCCAATCCTTTTGCTGATTGCGCCGTGCGGCAAATGCATTTGCCGCCTCGAAGGGTTGTCTCGAATGCCAGCCCTCCTTCGGCAAGACTTTGCTACTGATCAGGCGGCGCTCCAATTGAAGTCGTGCGGCACCTGTGCGCCGGTGCCAGTTTCGTTCAGTTCGAGGAGGTTGCCATCCGGGTCGTAGAAGAAGAGGACGTGCCAATCGCCTTCGCCGGTGAATCGCACCGGCGGCGAGACTATCTCTACGCCGGCTGCCTTCAGCCGTTCATAAGTGGCCGGCACATCTTCGACGCCAAAACAGAAGTGCGCGCTGGGCACATGGTGTATCGGCACACGACCGGTTGGGCTTTCGGGGTTTATCCATTGGATCAGGTCGAATGTAAAGCCCTGTTCCGAAGTGCGCGCGTGGCCGTTGACGCCGCCGGGCGGGCGCAGACGATACTCGCGCATGTGTACATTCGACATTGCGGTCATCTCATCGATCGGGCCGCCATCGTGCTCTTCCGGCGAGACGACCTCCATGCCGAGAATGTCCCGATAGAAATGCAGGGATTTCTCCAGATCACTGACCATAATGGCAATATGATCGATCGTTATGCTGCTCACTCTATGTCTCCTCCGCGAGTGGGTGTCCTGGTTCCTCCCCGCTTGTTTGGCAGTCGAGGAAAATGTCTATGACGAAAAAAGGGGAGGCAAGGCGCCTCCCCTGCTTAATCAACCTTCTTCGCTACCGGTAGACTTTATTCCTCGGCCTGAATGGCGTTGATCTGCTCCACCATGTTGTCGGTGGCCTGTTCGATTGTGCTGTCGCCCAGGAGCATCAGTTCCAGTTCTGAAGTGAAGGCGCGCTGCACTTCGGTCGGCTTCGAGCCCCAGTGTTCCGGCACAAAGGTGTCGCCAAATGTGAACGGTTTGGTCATGAATTCAAGCTGGACCGGATCATCCACGAATTTGGCCGCATTTTCAGCGAACTTGTAAGGAATGGGGATCTTCTTGATCATCGCCGTGATGGCGTCTTCGTCCCATACATAGAAGGAGATGAAATCCCAAGCCTGATCAACATAGGGCGTGTTGGATGGGATTGAAAATGGGTGGGACTGCCCTGTGCTCACCCGACTGCCGCCGGGCATCATCGGCCACAGTGCCATCGTCGCATTCAGGGCGTAGTCCTGGGTATTCGCGCCCCAGGAGTCCCAGTCTGAGAGGACGGCTGCTACCATCGCAATCTTGTCGCTGGCGAAGATTCGCTCGCCCAGCAGCTGCTGCTCGCTCGGTGTGGGCGAGACGCCCGATTCCAACAGCCAATCCACCGAATAGGTAAAGGCCTCGCGCGCTTCATCCGAATTCAACAGACATTGGGTCTCGTCTTCGTTGAACAGCGAGCCACCGTTTGACATAATCAGGTCCAGATAGATCATATTTGGCGGCACAGCTGCGCCCCAGATGTCCGGCGGGCTGGCGATGGCCTTGACCGCGGCGTCCATCTCGTCCATAGTCCAGTCGTCATAACGCGGCAACTCGACGCCGGCCTCCTCAAACAGTTTGATGTTGTAGGCAAGGCCGCGCGGCACCGCGCCGTGCGACGGCACGCCGTAGGCGTTGCCCTGGTAGCCGGCCCACACCCACGGGCTGCCGACAAGCCCGTCCACATCGACACCGTCCCTTTCGATCAAATCATCAACTTGGGTGAAGACCGAACGCTGCACAAGCAAGGGGAAGAAAGGCGCCTGCACCCACAGAATTTCCGGGGCGGTGCCGCCTGCAAATTGGGTCAACATCTTCTCGGCGTAACCTGACCAAGGGCTGACCGCCATCTCGACCTGGGTTTCGTTCGCACCGTTGTATAGATCGAGGACCTCACCGAATATGTCGCCCCAGGCCATAAATCGGAGGGTTACGGCCTCCTCCATGGCAGAGTCATCAGCCATCGACTCTCCCTCTGCCGCGGGCGCGCCGGGCGCGGCGCAGGCTGCCAGCAGCGCCCCGCCGGTTGCCACTGTCATGCCTTTCAGAAAGGCGCGTCTGCTTGGTTGCGTCGTGTCATTCAACATCGTTGACATGGTACTCCCTCCTGGTATTGGGGTAAACGTAACCGATTATGTGAAGTGAATGATACGCTTGAAAGGCCTGCTATGTATAGAAATTGGGCCATACTTGATGGGCTGCATCAGCGTGTGTGGAGCATGGTCAGCGCATTCAGGCGTTCCGACCAGGATGTGCCCATCGTATCACAACTGACTCCTTGTGAAAAACTGCAAAAAAGTACCATTTTCTCCCGACACTAATCTCAAACCCAACTTGCATCGTAGCGACGCCGCCAGTTTCAAAGCGCCTTCCCAAGTGAGGCACTCAAGATGTCACCGACTCCTTGCCCTTCTCTCGCGGCTCGTGGGCGGTCTGACCTTCGGCCCTCCCTTGTGCGGGGGAGTCCCCTTGCAACGCCCCCTGAAAACGCGCGCTCCATCTATAGGCCTTTACCGCGGCTAAGCGGCGGCCAAACAGTGCTTTCATCTGCCGACGTAACACAATATTCTAGAGGGTGGAAGGGATGAACCGTCGAGCAAGACAGGTATGGCTTGAACCAAAATTCAGAAGTCGTTCTGGATTGGAGCCGCCGCGGTCGGTGCCCACCTCGGTGCCTTCGAACCGCGGCACTCGGGATTGGACATGAAGGCTAGCATGCGAGGGGAAGGTGAGGCCTTCTGGTCGTGCGGGAATTGTGTCCGGGTTAAGAAAATGGGGGAGGGCTGAATGTCAGGAAGTTCTTTCCAGCCACTGTTCGGCCCTGTCGAGAACCAGTCGCGCGAGGGCGCTGTCCGTCCTTACATGCCTGTCGGTGAGCACAAGGGTAGGGATGACATCGAGCCTCTCAAAGAAGTCCTGCCAGGCGCGAAACTTACTTTCCGACCACCATAGGCGCTGGTCGGGGAATGTCCAGACGCCGCGCCTGGGCTCGGGAGGGATTGAGCCGGATGCCCCGTAGCTGAGCATGTAATTGCCGAGGAGACGGCGGTACATTTCGGCGTTGACCAGTTCGTCCAGTTTGCTGCCGTCGTGTCCCAAATCCAGGTCGATCCACAAAATTTCGCCCTGTCCTGAAGAGAGCGCGTACATCCCGGCCACCCATTCCGATGTTCCTTCGCCGGTGAAGAGTACACCGGGAAACGCGGCCTGCAGTTCTTCGAAAAGGAGCCCGACGCCGCGCATGTGATCGTGGTGGAGATCGTTGATGGGGAAAGCCGACTGGTCGAGGTGGAAGGCGTCTATCGCATAGTCATTAACAAGACGGCCAATACAGTCGATCATAAACCGTCTGAACTCCGGCGCATCGGGCGAGATATAGGCAAAGGTCGGCTCGATATTTTCATCCTTATCGTAGTCGACCTCCCAGGAGACTGGCCGTCCGAAGAGATCATGGATCTGGTGCTGCTTGAATTGAGGATAGAGAGGGTGGTCCAACGCCATACCCCAAACGTTCATGTGCGCCAGCACCTTGAATCCGAGGTCGTGGGCTGCCTTCATAAAGCGGGCGAATCCCTCTGCTCCCCCCAGTTCCTCGCCGGGCAAGTTGTCGGGCACATGGTAGTCGACGCGTCCTTCATGGCCGAGTATCTTGATCAGTGTGCGTTCCGGCGGGAAGATCTGGGCGAGTTCATGCAGTCGCGCCTCCATCTCAGCAAAGTTATGGCACAATTTGCCGTCTGAAGTAACGCCATGCAAGATGGCCATGAAGGCAACCCGGCGCAGCCAGTCGGGTACATCGGGCCTTCGGTCGAACGGCGTCAAGTCGTAGGCCTTCTCCATCCACTCGATGTAAGGATCGACGGCATCCTCCCAAGACTCAACGCGATCGATGTGCCAGGTTGGCGAGCTGTGCTCGTTACTGAGTTCGAAGGCGTTCTCTTCCGACATGAGATGGACTTCGAGGCTGTCTTCGAAGCGGTATGCCCAGAACCGCTTGAAGCGGGGAGGATGTTCATTCGATCGTATACAGACGGTTTCTTCCCCGCTCTCAATCAGAATGAACTGCGCGGCCATGCCAGGTATTGGGCCGACCGGAAAGACGATGCCGGTTTCTCCGCCGCGTCCCCTCACCGGGTAGGCGCCATGCGGAAATACGAAGCACTGCCCCGCAGATTCGCCGATCTCCCATCGCAAGCCAGGAGGCGTGACGACCTTACCGTAAGGAAGAGACTCGACAAACACCTTTATTCCCTTAATTAATTCCGAGTGTTTAGCATGAGCCTGCCAGCTGACGCTCTGCGAACTCCCAGAGAATGAGACCTCAAACTGAGCAGGGACGCGCCCGCTGTCATCTCCGTAACTTACCTCCTGCGCACGGTAGAAGAGGCGCTCTCCTTCCCGCACAGGGTCGGAGAACTCGGCAGTGTAGGCGTTGCTGGTCGTCAGGACCTGGAACAAAAAAGTATAGCCTTCAAAGCTGATGCGGCTGGCCACGACGGTTCTCCTTCGGTAACGGTGGTCTAGTCACAATGGGAAAAGCGAAGGTGCGGCCTATTGCCGCACCTTCGGTCTACTTTAGAATTGACTGAAGTGCGTCGGGCGCCTAGCTGGCTGCGTACGACTTGTCCAGGCAGGCCTGGGCCTCAGCGGCAGCCTCCTGAACCAGAGCCTCCAGGGGTCGCTCTTCATTCTCGATGTAACGGGTCCAGATGCCTTCAAACTGCGGGTGGACACAGTCCCAGTGGAATTCCGTGCGCAGGTAGTTGGGCACGGCGGTGGGCAGCTGGGCCTGCTCCCAGAATTTGCTAAGGATAGGATCCTGGTCCCATCCCAGATTCAGCCAGGTCTGCGGAGTCGGCGGCGTCCAGGCCCCCACTTCGGCGGCTATCTGGCTGCCTTCCACACCGCTGATATATTTCATCAACTCCCAACTGGCCTCTTTTTCCTGTGAACCGGTCCACATGTAGTACTGTACCGAGTCCCCCCACGCGAATGACTCGCCGCCTTCACGAATAGGAACGGATACCATGTCCCACTCGAATGGGACCTCTTTCAGGTCCACCAGATTCCAACCTGAGGCCTGGAACATGCCTACCTTGCCAGAACCAAAGGCAAATGGGCCAAGCGCTTCCGACTGGGCCCCGGACGGCGCAACTTGATGCTCCACCTGCAAATCCAGAACCCACTGGATGGCCTCGATCGACGTTGGCGTGTCCAGCAGACCTTGCACCTGTCGCCCATTCTCGCTCACAATCTCAAATCCCATATTCCAACAGAACGCCTGGTCCCACAACAGTGTGCCAGGACCGGAAATGAGCGTACCCCAGGTTCCTAACTCTTCATCGGTGAGGGCGATACAGGCGGCCAGATAGTCGTCTATCGTCCAACCCTCCTCTGGTAGCGGCACCCCCATCTCCCCGAAGAGACTGGCATTGTAGCCAACCATTCCCCAGACGCCGTCACGCGGCGTACTGTACATGCGTCCCTCATAGGTCGCCCGCTCAATGCAGATCGGGAACCACATCTCCTCCGCTTGGATTGCGTCGCCTTCAAGCATCGGCGTGATGTCTTCCGTAAACCCGCGGCGGGCGAAGTCGGTGGCGTAATAGAAGACCCAAACGTCCGGCCCCGTGTCACCGGCGATCATGGACAAAATCTTTTCAGCGAAGCCCCCCTCCGGAACATCCTGTACTTCGACTTGGATGTCAGGATTCTGTTCCGTAAATGCGGCCGCCATATCGATGTAGGCCGGCTGCCAGTCGAGAACGTCCGGGTTCCACCACGAGATGGTCGTTGCGGCAGCATCCGGAGCTTCCTCGTCTCCCGCCGCGCCTGGTGCAACGGTCGCGCAGGCTGCCAGCAGGCTGCCCGCCCCAGCCAGCGCTCCCAATCGCAGAAAATCTCGACGACTCTGTTGCGCGCTTACTTTCATGCTTCCCTCCCTGTGTGGAATGTGTGAGTAACGACCCAATGTTTCGGAATGATTCAACCCTTCAAGCCAACCGAGGCGATGCCGCCGATCAGCTTGTTCTGGGCAAGGAAATAGACGATTAGAGTGGGTAGGACCGCCAGCATTGAAGCCGCCATCAGCACGTTATAGTCTGTGCGATTTCGCCCTCGCAGCAGGTTCAGACCCAGCGCGATTGTATACTTCGAGTTCTCGTTCAGATAGATTAACGGCCCCAGGAAGTCGTTCCATACCCCAATGAATGTGAATACGAGAACGATCACCAAGGGCGGAATACACAGAGGCAGAAGAATGAAAAACAGTACTTGAAATGTATTGCAGCCGTCCATACGCGCGGCGTCGTCCAGGTCAAACGGGATCGACATCAGGTACTGGCGCATTAGAAAGATGAAGAATGCGCTGCCAGTGAAGGCCGGCACCGTGAGCGGCAGAAAGGTGTTTAACCAACCAAAGAGTTTGAATAGAATAAAGGTGGGAATCAGGGTCACCTGGTAGGGAATCATGAGCGTGGCAATCAACAGGATGAATAGCACATCACGTCCCGGGAAGCGCAGGCGCGCAAAGCCGAAGGCAACCAGACTGGTCGAGAACACCTGCCCTAATACATTCCAGAAGACGATAATCATTGTGTTCTGGAAAAAGAGCAGCACTGGCGCTATTTCAAAAATGCGGGGAAAGTGTTCCCAGACTACGGGATTCGGAATCCACTCGGGAGGAAACAGCCAGGTCTGGGCCCGGCTCTTGAGCGAAGTCGAGAGCATCCACAACATCGGGATCAAGAAGACGAGCGAAAACAGTACCATGAAGAAATGGGCCGCGACACTGACAAGCCGGTCGCGCACACGGCGATTCCAACGCAACTGACCGAGCCAGCCGCCCCTGTATGTCGTGGACGAAGGTGTATTCATGGGACGTCCCCTGCTCCTGGCATTATGCATCTTCCTTGCGCCGTTCGGCTTCGTAATAGACCCAATGCGGTGAACTGCGGAAAACCAGCAGCGTAACGCCCAGGATTATCAGCGTAAGTATCCACGCCAATGCCGAACCATAGCCCATTCGCAAGGTGCCAAAAGCTTTGTTGTAAATGTACAGCATGTAAAAGAACGTTGATTGGAGCGGCCCGCCCTGCGTCGCAATGTAAGACTGGGTAAAGACCTGAAATGTCGCGATCAGATTGAGAACCAACTGGAAGAAAAGTGTCGGCGTCAACAGTGGCAGCGTGATGCGCCAGAAACGGCGCCAGACATTCGCGCCGTCAATCTCCGCCGCCTCATAGAGGTGGGGGGAATGTTCTGCAGACCGGCAAGGTAGATGACTGCGCCTCCGCCTACCCCCCACAGACCAAGCAGCATCAGTCCAGGCAATGCCCAGCGTGGACTGTGAAACCAGGTCGGCCCGTCAATCCCGACCAACGAAAGAAGATGGTTGATGACGCCGAACTCGGGATTGAATATCCATATCCAGAGCATCGTTACCGCCACTATCGGCAGCACCGCTGGGATGTAGAAGAGTGTACGATAGAAGTTCATGCCGCGCAGGCGCAAATTCAGCAGCAGCGAGAGCGCCAGCCCCAGCACCAGGTGCAATGGCAGCGTGACCACGGCATAGGTCAGGGTAACCTTGAGAGCCTGAAGAAAGTCCTTGTCATCGGTGAAAATCTCAACATAGTTCTGAAATCCCACCCAGCGGGGGGGACTGCCTATATCCCAATACATCATGCTGAGAACGAGCGACGCCAGAATCGGGCCGGCGACGAACATGACGAATCCAACGAGCCAGGGAGAAATGCAAATGTAGCCCTCAACGGCCTCGCGACGGGCCCGCGGGCTCATGCCGCGCCAAAGGTTGAAAGGGTTGGTAGGCTGGTCCGTGCGAGCAAGATTTCTGGTCACGTAACAGTTCTTTACGATTTTTTGGGAAGGACTGAGACCGGCGTCCCAGTTTCAGGGGAGGATGGGAAGCTTGGGGGCAATCTTACATAACTGCGTGGGAATTGCAAAAACTCGAAGTGGTATGCGCGCGAACCTCTGCCGGACATGGGAGATCCGGCCCGGGGTGCCGCCGCTGTGCACTTACTAGGCAGATCAGATTAACTCTATCTTGCAAACAGTGTTTGCGTAGGAGCGAACCATTGGTCGCCTCTAAGCGCCAACTGTGTTGACCTTGCAAACACATTTGGCGTCAAGCGCGGCTTGTAGTAGGGCCTTATGCTAGTTAGTGTTTGAAAAAAGTCCCCTGGTGAGATAACTTTGGAAGTCTCGAACAACCAAGGTAGCTCACCAGGAGGACCAAGCGAATGATAGCCCACTTTGACGACTTCTGTCTATGCGTGTATGTGCTCGTTGACGACATGTACAAGGAACTGGAAGGACAGCTGAGACGACCGGGGCCGGAGCCTGAGTGTAGCGACAGTGAATTGATCGCGATTAGTCTCATCGGCGAATGTGTGGGATGGGATGTGGAAACAGAGTTACTCAATCATATGCAGGCACATCGGGATAAGTTTCCGATTTTGCCGGAGCAGAGCCGTTTCAATCGGCGGCGATGTAACTTGATGGGGGTCATCAATGAAATGCGACGCATGATGTTGGCCAGGACGGAACTCTACAGGGACGTGCATTGTGTAATCGATAGCCTGCCCATTCCTGTGGTTCAATTCCATCTGGCGCCACAAGCGCGCGCCAAATGGTCCGATTGGGGGGCCGATTTTGGGCCTGTTCCCTCCAAGAAGATGATGATCTTCGGTTTCAAGCTGCATATGCTGATCACGATGGGTGGCCTCATTATCGACTTCGAGTTAGCTCCGGCTAACGAACGCGACTTGGCTGTCGGTCGCGAACTCCTTGCAGAACACGACAACCGCATCGTCATCGGCGACAAGGCCTACGTAAGTAAACCGGCAGCTGAGGAACTCTGGCAATACAATCGCATCCGTCTGCTCACCAAGAAGCGCAAAAACCAGAAAAAACAGATCCCGGCACACCTCTCTCGCCTCTACGACTCGGTCCGCCAAATCATCGAAACAGTCACCAGTCAACTCAACGCACAGTTCTCGATTGAAACCAACCACGCTCACACGCTCAGAGGCCTTTGTGCACGCTTATACACAAAATTGACCGCACATACCCTCTGCATTTATATCAACCGCCTCTTGGGCGTACCTGACTATCTGCAAATCAAGCAATTGGCCTTTCCCAACTAGCATAAGGCCCTAGTAGTCAGTTTTTCGTTTTCAGTGGAACACCAGTCGTCAGGGGAACACCGGAGATTAGCGGTCCTGGTCGGTGCGTTGAGGCGGCAAGTGGGGGAGGAAACACTGGTGGCTAGATACGCT
>MPML01000019.1 GCA_002238445.1 Caldilineaceae bacterium bin5
TGTGCACGCTTATACACAAAATTGACCGCACATACCCTCTGCATTTATATCAACCGCCTCTTGGGCGTACCTGACTATCTGCAAATCAAGCAATTGGCCTTTCCCAACTAGCATAAGGCCCTACTAAAAACTGCAGTTCCGACCTTGTGTGCGCATTCCAGCAGTGCTGCCCCACCAACGCGGCTGCCGCCAATCGAATACGCAATCAGATAGCCTGAATGGTGGCAAGGATAGAGGGCTCGGCAAGACAGGCACTGTATCGGCATAGTAGTTACGCTCTCCCCGGGTCGACTACCCAAGAATGTAGCGGTCCAGGTACCCATTGCGAAACTTTCCATCGGGATCATACGATTGCAGCAGTTCCCTGAACGCTCCAATTTTCGGATAAGCCGCCTGCACCTGCGCCGGCGGGATAGTGAACAGCTTTCCCCAGTGGGGACGGACTTCGTAGGGTGACAGAGCCTCTTCTACCACTGGCAATATCTCCTGCAAAACTGGCCAGTTCTTCCTCCAGGAAAAGTGAATACCGATCGTAGGCGTGCCATAGCTCTGGCTCAGCCACAGCCTGTCGGCCGCCACAGAGCGTATTTCTGAGATCCAAAGTCTCGATTTGAATAGATCTCGAAGGCCCTCCACCGCCTTCAACGCCGGAACTGCATGCGCGCGCGGCACGAAGTACTCGGTCTGCAACTCATCGCCGCTGGCCGGCGTGCTGTCTATGCTGAAGTGAGGAAGCCTGTCGTGCCATGGACCGGGAACGCCCATCTGCGGTGTAAGTCCCTCAGGGGATAGATTGGTAACCGGATGCAACTCTGTTCGCGCTGCCTTCGCACCGTAGAATTCCTTTTGGCCCATCGCGGTGTCTTTGGCAGGTGTTGTCTCAGGCGAAGGTGTCTCTGAAGTCGCCGTCTCTCCCCACAGGCCGGTTCGATGCTTGAGCCATACCTGATTGCAAGTACCATCCTGCCAGTCGGGAAACAGACTGACACTGTACGCGCTGGACATAACCCCGTCGAAATGTTCATGGAGAACAGACGATGCCATATCTTCGTAGACATACTGCTGCATCGCGAAAGCCGGTTCCGTCGCCAAGGTGACCCTTGTCACCACCCCCAGCCCGCCTAGCGCCACGACCGCGCCCTCAAACGTCTCGCGATTCTCTTCAAGCGTGATCGAACGCAATTCGCCATCTGCCGTCACCAGCTCCAACCCGACTACCGCTGTCGAAAGGTTGCCGTTGCCGTCGCCAGAACCGTGCGTTCCGGTCGCGCATGCGCCTGCCACCGTAATGTGCGGAAGCGAGGCGGTATTATGTAGGGCAACCCCATGACGATGCATACGCTCGCACAACTCACCGTATGTAATTCCCCCGCTGCAGGTCACGGTCCCCCGCTCGGAACTGAATTCCACCGGCGCGTTCAACTGCTCCAATGAAATGTATGCCCACGAAGAATCCTCCGCCAGACCCTTTGCTTCAGAAGCGTCATCGACCTGCTCATCAATCGCGGCTACGTCGTTGAATGAGTGGCGTGCGCCCAGAACTCTAACCTTGCGGCTGGCGCCGACAATCTCCTGAAGTTCCTCGATGGTCTCTGGCGCGTGAACCGGGGCAGACGAGAATTGCACGTTTTCCGACCAGTTACGTAGCGGCATCAGCAGTTGCCCTCCCTTGCTTTGTAATCTGAAATTGTTTGCTTCCCACTTGTGTCCGTTACTCTTTCGCAGGAGTCCCGGTTGCAATGGCCTCCGCCACTTCAGTGACTCGCGGCAGAAATGCTAACACATCCCGGCTGCGAGCCCTGAGATCGGCGACCGAACCGATTCCAAGATCGCCCAGCATCGACCGGTAGCCTTGATGGTACCGATCTCCTGGGTCATTGAATCCGTTGAAATGGAAAATCCAACAGCAGCGGCAATAAGTGGCAACCATCCAGTAGACGGCCTCCCTGTGGCGCCCCTGCTCAATCAGGGCTCGGCTACCTTCAACTGCGACTGGCCGCGCGGCGTCGCTGATATCTGCCGCATAAGGGAACTCGCCCTTGGGCATGCATTTTGCCCGGTCAAACGCGGCCGCGACCGCATCCAAATGCTCCTCCGTCTGGCGCCGGGTCCAGTTGCAGCAGCCAAGTAGCGTCAGCAACGCTTCGTAAAATTCCGGCCTTCCCTGTTCAGCCAGTAGTTCCCGAACCTCGACATATCTCCGTCTGACCGTCGGCGCTCGAAGTCCTGCCAACAGGAGAATGAGCGTAGTCAGGCTTGTTCCAAACAACCACGCGGTAGCCAGGTCGTGCAGCAGCGCCTGCCTTTCCACCGACTTTAGCATCCCCGCCGCCTTGCTGGTCGCCTCCCGGCACCGCTCTCGCACCCACCTCCGGCAAGCGTACCTGCTTGCTACTTCCTCCTGCAGCCGGCTGAGATGACCGGTGGGATCGGCAACAACGTGCATTGATCGTATCCCGCCGGCCAGATGGGGATGGCCCAGGACTGCTTCTGGCGACTGTATCGTCTCCCACTCTTCAAATGACACCTCGAGCAGGACGCCCTGGTACCTGAACTTGCCAAGTTTCCGTTCAGGGCGACCTTTCATCACGACAGTGACATCCACGTCCGAATACTCAGACATGTGGGCATCGTCCGCCAAGGCGGTCACCGAACCCACCAGGTAAACACCCTGCAAGTCGGGCAACTTGCTTCCTTCTTGATACACCCACGCTTCTGCCACATTCTTGGCCTGCTTCACCAACATAGGTAACGTCTTTCAATGGCATTCCAGTGCCCCGTCGGCAATGGCAAGGTTTATGAACTCCCCTCTTTATCCTTCCAAATTCAAGGCACGCAGGGAGTAATTTGTGCAGACAAATGGTTAATTTCTGGCCCGCCGGAGATGTCAATTCAGCAGGTTCAATTTACCACAGCTAACCGATTCAAAAAAGCCTCTCCAGTTTCCTGAAGGATGTGAAGGGCGCGAAACTTGCCTTGCAAATTGGCCATTGAAGGAACGGCGGTTAAGATGAAATTGCTTCACAGAGATCCGCCGCCAATGGGAGCCATCGCCCTACCTGAATCGGGACAATGCTTTCTGCCCAGACGTTGCTGGCTTTCCTGAACTTCGAGTTGAGTTTTCGAGACGACACATGAAAGCAAAATGGAGCGCCGCCGACATCCCCGACCAGTCCGGCCGCGTCGTGATTGTTACCGGGGCCAACAGCGGCTTAGGATACCAAACGACCCTGATGTTGGCCGCAAAAGGTGCACGCGTACTAATGGCCTGCCGCTCACTGCAACGGGGCAACCAGGCCAAAGAAGACATCGTCAAGGCCCTGCCGCACGCGCAGTTGGAAGTCATCGATCTCGACCTGGCCGACCTGGAATCTCTCCGCCCCGCCGCAGAAATGCTCCGTGGCAGCTTGGATCGGCTGGACCTGCTGATCAATAACGCCGGCGTCATGGCAATCCCGCGTCAGGTAACGGCCCAGAACTTTGAGCGCCAGTTCGGTGTCAATCACCTGGGCCACTTTGCCTTGACAGGCGCACTGCTTCCCCTCCTTCTAAGTACGGCCGGCAGCCGGATTGTCAATGTCAGCAGCCTGGCCCATCGCAACGGCCGCATCGATTTCAGTGACCTGCACGGCACACGCAAGTACAGCCGGTTCGGCGCCTATTCTCAGAGCAAACTCGCCAATCTGCTCTTCACGATTGAGCTGCATCGCCGTCTGCAGCGCATTGGGGCCGGCACCATCAGTGTCGCTGCCCACCCTGGCTGGGCTGCAACACGTCTGCAGTACGCGGCGCCGAGCGAAACAGGATCAACCATTGAGTTGTATGTAATGCGGACCTTGAACAGCCTTCTGGCCCAGAGCGCAGCGCAGGGCGCCTTGCCGCAACTCTACGCCGCCACCGCGCCGGGCGTCAGCGGAGCCGACTATATCGGCCCCGATGGCTGGATGGAAATGCGCGGGCATCCCCGCAAAGTGACGGCTAAAGCGACGGCTCTTGACGAAAACACCGCCCGCGACCTCTGGCAAGTATCGGTCGCCCATACGGGCCAAATGTATACTGATTTGTAAACCGGAATCCACGCCCCGAGTCTATTGACACTTCCAGAGCAATCGACCACTCTCTCCAAATCATCTTTTACCTGCGAGGACACGGACATGACGACAACGGTTTCGCCAAGCATGCAGCTGTTCGTCGAACAGCATCCCCAGTGCATGAAGGTATTGCGTCAGCTAAGCAACATGGACTGGTACGCCGCTGGTGGCTGGTCATCCTTTATTGGCCCCTACCATGCCGGAATCTACATGCAAATCGCCAAGGGGAACTGGTTCAACCACGGGCTGGACGGCATTCACTTCGAGTTTGGGCTCACTCAGGAATCCCTTGACACCAGGACATTAGCGATCGATCTGCACGTCGGACATAAGAATCTGTTTGACCGCGAACAGTTCAACGCCATCACCGTTGAACGCATGGAGGAGGTCGTAAATGGATGGGGCACGGAGGATGTTCGCTTCTCTCGTACGAACCTGTCAGAGCGGCTGAGTCTTCCGGTTCGCTTTACCAAGTCGGGCTTCGGCAAGCAAGTGGCCGCCGCCCTGACGCAAATGAGCGACCTCGCTCCCATCATTGACGACGGTCTTTCCCGGATCTAGACTTCCTGACATGTACAACCATGCCCCCAGTGACTATCGCTGCCCATTCTGCTCAGTAGCCGCCGGTCAGGAAAACAAATTCACTTACACCGTCGCCAGCGACATTGTGCTGCGTACCAGTGACCTTGTGGGCTTCATTTCTTCGCACTGGTGGCCTCGCAATCCCGGGCATGTCATCCTGATTCCCAGGGACCACTACGAAAACATTTACGATCTGCCCGAGAAATATGGAGCTGAACTCCTGAGCGCCAGTCGCCGCATCGCACTCGCGATGAAGGCAGCCTACAGCTGCGACGGCATCTCAACCCGCCAGCACAACGAGCCTGCAGGCATGCAGGACGTGTGGCACTTTCACCAGCACGTTTTCCCCCGTTACTCTGGCGACGAACTGTACGCCCGCACAGCCGAGCGATTCCGTACAACACCATCTCAACGCTTGCCCTACGCCCAAAAGCTGCGTGCGGCAGTGGCAGAATTGAGGCAATAGAAAGGCTTGCGAATGTCGCTCTCCTTACCACTTCCACATCTCGCCGAACAGTACCTGCTCGACCCGGATGTCGTCTACCTCAATCACGGCAGCTTTGGCGCCGTGCCGCGCCCTGTCTTCGAAAGTTATCAGCACTGGCAGAGAGAATTGGATGCCAATCCCAGCCACTTTGTGGGAAGAAGGGCCCCCGAACTGCTGGCCGCGGCCAGAGAAAAACTCGGCGGCTTCATCAACGCTTCGGCAAATGATCTGACATTCGTTCCCAATGTTACCTATGGGCTGAACATCGTTGCCCGCTCTCTCGATCTGAAGGAAGGCGACGTAGTTCTCACGACCGATCATGAATACGGCGCAATCGATCGCACCTGGCGTTTCAACTGTGAAAAGAGCGGAGCCCGGCTCGTGAATCAGCCGATCTCAGTGCCGGTCGCAGACCCCGCCAAGGTAGTCGAGCAGATTTGGGCAGGCGTGAACGAGAACACAAGAGTGCTCTCGCTGAGTCACATAACGTCGCCAAGCGCTTTGATATTGCCAGTGGAAGAGATCTGCCGGCGTGCCAGGGAGGCAGGGATCATTACCGTCGTCGACGGTGCCCATGCACCCGGTCAGTTGGACGTGGACATGGAGGAAATCGGCGCCGACTTCTACTGCGGCAACTGTCACAAATGGCTGAGCAGCGCTCGCGGCGCAGGTTTCCTCCACGCGCGGCCGGAGCGGCAATCGCTGTTGGAACCCCTGGTCGTCAGCCACGGCTGGGATCGTGAAGAACCCGGCCCATCACAGTTTCAGGACTACTTCACATGGGTGGGAACGATCGACCCTGCCGCCTACTTGAGCGTTCCCGCAGCCATCGACTTTCACCAGCAGAACGACTGGGGCAGCGTACGTCTTGCCTGCAAGGAGCTTCTTAAGGAGACCGAAGAGCGCATTCTGGCAATGTCCGGACTGCCGCCCATCAGCCCTTCGTCAATGTGGTCCCAGATGCGTCTCGTGCTTCTTCCCGGCAAAGTCGAATCCTATCAGCGGCTTTGGGAGGAAGATCGCATCGTTGTACCGGTAGGCCAACATCGCGGCCAGCCCGGTGTTCGCATTTCCGTCCAGGCATACAATAGCCCCGCTGATCTCGAAAAGCTGATCCTTGCCTTGCAGAAGGCGGCGTCGGCAAGCTGAAATTCTAGCCTGTCAACTCCCTGCCCGTCCCGGCACTTCCCGTGCTGGCGGTTGCCCTGTTCCTTCGCTCTATGCGTGCCGCAGCAGGCGCACAATCTCGACGATTCCAGGCCTCTTGCCGTACATCAACATCCCCAGCCGGAAAACCTTACCCCCCAGCCATAAAACGAGCGGAATCGTTGCCAACAGGACTGCGATGCTGACTGCCACGTCGAACCAGGGCAGCTCAGCCAGAGGAAGGCGCATCATCATTGTCGTCGGCGCCGTCAGCGGGAACCACGAAAGCACACGTACAACCATCGCATCCGGATTCGTCATAATAACGCCAGCCAACATCATGGGAATCGCAGCCACAAAAATAACCATGCCGGTTATCTGCTGGCTCTCCTGGAAACTGGACCCCAACGTACCTATCGCTCCAATCAGCACCGCATACACTGTGAATCCCAGAATGTAGTAAACAAACGCCAGCCCAAATACCTCCACCCGCGTGAAAAACGGCAGGATAATCCCCGCCAGCAGAGCCAGCCCACCGCCAAGACCGGATGCCGACGCAATCCAAACAGCAATCTGCGTCAGCCCCAGTGCCCCAAGCCCAATTACCTTTCCTGCCAGCAGCTGTTGCGGTGTAACCGATGAAAGGACAATCTCAATTATCCGGCTCGACTTCTCCTCGGCAACGCTGCGAACGAGATAGCCGGCCGAGACGAAAATGGTGACTGCCAGCAGGATGCCGAACATGAAGGGAATGATTAAGCTCAGAACCTGGCCGGCAACTCCCCCTGAAGCCTGACCTTGTTCGCTGACATACTCGATCTGTGCATCGAAGGGATCGATCAGTCGCGCCCGCAGCGTGCCATCGTCAATTTCCTGAACCAAATGCGCCATGAAGAAAGCACGCAACCCGCTCGTCCCGGGTCCCGAAAACCTGCTCTCTGCAGTAACAACCTTCACATCCTCTTGCTGAGGATAACTTTCCGGCACTACAACCACCCTTGTCACTACTTCATCTTCCAGGGCTGCGCGGGCATCTGCCTCATCACTATATTGAACATACTCTGGCCCGAACCTGGGCATGATAGGGGTGAACCTGCCGGAATGGTCGACGACCGCAGTGACGTCCGGGCCGTCGTCAAACATGCGAACCAACGCCCCTCCGGCTTGACGACCAAAGAAAACACTGACAAGAAGCGCGACGACACCCAGAAGCGGCACGAGTAATGTAAATATAATGAAGTCA
The DNA here is from genome assembly GCA_002238445.1 of Caldilineaceae bacterium bin5. Lineage (GTDB taxonomy): Bacteria > Chloroflexota > Anaerolineae > Caldilineales > Caldilineaceae > Bin5. The sequence goes on from MPML01000019.1 coordinate 7,550, forward strand.
GGACGCCGGACATTTACCTTGTATTCATGCCAGGCAATTGTAAGAATTCTGTTCATTACGGCTCTTGAATGGATTGGTCAATGAGATGTCGATCCTGGCCCGACTCGCTAACGCGCCATTGTCCGTTAAACACATCGCGATACACGCATCGACTGAAACTACGCATTCACAGCTAAATTGCGATCCTGAATGGGGAAAGCAATGGTGTTCTCTCAATTCTCTACTTTCTTATGGGCGGTCGGGCCTTCGGCCCTCCCTTGTGCAGGGGCTGCGCCCCCGCAACGCCCCCCCAGGCTAGCCACCTTGTTCACTCTTCCCCAGCAATGTGTCTAGCCAACAGTGTCTCCTCCCCCACCCGCTGTCTCGGCCCCTTAACCCCTGCAGTTCCCCCTGCAGTTCCCCCGCAGTTCCCCTCGCAGTTCCCCCGCAGTTCCCGGCCGCCCTCACCCGGTATCGGTGCTGCCCTGCACCATCGACACAAAAATGTCATTCAGAGGAACGCTGGCCCGTTCGAAACTCTCCACCTGCACATCTCGCGCCACAAGCGCGGCCAGGAGCTCCTGCGACGAGGCCCCTTCAAGAGTAAGAATCGTAACGTCGCCATTCCGCTCGCTGCGAATGACGCCTGGCAGGTCATGTGGAATATCTTCGGCACGAACTCGAACCGAATTGGGGGCAAAGTCCCGCTTGATCTGCTGCAGCGAGCCGTACAGCAGCGGCTTGCCTTCGTTTATGAGCAGGATGCGGTCGCACAGCTCTTCAACCAGGTTCATCTGGTGCGCGCTCAGCACGATCGTCTTTCCTTCCCCTGCCAGCTCTCGCATCAGCCCCTTGAGCAGTTCGACGTTGACCGGATCCAACCCCTGAAACGGCTCATCCAGGATCAGAAACGCCGGGTCGTGGATCAGGCAGGCAATGAACTGCACCTTCTGCTGCATCCCTCGACTCAACTCTTTAATCCGCTTGCCCCCCCACTCCTGCAGTTCAACCCTGTCCAGCCACTCCTCCGCCCGCCCTCGTGCCGTAGCCGCCTCCATGCCTTTGAGTTGGGCCAGATAGACCAGCACTTCCATCACCTTCTGGTCCCTGTAGAGACCTCGCTCCTCCGGCAGATAGCCGACGCGCTCCCTGGTCTCACCTGGCCGGCTGCCCAGCAGTTCAACCTCTCCCGCGTCAGCTTTGAATATATCCATCATGATGCGAATCGTGCTGGTCTTGCCCGCGCCGTTAGGGCCCAGCAGCCCGAAAATCTCGCCGGGATGGACGTCGAACGTAACATCATCGACCGCGGTAAAGCTGCCGTAACTTTTGGAGAGGCCTCGCACTGAGAGTGCAGGAGCAGTCATAGCACGACCATATCAAATAGCATCGTAAATGCTGGCATTTCAATAGACAGTATCATTAGCGCAGCTTGAGGCTCGCAGCCATAGTGCCCTCTTTTGTGCCAGTGGTCACGGTTCCTGAATTGACTCTGCCAGGACGATGCGCCTGATTCTGGCTGCATCACTTGCGTAAGACCCACTGGCAATCATACCTGGATCCATCGTAATGCAGTACGCACTACCTCTTCGAAAGTTTCTGACAGCCTGTGCAGCCACACCATACCACCCGTGCCCTTCTAAAGGCCGGAAAACTTTACCACCCACCGTCGCCGCGCCTTCCATACCTGACTCTTTAGCCCCAATTATGGGATGCCCCCTTTCTTTCACACCTCTTGACATACCAGAGCCGCCTATGCTAACCTTTCCCCATCGCACATTACCAACAGAAATCTCTTATCCAGAGTGGGGGGAGGGAACGGCCCTATGATCCCCCGGCAACCCGCCGGAGCCCCGGTTCTCGGTTGCTGACTGTATGACGGTATGCCTGTCCGTCTGGCACGATGCGTAAATCGCGTCCATGTTCAGCGCCCGGCGTTGCCTATTCAGTCAGTCCCGTTAGCCTTGCTCAGCAGGTGCCAATTCCGACGAGTCCAACAAGGCTCGAAAGATGAGATCATCCTGAACTTGAACAACCCTCTGGATTCTCTCGGAGGGATTTCTTTTTGCAGAAGGGAGATCCATGATGCGCACCGTCTACTGGCAGGACGGAAAAGTAAAAATGATCGATCAACGATTGTTGCCCGGCGAGGAGGTAATAGCCGAATTTGCAACCGTTGCCGAAGTTGCGCGCAGCATCAGCGAAATGTATGTCAGGGGCGCGCCCGCCATTGGCGCCACCGCCGCCTACGGTATGGCCCTGGCCGCCAACGTCAGTGACGCCACCGACAGTGGCGATCTGCTCAACGACCTTCGCCGGGCCAAAGATACACTCGACGCAGCTCGTCCCACCGCAGTGAATCTGAGCTGGGCCACCCGTCGCCTCCTGTCTTTGGCCGAAGAAATAGCTGCCAGTAAACCATCCATGGAGGGCAGTGTCGCCGACCTGCGAAGCGCGCTGCTGGCTGAGGCCGAGGCGCTTGCTGACGAAGACATCCAAATAAACCGCCGCATGGGTTACAACGGTGCCGCCGTCGTGCCGGATGGCGCCAATCTGCTCCATCACTGCAACACCGGTTCGCTCGCAACTGTAGACTTCGGCACCGCATTAGGCGTCATCTATGCCTGCCACGAACAGGGCAAACAAATCCATGTCTGGGTCGACGAGACCCGTCCACGCCTCCAGGGCGCTCGCCTGACCGCCTGGGAGCTGATGCGAGCCGAAGTGCCCATGCATCTCATCGCCGACAATGCCGCCGGGCACCTGATGCGCACCGGTCAGGTTGATGTCGTCGTATTCGGAGCCGACCGCGTCGCCGCCAATGGCGATGTCGCTAACAAGATTGGCACCTACAAGATCGCTGTAGTCGCGCGGGAGAACGGAATTCCCGTCTATTGCGTAGCCCCAACCAGTACTGTTGACCTGGACCTTCCCGACGGAGACCACATCCCTATCGAAGAACGGGGCGATGAAGAGGTGGTTGAAATCGGCGCACGTTCGATCGCTCCTGCAAACGTTCCAGTGTACAACCCGGCCTTTGACATCACCCCCAACCGTTATGTGACCGGAATCGTTACTGAAGAGGGAATCTGCTACCCCCCGTTCAAACAGAGCTTGCGCACGGCAGTAGAAAAGGGCCGCGCCGCAATCGAGGCGGAGCGCGCAGAAAGAGAATAACTGGCCATGAACGATACCAACAGATTTGATAACATTTGCGTTTACTGCGGATCCAGCGCCGGCGTTGAAGCCGAATATTCCCGGAAAGCAGCTGCTCTGGGAACAGAGATTGCACGTAGAGGCTATGGCCTCGTCTATGGCGGCGGCAACCTTGGCCTGATGGGGGCGGTCAGTAGGGCAGCCCATTCAGGCGGCGCTACAGTGTACGGCATTATACCCGGTCCACTTGCCGCAAAAGAGATAGCTGGCGAAACAATAGGCAACATCGAGGTCGTCGAAACGATGCATCAGCGCAAGGCCCGGATGGCAGAGTTGGCCGATGCCTTCATTACCTTGCCCGGCGGCTTCGGCACTCTGGAAGAATTGTTCGAGACTATCTCCTGGATCCAGCTCGGCATTCACAGCAAACCGATGGGCCTTCTCAATGTTAACGGCTTCTATGATCCACTGCGTCAGATGCTCGAACATCAGATTGATCAGGGGTTTATCCCCTTCCGCTATCACCAGTTGCTCGTCATCGAAGAGGATCCTTCGGCCTTGATCGACGGCTTGCTCAATCACGAGTCGCCAAGCAGCTCGGTCAAGTGGATCACGTCTGAACAGGCATAACGAATCTCCTAAGCGCCGGCGATTTCCTTTAATTGGCGGACGTCCTGCCCTGCCACCATCTACACTATAGACTAAAGACGAAATTGTCAGCCAACAGTAGCAGACCTGGCCAAATCGTTGCCCTCGGGGGCCACAACATTTCCGGCGGCGCTGACAATTCGGCGCTAAGCCGCTATATCTTGGACCAGGCTGCCGCCGAGCGCCCAAGAATCTGCTTTCTGTCGCAAGGGAGCAGCGAAGACGATCTCTATATTGCGAACTTCTACCGCCACTTTCTGGAGTTTGACGTTCAGCCGTCTGACCTTTCTCTCTTCAAACCCCACACTGCCGACATAGCAGACTTTCTCTTGGAGCAGAATGTGATCTATGTGGGTGGTGGCAATACAAAATCGATGCTCGCTGTCTGGCGAGAATGGGGCGTGGACCGGATTCTGCGCCAGGCCTGGGAACAGGGCACCGTCCTGTCGGGTGTCAGCGCTGGCGCGATTTGCTGGTTTGAGCAAGGCCTCACCGATTCAATACCCGGCAACCTGACATCCCTCGACTGCCTGGGTTTCCTGCCAGGCAGTTGCGCGCCGCATTATGACAGTGAGACAGATCGACGCCCCAGCTTTCATCGCCTTATCGAGAAAAACGAATTGGCGGCCGGCTATGGGATCGACGACAACGCCGGCCTTCATTTCATCGGTGCCGAACTCCGTCGCGTAATATCTTCCAGCGCCGGCGCCACCGCCTATCGGGTCGAGCGTAGGGCATCCGGCGTTTCCGAAACAGCGCTGGATGCTTCAACAATGGTTGGCCTGACCGTCAGCGGCGCCAACTAACACATCGAAACAGACATACGAACGGACTCTAAATGAAAATCGTCGTTTCCGGCTCCATCGCTTATGACTACCTGATGACCTTCCCCGGCCGGTTCACCGATCAGATCATCCCCGAAAAACTGACTCGCCTCAGCGTTAGCTTTCTTGTCGACGAAATGGTTCGCCAGCGCGGAGGCACCGCCGCCAACATTGCCTACTCGCTCAAACTCCTGGGTGGCGACCCGATACTCTTCGGAACAGTCGGCCAGGATTTCGGCGACTATGCGGCCTGGCTGCAGGAACACGGTATCCGCACTGATCATGTCGTCGAGATTCCACACAAGTTCACCGCCAGCTTTTTCGTCAGCACCGACGATGAGCAGAACCAGATCGCCAACTTCTATCCAGGCGCCATGAGCGACAGCCGCACGATCTCACTGGCCGATCAAGGGCTGACCGACGCTGACGTCATTATCATCAGCCCCAACGATCCCCAGGCCATGCTCAACTATACAGCCGAATGCCGAGACCTTGGCATCCCCTTTGCCTACGACCCCAGCCAGCAAACAGCTCGTCTCAGCGGCGAAGACCTTCGCCATAGCATTCCCGGCGCCAAGTGGCTGATGGTCAACGACTACGAAATGGCCGTGATCGAGGAGAAAACCGGCTGGGCCCGGCAGACGATTCTCCAGGAAGTCGAAACGCTTATCGTTACCGAAGGCCGGGCGGGGAGTCTCATCTACCACGACGGCGAAGAGTTCCACATTCCGGTAGCCCCGCCCCAAAAAGTGGCCGAGCCTACCGGCGTTGGCGACGCCTACCGCGGCGCCTTCTTCGCCGCCCACTGCGCCGGACTGCCGGTCGACGTATGCGGCCGCGTCGGCGCCATGTGTGCCACCTATGTCCTGGAACAGATCGGGACGACTAACCACAGCTTTACACTGGATGAGTTTGCGCTCCGCTATCAGCAGACCTTCGATGAGGAGCTTCTCTGGGGAGAACCGGCCTGAAATGCGGGACAGCACCGACATCAACATGGCGGTGAAAGGCATCCTGGCACAGGATCCCGTCTGGGCTGCCTATGCCATCGCTGACCTGCGTCCAGACCTGGCGCCCTTCTGCAGATGGACTGTCGCGCCTGACGCCAGCGGACTTGCGCTCCTCTTCACCGGCCTCGAGCCGCCGATTCTGCTTACCGCCGGTTCTTCGGAAGGAGTGGCAGCCGCCCTGAACGATGCCGCGTTGCCTAAGGAGATATTTCTGAGCGTCAGAGAGTCGCATATTCCAGCGGTACAACAACACTATGCGCGCGTCGAACGGCACGAAATGCTGCGCATGGCCCTTGCGCCAGGTCAGCAAGTGCCTGAACCAACAGTACCAACCGTCACCCTTTCAACTGCTGACGAGCTCAGGCTGCAGTCCTTGTACCAGCACGGAGGTGAATTTGCGCCTGATGCATTCATCACCAGCCAGCTGCACGACGGCTTTTTCTTCGGCATTGAAGACAGACGCGGTCACCTGGCTGCCGCCGGAGGCACGCATATCGCCTACCGCCGGAAAAACGCGACATCGCCAGGCCTACAGAAGAGCCACCGTCAGAAATCCGACTCGATTGACTGCATCCTTGCTCAAGGCGTCGCCGCCATCGGCAACATTTACTCCCGACCCGATTGCCGCGGCCGCGGATTCGGCACGGCAGTAACCGCACGAATCACGCAAGCACTGCAAGCCGATGGTTACAATTTCATTGTATTAAATGTAAGCAAGCAAAATTTGGTTGCCCAATCCATATATGAGAAGCTAGGATTTGCCAGGCACTGCCTGTTTGTTGAGGGTGTTGCCAAGAGGGGTTAGGAAACGAATACCAATGCGTGAGGGAAAATGCCTTCACCCATAACTTTCGATTGCCTACCCTACATTGCTACCACGACTTGCAAGGAGTATTCCTACAGATGACCACCGCTGTTCAACAGAAAAACTACGACATAGCTGACATCACCCTGGCCGAACGCGGCCGCTTCCGCATGCAATGGGCCGCAAAAGAGATGCCCGTGCTCGACCTGCTGGAAGAACGATACCTCCGTGAACGCCCCTTCGCTGGCGTCCGCATGGCCGCGGCCATGCATGTCACCAGCGAAACCGCCAACCTGATGCGCATCCTCATCGCCGGCGGCGCCGAAGTAGCGCTCTGCGCCAGCAATCCACTGAGTACGCAGGACGATATCGCCGCCGCGCTCGTCACCTACTACGAGATGCCCGTCTACGCCATCAAGGGTGAATCAAATAGGCAGTATAACGAGCACATAAATGCCGTCCTTGATACCAAACCCCATCTGACCATGGACGACGGCATGGACCTGGTCGCAATGCTCCACACGCAACGCGGCAATCTGCTCGAAAATGTCGTGGGCGGCACCGAAGAGACCACCACAGGCGTCATCCGCCTCAAAGCAATGGCCGCCGACGGCAAACTGGCCTTCCCTGTTATCGCGGTCAACGACGCCATGACCAAGCACTTCTTTGATAACCGCTACGGCACCGGCCAGAGCACCTTGGACGGCATCATTCGCGCCACGAACGTACTCATTGCCGGTAAATCCTTCGTCGTTGGCGGCTACGGCTGGTGCAGCAAGGGCATCGCCATGCGCGCCAAAGGCATGGGGGCCAACGTCGTCGTCACCGAGGTCGACCCCTTGCGGGCCCTTGAAGCGGTTATGGACGGTTTCCAGGTGATGCCGATGGCCCAGGCTGCCAGGACGGGCCAGATCTTCTGCGCGGCCACCGGCGACATACACGTTATTGACGGCCACCACATGGAGCAGATGCGAGACGGCGCCATCCTCGCCAATAGCGGGCACTTTGACGTCGAGATCAATCTCAAAGCGCTGGAGGCAATGTCTACCAAGATAACCCGCGTCCGCGATTTCCTCGACGAATACACACTGGAAGACGGCCGCCGCCTCTACGTTGCCGGCGAGGGCCGCCTCGTCAACCTGGCCGCAGCCGAAGGGCATCCCAGCGCCGTCATGGACATGAGTTTCGCAAATCAGGCCCTGGCTGCCGAGTACCTGCTCAAGCACAGCGACGAAATGACCGGCAACGTTTACGATATGCCTGAAGCACTCGATCGAGAGATCGCGGCCCTCAAACTCAAAGCCATGGAAATCGAGATCGACACCCTGACCCCAGAACAGGAAGCCTACCTGAACGAATGGACCCTTGGGACAGCCGAATAGAACTATGCCTCGCCGCCAGGAGGGCGGCAGACAGGAGACATGCCAATGAGCAGTACCTTTATGACCGCGCCTTCACTCCTATTTACCAGCGAATCGGTAACGGAGGGGCACCCCGACAAGATGTGCGACCAGATCAGCGACGCCGTGGTGGATGCCATTATGGAACAGGATCCCCATGCCCGCATTGCTTGTGAGACGGCCGTAAAGACTGGCTTTGTAATTCTCCTCGGTGAAATTACAACCTCGGCTTCCCTGAACTATGATGAACTGGTCCGGTCCGTCGTCAAGGATATCGGTTTCGATAACAGCGACAAAGGGTTTGACGGCGAGACTTGCGGCGTACAGGTCGCCATCGCTTCGCAGTCGCCCGATATTGCCCTTGGCGTCGACAGAGCACAGGAATTCAAATCCGACGCCATGGACAGCGAAGAGGACGAGATTGAATCGGTCGGCGCCGGCGACCAGGGAATGATGTTCGGCTTTGCCTGCAATGAAACCGACTCTCTGATGCCTCTGCCGATCTATCTGGCCCACAATCTTAGTCGATGTCTGGCCGAACTTCGCAAGTCAGATACACTTCCCTGGCTGGGCCCGGACGGCAAGTCGCAAGTCACAGTCGAATACAGCCGCGGCAAGCCTAAACGCATCCACACGGTCCTGATCAGCACACAGCACTCGGCCGAAATCTGCGCCGACGATATCAGGCGGCAGATTATCGAACATTGCATCAGTCCTACGCTTCCCGCCGAAATGGTGGACGACGACCTGCTCATCTACGTAAATCCAACCGGCCGCTTCGTTGTCGGTGGGCCGATGGGAGACGCCGGCCTGACCGGGCGCAAAATCATCGTCGATACCTACGGCGGTATGGGTCGACACGGTGGCGGCGCGTTCAGCGGTAAAGACTGCACTAAAGTCGACCGCAGCGGTGCCTACGCCGCCCGCTGGGTAGCAAAAAACATCGTCGCGGCGGGCTTGGCAGACCGGTGTGAAATCCAGCTCGCCTACGCCATCGGCATCGCCCAGCCTCTCAGCGTGAATGTCGAAACATTCGGCACCGGCAAGACCAGCGACGCAAAAATCGAAGAACTGATCGATGCACACTTCGACCTGCGTCCTGGCGCCATTATCCGCGACCTGGATCTACGTCGCCCCATCTACCGGCAGACGGCAACTTACGGACACTTTGGGCGGGACGACATCGACCTGCCCTGGGAAAATACTGACAAGGCGGATCTCCTGCGGCAAACCGCAGGCTGAATGTACTGAACTCTATGGAGACGCAAGAACAGAGCGGCACTGCCCTCCTGTCATTAAAAGAACTGCCGTCGATATTCTGGTACATCGTTGCCAGCGCCTCGGGGCTGGCATTGATTCTGATCCTCGTAATGGTCATACTTGGATATCGCGATGGCCTTCAGCGCGGCGAAGCCCAAAAGCGGCAACAGGTCGCAATTATGCTGCAACGTGCGTCCGACATGCTGGAAAACGGCCAGCCTCAGGAAGCGCTGGCTGCCTACAGGTTAATTCTTCAGGTCGACCCCGAAAACGAGGCCGCCCGTAACGCAATCCCTGCCGTTGAGGCAATTTCAACCGTTGAACCCGTTCCGGTCGAGGAAACCGCGCCAAGCGCGGTCGACCTTGAGTGGGCTAAGGCGCTCAAACTGTATGACGCCGGCCGTTGGCAAGAGGCAATTCAGGCATTCTCGCTAGTGCAGTCCATGCAAGCCGATTACAGAAGCGAAGAGATGAATCAGAATCTGTTTATCTCCTACGTCGAGCTGGCCAGAGCCGTAACTGCTGAAGGGAGCCTGGAGGAGGCGGTGCAGCTGTTCGACAAAGCGCTCGAAATGAACGCCAACGAACCGCTGATTCAGCAGGAGCGCCACATGACGGCCCAGTACGTGGACGTCAAAACCTATTGGGGCGCCGATTGGGCGCAAGTGATCCTCCTCCTTGAAGATCTCTACCAGATTGATCCGGAATACCGCGACGTGCGTTTCCTCTTGCAGAGGGCGCACGTCCAACAAGGCGAGAGTCTCGCCGGCGAAGAAGAGTGGTGTGCGGCCGCATCCGAATTTACCAGCGCCATAGCCGTACTTGACTGGCTCGAGCTGCGTGGTAGACGTGATGAGTTGGCCGCCCAGTGTCGTAACGCGAACGTTGGTTAGGTTCTTCTCGATTAAAAGGCTGCTGCACCGCCTCTTGGCCCATCCGGTTCACTCCTCTCTATCCGTTGGACCAGCGGGTCCTGGACCCTTCTTGCGCTCGCCCTGTTTTTCTCACTGAACCCTACACTCCACCGGAATTGTCCAAATGGCCGCTTAAGGCTATAATTGTACGGTGCAAATACGGGGAGTAGCGCAGCCTGGCAGCGCACAGCGTTTGGGACGCTGGGGTCGGAGGTTCAAATCCTCTCTCCCCGACTTGCGGGTATAGCTCAATGGTAGAGCGCCGGCCTTCCAAGCCGACGATGCGGGTTCGATCCCCGCTACCCGCTCTCAGGCATCCCTGCCAAGGTTGGATCGGTAGCTCAATGGCAGAGCAAGGAGCTCATAACTCCTGGGTTACAGGTTCGAGTCCTGTCCGATCCACACACTCCTTCTCTTCTCCACTCGCATGTCCACTGCCCTACTTCTGGGCTTTCCTCGCCTCTTGCATTTCCAAACAAGAAACTCTCGCTGCCGTCTTCATTCTCAAAGGCGCCGGCCGAATGGCTGCGAAAAGTAAGGCCTGCTCCCTGGCGCACAATCCTGCCATCACGTCACGATTTCTGTTCCGCGCCCAGACCCGTATGCTATAATTCGCCCGCAACTGACGGGCCCGGACTTGCAACCACAACTGCCGCAACGCGACAAGGAGAACAGCCAGCATGCCCGAAGCGGAATCTCAAGTCGAGATTGACATTCTCTCCGAGAAGGTTCACAGCGGTTTCGTCGCCGTTATTGGCCGGCCCAATGTAGGTAAGTCGACCCTGCTAAATCTTGTGCTCGGGCAAAAGATCGCGATCACGAGCGACAAGCCGCAGACAACCCGCGACCAGATCATGGGAATTCGCACCGATGAAGACGCGCAGTATATCTTCCTCGACACGCCAGGCATCCACCAGCCCCGCAACAAGCTCGGCAAACATATGGTAAATGTGGCCGAACAGGCGATCACCAGTGACGCTGATGTTATCCTCTGGCTGGTGGACATCACGACGCCGCCCACGGTTGACGACATCTATATCTCGGAACGTCTTGCTGAACTGCACGCAGCTGCCGGCGGCCTGCCATTCCTGATGATGGCCGCAAACAAGATCGACGCATTGCAAGGCGCAGATCTCTTCAACAGGCAGATCGAGTACGGGGCGCTTCTCAACTGGCTTACCAGCGCAAAAAGCGGACAGGATGCCATACCTGTTCTGCCTCTCAGCGCAACCTCCGGCGAGGGTGTGGACGCGCTGCTCGCCGCCCTTGCCGAGCTGCTGCCTCCAGGCCCTCTCTACTACCCAAGCGAGCAGGTCACCGACCTTTCAATGCGCTTCATAGCCGCAGAAATCGTGCGCGAAAAGGCCCTCCTTCTCCTGCGGCAGGAGATTCCGCACAGCCTGGCCGTCGTGGTAACCGAATGGAACGAGCGCGGCCCGGAGATGACGCACATCGCCGCCACGGTATATGTGGAACGACACAGCCAGAAGGGCATCGTGCTTGGAAACGGCGGCTCCATGATCAAGAAAATCGGGCAGGAGGCTCGACCTGAAATCGAAGAAATGGTCGGTACAAAGGTCTACCTGGAACTGTGGGTAAAAGTGCTGCAGAAGTGGCGCCGCAAAGAGAATCTCCTGCGGCGCCTGGGCTACCAATACTGACGCTTGGCAATCGTCGAAAAGGTTAGACCTCCGCAGCCGGTCGCAGCCACTGTAATTGGCTTTTCGACCTTGCTTTGGTTTCCCTGCGCGCGCTGTGATATGATCGCGGCAGATTGTTCCACCTTGTATACAAAGGTTGCCGATGAATCCGCACACGATTCGCATTCTGGAATACGACAAGATTCTGAAGACGCTGGCCACGTTTTGTGCCTTCGACGGCGGCGCCGAGTTGGCAACCTCGCTGCTGCCCAGCGACGACCTGCGAACTATCAGTGACTGGATGGAGCAGACCAGCGAAGCCTGCCGGTTGCTCGAACAGAAGACCGACATCTACTTCGGAGGCGTTTACGACGTACGCGCCTTTATCGCTAAGTCCGAGCGCGGCAGCATTCTGATTCCGACCGAACTGGTCGAAGTTCGTACCACCCTCATGCGCGCCCGCACGCTTCGCAATACATTGACCCGGCTCAACCGTCAGTTTCCACGTCTCGCAGACATCGCATTTTCCATCGAACCATGTGAGCATGTCATCGGCGAAATAAGCCGCTGTATTAACGACCGCGCCGAGGTTGTAGATAGCGCATCCAACGAATTGGGGCGAATCCGTGCCCAATTACGGGTGGCCCAGGACAGGCTCCTCAGCACTTTGGACCGGCTCGTGCAGAGCACCGATGTCGTCCCTTACCTGCAGGAATCGATCGTCACCCAGCGCCAGGGCCGCTACGTCATTCCAGTGCGCTCGGAATACAAAGGACAGGTGCAGGGCATCGTGCACGACCAGTCGGCCAGCGGCGCGACCTTCTTTATCGAACCCATTGCCGTGGTCGAACAGAACAACGCCGTCCGCGAATTGGAGTTGGATGAAGAGAAGGAGGTCCGGCGCATCCTCTCCGAGCTCTCCGATCTTGTCGCCGATGAGGGACCCTACATCAACCGCAACGTACAGATTCTGTCGCAACTCGACTTCACTTTTGCCAAGGCCAAGTATGCGATTGAGATGGAGGCTACCGCGCCCGATATCGTCTCCTTTCAACAGAAGCGGGCCGAAATATTCGCCGGAATCGACGAGGATACCAAAGAAGAGCGCACCATCCAGCATCCGGGTTCCGTTCTGAACTTCCGCCAGGCCCGGCACCCCATACTTGAACCGGATTCCGTCGTTCCCATCGATGTCTATTTCGACAACGAATGTTACATTCTTGTGGTTACGGGCCCCAACACAGGCGGCAAGACCGTCACCCTGAAGACCGTCGGCCTTCTAACCCTGATGGCCCAGTCGGGCATGATGATCCCCGTTGACGAGGGCAGTACACTCTCCGTATTCGAGGGCGTCTACGCCGATATTGGCGACGAACAGTCCATCGAACAGAACTTGAGCACTTTCTCCAGCCACATGACCAATATCATCAACATCCTGGAAGAGGCCGACCCGCAAAGCCTCGTCCTGCTTGATGAACTGGGCGCCGGAACCGATCCCGACGAAGGCTCCGCCCTCGCTGCGGCACTGCTCGAAAACCTGCGCGATCGAGGCATTACCACGCTCGCCACGACCCATTACAGCGACCTGAAACTGTATGCCCACAACACCGCCGGCGTTCGCAACGCATCCGTTGAATTCGACGTCGAGAATCTCAGCCCTACTTTCGAGCTAAGTATCGGCCTGCCGGGCCGCTCCAACGCCTTGACCATCGCTCGCCGACTCGGGCTCAACCCGGTCATCGTTGATGACGCCGAAAAAATCTCGCGGCCGGAGTCCCTCGAAGTCGAGGCTATGCTCGAGGATGTGAGGCGCGCCCGCCAGGAGGCGAGGCGCGTACTCGGTGACGCCAAGGACAGGGAGCGCAGCGCCCATGTCATCGAGGAGGACCTGCGTTACCAGCTGGCAAGCATCGAAGAAGCCCGCCGCAAAGTCGTGGCCGAAACGCGTACAACCATGCAGAATGAACTGGCGGAAATCAGGCGCGAGATTGACGGTTTCCGGCGGCGCATGGCCAAAGGCGGCATCGACAACCAAGACGTACATTCACAGTTCATGCAGAATGCCGCGCAGACCATCGGCCGCCGCGAATCGGACACTGATGGACTGGTCGACCAGGAGGTCACAACACCAGGCTCGACGAGTTCCCGGATTCCCGGAGCCATTGAAAAGGGAGACAGGGTATTCGTACCCAACCTTCAGGCCACCGGCGAGGTGATCGGCATCGATTTCCGCAATGGCGTCCCCAATGAGGCCGAAGTTCAGGTAGGCAATTTTCGACTCAAATTGCCCCTTCGACGACTGGAGCTACGCAGCAAAGCCCAGTCAGAGCCAGAGCAGACACCGCAACCTGTCGTACGCGTGCAGAAAAAATCGCAATCAAGCGCGGCCGCGTCGACTTCGCAGACAGAGCTGGATCTCAGAGGAGAAAGGGTGGACGCGGGCTTGCAGCGGCTTGAAGGCTACCTCGACGACGCCTACCTCGAAAACGTCCCCTGGGTGCGTATTATCCATGGCAAAGGGACCGGGGCGATGCGAGACGCCGTGCGCACTGCCTTGAAAGGCCATCCTCTGGTCAGCAAATTCCGCCCTGGCGTACTTGGCGAAGGTGACGACGGCGTCACGGTTGCCAATCTGATGACCGACGAAGAAGGGTAGCCAACCGGCCATGGAACTGCGTGAATACTGGACGATTCTGAGGAGGCGCTGGGCGGCGCCGGTTCTCTTGCCCGTCCTGGTAGCCTTGTTTAGTGCGGTACAGTTGCGCCCTTGGGTACCGCCTGCCCCTTCGTACAGCGTTACCATGCGCCTCCTGGTCGGCGTCATGCCCCTGGAAGGCGTCGATACTGCCCAGTACGACCCGCGTTACTATGCCTGGATGACCAGCGAATACCTCGTTGACGACTTTACCGAAGTGCTCGCCGCCGAACTGTTCGCCAATGCCGTAAACGCCCGTCTTGCCGAGAAGGATATAGCCATCCCAGCCGGAATGATCAGGGCAAGCGCGAACACCGGCAAACAGCACCGCATCATCCGGCTCTCTTTCAACTGGCACGATAGGGATGCCTTGCAGGCCATCGCTGATGCCGCAATTGCCGAGCTGGAGGAGAACGCTGTCTCATATTTTGCCCAGTTGGGAACAGAGGGCGCCGGCGTCCACGTACTGGATTCGCCAACCGTGTTTCCCGTGGGCCCGAGCACTCGAGACCGGGTCGAATGGCCGTTGAGAATTCTGCTGGCGCTGGCCGCCGGGTTTGTCATTGCCTTCCTGTTGGAATACCTTGACGATACCGTACGTCGACGCGAGGAATTGGAAGAGATGGGCCTTCCCACCCTTGTCGCAATTCCCAGGCCGCGCAGAAACAGATAGATTTATTGATGAATGTGGCACTTCTGCCACGGTTTGAATCGTTGCATCAGCCCCTCGGGCGTTCAACGCTGCAACTTGGAGGATTCAGTGATACAGGAATATGGCGGAGTAGTGAAACGATTCGGCTGGATCGTCATCGCGGCAATCGTGCTGGCCGGCTTACTTTCCTACGGAATCAGCACCTTTCAGGTGGAAATGTATAGAGCGACCGTGCAAGTCAGCACCGTTCCCGCCCGGCCGGACTGGGGATTGGGCAATTCAGCTAAAGAGCTGATGCGAAACTTCGTGCTCAATCTGCGAACCTTCGAGGTAGCCCAGGAGGTGATCGACCGTGCGCAACTTGACATGCATCCGAGCGAGTTCCTGCGTTTGACCGAAGTTGCCGTAGACTCCTCGACCTTCACGATCGAAATCGAAGCCCGTTCCCGTGACAAGATAGTTGCCGAAATCATGGCTTTGACCCTTGCCGACTATTTCGCCGATGAACGCACCGCCTACTACGCACAGCAGGACAAGCGTGATCGCATCGAAGTCAAGATCGTCAGCAGGGAAATCGAGGCCGCACGCTATCAACCCCAGCCCGTAATAAATGCCTTGGCGGGAAGCGTACTCGGTTTCTTGTTCGGCGTTGGTTTGATCCTGCTCTTGATCTGGATCGAAAGCGGCTTTCTGCGAACGCCGGATTCGGTGGAACGAACGCTTGGCCTGACAGTTCTCGGCGCTATCCCAGTTTCGGATTCCGATTCAAACTCTGCAATTGAGATGCGAAAGGGCGTACCGTCGCCGGCAGTCAGCGGCTAGCGGAATTGAATCGCCTGACTTCGGCACTTGCCCTGCGTTATTTACAAAGGAATCGTAGATGTCCCTATCTCTGGTTACATTGACCGCTCCCCGCAGTCCGGCCGCGGAAGCATACCAAAGCCTGCGCACAAATATCGAGTTTTCAAGTCTGGACAAGACTCTGCATTCCCTGCTGATCACCTGCCCCGATACCGAAACAATGAAAAGCGAGGCGCTGGCCAATCTTGCCGTTGTTATGGCTGACGCCGGCGACCGCATCGTTGTTGTCGACGGCGATCTACGCCGGCCCCTTCAGCATGAAATCTTCAAGGTGAATGGCGATGTAGGCTTGACTGACTGGTTGCGAAACGGCGGAGAGCCGGTGCTGACCGAGACTCAGATTCCCAACTTGCGGTTGCTGGCTGCCGGGCCGCTGCCACCCAACCCAGTCGCCCTCCTCAGTTCCAAGCGGCTGGCCGAATTGCTCCAGGTCCTGGCCGCCGAAGCAGAATATGTGCTCGTCGACGCACCGCCTGTTCTGGCCGTAACCGACGCCGCTCTCTGGGCCAGCCAGGTCGACGGCACACTCCTTGCCGTCACCGCCGGTAAGACGAAGCGAGAGCAGGCCGAGCGAGCCAAGGGTGTACTGGAAAAAGTTCAGACGAATATCGTCGGCGCTGTGCTGCTGGATGCGGAAGACGCGATGGTTGTCAGCGGCTATGGACAATGAACTGCTACGGCAATGAAACACGGACGGTGACCTGTGACATACCCAACTATTAGCCTCCCGGCCTGCCAACCAGTTCCCGGATGAATGCGATGAAAGGCATCCTTCTGGCTGGTGGACATGGTACTCGGCTCTATCCCCTTACTACCAGTCTCAGCAAACAGATTCTGCCAGTTTACGATAAACCCATGATCTATTACCCCCTGTCAATGCTGATGTTGGCGGGAATACGGGACATCCTCATCATCAGCACGCCAACCGCGCTGCCTCTCTACCAGGAACTGCTCCGCGACGGCAGCCAGTGGGGCATTGCGTTCACCTACGCCGAACAGAGTCAGCCGCGCGGCATCGCCGACGCCTTTGTCGTCGGCAGTGAATTCGTTGGCGACTCACCGGTATGTCTGGCGTTGGGGGACAACATATTTTACGGTCACGGCTTGCCGGAAATCCTGCAGAGAGCAGCTACTTTGCAGCGCGGCGCCCTTGTTTTCGCCTATCCCGTCGCCGACCCCCGTCGCTACGGCGTTGTCGAGTTCGACAGTTCCGGCAAGGCACTGAGCATAGAAGAAAAACCGCAGACGCCCCGCTCCAACTTTGCCGTGCCCGGTGTTTACTTCTATGACAGTCGCGTCCTGGACGTGGCCCGTAATCTAACGCCTTCGGCAAGAGGCGAAGTCGAGATAACAGACATAAACAACGACTATTTGGAGCGGGGGGAGATGCAAGTTGAAGTCCTGGGTCGGGGTTTTGCCTGGTTGGATGCCGGCACCCATGAATCTTTGCTCCAGGCCGGCAACTTTGTGCACGCGTTGCAGGAAAGACAGGGCATGATGATCTCCTGCCCGGAGGAAATCGCTCTCAGACGCGGCTATATCAGTCGCGACCATTTCCGTAGTTTGGCCGAAGCCCTGCACACAAATCGCTATGGCCAATATCTTCTGCAGCTCTTGAACGATGAGTTCTCGGAGTCGCTATCCAGATGAATGACGGGTCGGTCGCTTTAGCAGGGCACAATGGTTCCCAAACCACGAGCGGTGAAGTGGCTGTCCGCAGCGTGCCCGCCCTGGCAGCAAGGATGCGCCAGATCGACAGATGCGCACTTCCGGCCTCCTACACGCAGGTCTTCAACATCCGTTCGCTGTCACCCGCCTATTCGGTTCAAAATCACCTGGGCGCCAAAGAAATTCAAACTGCTGTGACCACTGTGGCCCAGGTGGCCGACCGCTTGCGGCGTATGGCAAGAGCCTACGGTGAATGGAAGGAGTTTGACATCCCCGCTTTTTTCGACCTGTGGCCGGAGCATGTCTCCCGACTCGTCCACGTCGAGGAGAGGGTCAGCACCGTCAACGTCACCTTCTACGCCGACCTCCTGCTTCCTTCCTTTCAACGCGCCGAACAGTACTGGGCGCACGAGTTTTTCCCGGCCTACCAGACCGCCCAGCCGCCTGCCAACTCAAACGAAGACAATTCCAGCTTTACCACGCACTTTCTTGAATTCGAACAGCCCAAAATGCGCGCCTACTGGGATAAGTTGATGGCCGTCACCGACGGGGCGCGGCAAGCACTCTGGAATGATATCAGTTTTCTGGCCGCCACCGCGGGCGGCGAAGAAAAGTCGCACTGGCAGTGGGCCTGGCGCTGTCCCCCACCGCCCGGAATCGACCACTGCCTGCTACCGACACTGCGCCAACTCCCGACCCTGACGCTAGGCATAGAGTTCCCTCTGCCGGCCAGCCGCCAGCCCGGCCGGGTAAGGCGTTTGCGGCGCACTTGGGAAAGCCAGCGGCGGCGTTTTCGTCAATAGTCCCATCTTGAAAGGCACCTATGGAAAACATTCTGGTAACGGGCGGCGCAGGCTTCATCGGCTGCAATTTTGTCCGCTACATCTTGAAAAACGAACCGGATGTGCAGGTTACTGTCTACGATAAGTTGACCTATGCCGGGCGTCTCGAAAACCTGGCCAACCTCAAGGAAAGCTACGGCCGGCGTTACCACTTTATTCAGGGCGACATCTGCGACGCTGCCAAGGTCGAGGAAACGGTAACTGCATCTGATATCGATACAATCATCAACTTCGCGGCTGAGACGCACGTGGACCGGTCCATCCTCGATCCGGACGCCTTCGTAAAGACCGACGTTTATGGTACCTATGTACTCCTGGAAGCGGCCCGCAAGTTCGGAAACCTGCGCTTCCACCAGATCAGCACTGACGAGGTGTACGGACATATCGAAGGCCAACGCCGTTCGGTGGAGGGCGACGGCCTCGACCCGCGCAGCCCCTACTCCGCCAGCAAGGCAAGCGCCGAACTATTTGTCAACGCCTACAACATCACATACGGCCTACCGGTTACGATCAGTCGCGGCGCCAACAACATAGGCCCCTACCAGTATCCCGAAAAGGTTGTTCCACTGTTCATCACCAACGCGCTCGCTTCCATGCAGCTGCCCGTCTATGGCGACGGACAGCAGATGCGAGACTATCAGTACGTCACCGACCACTGCGCTGCCATTCACCTGATCCTGCGGCGCGGCCGCATTGGCGAAGCCTACAATGTCGGGACCGGCTCCGAAATGACGAACCTGGCGATGGTGGAAATCCTGCTGGACGAGCTCGGGAGGCCCCGCAGTCTCATTCAGCATGTCGAAGATCGCCTCGGCCACGACCGGCGTTACAGCCTGGACGTTGCCAAAATAATGGCATTGGGATGGGAGCCGGACCACACGCCTGAGGAAGCGATTCGCGCCACCGCCCGCTGGTATCGGGAGAATAGTTGGTGGTGGCAACCGATTCGCGATGGAGAATTCCAGGACTATTACCAAACCGTCTACGGAGATCGCAAAGCGCTCGATTTGCCCAGATGAATCTCTCATCGATTCGCTCTGGCCGGGTGGAAGACCTGCCGGAGCTGCACCGCCTGCATTCCAGCAGCCTGCGCAGTTACTTTTACGACGACCTGGGCAGTGCCGAAGAACTTGACCTGCTCAAGGGAACGATCGCAGTCTTGATGGATCAGCAATCCGACAGACTGAGAGGTTTTGTCTCTCTGGATTCGGCGCCGCGCTCTGGAGCCCTTCGTTTCTCTGCCCCGACCAAGGTGTCGCTGCGTTCCGCCGCATTGTCCTCTGGTGGGGCGGCTGCCCGCTTGCAGTTCAGGGCCCTCTTTGAGTATGCACGCCGGCAACTGCCCGCAAATTCCCACGGCTATCTCTTCTTCGCCATGACCGGGCAAGGCTGGCTCCAGGCCAGCCTAAGAGAGGCCGGCTTCGACCAGAGCGACGCAGTCCGTTTCTACGAACGTAGGTCTCGCTCCATCCAACCTTTACTCCAACCAGCCGCCTTACGGCTGGCGCAACCGAGCGACCTGCCGCCGCTGGCTCGCCTGGACGCCGCCGCCTTTGAACCCATGTGGCACATGGGAGCTGCCGACCTGCAGACTCTCCAACGCGACTGCCGATTCGAAATCGCGGAACTAACAACGCAGACTGTTGGCTACTCGGCCCTTCGCCTCAATTCAGACGATTTTCCGAACGGTCACGATTCAGCCCAACTTGTGAGGCTGGCAGTTCACCCGCAAGCACAGTCTCTTGGCATTGGCCGGCAGTTGTTGGTTGCCAGCCTCTGTTATGCGCAACAACTTGGCATTGACCGTGTCTTTCTGAACACGCAGGAAAGTAACCGGCCTTCGCAGAAACTTTACGAATCGCTCAAGTTTCGCAAGCGCGGCCGCGCTGTTCCTGTACTCGTCAAGGAAGTTTCGTAGTGCCAGGCTTAGTATATTGCCCAGGAGGACTCTCACAATTGGACCTCCTCTGAAATCCAGATTCCACATATTTGCACTGGCGCCTTTCAAGCCACAATACGGTAGCTTGGAAGCTACACCTTCTGTCACGCCCCTGGACCACCCGGTTCCTGGAGGAACGCGGTCTTGACGATTACAGGCCCAAAGTTTTTCCGTCACATCATTTTCGTTGCTGGGCTCTATATCCTCCTGCTCACGCTGGGCTGTGTGGGGTACATTCTGATCGAGGGCTGGTCGTGGACTGACAGCATTTACATGACGGTCATTACAATCAGCACGGTCGGATTCGGCGAGATTCGTCCACTTTCCCCCATTGGCCGCGTTTTCACCGGGGCCTTGATAGTAATGGGGGTCAGCACAACCGCGTATGCTTTCAGCACATTGGCCGACATCATAGTCGCAGGGGAATTCCGCAGCCTTTTTTGGAGAAGACGAATGCAGAAACGGATCGATAAACTGAGAGGCCATTTCATCGTCTGCGGGTACGGCCGAGTCGGCGAGCACGTCGTAAGCGAACTTCTGGCCAACAACGTTCAGTTGGTCGTAGTCGAGATTCTGGCAAACCTTGGGCCTGAGTTGGAAAACGTGGGCGTGATTCCTGTGGAAGGAAACGCCACTCACGACGCCGCCCTGATTCAAGCCGGCATCACACACGCCGCCGGCATCTGCTGCTGCTTGCCCAACGACTCGGACAATGTCTATGTGGCGTTAACGGCCCGCGCCCTCAGCCCAAACCTGACCGTCATTTCACGCGCCAATAGCCTTGAAAGCGAACGCAAACTTCAGATCGCAGGTGTAGACCATGTCATAAATCCCTACGTTACCAGCGGGCGGCGCATGGCACGACAGCTGATTCATCCAAATATCCTGGAGTTTATGGACGTAGTAATGCACCGCGGCGAAGTCGACATTCTGATCGAAGACATCGCCGTCAGCGAGCGGTCTTCGCTGCGAGACGTGACCATCGAAGACACCGAGATTCGAAGAAGGCTGGGCGCCAACATCCTGGCTGTGCGACGGCCTGACGGCGAAATCTTCGTCAACCCCGGCGTAGAATTTGCGTTACGCGCGGGCGACACCATGATCGCACTCGGAACACCTGAGCAACTCGACCAACTTGCCACCGAAGCCGAAAACAGGCAGTAAGGCAGGAAACTCCAACTCCCTTTCAGGTTCCAGACCCGGCTAACTGAGTTGACAAATTGCCCCTCTCCAGCCTACTGTACTGCTGGAGCCTTCATTCTGTCTCTGAAGCCATCCTTCAGTAACTCTATCTCATTCCAACAGTAAAGCGGCCCTTCCCCCCGCGGGATCTCCCGGACAGGACAAGCGCCAACAAGAATGTCAATGTCACTTGGGATACTTCAGTGGTAAATCGCAGTCATACCTACCGGACAAGAGCCGTGATTCTGCGGCGCAGGAGCTACAGCGACGCTGACAGGATCCTGACGGTTTTTACGCCGCGCCTGGGAAAGCGCGTCCTCATCGCCAAAGGTGCCCGCAAGACGACGAGTCGCAAGGCAGGGCACCTGGAGCTCTTCAGCCACGCCAATCTCCTCGTCGCCCAGGCCCGCACATGGGACATCGTCACCGAAACCGTCACAGTCGAGAGCTTCCTGAACCTCCGTACCAATCTCGACGGCATCAGCCGGGCGGCCTATATCTGCGAGCTTGTCGACGCATTCACCGCCGAAGACGATGAAAACGAAGCCTTGTGGGAACTGCTCCTCCTGTGCCTGAGAGAACTGAACGCCCTTCCGGAATCTGCTCCCCAACACGACCTGCTCCTGCGCTGGTTCGAATTGCATCTACTCTTTCAAATGGGTTTCCAGCCCGAACTGTTTGCATGCCTGGGCTGCGGCGAAGACCTTCGCCCGGTGCTGAACTTCCTGCACCTGCACGCCGGCGGCGTCTTCTGTCCCGATTGCGGCCGCGCCCAGAAAGGCGCCGAGCCAATTACGGCCCAGACACTCAAAATCCTGCGTCACCTTGCCCGCACGCAGTGGGAGTCTTTGCGCGAGCTCCGCTTGGGACAGTCCACCGCTCTGGCGGTCGAGAGTGTACAGCAACGCTACCTTGTGACCGTGCTGGAACGCCGGCTCAAATCCGCAGATTTCATCTTCCGGCTACGACAGTCGTCTGGGACAGATGACGGCGCCGCATCCAACGAAGCCGAATCGTCCGTTGACGGCTTGGACAATCCACCCTCCCCCGCAAATCCATCCTACAAGGCAACCCCATGAAGGTGATTCGCGCGGCAAGATTCGCCGGGGCCACTGCACTCGCCGCCGGCATCTACATGTTACTCGTTATACGGCCGCTCTACTTGCGGTCTGTCGAGGAACTGCAGCAAGAGCAGATTGCCAAAGAGAGTCTCTTGCTGTGGGGACTTGGCGGATGGCTCTGGCTACTGGCCATTCTCGCGTGGATGATCTTTCTGGCAGCCCTGATGCACAGCTATTCACCGGTCCACCGCATCAGCAGCATCATTCAGTCAGGTCTGCTCGCCATCTCGGCGACACTCTTGATACTCGGCATTCTTGTCAGCATGAATCGATTTGGGCTGGCAGAAATAGGAAACGGCGGCACTGATCCAACTGCAACGCTCGCCATTTGGCGCGCCCTCATCGATCAGTTCGGGATGACGATATTGGAAGCCGGGCTGGCAATGGGGGGCGGCCTGACAGCCTGGATTTGCGTCGATTTGGCCATCCTCGGCAAGCTCCCTGGCAAATGGATGGCGTCCGGCGCCGTCGCCGGAATCCTCGCCCTCCCCTCACCCCTGCTGCTTCCCGAATCAATCCCCCTGATGATCGCTTTTGCGGCCTACTGCTTCTGGTGTCTCGTGCTGGCGATTAGAACATCTCTGCCGGCGGCCTACCCCGACTACAGTTAGCTGACGACTGCGGGGGAACGGCCGTCAACTTCACTGCTGTTCTGATTTCAACGCAAGCATCCTCAGACCATTGATAACAACGATGAGCGTGCTGCCTTCGTGCCCAAGCACACCAACCGGTAGTGGCAGCCGAAAATCTGGCACAAGGAATGGCACGATTACGGTCAGAACAACCAGCACTAGAATCACGCCAACCGAAAAATACAAATTCTGGCGAACAATCTCACCTGCCTGCCGGCTGAGACGAAGCATGAAGGAAAGCTTGCTGAGATCATCGGACATGAGTACGACATCGGCGGTCTCCAAGGCGACATCAGTGCCAGCGCCCCCCATCGCAATGCCGAGGTCGGAGGCTGCCATTGCCGGCGCATCATTCACCCCGTCCCCTATCATTGCGACCGAACCTGCCTTCGCCAGTTTTTCTACGATTTCGACTTTTTCCTCAGGCAACAGTTCTGCGTAGGTCTCTTCCAGGCCGACCTCCTCGGCAACAGCCGCAGCCACGTCGTGGTTGTCGCCCGTTACCATAGCCATGCGCGTGATACCCAACTCCTTCAGAGCGGCTATAGTTTCAGTTGCATTGGACCGCACCGTATCCGCCACTGCCAGGAATCCAACCGCCTCCCAATCGCGGCCAGTTACCTCGGCGTTATCCGGTCCGTAGGGCAAGGCTGCTGCCCCTACTGCAAACTCCGCGACTTTTTCCTCCAGTTCGATGCGGCGGCGAACCACTAGAATGGCCGTCTTTCCCTCCTCTTGCAAGCGTTTGCCCAGCTCGCGGGTCGATGGCGAAAGGTCCATCGCCTCGCTCATGAACAGCTTGTCATTGCCAATGTAGACCATCTCCTGGCTGACGCCGTTCCTATAGATGGCCTGGACTCCATGACCGGCAATGCCGCGAAAGTCCTCCGGCGAGGTATAGGCCAGGTCCATCTCCTGCGCCCGTTCGACGATAGCCTGCGCAATCGGGTGCTCGCTGAGGCTCTCGGCGCCGGCGGCACGCGCGATAAGGTCCTCCTCGCTGTAACCATTCAACGGCACTACGTCGGTCAGCACCGGCTTTCCGGAAGTCAACGTCCCTGTCTTGTCGAACGCCAGCATATCGAGGCTGGCAGCCTTCTCAAGGTAGGCCCCGCCCTTGAATAAAATACCCTCGCGCGCCGCCGCCGCGATCGCGCTGAGAATCGAAGCCGGCGTGCTGATAATGAGCGCGCAAGGACTGGCCACGACCAGGAGCGTCATCGCCCTGTAGATCGTCCTGCTGAACGGTTCCGCCGCGAAAAGCAGAGGAAGAACTATCGCCAGAACCGTTACGCCTATCACCGCCAGCGTGTACGGCTGGCTGAATCTGTCGATTAGCCGCTGGGTCGGAGCCGCGTTGTTCTGGGCTTCTTGGACCAGGCCGATTATCTTGCTAATCGTGCTGTCCGAAGCCAGTTTGGTCACATCCAGTTCGAGCGCGCCGCTGCCATTGATCGTCCCTGAGAACACGGTGTCGCCTACGCCTTTGTAGACCGGAATGCTTTCACCTGTTATCGGGCTCTGGTCGACCGTAGTTGTGCCCTGAATCACAGAGCCGTCAACCGGCATCCGCTCGCCGGGCTTCACCACAACCACATCTCCAATCGCCAGCGCCTCAACTCCCATTTCAACGACCGCACCGTCGCGCCGGACACTTGCGGTATCCGGTCGCAGTTCTGCCAACCTTATAATCGCCTGCCGCGTGCGGTCCGACGCAAACGATTCCAGGGCGCCGCTCAGCGTAAAGAGAAACAGCAGCAGCGCGCCCTCTTCCCACTCCCCGATAAACGCTGCGCCCAGCGCCGCCGCGATCATGAGAAAGTCGATATTGAAACTGCCCTGTTTAGCATCTGCCAGCGCAGTTTTGAAGCCGGAATAACCGCCGGCGGCATAGGCCGTAAGGGCAAAAACCGCAATCCCCCAACCAGGCAGCAGACCACTAACCGGACCGCCTATCCAGCCAATCACCAAAGAGATTAGAGTAACCGAGGCCAGCAGGATTTCCGGGTTATTGCGCCAGAACCCACGCTCGAACGGTGAATAACTCCTGACACTGGGAAGAAGACGACCGTTCTGATCGATCAAATCTTCCTGTTTATAGCAACAGGTGGTCATTGGTTCCACCTTTCTACTCATAAGTCCCCATCGGACGCATTGCGCGTCTCGGCCGTTCCCGAATGCCGCTGTTCACCCCGTTCTGACGAGCCCCGCAACTTCCTGCCTATCTCCTCGCGCTTGGCCTGCTGGCAGGCCGGGCAGAAACCAGATACCTGCACCTGCAACGTCGTGGCGCGAAAGCCCGTACTCTTAAAAATGTTGTCCATCAACATGTCGGGCGCCAGGCTCTCCTGCAGGTCGGCAATCTGATGACATCGCAGGCATATAATATTGATGTGCGGCGAAGGATCTGTTTCATAGTGAGTATGGTCAGTGCCCGCACTGATCTCGACAATCGCTCCCAGGTCGCGCAACGTGTTGAGCGTGTTGTAAACCGTGGCCTGGCTGATCTCCGGATGCGTCTTGCGCACCTCTTCGTAAACCTGCGAAGTCGTTGGATGTCTATCTGTGTTGGCAAGGAATTCGCAAACCGCGACTCGCTGGCTCGTTACCCGTAAGCCAGCCCGGCGAAGTGTCTCAATGTATTGAGCTGCCATTTCAACAATCCTCAAGCTTAATTAGAATCAATCTAAAAACATCTGCCCCCAGCTTACCCCCTTTCGCACCGCTTGTCAAATGTTAATTAGAATAATTCTAAAAAGCTGAGTGCCCCCTTGAAGTCCTTGCCTTGAACACGCCAACGGTAACGCAATTCTAATGTTTCTCAATGGTAGTGCTGTTAAAGATGTGGTTTACTATATAGGTAACCAGAAACGACCTTCTCACTCGACCAATGGCGTACCAATCCATGGCCTTGTGAGTTCGAGGATATCGCCGCTTGAGCCCGCTTGTTTCTGGATGTCAGATGCCGAATACGCTGCAATGCAGACGCTTCTAACTTCCTACGAGTAACCTGGACATACACCCATGATGCCATTTGACCGTTTCACCCAGAAGGCCCAGCACGCGGCCACGCGCTCGCTCGAGATTCTTCAGAAGTACAAACATTCGCAGATCGATACCGAACACTTTTTCTTGGCGCTGGTGGAGCAGCCAGAGGGTACCGTGCCCCAGATTCTGGATTCCCTCGGCGTCTCCGCCGAAGTGATCGCGCGTAAGTTGGAAGTGGTGCTCGCCGCTGGCTCCAAGAGTGGTAACACACCGTACAGCGGGATGCCGACCGTACAGGTCTTCATCACGCCCCGTCTCAATCGCGTCATGGGCGTCGCCAACGACGAAGCAAACAAGCTCCAGGACGAATACATCAGCACCGAACACATTCTGCTTGCGATCGCCAGCGAGCGGAACACACACAGCGCAAACATATTGCGCGACGCCGGCGTCACCAAGGAACGCCTCTACGGCGCGATCGAAGACCTCAGAGGCGGCCAGAGCGTAAGTGAACCGGACGCCGAAAGCAAGTACCAGGTGCTCGAAAAGTATGGCCGCGATCTGACACAGGCCGCCGCCGAAGGCAAACTGGATCCGGTCGTCGGCCGCGAAGATGAAATCAGGCGCGTCATGCAGGTACTGTGTCGTCGCTCGAAGAACAACCCTGTCCTGATAGGCGAGGCCGGCGTCGGCAAAACCGCCATCATCGAAGGGTTGGCCCAACAGATCATGGCCAACGACGTTCCCGACATTCTCGCCGGCAAGCGGGTGGTCTCACTGGACTTGGGGGCCATGATTGCCGGCACACGCTTCCGCGGCGAATTCGAAGAGAGATTGAAAGCAGCCATGGACGAAATTCGCCGCAGCGAGGGCGAGATTATCCTGTTCGTTGATGAATTGCACACTGTCGTTGGCGCCGGCAACGCTGCCGGCGCGCTTGACGCCAGCAACATGCTCAAGCCCGCACTCTCACGCGGAGAATTGCAGTGTATCGGCGCTACCACGCTCGACGAATACCGCCAGCACATTGAGAAGGACTCAGCCCTTGAGCGCCGTTTCGCACCTGTCTTCGTCGACGAACCCGACATCGACGATGCCATCGAAATACTGCGCGGCCTTCGCCTCCGCTATGAGGAGCATCACGCTATTACCTATACGGAAGATGCTCTTGAGCAGGCCGTTCGCCTCAGCCATCGCTACGTTCCGGACCGCAAACTGCCGGACAAAGCTATCGACCTCATCGACGAAGCCGCCGCTCGCCTTCGCGTTGCCATGCACGCCATGCCCGATGAGTTGAAGGAGGCCAAAGCCTCCATTCAGGAGCTTACCGACCTGGAAGAGAGCGCCTGGACCGAGCGCGACTATGAAAAAGCCGCCCAGACGAAGGCCGAGTTGGCCCGCCGGAAGGAAGAGTTCAAGTCGGCGCTCAAAGATTGGAAAACGGAAACCAATCTCGACGACGTGGTGGACACCGCCGACGTCGCCGCCATCGTCCACAGCTGGACGGGCATTCCTGTGATGGACCTGCTCGAAGAGGAGATGGAAAAACTGCTGCGCATGGAAGACTATCTACGGGAGCGTATTATCGGCCAGGAACGGGCCATCGAAGCCGTCAGCGACGCAATCCGCAGAGCGCGCAGCGGCCTCAAAGACCCTCGCCGGCCGATCGGCACCTTCCTCTTCCTCGGACCCACCGGCATCGGTAAGACTGAATTGGCCAAGGTCCTGGCCGCCTTCCTCTTCGACAGCGAAGACGCACTTCTGCGTGTCGATATGAGCGAATATCGCGAGGGCCACACCGTCAGCAAACTCTTCGGCGCACCTCCCGGTTATGTCGGCTACGAACAGGGCGGTCAGCTCACCGAGCAAGTGCGCCGCCGACCATACCAGGTGCTGCTCTTCGACGAGATCGAGAAGGCCCACCCCGAGGTCTGGAACACGCTGCTCCAAATCATGGACGACGGCCACATGACCGACGGCCAGGGCCGTACAGTGAACTTCCGAAACACTGTCGTAATTATGACCAGTAACGTCGGCGCAGAATCGATCAAGCGCGGTCCCTTGGGCTTTGCCACGCCCGAACTTGACGAGAATGCTCTCGCCCAAGGCGAATACAGCAAGCAGATGAAGCGGCTGTTTCGTCCGGAGTTTCTCAACCGCATCGACGAAACCATCATTTTCGATTCTCTTTCCAGGGAAAACGTCCGCGATATCGTCAGCCTCTTGATGGAGGAAATCGCTCTACGTCTCGACGAAATCGGAATTGGTGTCGAAATGACCGAGGCGGCCCGCGATCACCTTGCCGATACCGGCTTCCACGCTGAATACGGCGCCCGTCCACTGCGCCGCCTTCTCCAGAAGCGGATCGAGAATGAACTCAGCAAACGTCTCCTGCGCGCAGAATATCGCACCGGCGACGAAATCCTGATCGACTTTGTCCCCGCACAGGACGACGGCGAAGGCGAACTGACTTTCGTCCGCAAAGATCCGGAGCCGATCCCAGTCGAATGGTCCCCAGGAAAACAGGCAGAAGCCAACTCTGACCGCGACCAGAGTGATTCACAAGATTGACGCAATACCGGTTTGAGACCGTAGATGACGACTGCAAACGCTCCCGAGGGCTCTGTCACCGATCGATGTCCGGCCTATCGGGTCGAGACCGAGCGCACGGTCGTGCGCTGCTGGCAGCCAGACGATGCCGACATCCTGCTGCAGGCAATTTCGCAAAGCATCGACCACTTGCGAGCGTGGATGCCCTGGGCGGCCAACGAACCCTCCACCCTGGACGAGAAGATAGCGCTGCTGCGAAGATGGCGGGCCGAGTTTGATCTCGACCAGGACTACGTTTATGGGATCTTTTCGCCCGACGAAAAAGAGGTCTGGGGTGGATCGGGGTTGCACAAACGGGTAGGCGGTGACGCTCTCGAAATAGGCTACTGGATTCGCGCCGACATGATAAACAAGGGGTTGGCAACCGAAATCTCGGCCGCCCTGACCAGCGTGGCCTTCTCTGTCCACAAAGTTGACCGTGTCGAAATCCACTGCGATCCGGCCAACGTCCGCAGCGCCTCAGTCCCACGCAAGTTGGGTTTCGTGCAGGAAGCCTTGCTGCGCCGGCGAAACGTGGACGTTACCGGTTCGCCGATCGATTCGATGATCTGGTCCCTCTTCCGCGACCGACTGGCGATGACGCCCGTCGCCGACGCACAGCTTACAGCATACGATGTCGTCGGCTGCGAAATTCCTCAACCGTAATTCTCGTCCGCATAAGACAAGACAAGGTATGCCGCAAGAGCGGTGTTCTCGGCCTGTCCCTCCTGGCAGTATCAATATGCTACTTGGCGATTGGGTTTTCGTAGAGTGCCACCCAGTCGAACAGGCCTTGCGCCTGGCCTTGGCTGCGCGCGCCGACCAGCAGGCCGACGTCGCCGACGGGCAGACGCGGCTCGGGCACTGAAGTTACATGAGTAGAGTTGATGAAAAAGATGAGCTCGAAGCCGTCGTCCACTACTGTGAGCACGTTCTGGCTCCCTGCTGACAGCGCCGGCGTCGGCGTCCAACCCTCGATTGTCCGCCAGGCGCCATTCTCTATCAATTGAATCTGGTACTCGCCCTGACCGTCTACCGCAAACAGATAGAAGTTTTCCTCATTCTGGAACCGAACGATGAGCCCGCCGTATCCCCACGCAAGCTCATCCTGCAGTGCCAGCCGCAGGTCTGCTTCGAACCTGTAGGCCCCCAGGCTCATCTGACCCAGCGTCGCCCACGCTCGCTCGCCTGGACGCAGAACGCTTATCTGATAGAGATCCCCAACATAGCGCTGATCGAACGCCGCCCGTTCCTGGACTGGCAGTGAAAAGTGGGGCTCACTAAAGTCATCACGCGCGATCAGTCTCTCCTCTGCCGGCGCCGGCAGTGTTCGCTCGCCAATCGACAACTGCCTGATTCCAGAGGCTCGCCAGAAAATCAGTCCTGCCGCAACCGCGGCCAGGACTACGATTACCGGCACAATCAGGGGAATTCTGCCTTTGGGCTCCGGAGGACTGTTTACGACTGCTTTTGCGGTAGGGCGTTGCCGCGCCAGGCCTATCGCCTCGCGTTGCCGTGCCCTTTCCTCTATTGCACTCGATGAACTGTCTGATCTGCCCATACTACAACCGTTCAGCCTGTAATCTGCGCCGCGGAAATGTCCCTGTTTCAGTCACTGCACAGCGCGCCGTCCGGCCAAATCTGGCTCTAATCCATCTGGAGGAACTTGTCCAACTTGAGGAAACGTAACGGGGCCGCCATGCAGCCAATCGGCGGGCTGGGACCGGGTGAGGGAGGAGACGGTACCGGTAACGACGGCTTATGCGGTGGAGGCTGCTGACCAGATTGTGCGTACTGAACCGCGGTCAACGCGTCAACGCGTCCGTCGCCCATAATGAATTTGTCACCTTCGGTCTGCTCATTCTCGGAGATGTTAATGTCAACACTCGTGGCCATCAGCATCTTCTTGATGTCCATTGGCCCAAGGCCCGAATCGGCCCTCAGCATCAGCGCAACCAGGCCGGCTACATGAGGGGCGGCCATACTGGTACCGCTGGCAGTCGTATAATATTCGTCCACCACCTGGCCTACCGACGTGCCCGACGCGCGCGCGGCCACAATCTTGCTGCCCGGCGCCACCAGGTCCGGCTTGACGCGTCCGTCCGCGGTCGGTCCCCGACTGCTGAATCGAGCAACGCTGTCCTGATCGTTGGATGCCCCCACCGTAATGACCTTTTCGGCGGCCCCGGGGCTGCCAATCGTGCTCTGCCGCGGGCCGCTGTTCCCCGCAGCCACAACCATTATCTTGCCCATATCCACGATCGCGTTGCACATCGAGCTCAGCGCATCCGAGCCGTCGCTGTTTCCCCGGCTGCCCAGTGACAGGTTCAAGACATCAGCGCCATTCTGTGCAGCCCACTCCAGCCCGGCCATAACGTTGCTCATCCGGCCGCTGCCGTTGTCCGCCAGCGCCTTGGCTGCCATGATTGTCGCCCCAGGGGCTACTCCAACATACTTTCCCCCGCTCGCCGCCCCCGTCCCTGCCGCGGTAGAGGCCACATGCGTACCGTGCCCGTTTCCGTCCGCGGCCGAACCCTTCCCGCTGAAGTCGGCTGTCAGCCCGACACGTCCCGCAAAGTCCGGGTGCGTTGCGTCTATTCCCGTATCAACGACGCAGATCGTTACCCCTTCCCCGTCATTGTGCATCTGCTCCCATACTTGGGGTGCTCGTATATGTGGAGTCGAAACATCCAGCAATATATGGACGACCTCATCAAGCCATATCTCCGCCACGTCCTCCGCGTCAGTCAATTCGTCCAGCGCCGATGGTTTCAGCGTGACAGCTGTTGCCGGAATCAACCTGAAATCCTGGTTGACCTTGATTGCACCGGCCCCTACAGCCAGTCTTGCTATACTCCGTTGACTGGCCGCGGATTGAAACCTGACAATAACCTGCACATCTTCGTTCGCCGATCGGGCCTGCTCAATGACATCCCGAACCTGGGCGGAGAATTTCTCCGAGTACATCGTCCAAACTCCTCCTGATAGCGTTCAATCACAAACTGCAGCCGCACAGTCAGGCCGAGGCATCGAATGACCATGGGCGCGGAGGTGCTGCGGGCACGCAACACCACTCCTATCCAACTGAACTCCTGTCCAGGTGTTTCCGAACTGTCGCCCCACAGTGAGCCAGCGCGCTTGATACCGAAAACTCTTGTCCTGGACAGGCCATTTCATGCGTCCAGGCAGCCGGTAGATCGGCGCCGTTTCCGGCCAGATTGCGCTGGGGGCGTCCTGGTTGCCCCAGTGCTGTGGCAACCTTTCTAAGACCTGAATTTCCGTATCCAGGTCCTACATTGTCTCAACTTCTCCGTCTTCCTCGACCCGGACGAGCCACGGCTCTCTCTTCAGCGCCCTCAGACCTGCACCAGGGCCACTGACAGCGTAACAAGGAATTATGGTCGTCTGATGGCGCACGACAAATCCAGCCCTATCTATTGCCGCCCTCTGCTCCTGCCCCAGTTCACTGGCATGCAGTAACAGATAAACTGTCGCCGACGGCTCCTCTGCTATCCGCCTTTCCAACGCGGCCGCAATCTTTTTCACTGAACTTTTCGCCATCTTAGAAACGTTCCCTGCACGCATAATTCCTCAGACTAAGTCTAACAGAAGTGCCAACTTGATCCGAACTGAAAAAGAATTTTCAGCCTTCAAATCAACACTTCCTGGACTACGTCAGATAATCGTAGGCAATTAGTGTGAGAAACTCCACAAACTCGTCGGTTAGAATCAGTTGGTCCAGAATCTCAGCCGCCTCTTCCAACCGGCCCGGGCCAAATTCTCCAAGCTTCTTCAACTCCTCTTCACGGATCTGCTTGTACAGCTCGCGCGTGATCGTCCTCCCATCCTCCAACTTGGCCCCGTGGCGAATCCACTGCCAGATCTGCGAACGCGAAATCTCGGCCGTAGCCGCGTCTTCCATCAGGTTGTAGATGGCCGCGGCGCCGATTCCCAGCAGCCACGCGTTCAAATATTGCAGCGAGACATCCACATTCGTCCGCAGGCCGCTCTCCGTAATCGTACCCCCTTCTACGCCTACGTCGACGATCTCTGCCGCCGTAACTGCCACATCCTCTCGCATCTTGTGCTTCTGGTGCGGCGCGCCGCCGGTGGCCTCTTCGAATATCCCGCGCGCAAGCGGCACCAGATCGGGATGCGCCACCCATGTGCCATCGCAGCCGTCACCCGATTCACGTACTTTATCCGCCCGCACCTTTGCCAGAGCCTCCTCGTTTATCTCAGGATCTCGCCGGCTGGGTATGAACGCGGCCATGCCGCCGATCGCATGCGCGCCCCTCTTATGACACGTGCGCACCAGGAGTTCAGTGTAAGCTCGCATAAACGGCGTTGTCATCGTAACCTGCGCCCGCTCCGGCAGGAGCGTGTCGGGATTGTTGGGGAACTTCTTGATCGCGCTGAAAATATAGTCCCACCTGCCCGCGTTCAGCCCTGCCGAATATTCCCGCAGCTCATACAGAATCTCTTCCATTTCCAACGCAGCCAGAATCGTCTCAATCAGTACCGTCGCCCGGAAGGACCCGTGAACAATGCCCAGCGCCGCCTCTGCGTGTGCGAACACGTCGGCCCACAGTCGCGCCTCCAGGTGACTCTCCAACTTGGGAAGATAAAAGTAGCAGGCGCTGCCCTGCCGCTGCCTTTCCGCCGCATTGTGAAAAACATACAGTCCCACATCGAATAGACTGGCAGAGATAGGATCGCCATTCACCAATACATTCTTCTCCACCAGGTGCCAGCCGCGCGGCCTGACCAAAAGCGCCGCAATCTCATCATTGAGTTCGTAGACCCGCCCCCTGGCCTCATCCTCAAGCCGAATCTGCCGCCGCACCGCGTCGTACAAATTCAGCTGCCCCTCCACACAGTTCGCCCAAGTCGGAGAGTTGGCGTCCTCAAAATCCGCCATAAAGACGTCCGCGCCCGAATTGAGCGCATTGATCACCATCTTGCGATCGACCGGACCGGTGATTTCAGCCCAGCGCTTTTGCAAGTCATCCGGCGTGTCTGCCACCTGCCAGTCGCTGCTCCGCACACCCTCTGTTTCTGACAGGAAACCTGGCGTCTCGCCTGCGTCTATTCGAGCCTGTCGCGTCGCACGCGCCGCCAGCAACGCCTGGCGCCTGCCATCAAACGCCTCGTGCAACTCTGCAATGAAGGCAAGCGCCTCAGTTGTCAGAATCTTTTCCGAAGCAGGAAGGTTCTCGCCGGTAACCTGCACATCCACCTGTTTTTGCACGCGTTCATTCTCCCGTGACATGGAGCGCTCCTTGTGTGAAAGGGAAAAGGAAAGAGGTACTGCCTTAGCATACCCAGATCACGAAAAGTCGTCAATACTGCCACCCGCACACACGCTCTTCCCTCCTGGTCTTACTCTGACTCCCCGCACCTCCCAACTCTCCTTAGCATATGGGCGGTCGGGCCTTCGGCCCTCCCTTGTGCAGGGGCTGCGCCCCCGCAACGCCCCCCTACAAAAACATGCCTCCCCTGCGTAGTGCCTGTCCCGGGCCTTCACGCACGATCGACGGTACGAAGCAGTCCCAGCGGATCACTGCGCCCGCCGCCGGTGGAATACTGTTTTCTGCCCGGTCTCTGGCAGGAAGACGACTGTACACCCTGGTAGAGCCGCATTCAGAACCTGTTCAACATCGTCCCATATCTCTTTAGTCACTGTTCAAACAACGTGCCCGTTGGAAATCCGAGACAGACCCAACGCACGCACTATTTTGACCATACAAGACGCAAAGATTAGTATATCGGCGAGCTCTCTGGAAGATCCAACACTCTTCAGACGCCGCCTGCCCGATATACTGCGTCTGCAGCCTGCTAACGTACATGCAACGCCTCTGACGGCTCAGGTCCGCAAATCGTATCTGGACAGAGCGGCGGCGAAAAGAGATCGCAGACCATCCCATGACTGCCAACGCCAACGCACATCAGAATGGAATCAGTTCCTTCTGTTTACCATTGAACACGCCTGACCCTTCGCTTTCCACGGTAGGTGGCAAAGCCCTGAATCTGGCCAGACTGACGTGCGCCGGATTCCCTGTCCCCACGGGATTCATCCTCACCACAGACGGGTACAATCACCACATTGACAAGGCAGGACTGACAGGCTGGATGGCCGCCGAAGCCAGTGCGATTGACGCCGCCGACCCGGTCGCATTGTCGGCTCTCTCTGACAGACTGCGCGCCCGCCTGCGGACCGAAGACATACCTGAAGAGGTAGCTGCCCAGATTCGTTCGGCCTATACGGGGCTGGGCCGGCCGCCGGCAGCGGTCCGCTCTTCCGCCACCGCCGAGGACCTGCCCGGAATGTCATTCGCAGGCCAGCAGGATACTTTCCTCAATGTCGTGGGAGACGAAGCCTTGCTGCGCGCTGTCGTGGAATGCTGGAGCAGCCTGTGGACCGCCCGCGCCATTGCCTATCGAACGCGCAATAACATCGACCACGCAGCAGTCTCGCTGGCAGTCGTCGTCCAGGAAATGGTTCAGAGCGAAACTTCAGGCGTCCTCTTCACCGCCAACCCCTTGACCGGCCGCCGTGACGAAACCGTTATCGACGCAACCTTCGGCTTGGGCGAAGCGCTCGTAAGCGGGCAGGTGGAGCCAGACCACTACGTCGTCGAGACCGACTCTGGCAAGATCCTCCGGAAACAGCTTGGCGCCAAGGCAACCGTCGTCCGCGGGCTTGCTGGCGGCGGCGTCGAAGAGACGGAGGACGAGCGCCGCTCGGAGCAGGCGCTCTCAGACGAACAGATCGCGAGATTGACCGAATCGGGCCAGCGGGTTGCTGACCTGTACGGCGACCCTCAGGACATCGAATGGGCTTTCGCAGAGGACAACCTATTTATTTTGCAGTCTCGCCCAATCACCTCACTCTTCCCTCTGCCGAAACCGGTTGACGACGCCGATTTGAATGTGTTCATCTCCCTGGGCGCCATCCAAGGCGTGCTGGGTCCGTTCACCCCCCTGGGCATGGACCTGCTCCGCGGCCTCTTCGCCGGCATCGCCCAAATCTTCTCGTTTAAGGCCACACTATATGAGCAGTCCATCTTGCACTCCGCAGCCGACCGTCCCTGGATCGCGGTCGCCGGCGCATTGCGCAATCCAATCGGCCGCCTCATATTTCACCGCGTCCTGCCCATGGTCGAGCCCGGCGCGGCGCAGAGCATTCGCGAACTGATCTCCGACACCAGATTGGAGCAGTCCCCATTCAACCCGCGTTCCTTTGCCAGGGCCGCTCCCCTCCTCTCCAGAGTGCTGAAGTCAGCCTTTCGCGCCTTTCTCGATCCGGAACTGTTCGCGCAGGCCACCAGTGATGCCGCCGAGGCACACATCGCCTCAGTTGACAGTAGAGCGCATAATGCCCGCACACTCGACCAGCGCATCGATCTGTGCGAATGGCTTTGCTACAACGCTCTGTTTCCCGTCCTTCTGCCGCTCTTCATCCCGCCCATCATCGTTGGCTACGCTTCGCTCGGCATACTCAGTCGGCTCGCCGCCATCCTGGCGCCTTTGCGTTCAGATATCTCGCCCCAGTTGGCGCTTGACCTCACCCGAAGTCTCCCCAATAACGTCACCACTGAAATGGACCTGGAGCTGTGGCAGGTGGCGAAGCGGATCGGTGAGGACCCTGCCGCCTCCGCCGCATTTGTCGCCGCCGACCCGGAGGCACTCGCCCTGGAATACCACAAGAAGGAGATGCCGGTACACATTCAAGCAGCCTTGACGGCATTCCTGAACCGGTACGGTATGCGCGGCCTCGCTGAGCTCGACTTAGGCCGGCCGCGCTGGCGCGAACAGCCGCTCCCGATCATTCGCGCACTGCAAAGCTACCTATCCATTGCCGACGAAAGCGCCGCGCCTGACACCGTGTTTCAGCAGGGGCAGCAGGCCGCCTTACAAGCGGAGGATCGCCTGGCAAACGCGGCCGCTGAGACTTTGAACAGTCCCTTGGCAGGATGGCTCGTTCGCCGGCTTTCGATACGGGTCCGCGCCCTCGCGGGCCTCCGCGAAAGCCCCAAGTTTACCTTGATTCGTATCGCGTCTATTGCGCGCAGCCTGCTCCTGGAAAGCGGCAGAGAACTCGTCGACAACGGTGTTTTGGAACAAGCCGACGACCTCTTCTTTTTGACGATGCGGGAACTGAAAACGTTGGCAATGAACGCCCCCGGGGACTGGCAGAGACTGGTGCGGGCGAGGAGGGAAACCTATCGAAACGAAATGCGCCGCCAGCCCATCCCCCGTCTCCTCCTCAGTGACGGCACCGCCTTCTTTGCTGGACTTTCGCCAGGCGAAGGCGCAGACGAAAATATGCTCGTCGGCTCAGGCGTTTCACCGGGCTTTGTCGAGGGAACTGTGCGCGTTGTCTTCGACCCGCTGGAAGCCGCGCTTCAACCTGGCGACATCCTCGTCTGTCCCGGCACCGATCCTTCCTGGACGCCCCTCTTCCTCGCCGCCGGCGGGCTGGTGATGGAAGTGGGAGGCATGATGACACACGGTTCCGTCGTCGCCCGCGAATACGGGATCCCGGCAGTCGCTGGCGTGGACCGTGCAACCGATCGGCTGAAGACAGGCCAGAAAGTGCGTGTCGACGGCGGCAGCGGCAAGATTGAGTTACTGGATTGAAGCTGAGATGGAAGGTCCGTGGGCTGGCTTCAACTGCCATTGGCCGAGCGTACCCGGCAAAAAATCCGATTGAGTCGGGAGGTCACCTCGGCCGGTAGAGGAGGTCTTAACAGCGAAGCCACATTTTCCTCCAAGTGCCGGACATTGCCCGTTCCCGTGAGAATTACGTCAAGTCCCGGCTCATGACGGCAGAACCTGTAGGCCGCCTCCGGCAGCGTCTTTGCATCGCTCTCTTCCAAGACCCAGTCCAGCGGCTCGAAAAGGTCAACAGCGTCAGTGTCAATCTCGCCGCTGCGGCGTAAGTCGACCAGGATCTCCCGCAACCGCGCCGGATTACTGAAAGCTCGCCTTACCGCAAACATGCATTCTGTGGCAATCCCATTCTCCTGCGTAGCCTCCAACACAGCCCCTCGGGCCGTCTGATTCAGCATGTTAAAGCCGACCATTACCACGTCAAAGACATCGTCTTCAACGGCCTTTTTCAGAAGATCGTGTTCAAGGTCTTTGGCAAATCTTTCACTAACCGCCAAGTGTCGAATCTTCCCTTCTTTCTGCATATTCTGAAGCGCAGGCACAAGTTCATCCATCATATGCCTGTATTCTTCCATAGTCGGGCCATGAAAGTGAAAGACATCGATCATCTCCACGCCTAAACGCTTCAGGCTGGCTTCAACGCCGGCAACATACCCCTCAGCCGAAACTGGTTCGCCTTTATTGTTTGCCCCCTTTTTGGTCGAAATCACCAGGCTGTCCCTGTCAAAGTCCCGAATCGCCTTTCCTACAATCTCTTCGGTGCCATAGGCTTCAGCCGTATCAATATAATTGATTCCGAGTTCGAGCGCGCGCTGCACAACCTCGATCGAATCCCGCTCGCTGCTGCCCGCTCTGACACCCAACCTGCTGGGTCCTCCTGCTCCCAGGCCGGCAACGCTGACCCTCAAGCCCGTACGTCCGAAAGTCCTGTATTCCATCCTTTCCTCCCGTTTCCGTTGCAACCGTTTGTCATAATTGCGGCCCAATTGTAACGCCCCTTGGCGGGCATCTGAAATCGTGCGCACTGCCCGCGCTCATGCTATAATGGCCCCGATCGCATTTATGTCCTCCTCCCAGAGTGGACGGAGGCGATGCAGAGGCACTGATTCCCTGTCTACATTGCCTACGGTCGCCGGACTTGAAAAAAAGGTGGCTGCTCCCTACTTAAGGCAGCCGCCCAGAAATGACAAAACAGTAGAAGGAGTATCGCAAATGGCCGAAGAAACAGAACTGCAAACAGAGGCCGTCGAACCTGTAGAAGCGAAAGCGCCGGTTGAGACTGCATCAGAACCCGAGCAGAACGACCGCCCCAATCCCCTTGCATTTGCCAGTTTTCTTCTGGGTGGCTGGGTAGCGACTATGATCGTATTCACCTTGTTCGCCGTAGTTGCCATGACCCTGGTTGGCATGGTAGCCGGCTAGCTCCGCTAAGGCCCTCCTTCGACTGAGGGCGCGATCCGGTCCTTCCTCCATTTGGCTAATCTTACCAGTAGACTGGGGCATACCCGCCCCAGTCCACCTCTGGCGAAAGCGGCAGAGCGCATGCCGCGCGACAGCTTCATAAGCCTGAAAACTTGCCGCCAGCTTCACCCATAACATTCCCGTAGGGGCAGGCCTTGTGCCTGCCCTTTCCCCCCTCAGCCACTATCGCTGCCAGCTTCAACCTATACACTCCCATAGCCCCTGCCCCGTGTCTCTCCAAAAGCCGGTAACCAATCCCCTCCGCTGCCGGCACATTCTCCCCGGCCGACTGTTCCCACCCCATATTTGGATTGCACACCCCCACAAAAAAGCGGTTTGCATTTAGGAGAATACTCCTGTTATAATCTGCCCGTCAGGACTTGATATAAGCCTTTTCTTCCCCACGGAACATTTAGAAAGGCACCCATCAAGAGAGTCAGTTGCGGCACACGTTCTGGTGAATTTAACGCCTGCGCCTAGCCATCCTGCCAGACGCTAACAATGTATCGGACAACTGAACATAAGATCAGGTTACAATTCCAATCCTGGCAGTTGGAGGATCGGACCGAAGAATTCTAAAATGCGAACGTTCTCAAGAACACGGACTCAACCCTGAAGTCTGAGTCTGACAGCGTTTCGCAGCTCATTCGGCACTACCACTTCTGCCGAAGCATAGCATTTGGGTCAACAGCCTCTCCTGAATGCATGCATCATCATAAGTACTGCTTTGCAGCGCCTTCGCAATACCTGGGAATCATCGAATCACCTCGACTTGTTAAACGGGGGCGCCCACCTTAAAGTTCGGGCAGTGAACAGGGAGCAGTCAGCCACCTATGACGAAAAAGATTTATGCCTATGGGATGGACGGTTTCGTCACCCCCATGATGAAGTACTTTGCCGCCGAAGGATGCCTGCCGAACTTTAGTCGCCTCCTCAACGAAGGAACCGTCAATGAGACCTATCCCTCCTTCCCCGTCTGGACGCCCACCAACTGGGCCACCCTCTCCACTGGCGCCCACACCGGCACGCACAGCGTCCCAACCTGGCAGACCGTAATTGAGCGCAAGTCAGACCCCAACGACAGAGACGTGTCCGTCAGCAGCTTTGACGGCCGCGCCAACAATGCCGAACGCATTTGGAACGCACTGGAGCGCGCCGGTCTCAAGGGCGTCGCCGTTCACTACCCCGGTGCCCATCCTTCGGGCGTGGAAATCGGTTACGTTGTCGACGGTTTCGGGTCTCCCGGGCACAACAGCACTGAATTTGAAGTTGCCGCCGCCCAGGCCTACACGACCGATGCCTCCAAGGCAAGCGATGTTGCTATGGCTCACGACGGCTCCGCGATTTCCGGTCCCCGCAGCGTCGAGCCAATCCCCCCCATGGCCGCCGCCGACAACTGGACCAACCTGCCATCCAGTGCCTCGCCGCCGCTTGCAACCAGCTTCACAGTCAACGCCCGCCTCGGTGGCGATGCAAACGAATTCCATCTGCTTGCCCTTGACAGCAGCGGCGCCGGCTACGACCGCGTCCTGATCTGCCGCACCCGCGACGGCAACGACGTCGTCGCCGCCTCCAATCTGGGCGAATGGAGCGGTTGGGCCATCGAACAGTTTCGCATCGACGGCAATGATCAACAGGCCTCCGTCCGCTTCAAGCTGATGGAGCTGGCCCCGGATGGCACACGCCTCAAGCTCTACCGTACCCAGATTACCTATACCAACGGCTTTACCTACGGGGACGCCGAACTCGAAGCCGAGTTGATCGAGCGCTTCGGCCCCTACCAGGAACATGCCTCCATGACCCCCTACACGTCAGGCATGATCGACTTCGATACCGCCCTCGAAGAGTGCGAATACCAGGGACTCTGGTTCGCCAACGTCGCCAACTACATGCTCCACGAAAAAGACTGCGCCTACTTCACCTGCCACTGGCACCTGTATGACTATCTCAATCATATCCACCTGGCTGACGTCGATCCGGCCTGTCCCGGTTTCAATCCCGATACCAATGAGAAATACCTGGACTACTTCCGCCGCACCTACCTGGTCGGCGACCGCGTCCTGGGCCTCATGTACGAGGCGGCCGACAAGGCCAACCGCAACGGCGGCGAAGTCTATGTCGGCATAATCTCAGATCACGGCGCAGTCCCGGACGTCCGCATCGCCAACCTTCGACAGT
Source organism: Caldilineaceae bacterium bin5 (assembly GCA_002238445.1). Lineage (GTDB taxonomy): Bacteria > Chloroflexota > Anaerolineae > Caldilineales > Caldilineaceae > Bin5. The sequence continues at coordinate 48,670 of MPML01000019.1, forward strand.
TCCTGTGCGACAAGGGTTTCCTCGTCCTGAAGAATGGCGGCGAGGACGCGATCGCCCAGGACCTTGACCCCCCACCCGAAAATATCGACTGGGACCGGACCAAAGCCTTCCTCGCACGGCGCGGTTTCGACATAACGATCAACGCCGAACCTGGCCCGGCATTCGACAAAATTGAGCGCGAGCTTCTTACCGCCCTCCGCACCTGGATCGACGAAGAGACCGGCAACACAGTAGTCGCCATCGCCCTGCCCAAACGCGACGCCTACCTGCTCGGCCAGTGGGGAGACGAATGCGGCGACGTCATCTTCGCTTGGGATCACAACTATGTAAGCGGTTACTACGTGCAATGGCACGGGATCGAAGGCGGCGGAAATGTCGGCGCTCCCCTCGTGTACGGCGCCCATCACGGCGGTTTCATCCCAACCGAAAACGGTTTCTCCTCCACCTTCGGCTCCTTCTTCCTCGACGGGCCCGGCCTGAAGAAGGGCTACCAACGACCCGTCGACCGCCTGGGCTACATCCACGCCGTCGACGTAGTCCCCACTTTCTGCCACATCCTGGGCGTAGATCCCCCCGCACAAGCCCAGGGCACAGTGGCGCGCGATCTGTACGAGGGACATGAAATGGTCAGGGAGAGGAAGAAGTGACTACTAAGGCGACAGCAGACACCCGTACACCTCGTCCCCGCTGGATGACGAACCTCCGCGCCAAAGAGGCAATCGCCGGCTACCTGTTCCTGTCGCCCTGGCTGCTGGGCATTATTCTCTTTATCGTTGGCCCCATGATTACCTCCGGCTACCTCAGCTTCACCCGCTACGACATCGTCAACCCGGCCGAATTTGTCGGCCTGAAGAACTTTACCGAAATCTTCACAAAAGACCGGCTCTTCTGGCCATCGCTGATGCTGACCTTCCGCTATGCTTTGATCGTCGTACCGCTCTCTCTCATCGGTGCACTCGCCGCTGCAATACTCCTCAACCAGGCTCTGCTGGGCACGACATGGTTCCGTACCTTCTTCTTCCTGCCCCACCTGACGCCCATCGTCGCCGCCGCTGTCCTTTGGGCCTGGATCTTCAACGCCGATGTAGGCCCGATTAACCACTGGATTCGAACCATCACCGGCAGCGACAACGCCCCTGGTTGGTTCCGAGACCCGGATTGGGCGATGACCGGCCTGATAATTATGGCAATGTGGGGCGCCATCGGCGGCAACACCATGTTGATTTTCCTGGCCGGACTCCAGGGCGTTCCCCAGGAACTCTACGATGCCGCCGTAGTCGACGGCGCCGGACTTTGGGCCAAATTTCGCAATGTGACCCTTCCCATGCTAACGCCGACCATCTTCTTCAATATGGTTCTTGGAATCATCGGCGCACTGAGAGTTTTTGCTGCCGCATACGTGGCCACGCAGGGCGGTCCGGCATACTCTACCTGGTTCTACTCCCTGCATATCTACACGCGGGCGTTCCAGTATTTCGAAATGGGTTATGCCTCAGCCTTGGCTTGGATCTTCTTCTTCGTCCTGTTCGTCTTCACCTACGTTCAATTCAGGCAGTCGCGGCGATGGGTATACTATGCTGGGGAGGTGGACTGATGACGGGTGAAACAATTGCCCCGCGTAGCAAACAAGCCGGAGGGGGCTTCATGCTGGCTGACCTCTACCAGTCAGCCTCATTCCAACGCGCCTTGGGCCGCGGCCTTCTTTATCTGATCGCCGTATCCAGTTCCGCGGTCTTCATGTTCCCCTTTGTTTGGACGGTGCTTTCCTCGCTAAAAAGAGGAGGCGAGTTGTTCAGGTTCCCCCCTACCTGGTTTCCGGAAATTCCACAGTTTCATAACTATGCTGATGTCTTTGAAATCGTACCTTGGGCCACCTGGACCTGGAACTCGACATTTGTAGCTGTCGTCTCAACATTCGGCGCGGTTTTGACCGCAGCCCTTGTAGGCTATTCCTTCGCCCGTTTCCGCTATCCTGCGCGCGACGTGCTGTTCATGATTACCCTCAGCACCATGATGCTGCCTGTAGAAGTAACGCTGATTCCCCTATATCTCATGTTCGCCAAAATAGGATGGTTGGACTCCTACAGACCTCTCATCGTCCCTTCATTCTTCGGCGGCAGTGCCTTTCTCATCTTTCTCATGCGCCAGTTCTTTATGAGCATTCCCATAGACCTCGACGAAGCCGCGCGTATTGACGGCGCCGGCTATGTGCGAATCTTCTGGCAGATTCTCATGCCTCTTTCCATCCCTGTTACGGCAACCGCGGCCGTCCTGACCTTTATGGCGCAGTGGAATGAGTTTCTCCAACCATTTATATTCCTGAATACAAAGTCTAAGTACACACTCGCAATCGGCATTCGTTACTTCCAGGCCGTCTCCGGCTTCGCTGATGACAGCGAACCTAAGTACCACTTGCTCATGGCAGCCAGCGTCATGATGACTGCACCCATAATTGCACTTTTCTTCCTGGCGCAACAGTATCTGGTCCAGGGAATCGTTATGTCCGGCATCAAAGGTTAGCTTTTGCTCCCTGGTCCGGACCATTCAACATCTCTACGGTATCCTAAAGGAGGAACCACCATGTTAGAGAAGAATGTGAGTCGCCGCAGTTTTCTGGCAGGTTCATTGGCCGCAACGGGAGCTCTTGCTCTTTCCGCCTGCGTGCCCGCCGCCGCCCCCTCCGATGATGGGGACGGGGCGATGGCCTCCGAAGAGCCCATCTCGCTCCTCTTCCACACCCGCTTGGGTACACATGCCGACTGGCACGTCAGCCGCAAAGACCTCTTTGAGGAGCAGAACCCTGGCCTCGTTATCGAGTTTGACGAGCTCCCCGGCAATGAAATGTACCCCAAGATCTACGCCCTGTCCGCCTCAGGGACCGTCGGCGACGTGGTTTGGACTTACCTCAACAACCCGCCGGAACACAAGGCAAAGGGTGTGCTGACCCCACTGGATGACATTGTCGCATCCAAAAACTTCGACCTCTCGCCCTTCTGGGACTCCTTGCTGGCAGCCCTTACCCTGGACGGCGAGTTGCATGCCATCCCTAACCACGGCCACTTCGGTACCACCGCCTATTACATCAACAAGACTCTAATCGAAGAGTCCGGCGTCGAAGTCCCCACTCCAGACTGGACCACCGATGATGTAGTTACGATCGGTCAGGCCATCACCGCACCACCCGAGGTTTGGGGAGTCCGCGCAATGGGTGTCGGGCAGGAACACATCCCCTCCTACCTGCGCATCTTCGGTGGCGACGCAATCAACGAAGAAGGCACGCAGTCCCTGCTGGATCAGGAAGAGTCCATCGCCGGCCTCAAGTGGCTCTATGACCTTCGGTTCACCCACGGAGTCGACCCCTGCCTCTGCAGCGACGAGACCTTCAACAACTACGTCGCCGGCACCGTCGGGGTCTACAACTGGACGACCGGCTTTGTAGGTCGCTGGAACAACTCGAAAGAGGCCGGTGACATCGCCTTTGACTGGGACGTTCTCGTCGGCCCCGTCGGCCCGACCGGGCTCAGAGGATCGCAGGTGTCTGCTGCTGCCTTCGGCATCACAGGCAACTCCCAGCATCCAGCTGAAGCCTTCCAGATTCTCGACTTCTACTCCACCAAGGAGGATGGAATCGAGCATGTCCTCTTTGGCGCCGGCAGTCCCGGTGGCCGCGCCGACGTCTGGGACAGCGACGAGCTCTTCGCCGTCCACCCAATCTTCCGCCAGCACATCGCTACGTACCCAGATGGACCGCGCAATTGGCATCGACCTGCCAACGCTCGCACGCTGGAATTCGTTGACACGCTCAACAACAATCTCCAGGCTGTGTGGACCGAAATCTCCACATTCGATGAAGGTGTCGAGCAGACCCACCTCCTCGTTCAGGAAGTCCTGGACAAAGAGGCACTGGCATAGTACTGAATCGAGTACCATTCTGCCGCGGCTCAGGGTCCGTCCGTTCCTGGGCCGCGGCCCTTAACGCATTTCCTATTCTTTCCCGTCACAATCATTCGGAGGAAACAATGAAGAACCTGGTCTCAAGACGTTCATTCTTGCAGGGAGCAATGGCTGTCTCTGCTGGCGCACTTGCCGCATGTGTCGCCCCAGCCGCTCCCGAATCAGACATGGGCGACGAAGGCGCCGCCATGGAGCCCGTCCACCTGCGATGGGACACCTTCCGCGGCATCGGCAGCGGTTGGAACGAAGAGCGCATCGAAACCTTCACCGAGATGCACTCCGACGTCACCATCGAGCTGCGGCCACTGGCAGGCTCGGGGCAGCAGGACAACTACGCCAAAATGTACGCCGCGCAGGCCGCCGGCGACCTTGGCGAAGTCGTCGCCTTCGACCCGTCCCACTACCACTTCTGGCGTGCGATCAACAAAGACATCATCATGCCGATCGACGAACTCGTCGCCGCTGATGCCACCGATCTCGACCAATGGTTCGAACACTTCTTGGGCCTGCAATACTACCAGGGCCAGCTCTATGGATTCCCAAGCTGGGGCTGGGCCGGCTTCGACACGCTGGTCCTCAACGCGGTCCATCTCGAAGAAGCAGGCATGGACGTCCCAGACCCAACCGCTCGCGACGTCTCAATCGATACAATCAACGAATGGGCGCACTCCTTCTACGTGGAAGGCGAACGGTTCGGCCTCAACATAAGCCACAATGAAGCAACAGTCGTCGTATTGACCCGGCTGTTTGGCAGTTCACTCATCAACGAAGAAGGCACCCAGTGCCTCCTCCTCGACGACCCCAATGCCACCGAAGCCATGCGCTGGGCCTACGACCTTGGCGTCGTCGACCAGGTACTTCCCGCCCCGGGAGACATCGAAAACGCCGGTGGCGCCCTCGTTGCCGGTCTGCTTACGATGAACTGGTGCGGCTCACTCTGCGTCCGCAACTTCAACAACCAGATCGAAGACGAAAGCGTTGCCAAAGCCTGGCAGATTCTCTTCCCCGCACGCGAAGATGGACGCTTCCCATCCCAGCTGCGCGGCGGGACCTGGAACCTCCGTACCAACCAGGACCACGCTGATGTCGCCTACCAGTTCCTCCGGCACATCTCCAGTCACGATGGCAGCCTTAGCTTCAACCTCGTAGCAGGCAACTTCGCCATGGTCCGGCCCGACGTTGTCCAGTCGCTCATCGAAGAAGATGCCATCCACGAGTGGTTCATCTCAAGCCTCGAAAACGGGATCCCCGCACACGCGCCTGCCAACTCACGCGGTCGCGAATACACCTCAGCTGTCCAGCAGTGGACAGACTTGCTCCTCGACCCCCACCAGCCGGTTGAGTTCGAGCAAGGTCTGCAGGACCTGAACGACAACATCCAGGCCGTCCTGGATCTGGAACCGGCCTGATCTTCATCAGGCATATGCAGGGCGGCGGGCAGAAATCGGTTTTCTGCCCGCCGCTCCCATCTCTCGGAGTAACCCATGGCGACTCTGGCCAACCGCTTGAGACTGTCGAGCTTTTCAGAAATGCTCAACACGTCGCGGCAGAGGCGGGAAAATTTCTACGGATATCTTTTCCTCTTGCCTTGGCTGCTTGGTTTCTTGGGCCTTTTCCTCGGCCCCGGTCTCTTCTCTCTCTACCTGAGCTTCACCAAGTACGATGTCCTCAGCCCGCCTACTTGGATCGGCCTCGACAACTATACGAAGATGTTCTTCGATGACCCCCTCTTCTACACGTCGCTGGGCCGTACATTCTACTATGCCGGCGTAGGCGTACCCCTCGGCGTCATCGGCTCCATGTTCCTGGCCATCCTCCTCAACGCCAAACTGCGCGGCCTCGCCGCCTACCGCACCCTCTTCTTCATGCCCTCATTGGTGCCTATTGTTGCCTCAGTTGTCCTCTGGAAATGGCTGCTACACGCCGACTTCGGTATCATAAACCAGTGGCTCGTCGACCTCGGCTGGTCAGATCCGCCCGGTTGGTTCGGTGACCGCCGCTGGGCTATTCCTTCTCTAATAGTCATGGGCTTATGGCAAGGCCTCGGCGGAACGCGCATGATTATCTTCCTCGCCGGGCTGCAGGGAATCCCCGAATCCCTCTACGAAGCCGCCTCCATCGACGGCGCCACCGCCTTACACAAACTGCGCCATGTGACGCTTCCCCTCTTGACCCCGACCATCTTCTTCAACATGGTTCTCGGTGTCATCGGCGGATTGCAGGTCTTCACAGCGGCCTTCGTTGCCACCGAGGGTGGCCCTGGCTTCGCAACGACCTTTTATAGCCTGCATCTGTACCGTCACGCCTTCGACTATTGGAACATGGGCTACGCTGCCACCTTGGCCTGGCTATTCGCCTTCGTCATCGTGTCCCTCACCATCTGGCAGCTGCGACTTTCACGCCGCTGGGTTTTCTATTACGGGAGCTAGAAGAAGATGGCTGCAACAATTGACCGACTGCCCAGCACAGACATCAGTGGCGATGCCTACCGCCGCGGCCGCAACCGCGTCCAAATGGGCATCACCTACATACTCCTCACTGCCGCAGCGCTCATGTTCGCTTTCCCGCTATTCTGGACGGTCTCGAGCTCCCTGCAAACCTGGAAAGAGCTGCGTTCCTTCGAGCCCCACCTCCTGCCCGCCATCCCCCAATGGGGCAACTATGTCAAGGTCTTCTCAGCCGTTCCCTTCGCCCGCTGGATGGGCAACAGCTTCCTGATCACCGCCATCACCATCCCCGGCGTCATCATCACCGGCTCCCTGACCGCCTACTCATTCGCCCGCTTCAACTACGTAGGTAAAGAAATATGGTTCGTCCTGATGCTGGGAACCATGATGATTCCCACGCAGGTAACCCTTATTCCCCAATATGTTCTCTTCTTCAACTTGAAACTGATCAACACTTACGTCCCCCTCACAATCGGCTCCTGGCTCGGGGGCGGCGCCTTCATGATCTTCCTCTTGCGCCAGTTCATCATGTCAATTCCCAGAGACTTGGACGAAGCCGCGCTCATGGACGGCGCGTCCCCCATCCGCATCCTCTGGGGTGTCCTCCTGCCACTCATGAAGCCCGCCCTCACAACGGTCGCGATCCTGCAGTTCCTGGGCGATTGGAATGAATTCTTTGGCCCCTTCATCTACCTCAACAGGGTCGATCTGTTTACCGCTGCCGTTGGCCTTCGTTTCTTCCAGAACATTCCCATGGAAACAAGCGACCCACGCGACCACCTGCTCATGGCCGCCGCCGCCGTCATGACGATCCCTGTCATCGCACTCTTCGCCGCCGCCCAGCGCTACTTCATCCAGGGCGTCGTCCTCAGCGGCCTCAAGATCTGAGCAAGAGCCTGACCTACCGCAATCAGGGTACCGAAATAGCAGTTCCAAGCCTTAATGGGACTGCTTCCTATTGGTGCTCTTAGGATTCGAGGACAGTGGTATTCCCCAAGGGGACCAACGTTTTTCGGGGATTCGTAACTAATAAGCCGCGACTGTATCGCAACCCTGAACTAGGCAAGCAAAGGGGTTCTTTCTCCCCTCATTGTTGTATTTTGGGCGGTCGGGCCTTCGGCACTCCCTTGTGCATGGGCTGCGACCCCGCAACGCCCCCCTACAAAACCATCGCTCACCGACCGTGTGTGCGCGTTCCAGCAGCGCCTCTCCACCAACCTGGCTGCCAACCGAATGCGCAATCTGATAGCCTGAATGGCGACATGGATAAAGGGCTGGTCAAGCCAGGCACAATAAATGGCCTAGTAGATATGGGGATTCGTTCAAAGGGAACCAGTACGCAAATGGAGAGTGGCCGCCAGAGGAATTCAAATACCCAGAACGTGGCTTGAAATGACTTTCTTTTATTCGAAATGGATTGACGGCGCACTATATCCCGACATCGAGACGCCCGACTCTCTGGATACACTGGCCGACAAAGTGGATTTTCTGGCGCGGCTTTGCGGTGCCTGGGATTTCGGAATCCTGCCCTACGAAGAAACCGTCGACGAGATCAAACGACCCGAATGGCGCGAGGCAGTGGATGCCTGCCAGATGCTTACCTCTATAGCCGATCAAATTCTCCGCGACTGGCATGATCTGCCACCAGTCCCCTACATCGGCAGAGAGTATGACTACATCAACGAAGATCCATTTCTCGAGTGGATCTAGCCTCCAGGCATAGTTGCCCACTGGAAACTTTCGCGCTTCTTTACTCGCCATCCCCGGCTGAACACAAGGCCGCTGTTACAGTCCCTCTTACCGGGCGGGCAACGTGCCAACCAGCAGTTCCAGCATCTCCTCCAACGTCGGCGCGTCCGGATCTTCCGGCGTACGATCCGCCAAAGTTGAGTCCCCAACGAAGCGGTAAATGTCAGCCGCCCCATCATGAAACTTCCCGGTCATCCCGACACCGGCCATCGTGGCCGAAATCTCCTCCATCTCACCCACCCAGCGCCGCGACTTCGGCGGCATCCCAGGTAGACCGCCTTCCATCCGCTTAAGCATGGCCGCCTGGCTGAGATTGTACTCGGCAAAGAGTGCCTCGCGAACGCCAAGAGCCTCGGCCGCCACCAGCAACTCTACACACAGCGCCGTCAATCCCTTGGTCAGCCCTGCATAGCACATCTTGATGGCAGACGCATCACCAATCCAGTCGCTGATCACAGGCACGTCTAGCCCATAATCGTTGAGGTTAGCCAGCTTATTAGCATGCTTGCCCGAAGCATAGAAGCGCGTCGCACCCTCCCCGCGGGGCGGAGGCCCGATGATCGAGGCATCAACAAAACGGCCGCCTGCCTCGGTGATCGTCTCTCCGATCTCTATTGTCGTCTGCGGCGCGATCGCATTGCAGTCCGCATACAGCAGATCGGCGCCCGTACGGCCAAGGGCGTCCGCTACCTTCTGCGCCGCCGCCCCTGCCTCCGCCGGAACAAGAATGCACAGTACTATGTCGGCTTCCTCCACCAGGGCATCATATGAATCTACCTCTTCAATCCCGGCCTTCGCAGCCAACCCTCGAGTCCTCTCGCTGCGGTCCGCCAGATGAGCCACCACCCGCAGGCCATTCGACTTCAGCCGCTCTCCCACCGTATGCCCCATATCACCAGGGCTGAGAATTCCTACCGTTTTCATTGCCCCGCCTGCCCCCTAACCTCTGATTGCGCCCTGGCCAGCAACGCCTTCATGTAGCCAATAGTGTACGCCGTGCCGATTCGAGGATCGTCTCCCATCATCGGAATATGATCCGGGATGACGACGCCGTCAAAGCCGGTCTGCTCCAGCACGCGCATCGCCTTATACATCTCAAAATAGCCGTCATCCACGAACGTCTCGACAAAGTGCGGCAGCGGCTGGTCCACATTGCGAAAATGAATCTTGAAAAGCTTATTGGCCTGTCCGAACTCCTGCAGCGACTCCTCAACACCCTTGCCCATCAGGTCGCCGCCCTCCAGCCAGCAACCAATACAGAAGCAGATGCCCACGTTAGGACTGTCGGCGATGCTCATGGCCCGATGATATCCGTCAAAACTGCTGAATATACACCGCGGAACACCGCCAAGTTCCGGCTCGGGAGGGTCGTCAGGATGAATGCCGATCCGAACACCTGCCTCCTCCGCCACCGGTCCCACCTGGGAGACAAAATAGCGGAAATTCTCCCAGATTTCATCTTCCGAATAAACTCGGCCGTGCGTGAGCGGCAAATAGTATAGCTTCCCCGCCCAATGCCCCGCCTCTGCCTTCGCCAGATCAAATCCTCGCGCCGACGCGCCGCCGCGCGTCTCCTCGCGGTCCGTACTCCAGATCCCGTTCGCCATGTGGGCGTACGTCGTGTATGGAATGCCCGCCTTGCCCAGTGCTTGCAGGTGATTTACGTACTCCTCGATCTTGGCATCTCGGTTTTCCAGCCCAAGAACGATCGCGTCCTGATTGTGAACCTCCCGGTTTCCAAAGCCGTAGATCTGAATCCCTGCTTTCTGGAAGCGATCGCTGGCGCGGGCGTAATAGTCATAGCCGGCGTGTTCGCCGTCCGTCCAGCATACTGCCCAGTCAATCCCCATCTGCTTGACAAACTGCAACTCCTTGTCATCCGCTTCCGGCGACACTTGTGCCGCTATCTTCATTCCTGGCGGTACTGGCATCAGAGCCATCGCTATTCTCCTTGTTCAGTCTTGTAGAGAGGAAAAGAGTTGAACGGGGGTAATTGTAGCTGAACTCGATCAGTTGACACAACCGGTGCATCGATTCCGGTTAGGCGACCGCATTGTCACACAGTGTTGCAAGCAGCGCGTCCCCCCGGAAGGGAGCCCAAACCCTCCCATTGACGGGCCCCTCCACAGGTGCCTCCTCCCGCCACTCCAGCGCTTCGTCCAACCAGAGCACCCTGTCTTCAGTCTCCAGCAGGTAGGGAACGCCCCACTCCGCCGTCCCCCGCATGAAATTGAATGCTCGCCGGGCATGCCAGTTGGCATCGAGGGCAAAGTATTCTGCTGACGGAGCCGGCATATAACTGCCCCCTTTGGGCTGGGGCCGCCGCACTGCCTGCCCTTGCGCTGCCGCTACTATCACCTCCGCCAGCAAATCACCACCGGCCGACGCACAAAGTGATTCGGCCTCCGGACCGCCCATGCCTTCGGCGAACTGCACGGCCCGTTGCCCGGCAATGTCTCCGGTATCAAGGCCCGCGTCCATCCAATGTACCGTTACGCCGGTCGATACTTCCCCAGCCCGAAACTGCCAGAAGAGAGGAAAAGGACCCCTGTACGCGGGCAACAACGAGGGATGGACATTCAGAAAGCCCTGCCTGGGAATGCCCAGCACACGCGGCGGTATGATTCGATTCCAACAGGCCACGCAGGCGATGTCCAGAGACTGACCAGTTAACCACTTCACGACTTCCGGGTCGCCTATGTCATTACATTCAAATGTAGGAATCCCCGCCTGCATGGCAAGGCCCAGCGTACTCGCCGGTACCTGGACTGCGGCCCGCCTGAGTTCGGCGGCCGTATTCTGCCCGCCTGCGCTACTGTCATCCATTCCAGGCAGCGCAACATTGACCCTTGCGTTCGTTAGAGGAAGTTCGAGCGATTCTGCCGGCGACACGCCTGATTCGCCCCCAACCTGAACCGCCGGCTGCAGCTCGCGAAACCGTTGCCCGTTGAGTAGGACAGCGACCACCGAAACCCCTGCCGCCAGAAGCCTTTCCAGCACAATGCAGCTGAATGGGCCCTCCATTCCCAAGAGAAGCGTACGCATATATGTTGACACTACCTGTTCGCAGGCCGTATAATAGAGGCCACCGCTTTTCTTACTATAGGTTTGGAGCAAACCAATGGCTCGAATGGTACAGTGCGCAAAGATCGGACAGGAGTTGCCCGGCCTGCCATCGCCCCCTTACCCCGGCGATTTTGGCCAACGTATATTCGAGAACATCTCGCAAGACGGCTGGGACATGTGGCTGCAATACTCAGTCGTGCTGATCAATCACTATGGGCTGAGCCTGGGCGACCAACAGTCACGTGAATTCCTGATGCAGCAGATGGAGGAGTTCTTTTTCGGAGAGGGCGCACAGATGCCTGAAGGTTGGACTCCGGAAGGCACACCTGGCGCGGCCAAAGGCGCTTCCGCCGGCAAAGGCGCGCCGCGGAAGTAAGGTTCGCCGCTACGAAATGAGAGCAAACTCAGGGGCAATCTCGAACTGAAGGAACCCGTGCGCTTGTCGCAGCGATTCCTCAACCAGGGCCGGCGACTCGCCCCTTGCGAATATGAAGCCCAAATAAGCATCGCCCTCCGGTAAGGGCACAAGCGACTGGTCGAGCCGGACGGTAATCTGAACCTCTTCGATTCCCGCCACCGCTTTGGCCGCATCTACCCCATTCACCTTGCGCAGTATTCCCGCAGCCGGAATCGGAATCATCATCACGCCTCCCGCCTGCGACTCCCTCTCGAGGTTTTCCAGCGGCAATCCAGTCGCCTGCCGCAGTATCAACTCCTCCAGCGAGCTGCCGTTGCCGACCTCCATGCCAAACCGCAGAATCCGCGAACACAGACCGCCAATCGAACGCCCAGCGACCTCGACAATCCAAGGTCCGTTTTCATTTATCCGCAGTTCCGCGTGGATTGGCCCTGTCTGCAACCCCAGGCCCCGCGCCGCGTTCTCTGTCGCATCAACGATAGCGCTCTGCACGTCCTGCGGCAGCCGTGAAGGGGTAACGTAAATCGTCTCCTCGAAATACGGGCCCTCCAGCGGGTCCGGCTTGTCGAACAGGGCCAGGCAATGCAACTGGTTCCTGTCGATCAACCCCTCTAACGCGACTTCTACTCCAGGAATGTAGCCTTCGATCAGAAACGGTTGCCCCTCGCCAATCAACGCCGTCAGCCTTCTCACCGCGGCCGCCAGCTCACATCGCAAGTTCGCTCGAATGACACCCCTGCTTCCGTTCAGCTCCTCTGGCTTGACGACACAGGGATACCCGATCTCTTCCTCCGCCCGGGCAATGATCGCCTTCATATTGTCGTCCGTCCGAAACTCGGAAAAAGCCGGCACGGGCGCCCCGCACGACGACAACAAAGTACGCATTCGGAACTTGTTGCGCGCCGCTTCCGATGCCATCTGGTCATTGTGAGCCAAGCCCAACCGTTCCGCGACCAATGCCGCTACGCGGGCGCCGCCGTCATCCAGCGCCAGAACTGCATCCAGCCTGATGTCGCTTTCAACGCCGTCGCCCAATTTAGTCAGCGTGTTAACAATCTCGTCAGCCGCTTTCCACGGATCCCCAAAGTCAGCGCCAAGAGCATAGTTCCATTCTTGCGCCAGCAGTTGCGGCAAATCCACAACGATTACAGGTTCGATTCCCAGACGCCCGGCCGCGTCAACATAGGCCTGGGTTCGGTAGCTATTTGGAGAAGTGAGGAGCAGCACTCGTTTTGGGGACACGCTGCCTTCCTATTGGGGCCCACTACACTCTAGTTGTCAGAGGCTGGAAACAAGCTCCCGCCAGCGCTCTCTCTGTCGCGGCGGCATGCTGTCGAAACTCTCGCCTGCCCCGGCATCCAGTGACCTGGTCTCGTCTGCAGACTCCTGCCGGCTCAGCCACTCAGCATACCGCACAACCACCGCCTGTTCCTCATCAGATAGTCCAGCCAGCAGAACGCCGGCTGACGCACCGCTATGAAACATCGCTTTACGCTCTGATGCAGTTATCGTGTTCTGGCCGTCATTGTCACTGACAATAGCATGCCTCAAATTCGCTTGGCTTATATCCTTGAGCAACTCCGCGAAGACAGTCACCACCTGGGGATGACATGTGCGCGCCGCCAGCACGGCCGCCCTGCTGAAGCAGTAGTCCCCGGCCAGAATCGTTCCGCCCAGCAGCATATTGTCGATTGAGTCAGTCTTCTCGGGCTTTAGCAGGAGTCGGTGGATATTCAGGGCAATCTGCAACAGTTCGAGGGCTGCAGCCAGCGCCACCCTGCGCGACGCATCCTCAGCCGAGTCATGCTCCGGCGCAGCCGCAGCCAGTACCACCCCAGCCAGAATCTGTTTCTCCGCCAGCTCGCTGCGAACGAACTGTGACAGCCCGTCAGGCAGGTCGGCAATCACCTCGTCCAGCGTCGCGGCGACAAGCTGCTGTTCTGATTGGAGGGTTTCGCCAAACTGTACACCCAATGGGCTTTCCTGTCTACGCTGTTTTGGAACCGGTTCGACTATCTTGCCCGCAGGCGGCAAATGATTCAGACCTTCGCGTTAGCGCCGGCTCAATCCAACGCATCGCCGACGATTTCTCGGTAAATCGTCTCCAAATCGTCATCACTGTAGAAGTGAATTACCAGCCTGCCGCTGCCGTCCTCCTTACGATCCAAGCTCACTTTCGTGCTGAGCCTGTCACGAAAGCGGTTCTCCCAGAGTCGCATCTGCGCCTGCATATGGGACGATTCTTCGACCGGATCCGCCACCGGCGGCCTCTCCTGCCAGCGCCGAACCAGCTCCTCGGCCTGACGTACGTTTAGCTCACTGGCAACAATCTGGTCAAGCGCCCTCTTAAGATCCTCATCGTTTATCAAGCCCAGCAGCGCACGCGCGTGGCCTGCGCTGATCAACCCTTCGTTTAGTGCAGCCTGAGCCTCAGCCGGCAGCCCCAGCAAGCGAACCGCGTTGGCCACCGCCGATCGGCTCTTTCCAACCCGGTAGGCAACTTGGGCCTGAGTCAGTTCAAACCGTTCTAACAAAGTGCTGTAGGCGGCCGCCTCCTCTAACGGGCTGAGATCGTCGCGCTGTAAGTTCTCAACCAGTGCCAGTTCCAGGAGTTGCTGCGAAGTCGCCTCCCGCACCACAGCCGGAACTGCGGTCAAACCAGCTTGCCGCGCGGCTCGCCAGCGCCTCTCTCCGGTAATCAGCCAGTAGCGCTGCGGCTGGTCCGGACGCTCCGTGACAACTACCGGTTGAATAACGCCGTGTGCACGGATCGACGTTTCCAGCTCAGTAAGACTTGCCGGGTCGAAACGGGTCCGCGGCTGATGGGGATTAGGCTGAATTTCGCCGATGGCAATCTCGCGCGTCCCCTCTTCAACTGTCGGCGCGGCCTGTTCCACCTCTTCGGATTCATCGAGAGGAGCTGTTCTGCCGAGCAGCGCGCCTAGTCCACGGCCTAAGCCATGCCTGCGTCGAGCATTCGGGTTATCAGGTCCGGTTTCTCTGCTCATAGTTAGAAAACTGTAGGATCTGGCGTACCTGCGCCGGGCGTCTCCGGCAGGCCTTCCGAGTTCGCTTCGATGCCGATCGGAAAACGGTCCATGAACTCGGCCGCCAGCGCTTCATATGCAAGCGCGCCCGCGCTTTCAGGCGCATAGTTCAGGACTGCCAAACCGTGACTAGGTGCCTCGCTCAGACGCACCGAACGGGGTATCAGTGTCTCGAAAGTCTCCAAGGGGAAATGCTCGCGAACATCCTCCACCACTTGTGTGCTGAGGTTCGTGCGCGCATCAGACATGGTAAGCAACACGCCCGCGACCTTGAGGCGACCGTTCAGAACCCGTTGCACCTGCTGTATCGTCTCCAGCAGTTGACTCAATCCCTCCAGAGCCAGATACTCGCACTGGACCGGGATAATGATCCCGTCGGCGGCGGTCAAGCCGTTAATCGTGATCAAACCCAGGCTCGGCGGGTCATCAATGACCACATAGTCGTATTCGCAAGTAAGCGGCTGCAACGCCTTCGACAGCAGCTGTTCGCGAGCCATTCTCGCAGCCATCTCGACTTCCGCACCGGCCAGATCAAGATTGGCAGGTAAGAGGTCAAGCCCATCCAGGCTCGTCGCAGTAATTGCCTCTTGTACCGGACGGTTATCTATCAAAACGTCGTAGAGGCTCGTCCCTGGCTTCCTGGGATCGATCCCCAAGCTTGTCGTAGCGTTCGCCTGCGGATCGCTGTCAACGAGCAGTATGCGGCACCCTGCTTTGGCCAGATAGGCACACAGGTTGACAGCCGTCGTCGTCTTGCCCACGCCGCCTTTCTGATTGGCAATCGCGAATATCTGAGCCGTCATAGGCCGCACAAATTCGCAGTATTGAGTGCATGAACAAGAACCTGCCCGTACATCTAGCCCCTTCCTTGTCCGGCAACACAGTGCTGCCATGGATGATCAGCCATATATTTCAATACATCCTCGTGCTTGGGGATTCCGGTCACCCCCTGACCCTCTACCCCGAAAGACGCGGTGACATTGGCATACCTGGCCGCGTCAAGTGGGTCCCCCGTTTCGTCGAGCCGTAACAGAAAAGCGGTGGCAAATATGTCCCCGGCGCCGGTCGGATCCACTTCCTTAGCCGGACGCGGAGGGATCGGCACCACCTCGATTTCTTCGTCGGATAATCGCCTGTAGACCGTGCTTCCGTCCCGATACTCTGTCAGCACAACAAGTGAAACGTATGCCAGGAACGCATCCACCTGTGCCAGGTCGCCGTCGATATCTTCTATCGACAGGATGAGCGCGTCAAGATGGGGAAGTATATGCGCCATATCGATCCATGGGGTTGGGAAAACTCTTCCGTCTTCGCCCAGTCGTCGCATCCAGCCCTGCGGCACGGCCGCCACAATTGTTTCAGAGTCGAATATGGCGGCAACATCCGGCAGTACCTCATTCGCCAGGGGACCCAGCAGCGCGATATGGGGAGCCCTCAGCCGCGCAGGTATATCTACAGCTGCTATTGGCGGCGAAGGCGTGTAGCAGTACTGTACTCGCCCCTCCGTTGTATACAGGTTCGCAAATGTCGTAGTAGTTGAGGAAGGAAGCACACGCACGTCGGCCAGTTCGCGCAGGACGGAAAGATCGATATCGTCACCCGCGCGGGTCAGAATCACCGGCTTGCGTCCCAGGAGTGAAGCAGTTACCGCGGCAAAACTGACAGTCCCTCCCAGCACATAGTCAGTCGCGGCGGGGTCCGCAGTCGCAATGTCGCGGCTAACGGTGCCAATAGCAAGAAAATCAATCGACATGGACTGTTCGCAGGCTTTGGGCGTTCAGTAGTCCTGTTCAGTTCAGTTCCAGCTTGCCCCCGAGCTTCGTGCCCAAATTCGAGCAGGGCAACGGCACAGATGGCGAGAGACAAGCCTGTTGCTTTTACCTGAGCAGAATCTGCACTTTTCGCCGGTAGTCTTCTCCAGTGCTTGAAGTGTAAACGTGCTCGTGGTTTCGCAACGCTATGTGGACCAATCGACGCTCATTGGCTGGCATTGGCTCCAACGATGCAGGCCTGCCGGAAGCCACAACTTGCTCGGCCATCCGCTGAGCCAGCTGTTCCAGCTGCTCCGCCCTTCTCTCCTTGTAGCCGTCGATATCTATGACGATGTTCTTCCAGCGATGCAGCTCCTGATTGACCATAAGCCGAATCAAATACTGGATGCTTGACAGAGTCTCGCCGTTGCGGCCGATCAGAAGGCCCAAATCATCACCTACAACATTCAGGCACAGTGGGCGGTCACCGTCCTCCTCATCCTCCAGCCACGACAGTTCAATTTCCGCTTCAATGTCGAGGTGTTGCAACATCTGGCTGAGCAAATCGAACGAAAGGTCTTCGAGATCAGCGTCGTCATCATCTTCTTCACCTTCGAATTCCGTACTCGCGTCATCTTCGCTAACCGACAACTGCTCGTCTACGGCGACACTGGCATCCTCAACTGCCGCCACCGTCTCCTCAGTCTCAGTAGACGCTTCAATCTCTGCCGCTTCTTCCGCCTCTACAATCTCATCGGCCTCTATCGCATCCGCCGACCCGGATTCCTCCTGCTGCTCAACGTCGGCCTCCGCACTCTCTGCCTTTGGCTTCAGTCGGACTTGGGCGTCGGTCGCGCCGATTCCAAGAATGCCACGGCTGCCCTCTTGGACCACTTCGACTTCAATCTGATCACGGGAAACACCCATGTCGCGCAAACCCTCTTCGACAGCGGCCTCCACCGTTTTTGCCGTGTACTCGTTGCTCTGACCATTCTTCATCTTATCTTCTCTTTCGATTGCGACGGCTCCGTCGGCGAGGAGGTGTACTCTTTGGTTGGCTTTCTACCGTTTCCGGGGCAGAGGTGACCACCGATCCACCATCAGCCGGTGTAGCCGCTGCCGTGGCGGGTACGGCTTGCGGCCCGGCCGGCGCAATTGCCTTGGTTACACCGCCCAAATAGTTTGCGGCGTAAGTCTGTCCCAATTGAAGCAGATTGCTCGTAACCCAATAAAGCGAAAGGCCAGCTGGCACTTGCAATGTGAAGAAGCCAAACATCAACGTCATCATCGTTGTCATCTGCTTCATCATCCCGGCTTGACCCCCGCTCGCTGTTGGCGTAGTCGCCGTCGTCATACGCTGCATATAGACCTGGCTGACCATCAACAGCGCCGGCAAAACCAGGTATGCCGCCAGAAGCAGGTATTCGCCCTCATTGAACTTCTCCGGAATCCAGGCCAGGCCGCGCGTAAACTCGGGAAAACCAAGGTCGGGAATCCAGAAGAACCGGGCATCTGACAGCGACGGGCCCAGGGCCACCAGAGCAGAATACAAACCAAACAGAACTGGCATTTGCACGACCATCGGCAGGCATCCGCTCAACGGGTTTACGCCCGCCTCGCGATACAGCTTCATCTGCTCCTGCGCCATCTTGTCCTTGTTCTTGCCAAATTTCTTCTGCAGCTCCTGCAGTTTCGGCTGAAGATTCTTCTGCGCCTGCATACTCTTTATCTGGATCAGCGTCAGCGGGAACGTAATCAGCTTTATGATTATGGTAAAGATGATGATGGCATAGCCCCAGCTATAGGAGATATCCCAGTTTACCAGACTCGTGTTTAGCCAAATGAGGGACCTTGCCAAGGGAAATACGACAATTACCTGCCACCAACCGGATGGTTCGGCGACGCTCCAGTCCGTCACTCCTTCGCGAGGAACGCCGCACCCGCCAAGCAATAGCGCCGCCGCTACAATCATCAACAACCACAGAATCCTTCTGCGATTCACAATTTCTCTCCTAATCGCCGGGCCCAAATGAGGCGCCGGCAGAGCCGGTTTACCGGTACGATAGCGCGGCGTCGATTGCCCCGATTTCACAAACTGTCCCGCTTGTTCACCGGAACTGGTCGGGACTTTCTCCCTGGCTGCTGGCAATAGGCGCCGCCAAATAGCGAGGCACTGTCAAGGTTGCCGACCTCTCCGGTTCGGCAAGTAAATCGTTCGGGCACAGAAGGCGCCAGTACACGGCGCATAGGCCCTCTCACGGTACAGGATCGAATCCACCTGGATTCCAGGGGTGACACCGGCAGATGCGCCGCAGTCCCATCCACCCGCCTTTTGCTGCCCCATAGCGTTCCACCGCCTCAAACGTATATTGAGAACACGAGGGGTGGAAACGACAGTTGCTGCCCATTAGCGGGGAAAGCACCCGTTGATAGGCTCGAATCAGAAGCAGCAAAAGAGCACGCATCACGTAACCAATAGAGTCCCGACTTCATCTCTGGCCAGGACTCGGGTCCGAAAGTGTGGCACGAAGGAAAAGTCTGTCGAATGCAGCGTCAATTTGCCCGTATTTTGCCTTCCGAATCGGTGCTCGGGCGATCACAACGCAGTCCCATCCCGGCTTTACCTGGCCCATGCGCAGTCGCACTGACTCCCGCATGCGCCTCTTCACACGATTCCGTACCACCGCATTGCCGATCCGTCGACTCACTGAGAAACCGAAGCGGCTGTAGCTAAGATTGTTCTCCAAAACACACAACACCGCCAACCGACTGCTGTACGATTTGCCTTTTCGGCGGATCTGCTGAAAACGTGCGTTGTCACGAACTCTGAAGCGTCGTCTCACGCCGCTCTGTTTCCACAGGAATATGTCAACTTTCAGCCGCAATTCACTGGCGAACCTGGAGGCTTCTCAGCGTAACATCCTCTCTCGCTTGCTCTGAAAATCCTCCATCGGCTCGCTGTTGCAGACAACGCCTGCTCTCCCGTTCGCGGCCCACACTTCCAGTGTAGCCGCGTACCTAAAACGTCCGTTTGCGGGTTGACAGTTGGACCGTCAGATTCGTTCGCTGCTTAAGCCTGCGGCGCCTCAATACGTTGCGGCCGCCGGGTTTCCTCATGCGTTTTCGAAAGCCGTGCGTGCGCAGCCGCTTGCGAACCTTCGGTTGCCAGGTTCGTTTGGGCATTTCCTTGCTCCTTAAGAAATATCATTGAAGAATGACTACCAATAGTCAATTATACGTGGCATTAGTCAAGAATGTCAAATCCACCGCCAATTTCATTGCTACCTGTTCGAACTGACCCCGTCGTGGACGTAGAGGCAGTCCCGGTGCCTCGTCGATTCAGTTCATGGACGGAAAGGTCTTTCTTCGTGGCCCATCAAGGACACAGTGTTTTTCGCTTATCTTGTCTCGTCGATCTGTGTTTCAGCATGTGGTTTTCTGCCAGTACCCTCCATCCGGCCCCATTCAGAAAGCGGCCTTTTCTTATCCAGAAAGGCGTATGCTATAGTACTATTAAACCGTCTGTTTGCTACGGGGCGAATTCGCTTTCTAAGTTCCACTGTCGCCTCCTGATCTACGGCGACACATAGTGACCTGAAGCTAATCTTGATATCAGAATCCGAAAACGCCTCCCGATCTTCGGCCGAAAACAATAGACGGTCGGAATCAAATCAGGCGGCCCCAACACCCAGAGAATCTCCCGAAGAAGAGCAACCGTCCCTCCATATGCTGGAAGAATCGGCGGCGCAACTTGCCGCGCTGCGTCAACGTGCCGAATACCTGCTGGACCAGTTGGCCGAAGGCAACGTAGCCGCACCAGAACGCGAAAAAGCAAACAAGAATCCCGAGGATCAGTCACCCGCATCAGGTGACAATTCGTCGGCGCAACCCGAGCGCCTCCCAAACTCCAGTCTCGAACCGAAAGGCATGCCGCCCTTCGCGCCTCCGCAAGACGAATTCGCGCTTCCCCGAGCATTCTCCCAGAGCACAGAGGAGTCGGAACCGTCGGTTCAGCAGCCTGATCCGCCTCCCGCGCCCCCAACAGCCTCTTACCAGGACGGCCTGCACACGCCCGATTCGTCTTACCACGCCGACAACTCCAGTCAGCCCGAACAGGCCGTCGACCCACCAGCTGAAGCGTCTTTGTCCAGCGACCAGCCCGATTTTGAACCTCTTACCCCAAATGAAATCCAGCCCGTAGATTACCCAATCCAAAACTACCCGGCCCATCAGAAGTCACTCTTGGATTCACCTGTCACGATCGCACCGCCTACAATGTGGCTCGTAGAGGAAACCGGGCCCGGCGGATCACCATCCGATGCCCAGCTGATTGAGGAAGAAATTATCAGCCTTTACGAGGCCATCGATCGCGTGCGCGAAACACGACGCGAAAACACCGGGCACGCCCTTTCACTGCTGCGAGAGGCCCGCGAGATTATCTCGGCCGAACCGCAACGCCTCGCAAGGGCCCATTACAATATCGAACAGGCAAAACAGATAATTGACCGCGCCAGGTTTAGCCGCAGCCGTTCGCGAGGCATTGCCGCACGCACATTCGGACTGCTAATCCTCTGGTTAGGCGCGCTGGGCGGACTTGCCGCCGCCCTCTATCTCTATCCACGCACCGTAAACGAAACGATTGCGATAGTCTCCTCAAGCACTGGATGGAATACTACCCACTATTACTCAATTCTCTGGGCCGTAGCAACCGGTGGAATCGGCGGCTGCCTGGGCACCATTTCCTTCCTGGTTGAACGCATGAGAGTGCATGAGGAATTCGACCGCCAGTATATCCTGCGATCGACAATCCAACCGCTGATGGGAGTTGTGCTGGGCCTGATTACCTACGGCCTCCTGGCCAGCCTCGTAAACGGCCTGGGCGCCCCAATCACCTCCCACCCCCTTACCTCCTACTTGCCTGCAGCCCTGGCCCTTCCCATCGGCATCTGGCAGGTATACGTCTATGCAGTGATTTTCCGCATCACAAGACTCCTTACTTTCCAACGCCGTCGTCGCTGGTAAGCATTTGCGGCCGCGAAGTCCAGCTTACAGTCTGTATAGTACGAATGAGGAACGGCTTGAACGCGCCTGCAGCCTGAACAGATTGCCGGAAACCATTGCTGCTTCGTAACTACTCAGCCGCAACTGATTCGCAACCCTGAACGAGGGGAGCAAAGGTGTTTTTCTCCCCGCATTGTTGTATTTTTGGGCGGTCGGGCCTTCG